>NZ_JBIBAF010000003.1:364734-617186 GCF_042899705.1 Streptomyces sp. NPDC013187 | reverse complement strand
TTTGAACACCTACTCAATCGTGGTATGTAGGCTGGTAATCTGTTTTTGGGCCACTTGTTTTTTTGTAGCCGTCTGGTTTTTGCGGGGGGGGGGGGGGGGGCCCCCACGCGCGGCCCGCAACGCCCCCTATCCATGTCGCGACTATCCATGTCGCGACTATCCATGTGGCGACGCGACCTGGTGCCGCGACCCTAGGTCCGTACGACGCCGAACCGGATGTCGTACGACGCCCCCGGGTGCATGGCCCGCAGCATCCGCTCCCCCTCGGTGGTGACCTCGTCCTGCTGCGCGCGGGTGAGGCGGTCGAAGGGCTCGATCACGAGCGCGTCCTCCGTCAGCCGCCACAACCCCGCGAGGAAGCCGTCGACGAGGAGCGTGCAGTAGGCCATGTTGCCCTTCCACGAGCGGCCCCGGTGCTCGGGCGGGATCACGCGGCTGCGGTCCGCGTGCGAGAGCAGCAAATTGTCGAACTCGGGGAGGAACCGCGGCGGTGCGGGGGTGCCCGGGGCGGGGCGGGGGGCGTCCGGGAGGTCGAAGAGTTCGACGCCGCTGTCGTCCCGGAAGGTCAGGAGCTGCGGACGGAGGCGTTCGAAGGCGTCACGCAGGCGCGTCATGCCGGCCCAGGTCTGCATGTCCTTCACCGAGGCCGGGCCGAAGGCGGCGAGATAGCGCAGCACCACCGCGTCGGGCGTCGGGGCCGGCTGTGCGGGCCGGCCGAGCCAGTGCTCGGCGGTGGTGAGGCTGACCTGCCCGCTGCGCCCCCACAGACCGCGCGGCGTCACCTGCACCAGCGGGAGGCGGCAGCGGGCGGCGACGGCCAGGGCCTGCGGATCGGCGTCGGGCCACTCCTTCAGCAGGGCCTCCCGCAGTTGCCCCATGGTGCGGGGCTCGGTCTCGACGAGGTCGCGGGCGAGGGCGGCGAGCCGGTCCAGGTCGACACCGGAGAGGCCCTTGCGGAACTGCACCAGCTCCCGGTCCCGGGCCGGCTGCACCAGTGGCCGCAGGGTCAGGCAGTCGTCCGCGGTGTGGGTGTGGATCGTGGAGCGCATCGTGACGATCCGGACGGCCTCGCGGTCGGCCATCAGCCGGGACAACGCCTCGGGCGCGAATCCGTCGAGCCGGGCGGCGAGCGCGTAGTACGGCGGTTTGACGTTCTGCGCCTGGAGCCCGAGCAGGTGCTCGACGGCCGCCGCGACGGAGAGCCGGGCGGGGCGCAGGAGCAACTGCCGATCGAGGGTCGCGCGGTTGAGGGCACGCGCGTCGAGCAGGGGTGCCGTGCCGGTGACGCTCCGCTTGGTGTTCGTCATGTGAGGCACGGTAGCGGGACTTGCGGACAGGTTCTGACCGCGACAGGAGAGCTCGGTCGGCCGGGGCCCTGTTCTCGTACGCCGCGGATCCTGCACGGTCCCGCTGCGTGAGTGCGCGTATGCGGCTCGACCGAGAGGCAGCCGCGATGCCCGAGCGACGCGCCCGCCCCACCGCCGACCGTCTGGGCCTGGCCGAGGCCAGCCTGCGGACCTGAACCTACAAACCGGCCATCTGAGGCGCCCATCGCGCCGGTCGGCAGCGCAGGGCCGTGGCCGCGATTCCGGACGACATGGGCCGCCGCATCGAGGCGGTGGCATGTCGCGGAACGGCACCGCCCTGGCGATCCCCACCTTCCGCGGCCGAGCCGCCGCGCACTTCGCCAAGTCACCGGCCGCGAGCACCGGGGCCGTCGTACGGGCGGTCGCCCAGCAGAACAACCCCACGAGCCGGAGTAGGCCTGCACGTGTGGCATACGTATCAGCGGCTGTACCCCCGACCCCCGGTCATGCCGGCGGGCGACCCGTCCACCGGGATGAGGCAGTCGACCGGACCCGGAATCGCCGGAAGGGTCACTCGGCGTCGACTCACCGCTGTACGCTGCGGGAACAGCACGGGCATGACGCGGGGGACGACATGAAGGACTCATACAGGCTGTACCGCCGGGCCGTCGACGACGTGTGGAAGGGCTGGTGGGTCACCTGGCCCCTGTCCGGGCGGGTCGAGCTGGGCCAGGTGCTGGAGAACGCGGACGGCAGGGTCCGTCCCGTCGGCGTCCTCTCCGACCGCGGCATCCCCTTCACCTCCCGCCCGGGCACACCCCACAACGACTACACCTATGACACTCAGGGCTCCGCGTCCGTCAAGTTCAAGGCGGCCGGCGTCGCCGTGGACGGATTCACCGCGCTCGCGGTCGCCGACTTCGGCGCACAGGTCACCTTCGAGAAGGACGACGCCGCCCTCGTCGTCTACCGCGGGCTGACCGAGAGCGGTGTCTCCGACGTACGGAGCCTGGCCGCCGCTCTGGTGCGCCGCGGCTGGGACGACTGGGACGGCACACTGCTCGCGGTGACGGACGTGGTCTGTGCCGCTTCCGGCACCGTCCTCACGGCCGCGGAGGCGGGAGCCGTCGCCGAACTGCGCCTTCAGGCCGGCGCGGGCCAGGCCCAGTTGGGCCTCGCCGACCTGGCGAGTCGGGCCAGCGTCGCCGGGCGCCACCGGCTCGGCCTGGAATGGCTCGGCACCGACATCACTCCCTTCTTCCGGGTCGTCCGCCTCCGCAAGAACTGGTTCGGCAAAGTAACCAAGGACTACGGCCCCCGCCAGCCCGGCCGGGGCGCTGCCCCCGTGCCCGTACCGCCGGTGCTGCTGGAAGAAGCGCAGGACGACCCACAGGTCGTGCTCGAGACGGTGTCGGCGGACGAGCAGCCCGCCGAAGGGCTGACGGAGCCGGCATGACGGGCGGGACGGTGAACGCCCCCGTCGAGGTGGAACTACGGCTCGTCGCCGGCGCCGAGGGCGAGCCAGGGCACACCGTACGGCTGTCGATGGACGGCGGCACGGTGACGACGGCTCCGCTGGGAGATCTGGGCCGCACCGAGGACCTCACGAAGGTCTTCGACCGGGGCGTGGGCGAGAGCGACCGCGAACAGGCGGGCGAGCGACTGTACTCCGCACTCCTCGGCGGGGACCTCGGGGCCGAGTGGACAAAACTGCGCTCCCACGCGGCACCGGACCGGCCCTTGCGCATCCGCATGGACATCGAGCCTCCTGAACTGCGCGTTTTGCCATGGGAGTTGATGCGCCAGCAAGGCCAATGGCTGTGGCGCCGACCGGAGTTACGCTTCAGACGTGGCGTCGCCGCCGATTCTCCGACCGCCGGCATACGGGAACTCGGGCCGCTGCGGGTCCTCCTCGTCGTATGCAATCCGCCCCACGACGACCGGCTCCTGGCCGAGCAGGAGCTGGCTATGATCTCCGGCGCCCTGGAGCAGCCGGGCCGCACCCACCTCGAGGTGCTGGACGCGCCCCGCGACGCGACCGAACTCGCCGAACACATCGACCGGTTGCGTCCGCACGTGGTGCACTTCATCGGCCACGGCATGCCACGCCCCGGGGCAGGCAGTCCCGTGCTCGTCTTCGTACCGGCCCACGACGGGGCGGCCGACTGGGAGCTGACCGCGGAGGCGATCGCCGACCTCACCCACTGGCATCCGATGCTGGTCGTCCTCAACGCCTGCCACTCGGGAAAGGCCGACCCCGCCGACTGGATCGGCGGCATGGCGCACGCCTTCCTGGACGCGGGCACCAAAGCCGTAGTCTCGATGCAGGACGACATGGACTCGGACGCCGCCGTGGCATTCTCCGCGAAGTTCTACGAGGAGCTGGGGCACGCGCGCCCGCTGGACGACGCCGTGGCCGCCGCCCGCTCCCACCTGGCCAGACACCAGGCGAACACCGGATCATGGTCTCTGCCGGTGCTCCTCACCCGGTGCGCCCCGGATGCGGTGCTGCCCATCGACTCCCTGCTACCGCCCAACAGTTCGGTCGACGACATCCGCCGCTGCAAGCAGTACGTCGAACTCAGCCGGTTCGTAGGACGCTCCGAGGAGCGGCGGCGGGCCTGGTGGGCGCTGGACGATCCCGCCCTCACGCCGAGCCGTGCAGATCGTCCCGTGCTGGTGATCGGCGGCCACTCGCAGACCAACAGCACGCGAACCGGCAAGACGTGGCTCACCAACTGGTGCCTCGTCACCTGGTTCCTGCGCGGGCACCACGTCGTCTCGGTCAACCTCAAGACGCCTCTCCTCACACCGGCACACGCACCCACGGCCGGTACCCTCATCCGGCACAAGGACTGGCTCTCGGCACTCCGGCTGATCCGCCAGGAGGCGACATCCCCCGAGCAGCTGTGCCGGCTGCCCGAGACCGCCTTCGGCACGTTCAACGCCGTACTCAACCACCTGGCAGGCGCCTCCGCTCTGCCGGGCGCCGAGCTGGAGCCCGCCGAAGACGCATGGCTGCCGTTCAACGACGAGATAGGCGACCCCTACGACAAACGCAAGACGCTGGTCATGGACGCGTTTCTCGACGCGCTGCGGACTGCCACCGCAGGGCAGCCCCTCGTCCTCGCGCTCGACCACGCCGAGAGCGTCATGCCGGGAGCCTTCAGCGACATCCTGTACAAGTTGATGGTGCGACCGATCGCCTACGGCCACGCCGCCCCGCTGCGGCTCATCATCGTCGCCCCCGACACTTGGCTGAGCGACGTTCTGCCGGACGGCGACTCGCACATGCTGGGCAGGGTCAGCGTCGGCGACTTCGACAGCGCCCAGTTCATGCGACTCGCCCGAGCGTACGCGCGTCGCCTCGGCGTTCCGCCCGACGAGCGGATGGAGCAGGCGCTGGAGAGCTTCAGCCAGGTCATGGCCCCGCACTTCGACGTGGAGACCTTCGAACACCTCACACACCTCCTGCCGCAGTGGCGGGCGGCCAGAGCGCAACAGGGGGCCCTGCGATGACGGACGCCCTGGCGGAGATCACTCGCCGCCTCGCCGCCGGTGAGAGCCTCGAGGCCATCGCCCGTTCCCAGCGGCCGTCCGACTGGGCGCCCGCGCTGCGTGTCTGTGCGGTGGCCCGCACCTTCGACGCCACCCTGTACGAGTCCGTGCTCGGCCCCACGGCAGCCGAACACGGGGACGGCGACGCACCAGGCATCCTCGAACTGCTCGATGAGCGTGCGATCCAACCGGCCGGCGGTCTGCCACGGACGTACACACTCTCGGAGCAGGACCGCGCCGCCTACTTCCTCGACTGGATCGGCACCGGAACCGGCACCCAGGCTGCGCCCGCGGAACTTCTCAGCCTCGAACGCAGGATCGCCGATCAGCGGCTCACCGAAGGCGACCACTCCGAAGCAGTACGGCACCTGCTGCTGCCCTCTGCCGAGGACGCGCTCGCGCTGTTCCACGAACAGTTCACCGCCGCCGACCGGCGACGCGACTTCGCCGCCTGCCAGGACCTCGTCGACGCGCTCGGCGACCCCGACCGCCTCCCCTTCCTCACCCCAGAGATTTCAGAACTCGCCCTGGACCGCGCCGGATACGTGCGCGCCCGCGACCACTGGGCCGCCGACTTCGCCCGCTCCGCGCAGTTCCTCAAACCCACCGGGCTCCTCGTCGAAGCGGAGCAGTTGCTCGCCGGAGAACAGCGGGTCTGGCAGCTGTACGCCCCCGGAGGCGCGGGCAAGACCATGCAGTTGCGCTGGCTCGTATCCCGGTACTGCGTGCCGGCACCACGCGACGTGCCCTGCGCCCGGATCGACTTCGACGTGGTCAACCCGCACACGGTCGGACGGCACCCCTGGCTCCTGCTGCTGGAGATGGCCGATCAGTTCGGCCGCCGGCTGCCCGGCCGCCCCTTCGAGTCCTTGACCACCGGCTACGGCGTCCACCGCGTCCTGCTCGACCGCATGCCCTCCGACCCGGGCCGCGAAGTCGCCGCGACCGTCGACAGCCTCGACACCGAGGCGATCGAGGCGGAACTCCTCGCCGCCTTCGCGGACCGGCTGAACCTCGCCGTCACCGGTCGCCCGGCCGTCCTGGTCATCGACACGCTCGAGGAACTCCTGCTCCACGGCCACGCAGAGGCGGAACGCCTGCTGCGCATGCTCGCCGCCCTCCTGGATCTCTGCCCCGGGCTCCGACTCATCCTCGCCGGCCGCTACAACCTGCGCACCCGTCTCCCCAAGGCGCTCAGGAGCTTCCGGAAGCACCAGGTCAAGCACATCAGGGTCCGCCCCTTCACCGCGAGTCAGGCCCGCACCTACTTGACGGACGTACGCGGCATCAGGAACCCCCAGCTGGTCCGCACCGCCGTGCGCAAGGCACGAGGTCTGCCCTTCGCACTGGCCCTGCTCGCCGACCTCGTCGAACACGACCCGGACATCACCGCGACGGAGCTCGCGGCCTGCGACGAGCCGCTCGTCCGCTACCTCATCGACCGGGTGGTCCGCCGGATCGACGACCCCGCGGTGCGCTGGCTGCTGCGCTACGGCGTGATCCCGCGCCGGCTGCGCAAGGAGGACGTGTTCACCGTCATGCGCCCCTGGCTGGCCAGAGGCATCACCGACACGTCCGAAGCCGACGACCCCCGACAGGACGACCACCATCTGCGGGGCAGCGACGACGTCTTCCCGTTCGCCGCGGCCGAACCCACCGACGACGACCTGGAACGCTCCTGGCAACGGCTTCTCGACTACGCGGGCAGCTCCTCCTGGGTGTCACGGCAGCCCGGTGACGACAGCACCGTCGTGTTCCACGCGAACGTGCTGGCACCGATGCGCCTGCTGATCTCCGGCCACCGGGTGTACGGCGAGCTGCACCACGCGTTCGTCGCGCACTTCGAGGAACTGGCCGGGGCACACCCCGAGCAATGGGTCGCCTGTACCAAGGAAGCGACGTATCACCGGTTTCAGGCGGGGGACCCCACGGCGGAAGACGTGTGGCGCGAGGCCCTCGTCAAAGCGGGCAAGACGGAGCCGCCGGACAAGGCACGACAACTCGCCGAGGAAGTCCTCGGTGAGGAATACCTGGAGAAGGGACAACCCCGGACCCGCGCGGACGGAGAGCCGCTGATCAAACTGACCGCGGTCATGGCCGCTCATCTGACGGTGGCCGGGACGGTCGCGCATCGCTATCTCGACTCCCCCGTGGTCAACCCCTCGGACCCGGCCCTGAGCGAGGTCGAACGTCGCCTGGCGCTCGTCGACCAGTTGCAGCAGGTGTCTGTCCCACCCAGACAGCGCGGCACAGCACTTCACCTGCGCGCCATCGCCCTGTTCGGCCGCGGCCGGCTCGACGAGGCCGCCGAACTGGTCCGGTCGGCGCTGGAAACCGATCTCACCGACTGGACCCGGGAGAAGCTGCAGATCATTCTCTCGCGGGTGCAGGACCAGTTGAGCGACCCGGAGGCCGAATCCACCTATCGCAGTGCCATGGAGACGGCACGGACACGGGGTGACGAACGGAACGAGGCGCTCATCTCGCTGGAACTCGCCCAGAGTCTTGAGGACCGCGGCCGCATCGACGAGGCCATCGCCCTCCGTACCCAGGTGCCGCCGACTGCCTCCGGGAACAGCGCCACGCAGGCTCCGTCGGTCTACAACAGGGCCCTGCTGTCCCTGGCCGGGGCACATCTGCTGGCCTTCGACGTCACCAAGAGCCTGGACACCCTGCGCAGGCTCGACCGCAAGGGCCCGGAGACGGCCTCGGCGCCGGAACGTATCGAAGCCCGCCGGCGCGAGGCGCAGGCTTACGCGATGCTCGGCCGCTCCCGTTCCGCCCTCATGGCGCTGGACCAGGCCGACCGGATCGCCCAATCGGACATCCACGACTCGACCCGGTACCGGTACCTGGCCGACATCGCCATGCGGCGCGGACTACTGGCAGGTGAGGTGCTGTCCGTGGACAGCGCGGAGCGGTCGTTCGCTCGGGCCACCGCTCTGTGGAGCGATCTCGGCTACCAGGACGGCCATCCGGAGTGCCTGCTCCTGTACGCACGTTTCCTCACCAACCACCTCGGCGACCTCCGGCGGGCCGCGCAGACCCTCCAGCACCTGCGGGAGGTGGACACGGCAGGGGAACACACCGTCGCCGCGGCGCTGTTGTGGCACGACCTCGCCTTTCGGACCTACGACGTCCCGGACCCCGCCTTGCTCAGCATTCCGTCGAGGTCGCGAAAGGACCTGCTCGACGGGGGCGTCGCCGCCGTGCTCGCCGACCCGGGCCGATCCACGGCTCTGGCGGATGCACTGGCCGACGTGCAACCACCCGAGGCCCGCCTGGCAGCGCTCGAGGGGCTGTCCCGGTGCGGCACTCCCGAAGGTGATCCGCTTCCCGAACTCGAGTTGCTCCGGCCGCTGTTCTCGCCCGTGGCCGACGCGGCGCCCGCCACGGTCGATGGGTATGTGCGGCTGGCCCGGCTGGCGGAGTTCGAGCGGGTGTCGGGGCGTCATGAGGAGGCGACCCGCCTCATGACGCGGGCACACGCAGGACTGTGCGAGGCGGCCGAAGACCCCGAACCGATGGCCAAGTGGCTGTGGGCGCAGGCCCAGATCCGTTTCAACGGGGTCCCGGAACGCCGGCTCAGCCGGTCGCTCTGCACCGTCGCCACATCGGAATCGCCGCTCATGAGGGCGACCGCGCTGTGGCTGCTGGCTCTCACCGAAAAGGACACGGAACACAGACGCGCACTCCTGCACGACGCCTCAGAACATCTGGGACTCGTCCAGCAGCCGTCTCTCTGGACCCAGTTCGTCCTGCTGTCGATCGCCCTGGTCGACGACGACGAGGCGACCCGTCAGATCGCGACACGCATGTCCGCCACTCTTGGCTACCGGCAGGAGGGGGCACCTCCGAGCGTCCCGTCCTCGTTCGGCGACGCAACATCGGAGCACGAGGACGTGTACCGCGTTGACACCTCGTTCCGCGTGACGAGCGCCCCCCTGCCCACCGCTCACGCGCTGTCCGCCAACTGGCGCGATCTCACATCCGCCAACTCAGGTTCTCTGCGCCGCCAGCGCCAGGGAGTCCCTCCGGTTCAGGCGATGCGGCTACAGGTCGACGACATCCTGTCGCATGCGTTCCCGTGGGAACTGGCGTTCGTCGAACACCGTCTGCCGCTGTACCGCACTCTTCCCGAGGCCGCCGAGACCGCCGACGTCCGGGCGGTTCAGGCGGCCTTGAATGCGCACACGGACACCAGACTGGTCATCGACGGCCGGTGGGGTCACCTCGCCCACATGGCTCTGACCGGACTCGTGGTCGGAGCGGTCGCCGCCCTGCCGGCCGCCATCGTGTCGGCCGGGGCGGCTTCGGCGGCGGCGATGGAGCTCGTACGACTGTCGCGTAACCGGACCAAGGCCCGCTCCGGGCCACGGGCGCTCGTCCTCGCCTGCGACCCGGCCTACGACAACCGTTCCTATGCCGCCTCCGCGTCGGCGCCCACGTCACGTTCGGTGCTCGGCGCGTATCACCGGCACGGCTTCGCCACGGAAGAGGCCCGCTCACTGCGCGTCCTGCCGAAGCTGCAGAACCCACCGACCGTCATCCACATCAGCGCCCCGCTGCGCCTGACCGGCGGCACCAACCCCTGCTTCGACCTGTCGGCGGCCGAGCTGAGTCACGGCGAGCGGCTGAACCGGACCGCCATGGGAGGCGACCTCGAGCCGGAACAGCTCGTCGCGTGGCTCAAGCAGTTCGAGCCCGGCACACAGCCCCTGGTCGTGCTCGACCCACCGCGGCCCGGTTCACCGGCCGACATCCCCCTCCAGCTGGTGCTGCGCAATCTGTTCGCGGCGACCTTGTTCTCCTCGGGACACGCCCCCGCCGTGCTGGGCGTGGGTCTGCTGCGCGGCACCCGCAAATCCCAGACCGACCTGCTGGCTCGGGCCCTGGGGGCGGACATCCCGCTCCTGCGCCTCCTCGCGGATCTGCGCGGTCACCCCGACCCCACCGTCCTCGACGCCAACTGGGGCGAGGACAACCTCGAACAGCTCTGCGTCTCCTTGTTGGCCAGCCCGGCCGCGCTCCGGGTCTCCGAGCCGGAGGCTACGCACGCGTGACAGGCGGACCCGACACCCAGCCTCTCGCTGTCGACGCGGGCTTTCACACCCGACGCGAGGCCGAGGTACGGCACCTTCTCACGGGACTCGAGCAAGAGCTCACAGACTGGAGGGAAGCCGCCAGGGCACGAGGCCCGCTGGAGAAGCACCAGTCACAAATCGAGAGCGCGGTGCGAGTCGTCACAGCCGCGCTCGAACAGCTCAGGAGCCTGCCCGCAGCCGAGCAGCAGCACAGGGCGCCGGAGCTCGTCCTCGACCTGCACCACCTGTGGGACTTCTTCCGCACCAAGCTGACGGTCCGGCACATACCCCAGTACAGAGAGTTCCTGGACGCGGCAGACGAGTTGGCATGGGCGATTTACGACCCCGTACGGCAGGCCGCAACCGACCCCTCACTGCCCCTCAGGGAACCTCCGCTCACCTTTCTCGGCCGCCACCCGGTACCCTTCGCCACCGCCCGCGGCAGCGACTTCGAGGACCTGCTGCCCTCGGGAGCACAACGCACCCTGGCCGGACGCAGAGCGAGCCGCCATCTGCCCTTCCCTCTCATCGGCATCCCCTGGTCCGCGAGCCATCACCTTCCCTCCCTACTCGCCGCCGCCCACGAAACAGGCCATCACATCGAGGACGACCTGAATCTGGCCGAACCGCTGCTGACCCGACTGCGGGAGCGCACAGGTCTTCCGGCGGAACGTGTCCCCGTGTGGGAAGCCTGGCTCGGTGAAGTCTTCGCAGACGTGTGCGCGACGCTCGCCTGCGGAGAGGCGTACGTACGGACACTGGCCGACGCGCTCGCCACCACCGGGGACGTCGCCGGCCTCAGCGCCTATCCCCCGCCCCGTGTGCGGCTTCAGGTGTGCAGCGCCACGCTCGCCGAACAGGCCACCGGCACACCGCCCAAGGAACACGACAGCACCGAGCCGACGGCCGTGGTGCACGGCCTGATCCACGACGGCTTCCCGGAGCTGGGCGGCGCCACCCTCGCCTCCCTGGTCGCACTGCGCCACCCCGACCAGCTCGAACAAGCGAGCCTCAGACTCCGAAACGGACTGCGATCCGGGCGCAGCGACGTGCCGGGAGTTCTGGCGGCAGCGGCCCTCGCCTTCCTCGATGCCCCGGACGCCTACGACGACCACGCAGTCGGCACCCGCGCCCTCCACGAGGTCCTGTCCCTCGTCCCCCACGGGCCACGCGCCGCATCCGCCGCGGAGAAGCTACTGGCTTCGCGCGACTCCGCCGCTGGACGTGATCTGTTCGACCTGCTCGGCGGAGACGCTGCGCCGGAAGAACTCCTCGCCGGTGGACGCCGAGCGAGCAGCGACCGCCTGCGATCATCGGACCCACCGGAGCAGCTTCTCTCGCACGCCCCGCCGACCGCGCGCTAGGTATTCCTTGGGAGAATCGCCTGTGTGACCGGGCACGAGCGTGAAAGCCCAGATAAGGCGGATCAGCCCGGGCCAATGATGTTCCCAGCAGCATCACCGCAGGTCAGCGCCCAGTCTTGAGAAGCTCTCGTCGCGGGCGGCGATCCCGTTCGCCCACGTGGTAGCGGAAGACGCCACCTCGTCCTACGACGTCGCGAAGGCCGTGGCCGGGCGGGACGTCGTCGTCTCGGCGCTCGGCGGGAGCACGTCCGTACGCGCCGGCGACCTGTTCACGCGCGCCTCGACGGCCGTGATCGGCGGGGCCGAGGAGCAGGGCGTGTCCCGCCTGGTGTGGTTGTCCTCGTTCGGCGTGGGTGACACCTACCGGTCGGTGAGCGGCTGCCGATGAAGGGCAACCCGGCGATCAGCCGCGCGGACGTCGCCGACTTCCTGTACAAGGCGGCCCACGACCCCGGGTGGATCCACCGCTACGCCGTCATCACGGACTGACCACGCCCGGTTGTTACGCCCGCCGCGCCCCCGGGTACTCAGCAGTGCGTTCCCCGAACTCGCACCACACGCTCCACCCGGGAGATCCGATGCTTCGACTTCCACCCCGACCAGAACGCGCCGGATCCCATGGGTGACAGCACCGGACGGACGGTGGACGGCATGGAACGCGGCGCGGACCCGACACGGTCGGCTCTGATCGTGATCGACATGATCAACACCTACGACCACGAGGACGCCGAGCTCCTCGTGCCGTCGGTCGAGCCGGTCGTGCCCGTCCTGACGGAGCTGCTCGGCCGGGCCCGCGAGGCGGACGCTCCCGTGATCTACGTGAACGACAACTTCGGCCTGTGGCGTTCGCACCACGGAGAGCTGCTGGACGCGGCGCTGTCCCAGCCGAACGCCCACCTGATCGAGCCCATCCGGCCCGACGACCGGTCGCTGTTCGTCATGAAGGCCCGCCACTCGGTCTTCTTCGAGACGCCCCTGTCCTACCTGCTGTGGAGCCTGGACGTCGGGCACGTGGTGCTGACCGGCCAGGTCACCGAGCAGTGCGTCCTGTACTCCGCTCTGGACGCGCACATCCGTCACCTGGAGGTGACGGTGCCGAGGGACGCCGTCGCCTCCATCCATCCCCACCTGGCCTCCGCGGCCCTGGAGATGATGGAGCGCAACATGGGCGCCCGGATCACCACGGCGAAGGAGACCGAGTTCCCGCCCCGTGAGGCATGAGGCGGCCTGAGGGGTTCCTTCTGCTGTACACCGGGTGGTGAACGCCGTCGGGAGGAGGACTCGTCGTCGGCGTCAAGCGGCAGGGCCTGCTTCGAGCAGCTCGTCGGGGCCGTCGTGCGGCACGGGGCGCAGGCAGGCGGTGATCTCCTTGCCGTTGCCCAGGGACACGACGACCACTTCGGTGCTGACCGTGTGCACCACGTGCATCCCGTGGCCGCCGAAGCGCTGCCCGTCGCGCCTCATGACGACCGGCTGCTCGGCGGAGGTGTCCCACACGGTGATGGCCAGTCCGTCGCCGGACAGCCGGAGAGTCATCCCGCAGGGGCCGGGCGCGTGCCGGATGGCGTTGGTGACCAGTTCACTGACGACCAGTTCGGCGTCGATCGCGAGCGGGACCGGCACGGGTGTGCGGCCGGTACACGGTACGTGCGACAGGAACGCTTGCAGCGCCCGGCGTGCCTCGACAGCACACGCTGCGCCTTCTGCCCAGGCCACGCCATAGCGCAGGGTGGCCCGCTCGTCCGCGCCCGGCTCATCTTCCGCCTGCTTCATAAGCGGGATGACCATATGGGGCTCTTTCATTGTTGTTCGTGTTGCCAAGTGACCTTTCGGTCGTTCATCTACCCCGGTGCTCAGCGCACACACTGCCGGCTGCACGCGCCGTGGTGTGCTCTGCGCCGCATGTCCCGGCCGGGACATGGGGGAGCCTGAGGAGGCCACGGCCTTGACGGCACCTTGACGCATCGGGCCCCTAGGGAGCGGGTCGCTCGCTAGCATGGGCGGCGCTTCCCGGTGGCGCGCGCGGTCGCGCGGGCAGGGAGAGCGAGGTCACAGGCCGGGCGAGGGCAAGGTCACAGCCGTTCCCTCTGCAGCTCGTTCGTTAACGTGGCCTAACATCCGAGCATGACGGTCCTGCCTGACGACGGGCTTGAGCTGGCCGGCGAGTTCCCTGACGTGCCCCATGAGCAGTGGCAGCGCCTTGTGGCGGGTGTGCTGCGCAAATCGGGCAAGGACGTCGAGGGGGCCGAGGCCGAGGAAGCCCTGTCCACCGCGTTGGAGGACGGGTTGCGCACCCGCCCTCTCTACACCGCCCACGACTCCGCGCCCGAGCCGGGTTTCCCCGGTTTCGCTCCTTTTGTGCGCGGCGGCCGCCCCGAGGGGAACACGGTCGGCGGCTGGGACGTACGGCAACGGCACTCCGCGGCCGACCGTGACGCGGTGCTCGGGGACCTGGAGAACGGCGTCACCTCGCTCTGGCTGACGGTCGGGGAAGGCGGCGTCGCGGTGCCGGACCTCGGCCGGGTCCTCGACGGCGTGTACCTGGACCTGGCGCCCGTCGTCCTGGACGCGGGAGGCGACACCGAGCCCGCCGCACGGGAGTTGCTGCGGGTGTACGAGGAGCGGGGAGTCGCCCGGGACGCCGCGCGCGGCAACCTGGGTGCGGATCCGCTCGGGCACGAGGCCCGTACCGGGCAGCGGTGCGAGACCGCGCCGGCGGCGGAGCTCGCGCGGCTGTGCGCCGGGGAGTACCCGGGGCTGCGTGCGCTGACCGTGGACGCGCTGCCGTATCACGAGGCCGGCGGTTCGGCCGCCCAGGAGCTGGGCTGCTCGCTGGCCACCGGGGTGGCGTATCTGCGGGAGCTGACCGGGGCCGGGCTGGACGTCGACCAGGCCTGTGCCCAGTTGGAGTTCCGGTACGCGGCGACCGCGGACCAGTTCCTGACGATCGCCAAGCTGCGGGCCGCGCGCCGGCTGTGGGCCCGGGTGGCGGAGGCCTGCGGGGCGCCGCGCGCGGGGGCGCAGCTCCAGCACGTCGTGACGTCGCCGGTGATGATGACGCGCCGCGACCCGTGGGTGAACATGCTGCGCGCCACGATCGCCACGCTGGCCGCCGGCGCGGGCGGGGCCGACGCGGTCACCGTGCTGCCCTTCGACCACGCACTCGGCCTGCCCGACGCGTTCGCGCGCCGGATCGCCCGCAACACCTCGACCATCCTCATCGAGGAGTCACACCTGGCCCGGGTGATCGACCCGGCGGGCGGCTCCTGGTACGTGGAGCGGCTCACGGACGAACTCGCGCACGCGGGCTGGGAGTTCTTCCGGCGCATCGAGCGGCTCGGCGGCCTGGCGGCGGCCCTGCGCTCCGGGGACCTCGCGCGGGACCTGGCCGAGACCTGGCAGGCGCGCACCGGCAGGCTGGCCAAGCGGCGCGAACCCATCACCGGCGTCAGCGAGTTCCCGTTCCTCGCGGAGAAGCCGGTCGTCCGCGAGGACGCTCCAAAGCCGCGCTCCGGCGGTCTGCCGCGCGTCCGCCGTGACGAGGCGTACGAGGCGCTGCGCGCCCGCTCCGACGCCCATCTCGCCGCGACCGGGACCCGGCCGCGGATCTTCCTCGCCGCGCTGGGCCCGGCCGCCGCCCACACCGCGCGCCTCACCTTCGCCTCGAACCTCTTCCAGGCCGGCGGCATCGAGCCGGTCACGGACGGCACCTTCGAGGAGAGCGGCGCGACGGAGGCAGTGCTGTGCTCCAGCGACGCGCTGTACGCGGAGCAGGCCGAGGCCACCGTCCGATCCCTGAAGGCCGCCGGTGCCCGGCATGTGTTCCTCGCGGGCCGTCCCGGGGAGTACCCCGGGATCGACGCGTACGTGTTCGCGGGCTGTGACGCCGTCGCCGTGCTGTCCGCCACCCTCGACCGCATGGGAGTTGCGTCCTGATGGGAATCCCCGACTTCTCCGGGATCGAGCTGGGCACCCCGGCCCCCGACGGCGGCGCCGACGAGTGGCGTACGGCGGTCAAGAACGCCTCCGGCGGGGACGACCTGCTCTGGGAGACCCCGGAGGGCATCGCCGTCAAGCCGCTCTACACCGGCCGCGACCTGGAGGGCCTGGACTTCCTCGACACGCGGCCGGGAGCGGCGCCGTACCTGCGCGGCCCGTACCCGACGATGTACGTCAACCAGCCCTGGACGATCCGCCAGTACGCCGGTTTCTCGACGGCCGAGGAGTCCAACGCCTTCTACCGGCGCAACCTCGCGGCCGGCCAGAAGGGTCTGTCGGTCGCCTTCGACCTGCCCACGCACCGCGGTTACGACAGCGACCACCCGCGGGTGACCGGTGACGTCGGCATGGCGGGCGTGGCCATCGACTCCATCTACGACATGCGGCAGCTGTTCGACGGGATCCCGTTGGACAGGATGACGGTGTCGATGACGATGAACGGCGCCGTGCTGCCGGTGCTGGCGCTGTACATCGTGGCGGCGGAGGAGCAGGGCGTACCGCCGGAGAAGCTGGCCGGAACCATTCAGAACGACATTCTGAAGGAGTTCATGGTCCGCAACACCTACATCTATCCGCCGAAGCCGTCGATGCGGATCATCTCCGACATCTTCGCCTACACCTCGCAGCGGATGCCGCGCTACAACTCCATCTCCATCTCCGGTTACCACATCCAGGAGGCGGGTGCGACGGCCGACCTGGAGCTGGCGTACACGCTCGCGGACGGCGTGGAGTACATCCGCGCGGGGCGTGAGGCCGGCCTGGACGTGGACGCGTTCGCGCCGCGGCTGTCGTTCTTCTGGGCGATCGGCATGAACTTCTTCATGGAGGTCGCCAAGCTGCGGGCGGCGCGGCTGCTGTGGGCGAAGCTGGTGAGGCAGTTCGACCCGCAGAACGCCAAGTCGCTTTCCCTGCGCACCCATTCGCAGACCTCGGGCTGGTCGCTGACCGCGCAGGACGTGTTCAACAACGTGACGCGCACATGTGTCGAGGCGATGGCGGCGACCCAGGGTCACACGCAGTCGCTGCACACCAACGCCCTGGACGAGGCGCTCGCGCTGCCGACCGACTTCTCGGCGCGCATCGCCCGCAACACGCAGCTGCTGCTCCAGCAGGAGTCCGGCACGACCCGCGTGATCGACCCGTGGGGCGGCAGCGCGTACGTGGAGAAGCTGACGTACGACCTGGCCCGGCGGGCCTGGCAGCACATCGAGGAGGTCGAGGCCGCGGGCGGTATGGCCAAGGCCATCGACGCGGGCATCCCGAAGCTGCGCATCGAGGAGGCCGCGGCCCGTACCCAGGCCCGGATCGACTCGGGCCGCCAGCCGGTCATCGGCGTCAACAAGTACCGGGTGGAGACCGACGAGCAGATCGACGTCCTGAAGGTGGACAACTCCTCCGTGCGGGCGCAGCAGATCGAGAAGCTGCGGCGGCTGCGCGCGGAGCGGGACGAGCGGGCCTGCCAGGACGCGCTGGACGCGCTGACCCGGGCCGCCGGTGGTGGGGGCAACCTGCTGGAGCTGGCCGTGCACGCGGCCCGCGCGAAGGCGACCGTCGGGGAGATCTCCGACGCCCTGGAGAAGGTGTACGGCCGGCACGCGAGCCAGATCCGTACGATCTCCGGCGTGTACCGCAACGAAACCGGAGAGTCCCCGAGCGTGGACCGCACCCGCACGCTGGTGTCCGCCTTCGAGGAGGCCGAGGGCCGCCGCCCGCGCATCCTGGTCGCCAAGATGGGCCAGGACGGCCACGACCGCGGCCAGAAGGTGATCGCCACCGCCTTCGCCGACCTCGGCTTCGACGTGGACGTCGGCCCGCTGTTCCAGACGCCGGCCGAGGTGGCCCGGCAGGCCGTCGAGGCGGACGTGCACATCGTCGGCGTCTCGTCGCTCGCGGCCGGACACCTCACCCTCGTCCCGGCGCTGCGCGAGGCGCTGGCCGAGGAGGGGCGCGAGGACATCATGGTCGTGGTCGGCGGTGTGATCCCGCCGCAGGACGTGCCGACGCTGCTGGAGATGGGCGCGGCGGCCGTCTTCCCGCCCGGGACGGTGATCCCGGACGCGGCGTACGACCTGGTGCGGCGGCTGTCGGACGCTCTCGGGCACGACCTGTGATCGATGTCGACGCGTATGTGAAGGGAGTGCTCGACGGGAAGCGGGCGATCATCGCCCGCGCCATCACGCTCGTCGAGTCGACGCGCCCCCAGCACCGGGCGCTGGCCCAGGAGCTGCTGACCGCGCTGCTGCCGCACAGCGGCCGGGCCCGGCGGATCGGCGTCAGCGGGGTGCCGGGCGTGGGCAAGTCGACGTTCATCGACGCGTTCGGCACGCTGCTGACCTCGCTCGGGCACCGGGTCGCGGTCCTGGCCGTCGATCCGTCCTCCAGCCGTACGGGCGGTTCCATCCTGGGTGACAAGACCCGGATGGAGCGCCTGGCCGTGGACCCGGCGGCGTTCGTGCGCCCCTCCCCCACGGCCGGCACGCTGGGCGGGGTCGCGAAGGCCACCCGTGAGTCGATCGTGGTGATGGAGGCGGCGGGCTACGACGTGATCCTGGTGGAGACGGTCGGCGTCGGCCAGTCCGAGACCGCGGTCGCGAACATGGTCGACACGTTCCTGCTGCTCACGCTCGCGCGCACGGGCGACCAGCTCCAGGGCATCAAGAAGGGCGTGCTGGAGCTGGCCGACGTGATCGCCGTCAACAAGGCGGACGGGCCGCACGAGCGCGACGCCCGGGCCGCCGCGCGCGAACTGGCGGGCGCGCTCAGGCTGATGCACGGCAAGGACGCGTTCTGGACCCCGCCGGTGCTGCACTGCAGCGCCCGCGAGTCGACCGGCCTGGACACCCTGTGGGAGCGCCTGGAGCAGCACCGCACGCTGCTCGACTCCACCGGCCGGCTCACCGCCAAGCGCCGCGACCAGCAGGTCGACTGGACCTGGAGCATGGTCCGCGACGAACTCCTCGGCCGCCTCCAGGCCGACCCGGCGGTACGGGCCCTGGCGCCCGTGCTGGAGCGGCGGGTCCGGGAGGGCGAGCTCACCCCGACGCTGGCCGCCGAGCGGATCCTCGACGCGTTGGACGGCGGCGGCTCCGAGACCGCGGGTTCCTGAACCCGGGGAGCGCCGGAGCCACCGGAGGGCAATCGCACGCCACCGCTGGGCAACCACGGGTCACCGAAGAGCGACCGCACGTCACCGCGAGACAACCGGAGCGGCGAATTCGCATACCCGGCTTGCATGACTATGCAAAGTGATACATACTCTTTCTATGTCCAAGGTCCTCACCTCCCTGCCCGCCGGCGAGCGCGTCGGCATCGCCTTCTCGGGCGGTCTCGACACCTCCGTCGCGGTCGCGTGGATGCGCGACAAGGGCGCCGTCCCGTGCACCTACACCGCCGACATCGGCCAGTACGACGAGCCCGACATCGCCTCGGTGCCCGGCCGTGCCAAGACCTACGGTGCCGAGATCGCGCGCCTGGTCGACTGCCGTGCCGCGCTGGTCGAGGAGGGCCTGGCCGCGCTGACCTGCGGCGCGTTCCACATCCGCTCGGGCGGACGGGCCTACTTCAACACCACCCCGCTCGGCCGCGCCGTCACCGGCACGCTCCTGGTCCGGGCGATGCTCGAGGACGACGTCCAGATCTGGGGCGACGGCTCGACGTTCAAGGGCAACGACATCGAGCGGTTCTACCGCTACGGCCTGCTCGCCAACCCGCACCTCAGGATCTACAAGCCCTGGCTCGACGCGGCCTTCGTGACCGAACTCGGCGGCCGCAAGGAGATGTCCGAGTGGCTGCTGGCCCACGGCCTGCCCTACCGGGACAGCACGGAGAAGGCGTACTCCACGGACGCCAACATCTGGGGCGCCACCCACGAGGCCAAGACGCTGGAGCACCTGGACACCGGCGTCGAGACCGTCGAGCCGATCATGGGCGTCCGGTTCTGGGACCCGTCGGTCGAGATCGCCGCCGAGGACGTGACGATCGGCTTCGCCGAGGGCCGCCCGGTGTCGATCAACGGCAAGGAGTTCGCCTCCCCCGTCGACCTGGTCATGGAGGCCAACGCCATCGGCGGCCGGCACGGCCTCGGCATGTCGGACCAGATCGAGAACCGGATCATCGAGGCCAAGAGCCGCGGCATCTACGAGGCCCCGGGCATGGCGCTGCTGCACGCCGCCTACGAGCGCCTCGTCAACGCGATCCACAACGAGGACACCCTCGCCCAGTACCACACCGAGGGCCGGCGCCTGGGCCGGCTGATGTACGAGGGCCGCTGGCTGGACCCGCAGGCCCTGATGATCCGCGAGTCGCTCCAGCGCTGGGTCGGCGCCGCCGTCACCGGCGAGGTGACGCTGCGGCTGCGGCGCGGCGAGGACTACTCGATCCTCGACACCACCGGCCCGGCGTTCAGCTACCACCCGGACAAGCTGTCCATGGAGCGCACCGAGGACTCCGCGTTCGGCCCGGTGGACCGGATCGGCCAGCTCACCATGCGCAACCTCGACATCGCCGACTCGCGCGCCAAGCTGGAGCAGTACGCCGGCATCGGCCTGATCGGCACCGGCAGCCCCACCATCGGCGCCTCCCAGGCCGCCGCGACCGGGCTGATCGGCACCATGCCGGAACTGCCGCAGGGCGGCGCCCAGGCCATCGCCTCCCGGGGCGAGGTCTCGGAGGAGGACGCCTGGCTGGACCGGGCTGCGATGGAGTCCGGCACGGACTGACCCCACGGCACAGCGGGAGGCCGGCCCGACATCCCGTCGAGCCGGCCTCCCGGCGTGCTACCGGTCGAGGGCCGCCGCGCCTTCGGCGAACGCCTCGTCCGGCAGGCATCCCTCGACTCCCAGCTCCTGCCCCATCGTGAAGGCGTCGACGCGCTCGGACGCGCTCCCGTGGTCCCCTTCCTTCGTCCAGGGGGTCTTGTCGGCGTCGCGGACGAGGGCCGTATGGATCTCGTCGACGTCCCCCTCCTCGAAGACGACCGTTCCGTCCTGTGCGGCACCCTCCAGTTCCGCACCGGCCAGGCAGTCCGCCTGCAATTCACCGTCGACCGTCTGGAGTTCCGCGTCCAGGCGGTTCTGTATGGCATGACCCCACTCGTGCGCGACGACCAGGTACACGAATGCGTCTCCGTACTCGTAGCCGAAGCGCATGAGGTCGGTGTCCCAGGCGACGTAGTCCTCGGCCGTGTTGCAGTAGACGGCGTTGTCATCGAGCAACGGTTCCCCGTCGCAGGTAGGGACGTCGGGAGAAGCGCCGTCGTACTCGCCCAGGATGGTGGGCGGGACGTACGTCTCCGTGAAGAAGTCGGACCAGTGGGCTTCCCAGTACGCGTCGACGCCCTGCACGGCCGTTTCGATGTCCTGGGTCATCGCGTCGTTCGGCGCGGCGAAGGCGTGACCGCCCGAAACGGTCAGCAGGACAGCGGCCAGTCCCGCGCACACGCGCATGCGATGCCGATGGGTCAGGGTCATGGTTGACTCCGCAACATGACGATGTCGCAACGCGGCCGCGCCAGTTGGCGCGGGCCGGGCGCTGCCCTGGTGCCTCCCCATCAGTCAACGCCGATACGTCGACGGCCGCATCTCCACGTCCCGTGCCCCGCCGGCCCGTACCGGCGGGGCGCCGCTCAGCGCGAGCCGGCCATCTCCGGAACCGGTGCGTCCAGGGCGTCGAGGCCGCGCAGGATGTCCTCGACACGCTGCTTGGCGTCGCCGAAGAGCATCTGGGTGTTCTCCCGGAAGAACAGCGGGTTCTGCACGCCCGCGTACCCGGCGGCCATGGACCGCTTGAAGACGATCACGTTGGCCGATTCCCACACGTGCAGCACCGGCATCCCGGCGATCGGGCTGGAGGGGTTGTCGGTGGCGGCCGGGTTGACCGTGTCGTTGGCACCGATGACCAGGACGACCGAGGTGGCGGCGAAGTCGTCGTTGATCTCGTCCATCTCCAGGACGATGTCGTACGGCACGTTGGCCTCGGCGAGCAGCACGTTCATGTGCCCGGGCAGCCGGCCGGCCACCGGGTGGATGCCGAACCGCACCTCGACGCCCCGCTCGCGCAGCTTGCGCGCCAGTTCGGCCACCGGGTACTGCGCCTGCGCCACGGCCATGCCGTAGCCGGGGGTGATGATCACCGAGGTGGCGTTGCCGAGGAGTTCCGCGGTCTCCTCGGCGTTGATCTCCCGGTGCTCGCCCTGCTCGCCCTCCTCGGCCGCTGCCGTCGGGGTGCCGAAGCCGCCGGCGATGACGGAGATGAAGGAGCGGTTCATCGCCTTGCACATGATGTACGACAGGTAGGCACCGGAGGAGCCGACCAGCGCGCCGGTGACGATGAGCAGGTTGTTGGCGAGCAGGAAGCCCGAAGCGGCCGCCGCCCAGCCGGAGTAGCTGTTGAGCATCGAGACGACCACCGGCATGTCACCGCCGCCGATGGAGGCGACCAGGTGCGCGCCGAGGGCGAGCGCGATCACGGTGACCGCGATGAGCAGGCCCATGTTCGGGCGGACGACGAACGCCACCGTCAGCGCGACGAACGCGACGAGCGAGCCGATGTTGAGGACGTGCTTGCCGGGGAGGGTGAGCGGGCGGGAGTTGATGCGTGCCGAGAGCTTCAGGTAGGCGACGACGGAACCCGTGAAGGTGACGGCGCCGATGAACACCCCGATGAACACCTCGGCGTGATGGATGCCCAGCAGCGAACCGGACAGCTCGGCGTCGACGTCGAGGTAGCCGTTCCAGCCGACGAACGCGGCGGCGAGGCCGACGAGGCTGTGCATGATGGCGATCAGCTCCGGCATGCCGGTCATCTCGACCACCCGGGCCCGCCACAGGCCGATGCCCGCGCCGAGAGCGGTGGCGACGGCGATCAGGACGAGCCCGGTCGCGGTGATGCTGCGGGAGGCGAGCCCGACCGTGGCGGCCAGGGCCACGACCATGCCCGCGATGCCCCAGACGACTCCGGAGCGGGACGTCTTGTGCTGGGAGAGGCCGGCGAGGCTGAGGATGAACAGCAGCGCGGCGACGACGTAGGCGGCCTGGGCGGCCGTGTCTGTGGTCATCCCTGATCAGCCCTTCGAGAACATGCCGAGCATGCGGCGGGTGACGGCGAATCCGCCGAAGATGTTGATGCTCGCCAGCAGGATCGCGGCGAACGACAGCACGGTGACGGCGGTGTCGCCCTGCCCGATCTGCAGCAGCGCGCCGACCACGACGATGCCGGAGATGGCGTTGGTGACCGACATCAGCGGGGTGTGCAGCGCGTGGTGCACGTTGCCGATGACGTAGAAGCCGATGACGATCGCCAGGACGAACACCGTGAAATGGCCGAGGAGTTCACTCGGCGAGAAGGCCGTCACCAGGAACAGCGCGAGCGCTCCCGCACCGACGAGTGCGTACGAGGACCAGGCCGGGCGGGCGGGCTTCGCCGGTGTCTCGGCGGGGACCGGGTCCGGCTCCTTCGCCCCGCCCGCGGCGGGCGCGGCGGACACCTGCACCGGGGGCGGCGGCCACGTCTTCTCGCCCTCGCGGACCACGGTCATCGACCGCTGCACCACGTCGTCGAAGTCGAGGACGAGCCGGCCGTCCTTGCCCGGGGTGAGCAGCTTCATCAGGTTGACGATGTTCGTGCCGTACAACTGCGAGGCCTGAGCGGGGAGCCGGCCGGGCAGGTCGGTGTAGCCGATGATCGTCACGTCGTTGTCGGTGACGACCGCCTTGCCGGCGACCGTGCCCTCGACGTTGCCGCCCTGGGCGGCCGCCATGTCGACGATCACGCTGCCGGGCTTCATGCGTGCGACGTCCTCGGCGGTGATCAGCCTCGGCGCGGGCCGGCCCGGGATGAGCGCGGTGGTGATGATGATGTCGACGTCGGCGGCCTGCTCGGCGTAGAGCTCGGCGGCGAGCCGGTTGTAGTCGTCCGAGGTGGCCTTGGCGTAGCCGTCGGTGCTCACCTCCTGCTGGGCTCCCACGGTGAGGAACTCCCCGCCCAGGGAGCGCACCTGCTCGGCGACCTCGGGACGCGGGTCGGTGGCGCGGACCACGGCGCCGAGGCTGCGAGCCGCGCCGATCGCGGCGAGCCCGGCCACTCCGGCCCCGGCCACCAGCACCTTGGCCGGGGGCACCTTGCCGGCGGCGGTCACCTGGCCGGTGAAGAAGCGGCCGAAGGCGTGCGCCGCCTCGACCACCGCCCGGTACCCGGCGATGTTCGCCATCGAGCTGAGGACGTCCAGGGACTGGGCGCGCGAGATGCGAGGTACGGCGTCCATGGCGAGCACGGTGATCGGACGCCGTGCCAGTTCCTCGACCAGGTCCGGGTTGTGGGCGGGGCTGACCAGCGCGATCAGCGTCGCCCCGTCGCGCAGCCGGCCGATCTCCTCGGTCGAGGGGGCGTTGACCTTCAGCACGATCTCCGCCTGCCACGGGTCGCCCAGCCGGGCTCCCGCCTCCTCGTAGGCCGCGTCGGAGAAGCGGGACGAGGCTCCCGCCCCCGGTTCGACCGTGACGTCGTACCCGAGCGCGACGAGTCTCCCCACGGTGGCCGGCGTGGCCGCCACCCTGGTCTCGCCCGCAGTGGATTCGGCCGGTATGCCGATCCCCTGGGGTTGCGGTTCCGCTGGGACCATCGTCTGCCTCTCCCGTCGTTCGACTGTCTGTCCTCCTTGGTGCCCGCATCCTGCACGTTCGACGCGGCATCCGTGGCGGACCACGGTCACATGGCCGAGGAGGTCGTCCTCACACCGCCGAAGGGTTGCCGGAGAGCCCGTTTCGCGGTATCAGCGTGACTGGCGGTACCGCTGGGTCATGTGATGCGACACGTCAGGGCCGGGCGCAGACTGAAGTCGTGAGCAGCACGCGCCCGGGGCGCGGCGAGGCCGCGGCCCCCTCCCGATCCGCACCGCAGCAGACCGTCGCGCTGGCGGCGATGATGTTCGCGGTCGCGATGACCTTCATCGACCAGACCATCGTGTCGATCGCGGCCCCCGACATCGTCCGCGAACTGGGGCTGTCGTCCTCCGGCATGCAGTGGGTGGTCAACGCCTATCTGCTGGCCCTCGCGGCGTTCTTCGCCCTCGGCGGGCGCCTCGCCGACCTCTACGGGCCGCGCCGGGTCGTCGTCATCGGCACGCTGGTGTTCGTCGTGTCCTCGGTGCTGTGCGGCTGTGTGCCCGAGGGTGGCGCCGCTCAGGCCTGGCTGATCATCTTCCGGGCCACCCAGGGGCTGGGGGCGGCACTGCTGTTTCCCGCGGCGCTGGCCGTGGTGGTGGCGGTGTTCCCGGTCGAGCGGCGCGGGCGTGCCCTCGCGCTGTTCTTCGGGGTCACCGGCGCGCTGACCGCGATCGGCCCGCTGCTGGGCGGCTGGCTCACGAACTGGACCTGGCGGGCGGTGTTCTGGGTCAACGTGCCCGTGGCGATCGTGGCGCTGGTCCTGACGGCCCTGGCGCACATCTCCGACCGGCGGCGCTCCGGCACCCTGGACGTCCCGGGCGCCGCCCTGATCGCGGCCGGCATGGGCCTGAGCGTGCTCGGGTTACAGCAGGCCTTCTCCTGGGGCTGGGACAGCTGGGCGACCTGGGTGTGCATCGGGGGCGGCCTCGCGATCCTGGCCGGATTCATCCGTTTCGAGCGGAAGGTCGAGCATCCGCTGATCGACCTGCGGGTCTTCCGGGACAGGGCGTTCACCATGGACGCGGCGGTGCTGTTCTTCTCGATGCTCGCCTTCGTGCCGCTGTTCTTCTTCACCTCCGTGTACGCCCAGGTGTCGCTGAGCGCCTCGCCGAACCAGGCGGCGCTGTTCCTGCTGTACTTCTTCGTCGGTTTCGCCATCGCCTCGCAGTGGGGCGGCCGGATCCTCGACAAGAAGGGCGCCCGCCCGGCCCTGAAGCTGGGCACGGCCGTGGGCTGCGTCGGCTTCGCCCTGTGGGCGAACAAGCTCACCGACCTGTCCATGCACGACCAGTGGCCCTACGCCGCCCTGGCCGGGGCGGGAATCGGCTTCGTCCTGGCGCCTGCCTCCACGGACGCCGTCAACCGGGCCATCGGAGCGTCGTACGGCGAGGTCACCGGCATCACCCAGACGGTGCGCAACTACGCCGCGAGCGTGGGTCTGGCCATCTACGGCACCATCCTGACCCATGTGACGACGGACAAGGTGGTGGGCACCCTGACGGGCAAGGGCATGTCCGCGGCGGACGCGGACACCGTGGCCCGCGACGTCACCGAGTCGATCACCGGCAGCGGCGACTCCCAGCCGCCCACCGGAACCGGCCCCGCCGCTGAGGCGACCCGGGAGTCGATGTCCGCGATCCGCATGGACTTCGCCGAGGCCAACCAGTGGGTGTTCTACGGCATGGCCATCGCCCTGGGCATCGGCTACCTGTGCGCGCTGCGCCACCCGGGCGGCAAGGTGGACGCGAACGCGAAGGTGCAGGAACCGGCCGGGCAGGCCCGCTGATCCCTCCCGTCAGGTGAACAACTCGTCCGTCCGCGCCTGGATCTGCTCGGGCGTCAGGTCCTCGATCGTCTGGGAGATCATCCAGAGATGGCCGAACGGGTCGGCGAGACGGCCCCCGCGCTGCCCGTAGTGCTGGTCGGCGACGGGATGCACCACGGTCGCCCCGCCGCGCAGCATGGCCTCGGCCACGGCGTCGGCGTCGGACACGTCGAGGGCCATGATCACGGGGCTGCCGCCGAGGGACGCCGGTGCCGGGTCGCCCTCGTCGGCGTCCTTCACCGCGATGACCGAGCCGCCGAGCCGCAGCAGGGCGTGCACGATCCTCCCGTCGGGGCCGGTGTACCGCTCGGTCTCCTCGGCGCCGAGGGCGGCCCGGTAGAAGTCGATCGCCCGGGGGGCGTCGGGTACGACGAGCCGGGCGTAGAGCCGGGTGACGGTCTGCTGTGCGGATGTGTTCGTCATGCCTTCACGATCGCCGGGTGCGGGGATCGTGGATTGTAGAAATCGGCCGGTCCGGAGCCGTTCACCCGTCCAGCGGAACGTGGTTGCGTTCGAGCGGCGAGCGCGGTGCGTACGCGGTCGGGGTGATCCCGGCCAGCGCGCGGAACTCGTGGATCAGGTGCGCCTGGTCGTGGTAGCCGCAGTCGGCGGCGAGCGCCGCCCAGTCCGGCGGCTGCGGCCCGGCGTTGACGCGGCCGAGGAGTCGCTGGAAGCGGCGCAGGCGGGCGTACCGCTTGGGCGCGAGTCCCAGCTGCTCGGTGCAGCGGCGGGCCAGCCGCCGGGTGGTCCAGCCCAGCCGGTCGGCGACCTCGGCGACGGGTGAGCCGCGGTCGAGCAGCGCGGCGGCGAGGCGGACCGCCGGGTCGGGTTCCAGGGGGCGTCGCGCCCGGGCCAGCAGGGCCGCCTCCAGTTCCCGCAGCCCGGCCCGCGGGCCCCCGGCGGCCATGGCCTCCAGCAGCCGCTCGCGCAGCACCGCGCCGTCCGTGCCCCACAGCTCGTCGAGGCCGACCAGGTCGTCGCGGACCGCGGAGAGAGGGGCGGTGAGGAAGGGGTGGGCGCCCGCGGGCCGGAACGCCACCCAGACGACGGCCCGCTGCTGCGCCGGGTCGATCAGGGCCGGCTGCGTGTACGGGCCGTGCACGGCAGCGCCCCCGGTTCGCCGGTCCGGGCCGCGCAGCGGGGAGGAGGACAGGGCGTCCCCGTCGAGGTTGACCAGCAGCTGTGCCCCGCCCGTCGGCAGGGCCAGCTCGGCGGTGTGCGCGAACCGCACCTCGGCGTAGCCCATCGCGCCGATCAGCGGCGCCAGGGCCGCTGCCGACGGCCGGACGGTGAGCGGGGCCGGCGCCTGCTCCGCCGCGGGAGCCGGACGGGCCGGACGGGTCATGGGTCCAGCCTACGGCCGGGCGACGCCGGTGCGGGGGCTACACCGCCAGCCACACCGCCCGGTCCGGCTCCAGCACGCCGCCCTCGACGGGGCCGCCGGCCAGCAGGAGCGCGGTGTGCGCGGGCAGCTCGTACGGCGCTCCGGAGAGGTTGACCACGCAGACGAAGCCCGGCTCGCGGCGGAAGGCCAGCACCCCCTCGGGGGTGTCCAGCCAGGTCATGCCGCCGTCGCCGAGGGCGGGGTGGTCACGGCGGATGCGCAGGGCCGCGCGGTAGAGCTCCAGCATGGAGGCGGGGTCGCCGGTCTGGGCCTCGACGCAGAGCCCCGCCCAGTCGTCCGGCTGCGGCAGCCAGGGTTCCGCCCCGGTGCCGAAGCCGTAGGGGGCCGCCGGGCCCGACCAGGGGATCGGGACGCGGCAGCCGTCGCGGCCGCGGTCGGTGTGGCCGGAGCGATCCCAGATCGGGTCCTGGAGGGCGGATTCGGGCAGGTCCTCGACCTCGGGCAGGCCGAGTTCCTCGCCCTGGTAGACGTAGGCGCCACCGGGCAGGGCGAGCATCAGCAGGGCGGCGGCGCGGGCGCGCCGGGTGCCCAGGGCGAGGTCGAGCGGGCCCTCGGGTTCGTAGCGCGTGTCGACCGTCCAGCTGCGCCCCGGGGCACGGCCGTAGCGGCTGGGGTGGCGCATGACGTCGTGGTTGGAGAGGACCCAGGTGGCCGGTGCGCCCACCGCGCCGAGCATCGCGAGGGAGTCGTCGATGACGGCCCTGAGGTCTCCGGCGTCCCAACGGCACATGAGGAAGTCGAAGTTGAAGGCGGTGTGCAGGCCGTCCGCCCGGACGTAGGCCGCGAGGCGCTCGGGGGTGTCCGCCCAGGCCTCGGCGACGAAGGAGCGGTCGCCGGGGAACTCGTCGGCGACCTTGCGCCAGGCCCGGTATATCTCGTGCACCTCGTCGCGGTCCCAGTGCGGGTGGTCGAGGTGCCGGCGCACCTCGTCGCGGCGGGTGAGCGGCCCGAGCACCGCCGGTTCCGCGCGCGGCGGCAGGTCGGGCAGGTCCGGGTGCTTGACCAGCCCGTGGGCGACGTCGATTCGGAAGCCGTCCACGCCGCGGGCGAACCAGAACCGCAGGATCGACTCGAACTCCTCCCGTACCTTCGGGTGTCGCCAGTTCAGGTCGGGCTGCTGCGGCGCGAACAGGTGCAGGTACCAGTCGCCGTCGGGCAGCCGGGTCCAGGCCGGGCCGCCGAAGCAGGACACCCAGTCGTTCGGGGGCTGCGCCCCGTCGGGGCCGCGGCCGGGACGGAAGACGTAAAGCTCGCGCTCCGGGCTGCCCGGGCCGGCCTCCAGCGCCGTGCGGAACCAGGCGTGCCGGTCGGAGGTGTGGTTCGGGACGATGTCGGGGATCACCCGGATCCCCAGCGCGTGCGCCTCCTCGATGAGCCGCTCGGCGTCGGACAGCGTGCCGAACAGCGGGTCGATGTCCCGGTAGTCGGCCACGTCGTAACCGTGGTCGGCCATGGGCGACTTGTACCAGGGGTTGATCCAAAGGGCGTCCACGCCCAGCGACTTCAGATAGGGCAGGCGCGAGCGGAGTCCGGCGATGTCGCCGACGCCGTCGCCGTTCCCGTCGGCGAAGCTGCGGATGTAGACCTGGTAGATGACGGCGCTGCGCCACCAGGGTGCGGTGAAGGACACGGTGGATCCGGCTCCTCGGGGGTGAGGTGTCTACTTGGCCGCGCCGGCGGTGAGCCCGGCGACGATACGGCGCTGGAAGAGCAGCACCATGACCACCAGCGGAATGGTGACGACGACGCCCGCGGCCATCTGGCTGCCGAACGGCGTCTGGTAGGTCGTGGCGCCGGAGAACTTGGAGATGGCGACCGTGGCGGTCTGCATGCCGGGCTTGTTGGTCATCGACAGGGCGATGAGGAACTCGTTCCAGGCCGCGATGAACGTGATGATGGCGGTGGTGAAGATGCCCGGCGCCGCCAGCGGCACGATGACCTTGCGGAAGGCCTGGCCGCGGGTGCAGCCGTCCACCATCGCGGCCTGCTCCAGCTCGTCGGGCATCTGCCGGAAGAACGTGGTCAGGTTCCACACCGCGAGCGGCAGCGTGAAGGACATGCTGGGCACGATCATCGCCTGGTAGGTGTTGATCCAGCCGATGTCGGTGAACAGTTTCAGCAGCGGCACGACGATCGACACCACGGGGAACATCGACGTGGCGATGATCAGGGTGAGGATGAACCGTTTGAAGCGGAACTCCAGCCGGGCCATGGCGTACGCGGTGAAGGTGGCGAGGACCAGCGACAGCGCGGTGGTGACACCGGCGACGATCAGGCTGTTGAGGAGTGCCCTGGTGAAGCCCTGGGCCGGGCCGAACACCGAGCGGTAGTTCGCGAAGGACACCGGGGACGGGAGCAGCGAGGTGCTGAAGACGTCGTTCGTGCTGCGCAGGCTGGAGACCAGCATCCAGTAGAACGGGGCCAGGCAGTAGGCCACCACCAGGGCGATGCCCAGATGGGGCAGCCACTGCCGCCACTTGGCGGTGAGGGTCATGCCGTCACCTCCCGGGCACGGCGGCCGCGCACCCCGGCGCGCCGGCTTCTGCTCTTCCTCGTGCCGCCGGCGTCCCCGACGATGTCGGCGCCGAGCAGCCGTACGAAGGCGAGCGCGATGAGGAAGACGTAGAGGAAAAGGAGGACCGCGTAGGCGGAGGCGGGGCCGAAGCGGACGTTGGACGCCTCGTTCTGGGCGAGCATCGACAGGGTTTCCACGGAGCCCTTCTGGGCGCCGATGAGGATGTAGGGCAGGTCGAACATGCGCAGCGCGTCGAGGCAGCGGAACAGTACCGCCACCAGCAGGGCGGGTTTCACCAGGGGCAGGGTGATGCGCCGGAACTGCTGGAAGGCGCTCGCTCCGTCGAGCCGGGCCGCCTCGTAGACCTCCTTGGGGATGACCTGGAGGCCGGCCAGGACGAGGAGTCCGATGAAGGGTGCGGTCTTCCACACGTCGGCGATGACGACGGCGACCTTGGCGGAGAAGCCGTCGGCGGTCCACAGCACTTGGTGGCCGAGGAGGACGTTGGCGATGCCGTCGGCGTTGAAGATCCACTTCCAGAGCAGTCCGGAGATGGCCGTCGGGATGGCCCAGGGCACCAGGATGCTCGCCCGGACCAGGCCGCGGCCCCGGAACGCCCGGTGCATGATCAGGGCCATGGCCACGCCGATCACCGTCTCCAGCGAGACCGTGACGACGGTGAAGAAGGTGGTGTTCCAGAAGGCGTTCCAGAAGCGGTCGCCGGCCTGGGTGAAGATGTCGGTGTAGTTCTTCAGCCCGACGAACGGCTCGGTGTCGCTGATGAACCCCGTTCTGGGGTCGAGCCCCTTGACTCCGTAGAGGGACTCGTCGAGCGCCATGAGCGTCGGGTAGAGGACGACGATCGTGAGGACCAGCAGCGTCGGGGAGACCAGGAGGGCGGCGAGGCGGCCCGCGCCGGCGGTGGCCCGGGGGCGGCGTCGCGGCTGCGCGGACGCGGGGGGCCGCCCGGGGCGGCGGGCGGCCGCCGTCCCGGGCCGGTGCGCGGCGGTGCCGGGCGGGATCGCGGTGTCGGCCATGAGCCACGCCCTCACTGAGCTGTCAGCTTCCGCAGGTCCGCCTGGAGGTCCTTCAGCGCCTGTGCGCTGCTCTTCTTGCCGGTGAGGGCGGCGTAGACCTCGTTCTGGACGGCGGCGGTGACATCGCCGTACTGCACGACGCGGGGGCGGGGCACGGCCTTGGTGATGGACTGCTTCAGGTCGGGCAGGTACGGGAACTGCTTGTCCAGCGCGGCGTTGTCGTACAGGTCGGCGTAGGGCGAGGCGAGGGAGGCGTTCTTGAGGAAGTAGGTGGAGCTCTCCTCGCTGGTGAAGAACTTCATGAAGTCCAGCGCGGTGGCCTTGTTCTTGGCGAAGGACGACAGGGCCAGGTTGGCGCCGCCGAGGCTGGAGGCGCCGGGGCCGTTCAGGCCGGGCAGGGGGGCGACGGCGAACTTGCCCCTGACGGCGCTCTTCTGGGCCAGGGAGTACACGTAGGGCCAGTTGTTCAGGAAGACCAGCTTGCCGGACTGGAACGCCTGTCGGCCGTCCTCCTCCTGGTAGGTGATGGCCTCCTTGGGGATCGTCCCGTCCTTGAAGGACTTGACGAGGAAGTCCAGGCCCTTCTTCGCCTGCGGGGTGTCGACGTCGGGCTTGCCGTCGGCGTCGACGATGCGGCCGCCGGCGGAGTTGACGGCCTCGGCGAAGTTGACGGTGAGGCCTTCGTACTTCTGGAACTGCCCGGCGTAGCAGGACATGTTCTTCGCCTCGGGGAGCTTCTTCACCTTGGCGCAGTCGGCGGTCATCTGCGCCCAGGTGGTGGGTGGCTCGGTGATGCCGGCCTTCTTGAGCAGGTCGGTGCGGTAGAACAGCAGGCCGCCGTTGGAGCTGGCGGGGACCGCGTACAGCCTGCCGCGGTACTGGCCGGTCTCCACGACCGGCTTGAGCATCCTGCCGAGCGGGAACTGCTGCGCGGGCAGCGGCTCGATCCACTGGTGGGCGGCGAACTCGGACGTCCACACGACGTCGGTGGCGAGCACCGTGTAGGCGTCGGACTTCGTCTCCGCGTTCTGGATCATCTGCTGGCGCTGTGAGTCGGCGTCCGTCGGCAGCTGGATGAAGGTGACCTTCTCCTTGGGGTGGGCCTTGTTCCAGCGGTCGATGATGGTCTGGACGGTGCCGGTGGTGTCCTTGCCCGCGACGTAGGTGATGGGGCCGCGGCCCTTGAAGGTGGCCGGCGCGGCCTGCGCCGACCCGCCCGAGCCGCCGCTGCCGCCGGACGAGCCGCAGGCGGTGAGGAGGAGTCCGGCGGCGGCGAGCGCTGCGCAACATTGAATCGCTCTGGCGGTGCTGGTCTTCACTGTCGCTCCTGGTCTGACGAACCGAAGTCGTGTCTGTTCCCCCGGGATGGCTTTGGTCACGAGATTGCGTTGCCACGGCATTGCACTGCTAAAAACAGCAGGTCACAACGGATGGGAGGCGGCCCTCCTAGGGCGACTTCGAACCTGTCGAGACAACGTTTGCACGCTAGAAGCGCAGTCATCGGGAAGTCAATGCGGACCGACGTCGTAAGAAGGCAAGAATCCGGTGAGACAGCGCTGCCATCGGCAGCCGCCGGATGTGAGGTCGGCGTGCTAGCGTTCGGCGCATGCCACCAGGTCAGCGGCACCCCACGATGGCTGACGTCGCGGAGCGGGCCGGGGTGTCCACCTCCACCGTCTCGCGCACCCTGCGCGGCCTGTCCACCGTCTCCCCCGAGGTCCGCGCCCGGGTCGAACAGGCCGCCCGGGAGCTGGACTTCGCGGTCTCCCGCCATGCCGCGAGCCTGGTGACGGGCCGGACCCGCAACGTGGCGGTGCTGGTGCCCACGCTCAGCTCGTGGTTCATGGGCACGGCCCTGTCGGGCCTCGCCCGCGTCCTGCGGGCGGCGGGCATGGAACTGACGGTGTATGTGATCCCCGACATGGCCGAACGCACCGCGTTCTTCGAGCACCTCCCGGCCCGGCGCAACGCGGACGCGCTGCTGGTGTTCTCCTTCGACCTCACCGACGAGGAGACGGCCCGGCTGGACGACCTCGCCATGCCGGTCGTCTATGTCAGCCAGCACGTCGACGGGCGCCCCAGCGTGTACGTCGACGACGTGGCCGGTGCCCTGCACGGCACCCGGCATCTGCTGAACCTCGGCCACCGCCGGATCGCCTACGTGCGGACAGAGGGTGCCCGCGGGTTCTCCTTCAGTTCGCAGGAGCGGCTGGTCGGGTACCGGCAGGCGCTGGCCGAGGCCGGCCTGCCCCTCGACGACGACCTGGTGGTCGCCACCCCGGCGGGCGACAAGAGGGGTGCGGCAGAGGCGGTCGGCCGGCTGCTCGGGCTGCGGGAGCCGCCCACCGCGGTCTTCGCCGAGCAGGACGAGGTGGCCGTCGCCGTGATCTGGACGCTGCGGGCGACGCGGATCGAGGTGCCCGGGCAGATGTCGGTCGTGGGCTTCGACGACCAGCCGGTCGCGCAGTGGTTCGATCTGACCACGGTGGCCCAGTCGCCGTCGCGGATCGGGCGGGAGGCCGGTGAACTGGCCCTGTCCCTCATCGACGACCCGGGTGCGGACCGCGAGCGGCACCTCGTGCTGCCGACTCATGTCATCCCCCGGACCACCACGGCCCCGCCTCCCGGGCCACGATCCGAGCCTCAACCACCGCCGGACTGAAGGAAATCAGGGCGGCTCGACGAGCGCCCCGCCTAGACTCGCTCCCACACGAGGGGGCTGCCGTATGACCAGCGGGGCGAACACCGTCGGAGACGTCTTCAGCGCGGGAGCGGAGGAGTTCCACCTCTGGTCCGGGGCGCTGTGGGACCCGGTCGGGGCGGCGACGGCCGCCGTGGCCGCCCCGGCCCCCGGCGAGTCGGTGCTGGACGCCTGCTGCGGGGCGGGCGCGTCGGCGCTGCCGGCCGCGCGGGCCGTGGGTCCGGCGGGGCGGGTGGACGCCGTGGACCTCGCGGCCGGGCTGCTGTCGATCGGCGAGCGCCGGGCGCTGGAGGAAGGCCTGGACCACCTCCGCTTCCACCGCCACGACGTCATCTCGTGGCCCGTGACCGGTGACGGCTACGACCTCGTGCAGTGCGCCCTCGGCGTGTTCTTCTTCCCGGACATGGACCGGGACGCCGCGGCACTGATCCGGAAGGTGCGCCCCGGCGGACGGTTCGTCGTGACGGTCTGGGAGAAGGGCGCGCTGGACGGCTGGCAGTCGGCGCTCCGGGAGGCCGTCCTGACGGAGCGCGACCTCCCGCGCCCGCCGCAGCGGGACCAACTCGCCCGGATCGACACGGCGGACACCCTCGCGGACTGGCTCCAGAACCTCGGTGGCAGCGTGCCCCGCGTCGTCCGACGGCAGTTCGACACTCCGCTGACCCCGCACACGGCCTGGGTCCTCGCCACCGGCAGCGGCACGCGCGGGATGCTCACCGGGCTCTCACCGGCCGCCGTGGAGCGGGTGCGCGCCGAGTTCACCACCCGGATCGCCGCGGCCGGGGTCACCGACCTCGACGTACGCATCCTCACGGGAACGGCCCGCTTCAGCGGCTGACCCCTGCCGCCCCGGAACCGGGCCGTTCGTCGTCCTCGTGCGTCACACCTGCGCGAACCGTTGACGACGGTGAGAGGCGCCTCTATCTTCTGACCACTTCTTGGCCGAATTCACGAACCATGTTCGAAATGACGGACAGAGGCGGCTCGTTCCCACCCCGATCACCCGCTGGAGAACCCCCTTGAGACGCATAGCCGTTCGGCTGCTGTTGGCCGCCCTGATGGCCTTCGCGACCTGCCTGGCGTCAGCGCCCGCCCGGGCCGCCGTGCCCGACTCCCCCGCCGTCACGTACACCAACCCGATCGCGGAGAAGCGCGCCGACCCGCACATCTTCAAGCACACCGACGGCTACTACTACTTCACCGCGTCCGTCCCCGAGTACGACCGCATCGTGCTGCGCCGGGCGACCACCATCCAGGGCCTGACGACGGCACCCGAGACGACCATCTGGACGAAGCACGCCAGCGGTGCGATGGGCGCCCACATCTGGGCGCCGGAGATCCACTTCATCGACGGCAAGTGGTACGTGTACTTCGCCGCCGGCGCCACCGACGACATCTGGGCGATCCGGATGTACGTCCTGGAGGGCACCGGCGCCAACCCGCTCACCGCCTCCTGGACCGAGAAGGGGCAGATCAGGACCCAGTGGGAGAGCTTCTCCCTGGACGCCACCACCTTCGTCGTGAACGGCGTGCGCTACCTGGCGTGGGCGCAGCGCGACCCGTCGGTGAACAACAACACCGACGTCTACCTCGCGAAGATGGCCAACCCCTGGACGATCACCGGCACTCCGGTGATGCTGTCGCGGCCCACCTACTCCTGGGAGACCGTCGGCTTCAAGGTCAACGAGGGCCCGGCCGTGATCCAGCGCGGCGGCAAGGTGTTCATGACGTACTCCGCGAGCGCCACCGACGCCAACTACTGCCTGGGCATGCTCACCGCCTCCGCGAGCGCGAACCTGCTCAGCCAGGCGTCCTGGAGCAAGAGCCCCACCCCGGTGTTCGCCAGCAGCGCCGCGACCAGCCAGTACGGCCCGGGCCACAACTCCTTCACGGTCTCCGAGGACGGGAAGAGCGACATCCTCGTCTACCACGACCGCAGCTACAAGGACATCAGCGGCGACCCGCTCTACGACCCCAACCGCCGCACCCGGGTGCAGAAGGTCTACTGGAACGCCGACGGCACACCGAACTTCGGCATCCCGGTGGCCGACGGCGTCACCCCGCAGCGCTTCTCCTCGTACAACTTCCCGGACCGGTTCGTCCGGCACTACGACTACCGGGCCCGGATCGAGGCGAACGTCACCAAGCTCGCCGACTCGCAGTTCCGCGTCGTGCCGGGCCTCGCCGGCAGCGGCACGGTCTCGCTGGAATCGGCCAACTTCCCCGGCTACTACCTGCGGCACGAGAACTTCGAGGTGTGGCTGCGCAAGAACGACGGCAGCGCGCAGTTCGCGTCCGACGCGAGCTTCCGGCAGCGCGCCGGACTCGCGGACCCGGCGGGCGTGTCGTACGAGTCGTACAACTACCCGGGGCGATACGTCCGCCACTGGGAGTACCTGCTGAACGTGCAGGCGGTGAGCACCGCCACCGACCGGGCGGACGCCACCTTCTACGCCCAGTGACGGCACGGTAAATGCGTGTAATGCCCTGAATGCCTTGCCGAGAGGCGGGCACTCAGGGCATGTGCACACACAACAGGGCAAGCGACCGCGCAGGGTGCTGCTCGCCGGCTGGTTCAGCTTCCGGGACAGGGAGGCGACCGCCGGGGACGTGCTGGCCCTGCGCCGGGTGGAGGACGTACTGCGGGGGACGGGCATCCCCTACGACGTCGCCTGGAGCCCCCGCTTCCGTCCGGAGGCTTTGCATCTGGACCGGCTGTGGCCCGAGGACTACACCCATCTCGTGTTCGTGTGCGGCCCGCTGCACGGGCCGCAGGTGGAGGAGCTGCACCGGCGGTTCGCGCACTGCGTGCGGATCGCCGTCGGCACCTCGGTGATCGACCCCGGCAGCCCGGCCGTGACCGGCTTCCACCGGGTGCTGCCCCGGGACGGGCCGGACAGCGAGCCGGTGGAGGACCTCGCGGCCCGCGCCCCGGACGTGCCGGCGCGGCCCGTGGTCGGGGTGATCCTCGCGCACGGGCAGCACGAGTACGGGCAGCTGCGGCGGCACGGGCAGGTCGCCGAGGAGGTGACGCGCTGGCTTGCCTCCAAGGACTGCGGCAGGCTGGAGCTGGAGACCCGGCTGGACACGCACGACTGGCATCTGAGCGCGACGCCCGCGCAACTGCAGTCCGTGCTGGCCCGGCTGGACCTGGTCGTCACCGACCGGCTGCACGGGCTGGTGATCGCGCTGCGGGTGGGCACGCCGGTGCTGGCCGTCGACCCGGTCGCGGGCGGCGCCAAGCTGACCGCGCAGGCCCGGGCCTGCGGCTGGCCCGCGCTGGTGCCCGCCGAGCGGCTGGACGTGCGGCAGTTGGACCGCTGGTGGGACTGGTGCCTGACCGGCGGCCGGGTGACCGCGCGGCAGATCCGCGACGGGTTCCGCGAGGGCTCCGTGCCGGACAGCGCGGACCGGCTCGTCGAGGCGCTGGCGCGGCCGGTGCCCGGTTAGCTCGGCGGCACCACGGGGCACACGCTTGTACGTCCCCCCGCTGTACTTCCCCGCCGCACGTCCCCCCGAGGGAGAGACGGTCCGGCCGCCCGGAAGGAGAGAGCGTGTCCATCGGCCGACTTCCCGAGAACGAGCAGCGCATCCTCGACGAGATGGAACGGGCCCTGCGCCGCGACCGTCGCCTCGACCGCAAGCTGCGTACCCATCGAGTGAGCCGCCGCCCCGACCCCGCCCGTGTCCTGGCCCGGCTGGCCACCTACCGCCCTCGTGTCTGGACCGTGGCGGTCCTGCTCGCGATGTCGACCGGGCTGATGGTGGCCGGGATCGTCACATCCGAGCCGGGTGTGATCTGGGCGTTCGCCGCGATATGGCCCCTGACGATGTTCGCCGGGTTCCGGTTGATGTGCCGGTGGTGCGGGAGCTGAGCGCGGCCGTCACCGCTACGTCCGCTGCGCGCCGGGCAGTTCACCGACGGCGCGCAGGACGTCGTCGGCGGTGATGCGCAGGAGCGCCGGGTCGGGGCGGCGGCCGTGCGGATCGCCCTCCGGGCCGTACCACAGGGCACGGTGGCGCGGGTCGGGCGGCGGGCCCCAGCGGCTCGGCGCGACCGGGCCGAACAGGGTGACGGAACACGCGCCGTGGGCGACCGCGAGGTGAGCGATGCCGGTGTCGCCACTGATCACGGCGTGGGAACCGGCGACCAGCGCGGACAGTCGTTCGAACGGGATGCCGCCGCCGAACACGTCGGTGTCCGGCAGGCCGGCTTCCTTGGCGAGCCGGGCCACCAGGTCGCTCTCGGCCGCACCGCCCGTCACCACGACCCGCAGGCCCCGGGCGCGCAGTTCGGCCGCGACGGCCGCGTACCGCTCGACGGGCCAGCAGCGCGCGGGCGACCCGGCGCCGGGATGCAGTACGACCGCCCCGGGCGCCGGGGACGCGGTCCCCGGACGGGGCAGCAGCAGATCGCCCGGGTCGGCGTCGATGCCGTAGGCCCGCAGCAGTCGGCACCAGCGGTCGCGTTCGTGCTCCTCCGGGTACCAGGGCGGGCCCTCGACGCCGGGCAGGTCCGGGTGGGCGAAGGCGAGCAGCTTCAGCGGGCGCAGGCTCAGCAGCAGCCGGTGGCTGGGCGGTCCGTTGCCGTGCAGGTCGACGGCGATGTCCGGGGGCGGACCGGTCCAGTCGAGCGTGCGCGGGACGGCCCGGCCGGGGGCACTCGCCGGCAGCAGCCGGTCCACGGCCCCCGAGGCGTCCGCGACCGGAGCGAGCTCGGCGGGCGCCGCCAGCACGAGTTCGTACTCCGGGTGGGCCCGCCGTAGCGCGCGCAGCGCGGGGACACCTGCGAGGAGGTCCCCGAGCCCGAGGGCGCGCAGGACGAGGAGGCGGGGGCGTACGGGCTGCGCTGTCCGGTCCGGGGTCATGTCAGCAGCCTGCCCCGCACACGCCGCGGCCGCCGCCGCAGGCCCGCCCATCGGGTGCCGTACGGCACCTCTGTGGCCGACCCGGTGCGACCGACGACTCCGCGGCACCGGCCGCCGCAGACGCCCGCCGGGCGCGAGCCGACGGTCACGGACACCCGCCCTGACACGACACCCGGCGCCGCGGACACCCGCCAAGGGTGGGCCGACCGTCACCATTGCCGTCCTGGCACGAGACCCGACGCCGCAGGCGCCCGCCGGAGGTGGGGCGGCCGTCGGGGGTGGGACGGCCGTCGGGGGTGAGGCGGCCGTCGCGGGTGAGGCGGCCGTCGCGGGTGACCGTCAGGGACGGGCCCCGGCTTCTCGGGTGCCGGCTTCTCGGATGCCGGCTTCTCGGATGCCGGCTTCTCGGATGCGGCATCGGTCGTCACGGGCGCGCCCGCCCGGTCACGGGCCGGTCGTGAACGCCTGCTGGATGGGGCGTTCGTCGGCGAGGACGCGGCCCTTCGGCGGTCCGTCCAGCACCGCCCGGACGGCGGTGAGCAGGTCCGGGGCGACGTGGTCGGCCCGGACGGCCTCCTCGGGGCCGGTGTGCCCGTTCGGGACGAGGATGCCGTGGGCGCCCGCCCGGCGCGCGGCCTCGGCGTCCGCGGAGGTGGAGCCGATGACGACGAGCTCGGCGGGCCCGGTGCAGATCCGTCCGCCCGCCCACAGCAGCATGCCGGGCTGTGGCCTGCGGCAGTGGCAGCCGTCGTCGGGGCCGTGCGGGCAGACGGCGAACACATCGAAGGGGCCGAGCAGTTCGTCGACGCGGTGATGGACACGGCGGAGGTCGGCGTCGGTGAGCAGCCCGCTCGCGACACCCGGCTGGTCGGTGACGACACCGGTGCGGATGCCGCGCTCCCGCAGCAGCGCGAGCGCCTCGCGAGCGCCCTCGACGGGGCGTACGCGGTCGGGGTCGGCGTTGTCGGGGACGTCCTCGACGAGCGTGCCGTCGCGGTCGAACAGCACGGCCTTCACCGGGCTCACGGGGTGGCCTCCTCCTGCCAGGCGGGGGTGTGACGGTGGCGCCAGGCACCTGCCAGCCGGTGCCAGGTCGCGGTGGGCGGGATGAGCACGCTGGTCGCCAGCATCGTCGTGACCTCGTGACGGGTGCGCGGGCCGGGGACGATACGGGCGCGGGCGAACTCCGCCGTGCCGGCCGCCCAGCCGAGCGCGCAGGCCGTGGCGGCCCGGCCGTGCCCGGTGGCGGCGAGGGCGCAGGCGGCCAGGCCGGCGGTCGTGATGGCCGCGTGAGTGCGGATCCGGCCGCGCGGCGCGACGGCCTTGTCCCACCAGTCGGGGCCGTGCAGATGCCGCATCAGGGCGTCGTCGGCGTTGCCGCGCTGCTGGCGTACGGACGCCCAGCGGGAGGCGGAGTGCACGGGGTGGCGGGCGGTGCGGCGGCCCTGCCGGATGCGCCAGCCGGAGTCGAGGACCCGCAGCGCGAGGTCGGCGTCCTCGCGGAAGGCGCGCCGGAAGCGCTCGTCGAAGCCGCCGACCTGCTTGAGGACCTCGGTGCGGTAGGCCATGTCGGCGGTGACCCAGTGGGCCCGGACGAGTCCCGCGGTGCCGCGTTCCCAGTCGGTGGGGCGGCGTTCGCCGGGCAGCGGCACGGCGAGGACGCCCTGGACGCCCGCGATGTCGGGGGACGCCCCGGCGAGGTCCTCGGCCAGCTGGTCGCACCAGTGGGCCCCCACCTGGACGTCGTCGTCGAGGAACACGGTCCACGGCGTACTCACGGCGCGCAGCCCGGTGTTGCGGGCGGCGGCGGGCCCACGACCGCCGCCGTCCAGCACGACGGTCCGCTCCCGCAGGTCGCCGAGGACGCTCAACGGGTGCTGCAGCGGCCCGGGTTCGGGGTCGGTCCGGTCGTCGACCAGGACGATCTCCTCGGGACGCGGCCCGATCGCGGCGGCGAGCGCGGCGAGACAGTCGGCGAGGGTGTCCGGCACGAGGGTGGGGATCACGACGGCGTACGAGGTCATACGGCGGCCCTCCCTCCGACGGCGTGCGCGGACTGCCGTGCTGGCGAGTGCCGCGCTACGGCTCCTTTCAAACACCAGGTCAGGCCGTCAGGGGACACCCAGGAGACTATAAACCGCGCGTATACACGCGATATATAGTCCCGCCATGCCTTCTCCGACCAAGAAGATGAAGAAAACGGGGACCACGTTCCGAACCGCCGGAACGCTCGCGGCGACCGCCGCCCTCGCCCTCACCCTGAGCGGCTGCACGGGGACCGACACCACCGCACCCAGCGCCGTCCGGGCCCGCCCGGCCACGGACGTGCAACCGGCCCGTTTCGGCACCGTGGACTGCCGCGAAGTCAAGTGCATCGCACTCACCTTCGACGCCGGGCCGAGCGAGCACTCCGCGCGGCTGCTGGACATCCTGAAGGAGAAGCAGGTCCCGGCGACCTTCTTCCTCCTCGGGAAGCGGCACATCGAGAAGTACCCGGAGCTGGTGCGGCGCATGGCCGACGAGGGCCACGAAGTGGCCAGCCACACCTGGGACCACAAGATCCTGACCGAGCTGAGACCCGACGAGATACGCGAGGAACTGGAACGCCCCAACGAGGAGATAGAGCGCCTCACCGGCCGGCGCCCCACCCTGATGCGCCCGCCGCAGGGCCGCACCGACGACACCGTGCACGCCATCTGCCGCGAACTCGGCCTCGCCGAGGTGCTGTGGAGCGTGACGGCGAAGGACTATCAGACGACCGACTCCGACCTGATCACCCGCCGCGTCCTCGCCCAGTCCTCCCGGGACGGCATCATTCTCCTCCACGACCTCTACGACGGCACGGTGCCGGCGGTGCCCGGGATCATCGACGCCCTGAAGGAACGCGGCTACGTCTTCGTGACGGTGCCTCAGCTGCTGGCACCGGGGAAGGCGGAGCCGGGCGAGGTGTACCGGTGACGCCCCGAGGGTTCCCTACGATCGTGCCGTGGCGAACTTCCTGCTCGAACGCACGGCCCCGCTCCCCCTCGACGAGGCGTGGCGGCGCATCACCCGGTGGCAACGGCACGGTGACGCGGTGCCGCTGACGGTGGTCAGGGTCGTACCGCCCGAGCCGACCCGCGAGGGCACCCTCGTCGTGGCCCGCTCGGGCGTGGGTCCGCTGGGTTTCGACGACCCGATGGAGGTCACCGTGTGGCAGCCGCCCGAGGGCGGGGCAGCGGGGATGTGCCGGCTGGAGAAGCGGGGCCGGGTGGTGCTGGGGTGGGCCGAACTCGAGGTGCGGCCCGGCCCGGGGGGCCGTACGCGGGTGATCTGGCGGGAGGAGATCCGGGTCCGGTTCCTGCCGTCGCTCTTCGACGGCACGGTGCGGCGCTCCTCCCGGTACGTGTTCGGGCGGGCCCTGAATCATCTGCTCCGGCAACCCTGAAGCACCGGCCGGGGCGCGGCCTCCCCTGCCGGGGCCTCAGGCCACCGACCCGATCCGGCCTACGGTGCCCGCATCCGGCCCGTGGTGGATCGGCGTGTGCGACCCGGTCAGGGAGACCCCGCTGCCGCCCCGCCGTCCGGCGACGATCTCCGACGCGATCGACAGGGCCGTCTCCTCGGGCGTACGGGCCCCGAGATCCAGGCCGATCGGCGAGTGCAGGCGGCTCAACTCCATTTCGGTGACGCCGACTTCACGCAACCGGGCGTTGCGGTCCAGGTGGGTGCGCCGGGACCCCATGGCACCGACGTACGCCACCGGCAGGCGCAGTGCCAGCTTCAGCAGGGGCACGTCGAACTTGGCGTCGTGGGTCAGCACGCACAGGACCGTGCGGGCGTCGACGTCGGTGCCCTCCAGGTAGCGGTGGGGCCAGTCGACCACGATCTCGTCGGCCTCGGGGAAGCGCGTCCGGGTCGCGAAGACGGGGCGCGCGTCGCACACCGTGACGTGGTAGCCGAGGAACTTGCCCATGCGGACCAGGGCGGAGACGAAGTCGATGGCGCCGAAGACGATCATGCGGGGTGGGGGGACCGAGGACTCGACCAGGACCGTGAGCGGGGCCCCGCAGCGTGAACCCTGCTCGCCGATCTCCAGGGTGCCGGTGCGGCCCGCGTCGAGGAAGGCGCGGGCCTCGGCGGCGACCGTGCGGTCCAGTTCCGGATGGGCGCCGAAGCCGCCGTCGTGGGAACCGCCGGGGCGGACCAGGAGGGCCAGGCCCGTCAGTTGGGGCGGGCCCGACACGATCCGCGCCACCGCCGCCGCCTCCCCTCGGGCGGCGGCGGTGAGCGCGGAGGCGACCACCGGGCGGACCGGATCGGCGGCCCGTACCGGGGTGACCAGGATGTCGATGACGCCGCCGCAGGTCAGGCCCACGGCGAAGGCGTCGTCGTCGCTGTATCCGAAGCGCTCCAGGACGGTCTCGCCGTCCCGCAGCGCCTGCTCGCACAGTTCGTAGACCGCGCCCTCCACGCAGCCCCCGGAGACCGAGCCGATCGCCGTGCCGTCGGCGTCCACCGCGAGCGCGGCGCCGGGCTGCCGGGGCGCGCTGCCGCCGACGGCCACCACGGTGGCCACGGCGAAGTCACGGCCCTGCTCGACCCACCGGTTCAGCTCCTCGGCGATGTCCAGCATCTGTCTCGGTCTCCTTGAGGTCGCGGGAGGGGTGGGCGTCAGTGGACGCCCAGCCAGCTCTCGATCGGGTTGAGGGCGAAGTACACGAGGAACACCCCTGTGAGGATCCACATGAAGGCGCCGATCTCACGCCACTTGCCCTGGGCGGTCTTGATGGCGACGTAGGAGATGACGCCCGCGGCGACACCGGTGGTGATGGTGTAGGTGAACGGCATCAGCACGACGGTGAGGAACACCGGGACGGCGGTGGCCCGGTCGGCCCAGTCGACGTGCCGGGCGTTCATCAGCATCATGGCGCCGATGACGACGAGGGCGGCGGACGCGACCTCCTGGGGCACGATCGCGGTGAGCGGGGTGAAGAACAGGCAGGCCGCGAAGAACAGGCCGGTGACCACGGAGGCGAGGCCCGTGCGGGCGCCCTCTCCGACGCCCGTGGCCGACTCGATGAACACCGTCTGGCCGGAACCGCCGGACACGCCTCCGATCGCGCCGCCGGCCCCGTCGATGAACAGCGCCTTGGACAGGCCCGGCATGCGGCCCTTGTCGTCGGCGAGCTTGGCCTCGGTGCCGACGCCGATGATGGTGGCCATCGCGTCGAAGAACCCGGCGAGCACCAGGGTGAACACGATCATGCCGACGGTCATCGCGCCGACCTCGCCCCAGCCACCGAACCGCACGTCCCCGAAGAGCGAGAAGTCGGGCATGGAGACGGCACTGCCGTGCAGTTCGGGTGCGCCACCGGCCCACTGCCTGGGGTCGATGACGCCGGCGGCGTTCAGGATCGCCGCGACGACCGTGCCGCCGACGATGCCGATGAGGATGGCGCCCGGGACGTTCCGGGCCTGGAGCATGAAGATCAGCAGCAGGGTCCCGGCGAAGAGCAGCACGGGCCAGCCGGCCAGTTCGCCCGCCGGGCCGAGCGCGAGGGGGGTCGCCTCGCCCTGGTGCACGAAGCCCGACTTGTAGAAGCCGATGAGGGCGATGAACAGGCCGATGCCCATCGTGATGCCGTGCTTGAGCGCGAGTGGAATGGCGTTCATGATCATCTCGCGCAGGCCGGTGACGACCAGCAGCATGATGACCACGCCGTACATCACGCACATGCCCATCGCCTGCGGCCAGGTCATCTGGGGTGCGACCTGGGAGGCGAGCACTCCGGAGACGGAGAGGCCGGCGGCGAGCGCGAGCGGCACCTTGCCGACGAAGCCCATCAGCAGGGTGGTGAAGGCCGCCGCGAACGCGGTCGCGGTGATCAGGGCCGGCTGGGCGAGCGTGTCCCCGGCGGCGTCCTTGCCGGACAGGATCAGGGGGTTGAGCAGGAGGATGTACGCCATCGCCATGAAGGTCGTGACGCCGCCGCGCACTTCACGGGCGACGCTGGACCCTCTGTGGGATATGTGGAAGTACCGGTCGAGCCAGGACCGTCCGGCCGGGACGCGGGTGCCTTCGCCCGCGTCGTCGGCTGTGGTCCTCGGCTCTACGGACTGCTGGGTCATGTGGGCCTACTCCCAAGGTTCAAAGGGGCACCCGCGTCTTGCCTCTGCGCTTGCGGGATTTGGGAAGGTGCTGCGGCCGCACGACCCGGGGGACGGCCCGAGGCGAACGATGGGGTCTTCCGGGGACCGCGAGCGGTGCGGTGCCCGGGTACTCCGGGCGGCGCGGAGTGTGTGACGTTCCCTTGCGCCGCCCGGAGAGCTCTTACGCGGTGCCGGTCAGGTGCTCGGGGCGGACCGGCGTCCTGTTCAGCTCCAGACCGGTCGCAGCGCGGATCGCCGCGAGGACCGCAGGAGTCGACGACAGGGTGGGTGCCTCGCCGATGCCGCGCAGCCCGTACGGGGCGTGCTCGTCGGCGAGTTCGAGCACGTCGACCGGGATGGTCGGCGTGTCGAGGATGGTCGGGATCAGGTAGTCGGTGAAGGACGGGTTCTTGACCTTCGCCGTCTTCGGGTCGACGACGATCTCCTCCATGACCGCCACGCCCAGGCCCTGGGTGGTGCCGCCCTGGATCTGGCCGAGCACCGACAGCGGGTTGAGCGCCTTGCCGACGTCCTGGGCGCAGGCCAGTTCGATGACCTTGACCAGGCCGAGCTCGGTGTCGACCTCGACGACGGCCCGGTGCGCGGCAAAGGAGTACTGCACGTGCCCGTTGCCCTGTCCGGTGCGCAGGTCGAAGGGCTCGGTCGGCCGGTGCCGCCACTCCGCCTCGACCTCCACGGTCTCGCCCTCCAGGACGTCGGCCAGGTCGGAGAGGACCTCGCCGCCGTCGGTGACGACCTTGCCGCCCTCCAGGAGCAGTTCCGCCGTCGCCCAGGCCGGGTGGTAGGAGCCGAACTTGCGGCGCCCGATCTCCAGGACCTTCTCGCGGACCAGCTCACAGGAGTTCTTCACCGCGCCACCGGTGACGTACGTCTGCCGAGAGGCCGACGTCGAACCGGCGCTGCCCACCTGGGTGTCGGCCGGGTGGATGGTCACCTGCGTGACGCCCAGCTCGGTGCGGGCGATCTGCGCGTGGACGGTGACACCGCCCTGCCCGACCTCCGCCATGGCGGTGTGCACGGTGGCGACGGGCTCGCCGGCGACGACCTCCATGCGGACCTTGGCGGTGGAGTAGTCGTCGAAGCCCTCGGAGAAGCCGACGTTCTTGATGCCGACCGCGTAGCCGACCCCGCGGACGACACCCTCGCCGTGCGTGGTGTTGGACAGGCCGCCCGGCAGTTGCCGTACGTCGGCGCCCTCGCTGGACTCCCACTGGCGCTCCGGCGGCATCGGCATCGCCTTGACGCGGCGCAGCAGTTCGGCGACGGGGGCCGGGGAGTCGACGGGCTGCCCGGTCGGCAGGAGCGTGCCCTGCTCCATGGCGTTGAGCCGGCGGAACTCCACCGGGTCCATGCCGAGCTTCGCGGCGAGCTTGTCCATCTGCGCCTCGTAGGCGAAGCACGCCTGGACCGCGCCGAAGCCGCGCATGGCGCCGCAGGGCGGGTTGTTGGTGTAGAGGGCGATGGCCTCGATGTCCACGTCGTCGACCACGTACGGGCCGACGGACAGGGAGGAGGCGTTGCCGACGACGGCCGGGGAGGCCGAGGCGTAGGCACCGCCGTCCAGGACGATCCGGCACTTCAGGTGGGTGAGCTTGCCGTCCTTGGTGGCCCCGTGCTCGTAGTGGAGCTTGGCGGGGTGGCGGTGGACGTGCCCGAAGAACGACTCGAACCGGTTGTAGACGATCTTGACGGGCTTGCCGGTGCGCAGGGCCAGCAGGCAGGCGTGGATCTGCATCGACAGGTCCTCGCGGCCGCCGAACGCGCCGCCGACGCCGGAGAGCGTCATCCGCACCTTGTCCTCGGGCAGGCCGAGCACGGGGGCGATCTGGCGCAGGTCGCTGTGCAGCCACTGGGTGGCGATGTAGAGGTGGACGCCGCCGTCCTCCTCCGGCACGGCGAGGCCGGACTCGGGGCCGAGGAAGGCCTGGTCCTGCATGCCGAAGGTGTACTCGCCGGTGACGATCACGTCGGCCCGCTCGCGCGCCGCCGCCACGTCGCCGCGGACGATCGGCTGGCGGTGCACGATGTTGGGGTGCGGGACGTGACCGGCGTGGTGGTCGTCGCGGTTCTCGTGGACGAGGAGCGCGTCCGGGGCGGTCGCGGAGGCCTCGTCGGTGATGACGGGCAGCTCGCGGTAGTCGACCTTGATCTTCGCGGCGGCCCGGCGGGCCGTCTCCGGGTGGTCGGCGGCGACGAGCGCGACCGGCTCACCGTGGTGGCGGACCTTGCCGTGGGCGAGGACCGGGGTGTCCTGGATCTCCAGGCCGTAGTTCTTCACGTCGGTGGGCAGGTCGTCGTACGTCAGTACGGCGTAGACGCCCGGCATGGCCAGGGCCTCGCCCGTGTCGATGGACACGATCTCGGCGTGCGCGACGGTCGAGCGGAGGATCTGCCCCCACAGCATGTCCTCGTGCCACATGTCGGACGAGTACGCGAACTCGCCGGTGACCTTGAGGGTGCCGTCGGGGCGGAGCGTGGACTCGCCGATGCCGCCCTTGGTCCGGGAGCCCTGGGTGATCTTCGTGGGGGTCCCGCTGGGAGAAGCCATGATCAGACCGCCTCTGACTGCCGGGCGGCCGCGAGGCGGACCGCGTCCATGATCTTCTCGTAGCCGGTGCAGCGGCACAGGTTGCCCGACAGCGCCTCGCGGATGTCCGCGTCGGTCGGGGTCGGGTTGCGCTCCAGCATCTCGTCGGCGGCGACCAGCAGGCCGGGGGTGCAGAAGCCGCACTGCACGGCGCCGGCGTCGATGAACGCCTGCTGGATCGGCGACAGCTCGGTGCCCTCGCCGGTCTGCGAGTCGGTGCCCCCGGCCTCCCTCCCCGAGGCTTCGCCCGGGGGGACCCCCAGCTGGGCGTTCTGCAGCGTCGTGCCGCAGGCCCCGGATGCGCAGCCGCCACCCTCGGCGCGCTGCTTGGCGAAGTCGGCGAGCCCCTCGACGGTGACGACCTCGCGGCCCTCCACCTGCCCGGCGGCGACCAGGCAGGAGCACACCGGCACACCGTCCAGACGGACCGTGCACGAGCCGCACTCGCCCTGCTCGCAGGCGTTCTTCGAGCCCGGCAGCCCGAGCCGCTCCCGCAGCACGTACAGCAGGGACTCGCCCTCCCACACGTCGTCGGCTTCCTGCTGACGGCCGTTGACCGTGAAGTTGACGCGCATCAGGCAGCTCCCTCGGTGGTGCGGCGGGCGCCGCGGTAGGACTCCCAGGTCCAGGTCAGCGTGCGGCGGGCCATGACGCCGACCGCGTGGCGGCGGTAGCTCGCCGTGCCCCGGACGTCGTCGATCGGGTTGCAGGCGGCGGAGCACAGGTCCGCGAACTGCTTGGCGACCGACGGGGTGATGATCTGCCCGTTGTCCCAGAAGCCGCCCTCCTCCAGCGCGGCGTTCAGGAACTCCTCGGCGGCCTTGGCCCGGACGGGTGTCGGGGCGGCCGAGCCGATCCCGGTGCGCACGGTCCGCGTCCCGGGGTGCAGCGCGAGCCCGAAGGCGCACACGGCGATGACCATCGCGTTCCTGGTCCCCACCTTGGAGAACTGCTGCGGCCCGTCGGCCTTCTTCACGTGCACGGCGCGGATCAGCTCGTCGGCCGCGAGCGCATTGCGCTTCACGCCGGTGTAGAACGCGTCGATCGGAATGAGACGGCTGCCGCGCACCGACTCGACCTCCACCTCGGCGCCCGCGGCGAGCAGGGCGGGGTGGGCGTCACCGGCCGGGGAGGCGGTGCCGAGGTTGCCGCCGACGCCGCCGCGGTTGCGGATCTGCGGGGAGGCGACCGTGTGCGAGGCGAGGGCGAGACCCGGCAGCTCGGCGCGGAGGTTCTCCATGATCTTCGTGTACGGCACGGAGGCACCCAGTCGCACGCTCTCCTCGCCGACCTCCCACTCGGAGAGGTCGCCGATGCGGTTCAGGTCCAGGAGGTACTCGGGCCGGCGGTGGTCGAAGTTGATCTCGACCATCACGTCGGTGCCACCCGCAATCGGCACAGCTGTGGGGTGCTCGGCTTTCGCGGCGAGCGCCTCCTCCCAGCTGGCGGGGCGAAGGAAGTCCATGACCGGCTCTCTTCTTCGTCTTCTCGTGGGGCGTTCAGATTGAGCCAATCCGTGTGCGGCGGTCCCGGCTCGTTCATGTTCTGTTCACGCGTAGTGGCCTCAGTACACAGCGCGCTGCGCCGAGCGAGTCAGTCACGGAAACCATGAAGGAGTTGGCTGGCCAGGACAGGCATCTTGTAGATTCGTATGAACGGAGGCCCTCGGAAACCTCCTCGTTCTCCTGTGGAAACGCGCGACACAGCCGCGTGACCTGGGACACAGCCGGAGCACGGTCCGGGGGCGGCGGGCATCGCCCACAGCCCGCCGAACAGGCGTTCCCCGCACCCCTTCCCTAGATCCACCATAGATTTCGAGACAAAGAACGGCGGCGACGAGAATGCGGCTGCGCGCACTGCTGGACACCGACGCGCTGGGCCTCAAGCTGCTCGGCGGCGAGGACGAGCTGGACCGCACCGTGCGGGGCGTGATGACCACCGACCTGCGTGACCCGAGCCGCTACCTCGCGGGCGGCGAACTGGTGCTCACCGGCCTGGCCTGGCGCCGGGGCGCGGGCGACTCGGAGCCGTTCGTCCGGATCCTGGTGCAGGCGGGCGTGACGGCGCTCGCCGCGGGCGAGGCCGAGCTCGGGGACGTGCCCGAGGACCTGGTCGTGGCCTGCGCCCGCCATCGTCTCCCGCTCTTCGCGGTGCACGAGTCGGTGGCCTTCGCGACGATCACCGAGCACGTCGTACGGCAGGTCTCCGGCGAGCGCGCCGGAGACCTCGCGGCGGTGGTCGACCGCCACCGCCGCATGATGACCGCGGGCCCGGCGGGCGGCGGCCCCGACGTGGTCCTGGACCTGCTCGGCACGGACCTGGACCTGCGGGCCTGGGTCCTCTCCCCCACCGGCCGCCTGATCGCGGGCTCGAAGGCGACGGGTCCCGCCCTGCCGGCCGAGACGTGCGCCCGGCTCGCCGGGGAGCACCTGGCCGCCACCCGGACGGGCCGCCGCGGTCCCCACCGCGTCGTCCTGGGCGCCACGACGTACTCCCTGTTCCCGGTCCGCTCCACGGGCCGTTCCCCGCAGTCGGCCCGGGACGTGCGCGAGACCGTCCTGGCGGACTGGCTGCTGGCCGTGGAGGCGGACGCCGGGGACTGGCCCGAGGAGCGCCTGGACCTGCTCTACGGCGTCACCCAGCTGATCGCGGTCGAACGCGACCGCCGCGACGCGGCCCGCACGGTCCGCCGCCGCCTGGCCCAGGAGGTCCTGGAACTGGTCCAGACGGGCGCGGCGCCCGCCGAGATCGCCGCCCGCCTGCGCGTGGCCGCGCCGGTGCTGCTGCCCGGTCTGGGCGCCGCGCCACACTGGCAGGTGGTCGTGGCCCGCGTCGACTGGGAGGGCGGGGAGATCGAGGGCGGACCGGTGGCACAGGCCCTGCTGGAGGAGGTCCTCGTCGATCCGGCGGTCGCGGGGCCGGAGCACTCCGACCGCATCGCGGTGGCCCACACGGGCGACGAGGCCATCGCCCTGGTCCCCCTACCGGCCGTCTCGACGGAGCACGACGGCTCGGAGACGGGCGTCCTCGCGGACACGCTCCTGGCATCGGTGCGGGACCCCCTCACGGCGGGCCTCGACGACGACGGCCGGCTCACCCTGGGTGTCAGCGCGGCCGTCCACTCGGCGGAGGGCCTGCGCGGAGCGCTGGAGGAGGCCCGCCACGCCAGGCGCGTCGCCGCCGCCCGGCCGGGCCGGGTCTGCGCGGCGGGTCACCAGGAACTGGCCTCGCACGTCCTGCTGCTGCCCTTCGTCCCGGACGACGTCCGCCGGGCCTTCACGGCCCGCCTCCTGGACCCCCTGCGCGACTACGACCGCCGCCATCGCGCAGAGCTGATCCCGACGCTGGAGGCCTTCCTCGACTGCGACGGCTCCTGGACCCGCTGCGCCGCCCGTCTGCACCTGCACGTCAACACGCTGCGCTACCGGGTCGGCCGAATCGAGCAGTTGACGAGCCGTGACCTGTCACGTCTCGAGGACAAGCTGGACTTCTTCCTCGCACTGCGCATGAGCTGATACGCGGGGTGTCCCGGCGGCAAACCCGGGGCACCCCCGAGTCCCACGACTTTGTGAAATCCTTCACCCACCCCCTTGGCCCGGCCCGCCGATTCATGCTGAGATGCCGCCACCACTCAACAGCTCGATGGCGTGCTCGGGGAGGGCAACGTGGCGCATACCGCCATGTCTGGTAACGGAACGACCGCCGGTGACGATCCCCTCCAGACCGCGGTATGGCGGCTGCGCTCCCGCGGGTGCTGGGCCGACGCGGCAGCCCTGCTCCTGCCGTCCACACCGGCGGCGGCGCTCCAGCGCGCGTCGCTGCTGGTGGAGCGGTGTCTGTACACGGAGCAGGGCTGGGAGGAGGCCGAGGACGCGCTGCGCACGGCCGAGGCGATGGCCCACAGCGACGACGAACGGGGCGCGGCCGCTTGTGAACGCGGGTACTTGGCCTACGCGGCGACTCTGCTCGCGGTACGGGACCGGGCCGACGAGGCACGGGCCGCGCTCGGCCGGGCGGCGGCGCTGGTCCCTCCGGGAGCTCCGGCGCGGGCTCTGCTCGACTTCCGGCGCGGGCTCCTGGCCGAGAACCTGACGAGCGCGCCCCAGGCCGCCCGCGCCGCGTACCGCCGCGCCCACGCGGGCGCGACGGCGCACTCCGACCCGCTGCTGCTGTCGTTCACCTGGCGTCACCTGGCCGGGCTCGCCCTGCGTGAAGGGGAGCTGGCGGAAGCGCGGCACGGATTCGCGGAGTCGCTGCGGATCCGGGAGGAGCTCGGCTATCTGGTGGGCACGGCACCGGCGTTGGTGTCCCTGGCCGACACGGAGACGGAGCCGGAGGCGTCCCGGCTGCGGGAGGAGGCCCGCCGGCTGTTCCGCCTGCTGGGGGGCGTACCGACCTGGCTGGCCCGCCAGTTGGCTCCGCCGGTACCGCCGGCTGCGACGGTTTGAGGGGGGTGCGGGGTACTCGGCGGTGTCGCCGAGGGCGGGGCGTTTCGAAGACGCGCACCCCCACGCGGCGCGGCCAGCCCGCCCCCACCACCGAGAAGGCCCGGCCCCCCAATCAAGAGAAGGCCCGGCCCCCGACCAGAGAAGGCGCGACACCGCCACTCAGCCCGCAGCAGCCGCCCCCGCGAAGTGCTCGCCCACCAGCGCCCGCACCACATCCAGGTCCCGGGCGACCAGCGCGTCCAGCAACGCCGTGTGCTCGTGCGCGTCCGCCAGCAGCTCGGCACGCCCCCGAGGTACCCGACCACCCCCGACCAGCGGCCACTGCGCCCTGCGGTGCAGGTCCTCCGCGATCTGGACCAGCTGCACGTTGCCCGACAGGGACAGCACGGCCCGGTGGAACCCCCGGTCGGACTCCGCGTAGGTCGCGCGGCAGCCCGAGGACGCCGCGCGGACCGTCGCATCGGCGAGAGGGCGCAGCTCGGCCCAGCGTTCGGCGGGCACGGTACGGGCCAGCCGCAGCATCACCGGGACTTCGATCAGCGCCCGGACCTCGGCCAGCTCGGCCAGTTCCCGCACACCTCGCTCGACCACCCGGAACCCACGGTTCGGCACGACCTCGACGGCCCCCTCGAGGGCCAGTTGCTGCATGGCCTCCCGGACCGGCGTCGCCGACACCCCGAACCGCTCGCCCAGCACCGGCGCCGAGTACACCTCTCCGGGCCGCAGGTCCCCCGCCACCAGCGCGGCACGCAGCGCGTCGAGGATCTGCCCGCGCACCGAGGCCCGCTGGACCACCGGCCGCACCCGCGGGGCTACCGGCGCGGGCGGCTCACTGTGGGTGTGCTCGCCCCGCACCGTCCCGGCCTGCCGCGGCATCCGCGCCTGCTCCGCCGACCCCACCGGACCACCCGGCCCGCCCGACGTGGCCGGCCCGCCCGGCGCGGCCGCTCCCGCCGCTGCCCACGGAGTCCCCGTTTCCGCGGAGCCCTGCGCTCCCTGCCTCACGGGTCCTCCTCCGGACGTGTCGGTACTTGGGGTCATTACGGCGGGTTGTTACTCGTCCGTCAAGCACCATAAGCGTCCGGGCCCCGAGTTCAAATCCTCGTTCGACGCCCCGAGATCTTGAGTAAGGTTAGGCTTACCTTCAAGAACCCGTTCTCACCCGACGGATCGGTGATCACATGCCTGCGCCCCTTTCGGCCGTCTCCGGCGCCTACGCCCGCCTGGCCGAGGTCCTCCCGGGGCTCGCCGTCACCGAACTGGACGCAGCGCACGAGGCCCCGCACGGCCGCGGCTGGACCACGGCCGCCGACCTCGCGGCCGCCGGTCCCGCCCTCGACCGCTTCCTGGCGTGGGACGTGGACCAGATCCAGCGGGACTACGGCACGCGGGCCCGCCCCGACGTCGTCGCCGGCTTCGGCCTGCACCGCTACGCCTGGCCCGCCTGCCTCCTGATCACCGTGCCGTGGTTCCTGCACCGCCGGGTCCCCCGCTACCCCGTGACCCATGTCTCCTACGACCGCACCGCCCCGGGCCACGCCCTCGGGCACCTGGCCGTCCGCCCCGCCGGCTTCGCCTGCCTGCCCGGCGACGAGGCGGCCGCGTTGCCGGGCGCCCGGGTCGTCCCCGACGAGGAGGCGCTACGGGCGGAGGTACGGGCCGCGGTCGCCGAGCACCTGGAACCGGTACTGACCGGTTTCGGCCCCCGGATGCGGCGCCGCGGGCGCGCCCTGTGGGGTATGGCGACCGACGAGATCGTCGAAGGGCTGTGGTACATCGCCCAGCTGCTCGGCGAGATCGAGGAGCGGCGTGCGATGCGCGAGCTGGAGCTGCTCCTGCCGGGCGCGACCAAGCCGTACGTCGGCACGGCGGCGTTCCGGGAGCTGACCGGCCCGGGCGGCGAGCCGCTGCTCACCCGGGACCGCGCGAGCTGCTGCATGTTCTACACGCTGCGCCCGGAGGACACCTGCGCCACCTGCCCGCGCACCTGCGACACGGACCGCGTCACCAAGCTGCTGGCGACGGCCGGTTGAGGCAGGGGCGGGGTCCGCCTCCTCCGCCGCCCCGTAAGATCACCGCTCCGTAAGATCACCGCTCCGTAAGATCACCGCGAGATCGGGCACCCACGTAACCACAGGCGATTCACGTCATCCCCACGTGTCACGGGAACTTTCCGGAGAACCACTCGTACGGGTAGTCTTGTTCGAACTCAACTCCCGAGCCTCAAGCGGCAGTTCGAGCAGAACGCCGCCTTGGGCATTCCCTTGCACTTCCTTGGCGGCCTCTTGCCCCGAAACCCCCTGAGGGTCGATGGGATTGGGCCACTATGGCGGGCGTTACGCCCTATCCCAATGCAAGGGACCACCCAGATGAGACTGACCGACATATCGCTGAACTGGCTGCTTCCGGGCGCCGTGCTTCTCCTGGGCATGCTGGCGGCGGTGGCGGTGCTCGCGCGCGGCAAGCGCTCCTCGGTCAAGGACACGAGCGCGGACGACTCCTGGGAGCGCAGCGAGGAACGCCGCAGACGCAAGGAAGCCCTCTACGGCACCCTCTCCTATCTCCTCCTCTTCTGCTGTGCGGCCGTCGCCGCCCTGCTCTCCTTCCACGGCCTGGTCGGCTTCGGCGAGCAGAATCTCGGACTGTCCGGCGGCTGGCAGTACCTCGTCCCGTTCGGCCTGGACGGCGCGGCGATGTTCTGCTCCGTCCTCGCGGTGCGCGAGGCCAGCCACGGTGACGCGGCGCTCGGCTCCCGGATACTGGTCTGGACGTTCGCCTTCGCCGCGGCGTGGTTCAACTGGGTGCACGCGCCCCGCGGCATCGGCCACGCGGGTGCCCCCCACTTCTTCGCGGGCATGTCCCTGTCGGCGGCGGTCCTCTTCGACCGCGCGCTGAAGCAGACCCGCCGTGCGGCCCTGCGGGAGCAGGGTCTCGTGCCCCGTCCGCTGCCGCAGATCCGGATGGTGCGCTGGCTGCGGGCCCCCCGCGAGACCTACCGCGCCTGGTCGCTGATGCTCCTCGAAGGTGTGCGCAGCCTGGACGAGGCGGTCGACGAGGTGCGCGACGACAGGCGCAAGAAGGAAGAGACCCGGCAGCGGCGGCGCGACCAGCAGCGCGTGGAGCGGGCCCAGCTGAAGGCGCTCAGCCGCGGTCACCGCGGTCACTTCGGCCGGGGTGGCGGACGTGAGCTGGAGGTGCAGGTGGAGCGCGGCTCCTCGCAGGTCTCCGCGGAGCCTGCCATATCCGCGCCGGAGCCCCTGCCCGTCCGCTCGCGTCCCTCCCTTCAGCCGGTGCGCAAAGGAGCTGACCCGGTGACCGTCGACCTCACCGCGGAGGACGACACCATGGCGCTGCCCCGTCTGGACTCCCTGGAGCGCAAGCTCAAGGACCTCGAGCAGCAGTTCGGTTAGCCGAGCCGCAGCACAGCGGCGAAGGGGCGTGGCCTGCGGGCCGCGCCCCTTCGGCGTTCACGCCGCGCCGGCCCCCAGCTCGAACCAGACGGCCTTGCCCACGCCGTGCGGCCGGACACCCCAGGCGTCCGCGAGGGACTGCACCAGGAACAGGCCCCTGCCGTTCGTGCCCTCGTCGGCGACCGGTGCGCGCAGTCGGGGTCTGCGGGCGACGAAGTCCCGGACTTCCACCCGCAGTCCGCGGGGTCCGACGGTGGCCGTGAGGACCGCGTCGTGGTCGGTGTGGACGATCGCGTTGGTGACGAGCTCGCTGGTGAGCAGTTCCGCCACGTCGGACTGCCCTTGCTTCCCCCACTGGCCGAGCAGCTCCCGCAGGGCCCTACGGGCTTCCGGGACGGCCCGCAGGTCCGCCCGTCCGAGTCGGCGCCTCAACTGCGGCGCCCGATCGTGTTCCGTGACATCGTCGGTCCTGTCCTCCACCGTCTTCGCCGAGAAGCCCCTGATCGCTATGGGACCGCCTCGTCGTGCCTGCCTCTCCATGACCCCCGCCCGCGCGCCGATGTCGGTTCCCCTCCTGCTCGAACACGTTCACGGGGATCCATGCCCCATCGGAAACGCGGCAGTCATGTCGAATCGTCAACGACCGGGTGTTCGGCCACCGGAACGCGGCGGATGGCCCGGGCGGCGGGTCGCCGAGCGGTACGGCGATGGAGGGCAGGGGGACAAGAGGGTAGCCGGTCATCGTCCCCGGACGGATCCTGACCGCCGGAGATCGGACGATGGGCCGACGGCCGGCTGCCGATCCCTGCGTACACGGTGAAGGGCCGGGGCGACCGGCCCCCTGCGGGGCGCTCCGGTGAAGTTGGCCGAAGTACGACGGTCTTGACGGGCACCGCGACCGGTACGGGGCCGTCCTCCCCACCCCCGTGGCGGGAGGACGGCCCCGGTCTTCCGTCGGGCGCGGTCAGTACAGCTTGTCGACTGCGGTGGTCGTCGTCTTCTTGAAGGCTCCGACGGGGGCGTCGTCGAAGTCGCCCATCTGCCCCCACCGCACGACGGTGACCGTCCTGCCGTCGCGCCCGACGGACAGCAGCGAGATGTCCGTGGCGCCCCACGACGTCTCGGTGTGCAGGCCGCGGACGCGGGCGCCCTCCTCGACCGGCAGGGTGCCGTAGTCCCGGCCCTCGGCCTCGACGTCGGGGTCGTTCTTCTCGATGCGGTCCGCGCAGGTGCGGATCAGGTCGTCGTAGTGCTTCGCCAGGGCCTTGGCCAGGGCGGTCGTGTCCGCCACGACGGTCAACTGCACGGCGTTGGCGTCCAGGTCGGTCCGGAACTCCCGGTGCCGGTAGTCGTAGGAGGGCACGCCCTCCGTGCTCACGCAGGAGCCGAGTCCCTCCGGGAACCCTTCGGTGACCGGGCCGGCCGTCCAGGCCGAGGCCGGGTGCGGCGGCAGCTGGGACGCCGACAGGAACTTCGGTGCGGCGGCCTTCGGCGCGGCACCGGCGGCCGGTGCCGTGAGGACCGTGCCCGCCGCGAGGGCGGCGACGGTGAGTGCGGTGAGCGCGCTCGCTCGGATGTGCTTGGGCATGGGTGTCCCCCGTGGTGAATGCGTGGATGTCGGATGCCGCCCCGAGGCCGGCTGGTCGGCCCGGACCTGGTCGGTGCGACACCAAGAGCATCAGCGGTCCCACCGGGCGGATGCAACAGCCCGCATCGGATCGGCCCCGGTGGAACCATCCCAGCCCATCTGACGTGCAGGTACATGGGGTGCCTGGGATGCCGTTCCGGGCCGGGTCGGACCTATGAGACGGGGGAACGGTGTCGGCACAGGACGACGTCGACGGCGTCAGGGAGTTCGCGGCGCTGCTGAGGACGTTCAAGGAACGCACGGACCGCAGTTACGGTTCGCTGGCCCGCCGCCTGGCCATGAACACCTCGACCCTGCACCGCTACTGCGCGGGCGACGCGGTCCCGGTCGACTTCGCCCCCGTGGAGCGCTTCGCCGCCCTGTGCGGGGCGTCCGCGGAGGAACGCCTGGAGCTCCACCGCCGCTGGCTCCTCGCAGTGGCGGCCCGTCAGCGACCGCGGGGGGCGGCAGCGGACGGCTCGACGGGGGAGGCGGACCCGGCGCGCGACCAGGGGGGCACGGCCGCAGGCGCGGCTCGGGACACAGGCGCCCCGGAGGAGGTGGCAGGTGTCGCAGAGCTCGGCTTCAGCGGCCTGCCCGCCACCACCGACGTGGAGCCGGTGGTTCTGCCGGCCGGCGAAGGTGCGCTCCCCCGTCGCCCCTGGTACCGCCGCAGGCGCCTCGCGGTCGGGCTGGCCGCCGCCTGTGCCGTGTTCGCGACGCTCGGGAGTCTGGCCGCGCTGCCGGACGGGCGGCGTGCGGCCGCCGACGACGGTGCCCGCGAGACGGGTCCGGTCACACCCGGGGCGACGGAAACCGGGGCACCCGGGCGGGGCGGTGCCTCCCGCTCGCCGAGCGCCTCCCCCACCCCCGAGGGTTCCTCGCCCTCCGCCGACCCGAAAGAGAAGGGAAAGCGGGAGGAGAAGGAGAGGGGGAGGCCCGCACCCGCGCCCTCCGGCCGCACCACCGCCCCGCCGCAGAGCGGGGCGGACCCGGCCGCACCGCTCACCTGGTCCGCGGACTCCCAGGCGTGGCAGCTCGGCTGCGGTCACGACTACGTGATCACCAGACCGCCGGCCCAGGTCCCGCCGCCACCGGTCCCGCAGGACGCCGGGGCGTGGGCGGCGTCCGAGAACGCGGTGCACGGCGGCGAGACGCTCGTGCGGCTGTCCGTGCAGGGGCGGAGCGACGCGGCCGTCGTGCTGACCGCCCTGCGTGTGCGCGTGGTGGGGCGCGCGGCACCCGTCCAGGGCAACGCCTACGCCATGGACCAGGGCTGCGGCGGTTCGCTCACCCCGCGGTCCTTCGACGTGGACCTGGACAAGAACCGCCCCATCGCCCGCGCGGTCGCCGGGAGCGACGCCGGCACGCCGATCCCGGCGGTGAGCATGCCGTACCGCGTCTCGGCGCAGGACCCCGAGGTGCTGCTGGTCAACGCACGGACGCGGGGCTGCGACTGCCGTTGGTATCTGGAGCTGGACTGGTCCTCCCAGGGCCGCAGCGGCACGGTCCGCATCGACGACGGCGGCCGCCCGTTCCGCACCAGCGGCATCGCGGGGTTGCCCCGCTACCTGTACGACACCTCGGCACGCCAGTGGAAGCCGTACCGCTAGGTCGTGTCCGCAAAGTGTTCGGTGCGTTGGTCTGTTCGTGGTGCGTCGTCACGGCGTCACCGGTTCCGCGGCCTGCAGTCATAAGCTGATACTTATCAACCGGCGGGAATTATGTCTGATCACGGCCACTGACAACGGTGCGCTCGGGCTGAAAGTATCCGAGCACCGCACCGAGAGGACTGACAGAGGGTGGAAACACCATCTCTTTCACAGTTTCTCATTCGGGCATCGCGTGATCGAAAAGGAGATGTCTTGCCCGCCATTCGGAAGACCATGCTCACGGTTGCGGCTCTGGCCGGAATCGTCATCACCACCCAGCCGGCCTTCGCCCAGCCCCAGGCGAGCGGCAGCTGGCGCGCCTACAGCGAGACCAACTACGAGGGCCCGGACACGACGTTCTCCGGGGAGGTCGGTGCATGTAAGTACGTCGGCGACAACTGGAACGACAAGACCCGGTCCGCCAAGTCGTCGAGCGCCACCACCAGGGTGGAGTTGTGGGACAACTCCGACTGCACCGGTGGCTCGATCGTCATCGACGGATCCGGCTACTACGCCATCGGTGCGTGGGTCAGCGGCTACCGGGTCACGAACGTCTAGCGGGAACGCCACGGGGGGCGGTCCGCCGGCGAAGTCGGCTGACCGTCGCCACCTCCGGCCTCCCGCTCACCGGCCGCCCGCTTCCTGGAGTCCGCAGCTGCGGGTGGCGCTGCGGGCGGCTTGCCGGATGGCGGTGATGGCGGGCTCGTCACGGCGCTCGGCGAGCCAGGCCAGGGCCGACGTGCAGGGCGGCAGGTCCCTGACATCGACGTAGCGAACGCCTGGACGGGGAAACAGGTCACGGGCCGCGGCCGGCAGGAAGGCCATGGCTTCCCCCCGGGCCACGGTGTGCAGCAGCGTCTCCATGTCCGTGACGACGGGCCCGTACCGCACGGGGCTGCCGTCAGGGCGGGGATCGACGGCCCAGAACTCCCTCCAGGCGCGCGGCACCTGCGCGGGCCAGTCGACCACGGGGTGGCCGGCGAACTGGGCGAGAGCGCTGTCGGCCGGCCGGGCCAGGGGATCGTCGGCCGGAAGACACGCCACCCGGGGCTCGGTGGCCAGATGCTGTTGCTCGATGCCCTCCGGCACAGGAGGGCGTCCGAACACCACGTCGACTTCCTTGTCCTGCAGGGCGGCAGCGAACCGGTAGGCGTCCAGGGTGACCATGTGCACCGTCAGCAGCGGGTGGCCTTCCTCCTGCAGGGCCCGCAGCACGGCGTGCGTATGAGGCATGGCGGCCTCTGCTCCGACGGTCCCCACAACGAGCCGGCCCGAGACCCGACGCACCTGCGAGTCGGCGGTGCGGCGCAGCTGAACCATGGCGTCGACCGCCGCCCTGGCCGCGGGGAGCAGCGTCCGCCCGGCGTCTGTCAGATCGACCATCCGGTTGGTGCGCTCGAACAAGCGCACCCCCAGGCGTTTCTCCAGGCCACGGATCTGCTGGCTCAACGCGGATTGGGTGATGAAAAGAGAGGCGGCAGCGCGCCCGAAATGGCGCATTTCCCCGAGAACGATGAACAAGCGTAATTGGTGAATGCTGGGCTCAGCCTCACTACCAGTCATCGACACAACACCGAACCAGCGAAACGAAGGAGACAGGGAAAGTGAAGAAGCGTATGTGGGGGTCGCTGCTGGCGGCCGCTTTCACCAGCATTCTGGTCACCGCGCCGACGGCGTCGGCGGCACCCGACCCGGAAGGCTGCAGCAAGGGCAATTTCTGTGTGTACAGCAACGCCAATTTCACGGGGCTGGTGCTGCGCAGCGGCGGCGACTGGTCCGGAAGCGTTCCGTTCCGCTCCATTTTCAACAACGGCGTGCCCTATCCGGGTCTGGACCACATCGAGGTCCACTGGCACTGGGCGGGGGACACGACCCGGGTCCAGTGCCTGCACTACAACCCCGACCCGAATGGCCACTCGATGGTCGCGGACTATCCGGGAGCCCAGGCCTACGTCACGAAGGTGCGGTGGCGGGGCGAGTGCTGACGCCTCATCGGACCGGCCCTCCTCGCTCGGCATGGCGCTCCTTGCGGCTGGACTGGTGGGGGCGTGCTCACGCCCCCACCAGGCTAGGAGGATGCCGACCGGGCCGGTCCTGACAGATGTCAGGGTCAGGGCCGGGGCATGTTGCGCAGGTTGGAGCGGGCCATCTGCAGCATCCGGCCCACCCCGCCGTCCAGCACGATCTTCGAGGCGGACAGGGCGAACCCGGTCACCATCTCGGCCTTGATCTTCGGGGGGATGGACAGCGCGTTGGGGTCGGTGACGATGTCGACCAGCGCGGGTCCCTTGTGCTTGAAGGCGTCCTTCAGGGCCCCGGGGAGGTCCTTGGGCTTCTCGACACGCACCCCGTACGCACCGCAGGCACGGGCGACGGCTGCGAAGTCGGGGTTCTTGTTCGTGGTGCCGTACGACGGGAGGCCGGCGACCAGCATCTCCAACTCGACCATGCCGAGCGAGGAGTTGTTGAACAGTACGACCTTCACGGGCAGGTCGTACTGCACCAGCGTCAGGAAGTCGCCCATCAGCATGGAGAAGCCGCCGTCGCCGGACATCGACACGACCTGCCGCTTGCGGTCGGTGAACTGGGCGCCGATCGCCATGGGCAGCGCGTTGGCCATCGAGCCGTGGGAGAAGGAACCGATGACGCGGCGACGGCCGTTGGGTGAGATGTAGCGGGCGGCCCAGACGTTGCACATGCCGGTGTCGACGGTGAACACGGCGTCGTCGGATGCCACTTCGTCGAGCACGGACGCCACGTACTCGGGGTGGATCGGCGTGTGCTTCTCGACCTTGCGGGTGTACGCCTTGACCACCCCCTCCAGCGCGTCCGCGTGCTTCTTCAGCATCCGGTCGAGGAAGCGCCGGTTCTTCTTCTCCTTCACGCGAGGGATCAGGCAGCGCAGCGTCTCCCGTACGTCGCCCCACACCGCGAGGTCCAGTTTCGAGCGCCGGCCGAGGTGTTCGGGCCGGACGTCGACCTGGGCGATCTTCACGTCGTCGGGGAGGAAGGCGTTGTAGGGGAAGTCGGTGCCGAGCAGGATCAGCAGGTCGCACTCGTGGGTGGCCTCGTAGGCGGCGCCGTAGCCGAGCAGTCCGCTCATGCCGACGTCGAAGGGATTGTCGTACTGGATCCACTCCTTGCCGCGCAGTGCGTGCCCCACCGGGGACTTGACCTTCGCGGCGAACTCCATGACCTCGGCGTGCGCACCGGCGGTGCCGCTGCCGCAGAAGAGGGTGACCTTTCCGGCCTCGTCGATCATCTCGACGAGCCGGTCGATCTCGGCGTCGCCCGGGCGGACCGTCGGACGGGAGGTCACAAGGGCGGTCTCGGCGGCCTTCTCCGGGGCGGGCCGGTCGGCGATGTCGCCGGGCAGGGTGACGACGCTGACGCCGCTGCGGCCGACGGCGTTCTGGATGGCGGTCTGGAGCAGCCGCGGCATCTGCTGCGGGCTGGAGATCATCTCGCTGTAGTGGCTGCACTCGGCGAACAGCCGGTCGGGGTGGGTCTCCTGGAAGTAGCCGAGGCCGATCTCGCTGGACGGGATGTGCGAGGCGAGGGCGAGGACCGGGGCCATGGAGCGGTGGGCGTCGTAGAGACCGTTGATGAGGTGGAGGTTGCCGGGGCCGCAGGAGCCGGCGCAGGCGGCGAGCCCGCCGGTGATCTGCGCCTCGGCACTGGCGGCGAAGGCGGCGGTCTCCTCGTGCCGGACGTGGATCCAGTCGATGGCGGAGTTGCGGCGGACGGCGTCGACCACGGGGTTGAGGCTGTCGCCGACGACGCCGTAGAGGCGTTTGACTCCGGCGCGGGTCAGGATGTCGACGAACTGTTCCGCGACGTTCTGTTTGGCCATGGTTGTCGTCTGCCCCTTCGGTCTCCTGGGATCCCTCCGGGTTCCATCAAGTCACACGGGCAGCGCTCACGCCTCCCACACCGCGGCGGCCGTACGGTCGTCCGCATAACCCTTGACCCGTACTTGGGAATCGGCGAGGAACGCGGCGAGACCGGGCGGGTCGGGACGGGACCACCGCTCGGCGAGGTACTCGCCCAGTTCGGGCTCGCCGCGCAGGGGGTCGGCGAGGCCTCCGCTGCACATCAGGAGCGTGTCACCCGGGCGGGCGACGGACGTCCGGAAGCGGAAGGGCTCGCGGGGCGGCTCCGGGGCCGGTTCGTACGGGCTGGGCGGGGTCGGGATGCCCAGGTCCATGGTGAGCCGGTCACCCTCGGGGGTCTCGGAGGGCGGCGAACCGAAGCCCACGACGGGGTCGCCCTTGACCTCGGCGACCTGCGGCTCGATGTCCTGCCACTCCCCCTCCCGCAGCCGGAACAACCCGCCCGGTCCGACCCCGAAGAACACCCGCGTCCGGCACCCGGGGTCGGCCGGCAGCAGCAGGCAGCGCAGGCTGGCCGCGTACTGACCGGGGTCGACGCCCTGCTCGGAGGCGCTGGCCCGCAGCTTGCCGAGGCTGCGGTCGGTGAGCCGGTGCAGCCCGGACTTCAGGTCGCCGCGCCGGCCGTCCCTTATGTCCTCGACCAGCCGTGCGTGGCTGCGCCCGACGGCTCGACCGATCCAGTGACAGGCCTCGGCGGCGGCCCGGTGCGCCCCGGGCGCGGCCCGGGCGCCGGTCGCCATCGCCACCAGCAGGAGCGCGTGCTCCCCCGCGCCGAACCGGGCGGTGAGCAGCGCGTCCCGGCGGGGTTCTCCGCGATACCGCGCGGAGTCCCCCCGCAGGGAGACGGCCCGCACCGTACAGGCCCCGTACCGGGCACCGTCCAGCACGGTGTCCGCCACGAGATCGTCGAGATCGTCCGGATCGGCGGCCGGGAGAGCGGTGGGTTCGGCGTCGTACGTGGGCGGTCGTGTGCCGACGTGACCGCGGGACCGGGAGACGGGCGCGGGGCGCTCGATCCGGGGGATGTGCTCGTCGGGAGAGGGGTTGGTGGACCCGGTGGCGGGGGGCGCCGGGGCGGCCCCCGTATCCGGGTGGACCTCGGGGTCCGGCCAGATCGGAGGGGCCGTGGGAGGGGGCGGGACCCGGGGCGTCCCCGCGCCGGGAACGGTCGGCGCGGGCGGCTGCCCGGAGCTCTCCGAGGCCGAGGCGGAGGGGCCCGGGGGCTCGTCCGGGGGTGCCTGGGCGCAGGGCTGGTCGGCCCGCTGCGGTGGGCGCGCCGTGGCCGGGAAGCTCATCGGCCCGGTGGGGCCGGGCGGTGGTGGCTCCCAGGGCGCGCGTTGCGGAGGCCCGCCGTTCGGGCGGGGCGTGTCCGGCATGTCGTCGACCCCGGCCCGCGGCGCCGGGACCACCGGCTCCGCTCCGAAGCCCCGCCCCGCCGACCGCTGTGAAGAGCCCGACGGGTCCGAGGAACCCGGCCGGACCGAGGAGCCTGACCGCTCCGAAGAGCCCAGCCGGTCCGAGGAGCTCGGACGGTCCGAAGAGCCCGACCAGTCCGAGGAGCCCGACCGCTCCGAAGAGCCCAGCCGGTCCGAAGAGCTCGGACGGTCCGAAGAGCCCGACCAGTCCGAGGAGCCCGACCGCTCCGAAGAGCTCGGCCGGTCCGAAGAGCCCGGCTGGTCCGAGGGGTCGGTGCGCGTCTCTGTTCCGTCTCCCACCGCCCCCGACGCCGACGCGAACCGGTCGTCGAGGGAATCCCGAGCCGGTGTCGGGCCCGTGTCGTCGGTGGAGTCGTCGTACAACTCCCTCCACCAGTCGTCCTCGTGACCGGTGGGCCTTCCCCCCTGCTGGCTCATGCCCGTAATTGTCCACCGCACGAGCCGGATGAAAACGGGGCTTGTGGAAAAAACCGGCCCACTGAGGTGCGGTGAACGGCACGTCGAGTGAGTTGTAGAACGGTCATGCGAAAAACGGAGCCCGGCGCGGCGCGCGTGGCTGACCTGCGGGTCTGAGCCCCGGCCACGCTTCTGACCTGCGCGTTCTCCCGTTTTCCGGCAGTCTGGTCAGATGGGAGTGTGGGACCTCCTGCTCGTCGGGCTGGTCATCCTGCTCGGGCTGTGCGGAGTGCTGCTGCCTGCCATGCCGGGATCGTTGCTGGTGTGGGCAGCGGTCATGTGGTGGGCGCTGAAGGATCCGCAACCCGTCGCGTGGTGGGTGCTGGTCGGATCCACGGTCCTGCTGCTCGCCTCCCAGGCCGTCCGCTGGGCGCTCCCGCCCCGGCGGCTGCGTATGAACAGGACCACCCGTCGCATGCTGGCCTGCGCCGGGACCGGATCCGTCCTGGGCTTCGTCCTGGTGCCCGTCATCGGTTCGATCCCCGGCTTCCTGGGCGGTGTCTACCTCTTCGAACGGCTGCGCCTCGGCCGCCACACCGACGCGGTGGCCGCCCTGCGCACGGTCATGCGCGCGGGCGGCTCCGGCATCCTGACCGAACTGTTCACCTGCCAGCTGATAGCGGCGGCCTGGCTGGGCGCGGTCCTCTGGGGCTGAGCCGGCGGCCCTCACGCGGCCCCGCTGAGCCGGCGGCCCTCACGCGGCCCCTGAGCGGGGCCCCTGAGCGGGCAGCCCTCACGCGGGCAGCACCCCCTCGTGGGTCAGCAGCCGGATCTTGCGGTCCAGGCCGCCCGCATACCCGGTCAGCGCGCCGTCCGCCCCGATCACCCGGTGGCACGGGCGGACCACCAGCAGCGGGTTCGCCCCGATCGCACCGCCGACCGCCCGCACGGCGGCCCGGGGCGCTCCGATGCGCGCGGCGATCTCGCCGTACGTGGCCGTCGAGCCGTACGGGATGTCGTCCAGCGCGGCCCAGACCTTCTCGCGGAAGGCGGTGCCCTCGGTGCGCCAGGCCAGGCGGAACTCCTTCAGTTCCCCGGCGAAGTACGCGGCGAGCTGCTCCTCGGCCTCACGGAAGGGCCCGGCGTCGCGCCGCCAGTCGTCCCGCACCACGCGTCCGCCCTTCTGTCCGGGCACGGACAGGGAGGTCAGCTCGCCGGTCGGGGCGGCGGTCAGGAGCAGCGGCCCGAGGGGGCCCGGCACACTCGTCCAGTAGGTCGGGCAGGTCATCACCACTCCCACTCCCCTGCTGCGCGCAGGTGGTTCACGGCGTACGAGCGCCAGGGGCGCCAGCTGTCGGGGGCGTCAAGGCCCGGAGGGGCCACGTCCGGGTCGCCGAGGGCGCGGGTGCGGATCTCGGCGACGGTACGGGCGTCCAGACCGGGCACGGCCCGCAGGGCCTCCTGCGCGTCGTCCCGGTCGGCGCCCGGGTCCAGGCGTACGGCCTGGTCGGCGAGGGCGGCGGTGAGCGCGCCGAGGGTGCCGGCGGGCTCGGCCCCGGCCAGCACGGCCGGCTCGGGGAAGAGGTGGGTGAGGCTCCCGCAGGGGGCGTCGAGGGCCTTGCCGTAGCGGCGTACGAGTCGTTCCGCCTCCGTCCGGCCGGTCAGGGCGCGTACCGCGAGTTCCTCCGGGTCGGCGGTGCCCGGCGAGCGCAGCCCGGGCCGGGCTGCGACCAGGGGTGCCAGCCGCGGGTCGGACGCGAGGCGCTCGTCGACGGCGTAGGGGTCGGCGTCGAGGTCGAACAGCCGGCGCAGCCGCTGGACCGCGGTGGTCAGGTCGCGCGGGTCGGTGAGGTGCAGCCGGGCGTCGAGCCAGCCGCCCGGGTGGGCCCCGAGTCCGGTCCGGGCGGTTCCCGGGCGTTCGTCGACGGCGACGATGCCGGTGCCGTACGGGAGGCGGAGGGTGCGCCGGTAGGTGCGGGCGCCGGACGGTCCGCTCACCTCTTCGATGCCGGGCACGGCCTGCTGTTCCAGCAGGTCGAAGACGGGTCCGGCCCGGTAGGGGCCACGGTGGGCGAGCCGCAGCGGGATGCCGGCGTTCGGGGTCGGCGCGCGGCCCCCGCCGTTGCGCGGCGCGGTGGCGCGCAGTTCGCTCGGCGTCGACGCGTACACCGCCCGGATCGTGTCGTTGAACTGCCGCACGCTGGCGAAGCCCGACGCGAACGCGATCTCGGTGATGGGCAGCTCGGTGGTCTGCACGAGGACGCGCGCGGTGTGGGCCCGCTGGGCCCGGGCGAGGGCGACCGGACCGGCACCGAGTTCGGCGGTGAGCTGCCGCTGCACCTGCCGTGCGCTGTAGCCGAGGCGTCCGGCGAGCCCGGCGACGCCCTCCCGGTCGACGACCCCGTCGGCGATCAGCCGCACGGCCCGGCCCACCACGTCCGCGCGGACGTTCCACTCGGCGGAGCCGGGCACGGCGTCCGGGCGGCACCGCCGGCAGGCCCGGAAGCCCGAGCCCTGCGCGGCGGCGGCCGTGGCGAAGAACCGTACGTTGGCCCGCTTCGGGGTGACCGCGGGGCAGCTCGGCCGGCAGTAGATGCCGGTCGTCTCGACGGCGAAGAAGAACACGCCGTCGAAACGGGCGTCCCGGCTGCGTACGGCCTCGTACCTGGTGTCCTCGTCCGTTTCCTGCTCCATCACGGGTCCAGTCTCCACCGGCGGCCGGGCGGCCGCTGGCGGAAATCGGACACCGCGATCGGGCAGGAAGCCCGGTCGGCGGGACGCGGGGCCGCTACGAGCGCCGGTGCGCTCCCCGCTTCGCCTCCATCGCCGCCCGGCCGATCGCCCCCTTCCGCTTCCAGTCCTTGCGGATCTCGGCCCGGAGGCGGGCGTCGGTCTTGGCGACGATGCGCTGGTTCTCCCGCAGCAGCTTGCGGTAGCTCTCCAGTCGCCGCTGCGGCAGCTCACCGCTGTCGATGGCGGCCAGCACGGCGCATCCCGGTTCCGCCTCGTGGGCGCAGTCGTGGAAGCGGCACCTCTCGGACAGTTCCTCGATCTCGGAGAACACCTGCCCGACGCCGGTCTCGGCGTCCCACAGGCCGACGCCGCGCAGCCCGGGGGTGTCGATCAGGACGCCCCCGCCGGGCAGGACGAGCAGGTTGCGCGTGGTGGTGGTGTGACGGCCCTTGCCGTCGACGTCGCGGGTGGCCCGGACGTCCATGACGTCCTCGCCGAGCAGCGCGTTGGCGAGGGTCGACTTGCCCGCGCCGGACTGCCCGAGCAGCACGGACGTCCCGCCGCCGGCGATCGCGGCGAGCACGCCCAGCCCTCCCCCGAGCTCCCGGCTGCGCTCGAGCAGGGAGGTGCCCCCCTCGTCAAGGGCGCTGACCGGCACGACCGGCACGCCCGGCGCGCTCGTCTCCACGTCCTGGACGAGGTACGAGAGGGTCACGGGGTCCGGCACGAGGTCGGCCTTGGTGAGGACGACGACGGGCTGGGCCCCGGATTCCCAGGCGAGCGCGAGGAAGCGCTCGATGCGGCCGAGGTCCAGCTCGACCGCGAGGGACACGGCGATGACGGCGTGGTCGACGTTGGCCGCGAGGATCTGCCCCTCGGAGCGCTGGGAGGAAGTGGAGCGGACGAAGGCGGTGCGGCGCGGCAGGCAGGTGCGGACGTAGCGCGGGTTCCCGCCGGGTTCGACGGCGACCCAGTCGCCGGTGCACACCACCCGCAGGGGGTCGTGCGGGGTGACGAACGCGGTGTCGGCCCGCAGCGGCCCGCCGGCGGTGACCACGTCGCACTGCCCGCGGTCGACCCGCACGACCCGGCCGGGCAGCAGCCCTTCGGCCTCGTACGGGGCGAACGCCTCGGCCCAGGCCTCGTCCCAGCCGTAGGGAGCGAGCGCGGAGGAAACGGATGAAGCGGAGGAGGAAGACAAGGGTGACCCTTCCGAGGTCGGCCCCCGGTCCGACAGTCGGTCGGATCAGCCGGCGGCCATGGAGGTGGACTTCATGAACTGGATGCGGGCAGCGCTCATCGCATTGACAGCCATCGGTCGACACCTCCTCGTCGCTCGGATCTTCTCTGCGCGGAACCGCGGTGTGCGCGGAACCGACGTCACGGTATCCCGCCGTGGCGCGGGTGCGTCAACCGCTTTTCACGCAGGTGTGGCCGTTCAGTTCGAAGTCGTACGGCGGGGAGTTCTTGCCGCGCCAGGAGGCCAGGAAGCCGAAGGCCAGGTCGCCGCCCGCGGGGACCGACTTGTTATAGTCGGCGGCCGTGGCGCTGACGCGGGAGCCGTCCTGGGAGACGGAGGCGTCCCACATCTGGCCGACATGCTGGCCGTCCCGGAAGGACCAGGCGACGCGCCAGGTGTCGAGGGGCCGGGTGCTGGTGACGGTGACCGTGGCCTGGAAGCCGTCCGGCCACTGGTTGACCAGGTCGTACTCGACCCTGCAGACGGGATCCTCGTTCTCGTCGGGTTCGGCCCGGTCGGTGGGCGAGGAGGTGCCCTGCGGTTCGGTGTGGCGGTTCTTGTCCTCGGGCTTGCCGGGTTTCTCCGGCTGCTTCGAGGTCGGGGTGTGCCGGTCGGCCGGTTTCGAGGTCGCGGGTGGCAGGGACGGGACGGACGGCAGGGGCGGAGCACTGTCGGCCACCGGCTGCCGGTCGGCGCCGGGTGCGCCGAGGTCGTCGCCGTCGCCGCCGAAGGGCATCAGGGAGACCCCCAGGGCCAGCACGGAGACCAGGACCGCGGCGACGAGGAGCCCGTTGCGGGCGACGCGCGCCTTCTGCTCGCCGTCCTCCGGCTCTGCGCCCGCCCGGCCCGTCGAGCCGGCCCGGCCGGCACCGAGCCGCACCTCGGCTGCGCGGCGACGCCGCTCCAGGTAGGCGAGGCCTCCCCAGCCGATCACCCCTCCGGCCAGCGCCCCGGGCAGGGCGCCGCCGTGCAGGCGCAGACAGGCGGCGGCCTCGGCGCACTGCACGCAGGTGGCGAGGTGCCGGGAGAGGTCGCCGGGGGCCTCGGCGGCGGAGGAGCGGGTGACGGCGTCGAGCAGCCGGGCGTAGCTGCGGCACCGGCCGTCCATGGGCGTGTCGAGGTGGTTGCGGTGGCAGCGGTCCCGGAACAGGGTGCGCACCTGCTGGAGTTCCTCGGCGGCGCCGGCCGGATCGAGTCCCAGGCGGCGGGCGACCAGGGGCAGCGGCAGCGCCTCCACCTCGGCGAACCAGAGCAGTTCGGCGTCCGGTTGCTGCAGGTCGCGCAGGCCGCGCAGCGCGAGCGGGCGCTGCAGGGGCGGGCCGGTGTAGCGGGCGGCGGCGTCCGAGTTGAGCCACAGGCGCAGGTCGGGGTCGAGTTTGTGGCCCTGCCCCTCCTCCTCCCAGGCCGCGGCCGTGGTGCGCACGGAGGTCAGCAGCAGGGGTATGCGGGGCAGCCGGGCCGGGCGGCGGGCGGTGCCACGGACCTGGCCGGTCTCGGCGGCGCGGGCCTCGCGCACGCCGTGTGCGAACGCCTCGCGGCCGAGCTGTGCGGCGGCCGTGGAACCGGACGTGCACAGGTCCGCGTACGCGAGGACCGCGTCCCAGCACTCGGAGAACAGCGCGGCCTCGGTGGCGTCCTGAGGGGTCGGCAGGTCGGGCATGGGTCTCCTGCATCCACAAGCGAGGTCAACTCACCACAGCGGCATTGGAGTTGGGGGGAACCTCGCGGCAGGGGGAGAGCTTTTCACGCCTCCCACACAACTGACAAGCGCCCTGTTCAGATATCACGACAGGACGGCCGCACCCCACGACTCCGGTCTCGGAGTGCCATACGGATGCGGCCGCCCTGCGACTCAACCTCGCGTCGCCCCGAGGGGCGATGTCATCGAAGCGTTATCAAACGGCGGTCGGGGCGTCGGCCGGGAGGCTGTCCATGAAGGAGCTGACCGAGAAGACCGCGTTGCCGGCGCCGGGCGGGCCGTAGCCGGGGGGCGAGGAGAGGCCGAAGTCCTCCATGGTCTGCCGGTACGCCTGGAGCAGGCGGATGTGGTACTCCAGCGGAGCGCCCTGCGGGTTGGCCTTGCCGAGCGGCGTCGTGGGCTCCGGGCACCAGGTGGTGAAGCGGGGCGTGATGCCGTGCGACATGAAGAAGCGCAGGCCCTCGGTGGTGGAGTCGATGGCCTCGTCGACCGTCTTGAAGCCGAACGGCTCGGCCATCTCCACGCCCGCCACGAAGTTGGGGATGACGTTGCGCGCGCCGAAGATCTCGGCCGAGTCGAGGATCCGCTTGTGCCACTCGTCCCGCCCGACGTACCGCTCCTTGCCCGGGCAGTACATCTTGAACAGGTACTCGTCCCACACCTCGTAGTTGGGGTGGTAGATCTGCACCCCGTAGTCCTTGAAGCGCTGGACGTCGTCCTTGGGCAGCGCCTGGGCCACGACCTTGCCGATCCAGCGGCCCGGGAAGTGCTCCTCGATGGCCTTGGCGTACCGCCCGTAGAAGTCCGCCTCGTCCAGGCCCTGCACCTTCGACGTGATCGCTCCACCGGTGAGCGTGTACGCGGTGGACACCTTCGCGGTGTCGTACCTGTTGATGATCTCGAGCGCCTCGAGGACTTCGTCGACGTCCTTCACGCCCGTGTAGGGGCGGCCCGCCGCCTTGTGCTGGCGCCAGTTGTGGTTGATGTCGCAGTACTGGCACTCCTCCTTGGCACCGAAGTACTGGCACACGCGGAACGCGGTCAGGTAGATCAGGTAACCCCACTGGATGGTCGGGGCCACCTCCATGACCGACTTCCCGTTGGCGAGGGTGTGCCGGTAGTACTCGGGCATCGGCGGCACACCGACGTCGGAGATGCGCTTGCCGTCGAGGTAGAGGCCGAGCACGCCGTCCTCGTTCGCGGCGACGCGGTACGGCGAGGACGGGTTCACGCGCACCGAGACGACGGTGCGGCGCAGGTCGTAGGGGCCGCCGGTGAGGATGATCTCCTCGGGCGGCCGGCGCAGTGCGGCCTCGCCCAGTTCGGGCAGGGTGCCGTGGTCGAAGGAGAAGATGAAGTACGACTTCGGCTTGACCTCGCCGCCCTCGTTGTCGCTGAGCGCGGACGGGTCGAAGGCGACGCCGCCGCGGAGCAGGTCCTCCTTGAAGACGGCCTCCCGCGGTACGTGCGGGAACCGCTCCATCAGATCCTCGACCAGCGCGGTACGGCTGCCCATCCCGTCTCTCCTCCCGGTTCGGACGTACGACTCCTCACGGTATGCCCCCGGGTGCGCGAGGCCGGTACCCGGGTCCCCCCGAGGCGACGGAACGCCCCGTACATCACCCTCTGTCCTGGGGTGATCGTCAGGCTTCCCGCTCCAGCGCCGCCCAGTCGACCGCGTACGCCGGCTCCTCCCCGGCCAGCAAGCGTTCCGCCTCCTCGGCGACCGTCAGGCCGAGCCGGGCCAGCTCGTTGCCCTGGGAGCCCGCGAGGTGCGGCGTGACGAAGGCGCCGGGCAGGTCGTAGAGGGGCGAGTCGGCGGGGAGCGGCTCGGGGTCGGTGACGTCGAGGATCGCGGTCAGGCGCCCGGTGCGCAGTTCCGCCACGAGGGCGTCGTGGTCGACCAGCGCACCGCGCGCGGTGTTGATCAGCACCGCCCCGTCGGGCATCAGGGCCAGCTCGCGGCGGCCGATCATGTGGCGGGTCTCGGGCGTCTCGGGGGCGTGCACGGTGACGATGCCGGACGTGCGCAGCAGCTCGTCCATCGGCAGCAGGGGGACGCCGAGCGCGGCGGCCCGGCGCTCGTCGACGTAGGGGTCGGTGAGGACCGGCCGCAGATCGAAGGGGCGGAGCAGTTCGAGGACGCGGCGGCCGATGCGGGAGGCGCCGATGACGCCGACCCGGCGGCCGTAGTTGCCGATGCCGGGGATGACGCCCCAGCCCGGGGACGTGCGGGCCGTGCGCATCCGGTCGCGGGCGGCGAGGACGTCCTTCCCGGCGAGCAGGATCATGGCGAGGGTGTACTCGGCGACCGGCAGCGCGTTGGCGACGGCCGCCGAGGAGACGGCGATGCCCCGCTCCCGGAGGGCGTGGGTGGCGAAGGACTTCACGGAGCCCGCCGAGTGCAGCACCGCCCGCAGCCGGGGAGCGGCGTCGAGAACCGTCTCGTCGATCCGGGGGCAGCCCCAGCCGGTCACCAGGACCTCGGTCCGGGCCAGCGCATCGAGGACGCGCGGGTCGGTGAAGTCCCGGACCACGAGGTCCGGATCGATGTCCAGGGACTTCTGCAGCCGTGCCAGCACCTCGGGCGGGAAGACCTGCGGCACGTTCTCGGCGTCCAGGGCGAACAGTGCCTGGGGGCGCTGGCTCAAGGAGGTGACCTTCCGGCTCGGGTGGCACTGCTGAAACGGCTCCGCACCACGGATAGAAACCGCTCTCTACATTCCCACCGTAGGCCGATCCGGACGGCTGCGGCAATGGACTCCGGGCCGGGGTAGGTTCCGCCCCGGGGGCTCACCTGTCCCCGCTGCCTCGGGGAAGGACGACGGATGAACGGGACCGTGACCAACTGGGCGGGCAACATCACCTACGCGGCCAAGGAACTGCACCGGCCCGCCTCGTCGACCGCGCTGCAAGCGCTCGTCGCGGACAGCGACCGGGTGCGGGTCCTGGGCAGCGGGCACTCGTTCAACGAGATCGCCGAACCCGGCCCCGAGGGCGTCCTGCTGTCGCTGGCGGACCTGCCCCCTCAGGTGGAGGTCGACACGGCGGCCCGGACCGTGCGGGTCGGCGGCGGTGTGCGCTACGCGGAACTGGCCCGCCGGATCCACGGGCTGGGCCTCGCGCTGCACAACATGGCATCCCTGCCGCACATCTCGGTGGCCGGGTCGGTCGCGACCGGCACGCACGGCTCGGGGGTGCTCAACGGCCCGCTCTCGGCGTCCGTGCGCGAGGTGGAGCTGGTCACGGCCGACGGCTCGGTGGTGACCATAGGGCGGGGCGAGGAGCGGTTCGGCGGGGCCGTCACCTCGCTCGGCGCGCTCGGCGTCGTCACCGCGCTCACCCTGGACCTGGAGCCGGCCTACGAGGTCGAGCAGCACGTGTTCACCGAATTGCCGCTGGAGGGCCTGGACTCCGGGGTGTTCGAGACGGTGATGGCCACGGGGTACAGCGTCAGCCTGTTCACCGACTGGCGGGAGCCGGGCTTCCGGCAGGTGTGGCTCAAGCGGCGTACCGACCAGCCGCTGCCCGCCTTCCCCTGGGCCGCTCCCGCCGCGGAGAAGATGCACCCGGTGCCCGGCATGCCCGCGGTCAACTGCACCGAGCAGTTCGGTGTGCCGGGGCCGTGGCACCAGCGGCTTCCGCACTTCCGGGCGGAGTTCGTGCCGAGCAGCGGGGCGGAGTTGCAGTCGGAGTACCTGCTGCCGCGCGGGCACGCCGTGGAGATGCTGCACGCGCTCGACGCGATCCGGGAGCATGTCGCCCCCGTCCTGCAGACCTGCGAGGTGCGCACGGTCGCCGGCGACGACCAGTGGATGAGCCCCTCGCACGGGCGGGACACCGTCGCGGCGCACTTCACCTGGGTCGAGGACACGCGGACGGTGCTGCCGGTGGTGCGGCGGGTCGAGGCGGCGCTGGCCCCCTTCGGAGCCCGCCCGCACTGGGGGAAGGTGTTCACCCTGCCCGCCTCGGCCCTGCTCGAGCTGTACCCGCGCCTCGGCGACTTCCGGGCGCTGACGCGGGAGCTGGACCCGAGGGGGAAGTTCACCAACGCCTTCGTGCGGGAGGTGCTCGCGCGGGCGTAGGCAAGGTGGGGGTGGCACGGGCCGGCAGGTCACCGAAGGGCGGACCGCTCGGTGCCGGGGGGTCGGGTCGCGGCGTGCGGGCGGGTGACCGAGGTCGTGGCGCGGTCGGCCTCGTCCTTGACGAGCAGGGACATCAGGGACGCCACGGTCAGCCCCGCCTCGGCCGGGTGGCGCAGCACCTTGCCGGGGTCGATCCGGTACGCGTTGGTGCGCCCCTCCCGCGTGTGCGAGAGGTACCCGTCCTGCTCCAGGTCGGCGATGATCTTCTGCACGGCTCGTTCGGTGAGCCGGCAGTGGGCCGCTATGTCCCGGATACGGGCACTGTGATTGTCGGCAATGGCAGCCAGCACGCGCGCATGGTTGGTGAGGAACGTCCATCCGGTGTGTGGCTCGGGCACTCCATCCATGTCCCCAACTCTAGCGACAGAACATTCACGCACCTAAAAACACGTACTGCATTTCATGTATTGGTTGACGGGCATGGGGTAGAGAGGCAACGCTGGAAGCGGAGGCAAGGCGAACGCAGGAGGGAGAACAGGGCCATGCCGGAGCCTGCGTACTCTGCGCGGTCTCATACCCGGGAAGACGCCGCACCCGCGGGGGACGACTGTGACCCGACGGCGATCCCGCCCTGCATGGCGACCATGGACGTCGTCGCGGACGGCGACCGGATGACCGTGACGATGTGGGGTGAACTGGACCTGGGCAGCCGGCGGCTGCTGCCCGAGCTGTACGACATGCTCACCCTGTCGGACGACGGCATCGACCTGCGTCTGGACGCCGTCGGGTTCTGCGACTGCTCCGGCCTCAGCGCCCTGCTGGAGCTGCACGACCGTGCCGTCGACCTGGGCAAGTCGGTCACCGTCCGGTCCTGCGGGGTCGCGGTCGAGCGCGTTCTCGAGCTGACCGGCACGCGGGAGCTGTTGACCGACTCCGGCCGGCTGGAGGACGCCGCACCCCCGGCCCCGTCCGGCACGGCCCCGCCGGAGGAGGACGGCCAGGACCTGCGCGCCGAGGTCGCCCAGTTGCGCCGCGCCATGCAGACCCGGCCCACCATCGACCTGGCCCGCGGCATCCTGATGGCCTCCTTCGGCCTGACTCCCGAGGCGGCCTGGAGCGTGCTGGTCAGGACCTCCCAGAACACCAACACCAAACTGCACGACCTGGCCGGGGAGCTGGTGGGCACCGTACGCGGCACGACACTGCCGGAGCAGGTGCAGCGGCAGCTGGCCGCAGCGGTCGCCGGCGCGAACCGTCCGGACGAGGTGCCGGCGTACCCCACGGGCGGTCCCGCGGAGAAGCGGGACTGACCTGCCGGGGGCCGGAGCACCCGTACTGAGGCATCATGGTCAGGCCACGACCCGCCTTCACCGGCCCGCATCGGGCGGGGACTTTATAAAGCCCCTTTCCAAACCCCTTGTCGAAAGTCCCGGCAGCCCATAGCCTTGCGCCGCGCCGGTGCCGACGTCGATCCGGCCCGGCCGGTCTGGGAAGGAATGGGGCACCCCGGTGAAGCGCACATCACGTGACATCCGCACCGCGAACCGCTACGAGGTGCTGCGTCAGATCATCGCGGAGTCACCCACCTCCCGGCAGGAGCTGGCAGCGGCCACGGGGCTCAGCCTCGCGACGGTCGCCACCCTCGTCGGCGAGCTGCTCGACCTGCGCATGATCACCGAGGTCGGCTTCGAGGACTCGGCGGGCGGCCGCCCCCGGGGCCTGGTCGCGGTCAACACCTCGGGCGGCGCGCTGATCGGCGTCGACATCGCCGAGACGTACGTCCACGTGGAGCTCTTCGACCTCGGGCTGAACGTGCTGGCCCGCGCCGAGGAGGACGTCCGGCCCGGCGAGAGCCTGCCCGAGCAGGTGGTCGGCCATGTGGTCACCGCCGTCGGCTCGGTCGTCACGCAGGCCGGCATCGAGGGCGCCCGGGTGCTGGGGGTCGGGGTGAGCGTGCCGGGGCAGGTGGACCGCGCCACCGGCGTCTCCGAGTACGCGCCCAACTGGGACTGGCACGACGTACCGCTGCTCGACCTGCTCACCGAGCACATCGCCTATCCGCTGTACCTGGACAACCCGCTGCGCGCCAGCGCGGTCGCCGAGTTGTGGTTCGGGGCCGCGCGCGGGCGCGGGAACGCGGTGGTGGTCAACCTGGGCACGGGTGTGGGCGCCGGTCTCGTCCTGGGCGGCGGCCTGCACCGGGGGGTCAGCAACAGCGCCGGCGAGTGGGGCCACACCACGATGGTGCTGGACGGACGTCCGTGCCGCTGCGGCAACCACGGGTGCGTGGAGACGTACGTCGGCGCGCGCGGCATCATGCTGAACCTGCGCGAGCTCAGTCCCGACAGCGCGCTGCTGCACGCCGAGGACCAGACGGCGACCATCGACGCCCTGGCCCGCGGGGTCGCGGCGGACGACCCCCTGGCGCGCCGGGTCGTCCACGACACCGCACGCTATCTGGGCGCCGGAGTCGCGGACCTGGTCAACCTGTTCAACCCCGAGATCGTCGTGCTGAGCAGCTGGGTGGCCCGCACCCTGGGCGAGCCGCTGCTGCACGAGGTGCGCGAGGCTGTGACCCGGCACGCGCTGCCACGGCCGCTGGCCGCCACCGAGGTCGTCCTCTCCCCGATCCCCACCGACCCGGTGTGCCTCGGCGCGGCGACGTTCGCGCTCGAAGGCGCACTGCAGGCCGTCGGGCAGAAGAACGGCAAACGCACCGCCCCCGTGAGGAGCCGTACCACCACCCCACCCTCGTAACGGCGGAACCAACTCCTCCACTCCTCCTACGCGTTCGAAATCGCGAACCGGACACAACGCTTCGCACAGACTTCGTCCAACCCCTTGCCGAAGCCTTAGTCGAAGCTCTAGCGTCCCGCACCGCACCTCTCTTTGAGCCATCTGGCGCGAGCCTTCGGGCCGTGAGCCATCAGGCAGTGAGCCGCAGAGCCGCAGCCGCACTCGAGACAAGGACGTCAGCATGTCGGCATCGAGCAACATGAACTGGGACCGCCGGAACGTACTGCGGGCCGCGATGGGCCTGGCCGCCGCGGGCGGGCTGGCCGCGTGCGGCGGCAACAACGGCCGGGGCGGCGGCTCCGGTTCGGGCACCAACCTGACGCAGATGTTCCACGCCTACGGTGAGGCGGGCACCGAACAGGCCATCAAGAAGTACGCGAAGGCGTACAAGAAGGCCAACGTGACCACGCAGTGGATCACCAGCGCCGACTTCGAGAGCAAGCTCTTCTCGGCGCTGCTCACCAAGGACGCGCCGGACCTCTTCGAGTTCCACCCGCAGATCCAGATGGTGAAGAGCGGCCAGGTGGCGGACCTGACCGACATCATCGACCCGGTCAAGGACGACTTCAACCCGGCCGACATCAAGTCGCACACGGTCGACGGGAAGATATACGGCGTCCGCATGATCGACGACCCGCAGTTCTTCTTCTACCGCAAGTCGATGCTGGAGAAGGCCAAGGTCGAGGTGCCGACCACGCTCGACGAGCTGATGGAGGCCGCCGCCAAGCTCACCACCGGCAAGGTCAAGGGCCTGTACATGGGCAACGACCTGCACAATGTCATCAACCCGATGATCTGGTCGGCCGGCGCGGACACCCTCAACGAGAAGAACGAGATCGCCTACCACACCCCCGGTGTCGTCGAGGGCATCAAGAAGATGCGCAAGCTGTTCACCAGCGGCGACCTCCTCCTCGGCGCCCCGACCGAGTCCTGGGACCCGTCCTCGTTCAACCAGGGCCTGTGCGCCATCCAGTTCTGCGGCATGTGGGCGATGCCGGCCATCCAGGACGCGCTCGGCGACGACTGGGGCGTCTTCCCCTTCCCGAAGACCGTCGACTCCGGCAAGCAGTCCGTCTACAACGGCGGCTGGTCGATGTTCGTCAACGCCAAGGGCAAGAACGTCGACGCGGCCAAGGAGTTCGTGAAGTGGCTGTGGATCGACCAGAAGCAGTACCAGGAGGACTGGGCCACCTCCTACGGCTTCCACATCCCGCCGCGCACCTCGCTCGCCAAGACGGCCGACAAGCTCAAGTCGGGCAACGCAGCTGAGGGCGTCAGGCTCTTCAACGAGTTCGGCCACTTCGACAACATCGGCTGGACCCAGGCGATGATCACCGCTCTGGAGGACGTCTTCGCCAACTCCGTCCGCAAGGACATGGACCCGGAGAAGGCACTCGACAAGGCCGATGTGGCCGTGAACCGCGAGCTCAAGAAGCTGTTCGGATAGGCCGCGGGACGGACCACGACATGTCGACGACCACCAAGCTCGACCTCGCGGGCTCCGCCCCGGCGAAGGCCTCACCGGCCAAGCCGCGGCGGGGCCTGCGGGGCAGCCCCACCTACGCCTTCTGGCTCTTCACCGGGCCGTTCCTGATCGGCCTGGCGATCTTCGTCTACGCGCCGATCCTCTGGAGCCTCTGGCTGAGCTTCTTCGAGGCCCGCTTCACCGTCACGCCGGACAAGTTCGTCGGCTTCGACAACTACGTGTACATGCTGACGAACGACGACTTCGTCGGCTCGCTCGGCACCTTCACCGTCTTCGCCGCGTTCATCGTGCCCACCACCTGGGCGCTGTCGCTGGGCCTGGCCCTGCTGGTGAACCGGCTGCGATTCATGCGGGCGTTCTTCCGCTCGGTCTTCTTCCTGCCGACCGCGGTCAGCTATGTCGCCGCGGCGCTCATCTGGAAGATGTCCATCTTCAGCGGAGTCCGCTTCGGTCTGATGAACACGGTCCTGGGCTGGTTCGGGATCGAGAACATCGCCTGGCTGATCGACCCCAACCCGCCCTGGTACTGGCTGGTCATCGTGACGGCCCGGCTGTGGCTGCAGTCCGGCTTCTACATGATCCTGTTCATCGCGGCGCTGCAGAACATCCCGGACGAGCTGTACGAGGCCGCCGCCATCGACGGCGCCAAGTCGGGCTGGCAGACCTTCCGGTACATCACGCTGCCCCAGCTGCGCGCCACGTCCACCGCGGTGATCCTGCTGCTGCTGATCGCCGCCTACCAGGCCTTCGACGAGTTCTTCAACCTGCTGTCCAAGACCACCTGGGGACGCCCGCCCCTCGTCGAGCTGTACTACAAGGCCCTGGGCGAGAGCCAGGACTACGGCGCCGGCAGCGCGGGGGCACTCATCCTGACCGTGCTGATCTGTGCCGTGACCCTGCTCCAGGGCAAGATCATGGGCTTCGGAAGGGGTGACGAGTCCAAGTGACCACCACCATGACCAAGGTGCGCAAGTCCGCCCCCGCGCCGGACGCGCCCAGCCGGGTCAGGCGCGGTGGCGGCGTGATGAGCTCCACCGGCCTCTACGTCGCCACGGGCGTCGCCGCGTTCCTGTTCCTGATCCCGTTCTACATCCTGGTGCGCAACGCCCTCTCCACCGACGCCGAGATCACCGGAGAGAACTGGAAGTTCTTCCCCACGGACATCCAGTGGGGCAACATCAAGGAGCTCTTCACCGACGAGACGGTCCCCTTCGCCCAGTCCCTGTGGAACTCGGCGGTCGTGGCCACCCTGCACACCGTCGGCGTCCTGCTGGTGTGCTCCCTCGCCGGCTACGGTCTGGCCCGCATCCCCTACAAGCACGCCAACAAGGTGTTCTACGCCGTCCTGGGGACCCTGATGGTCCCGACCGCGGTCACCTTCGTCCCGAGCTTCGTGCTGGTCTCCTCGCTCGGCTGGGTCGACACCTACCGGGGTCTGATCATTCCCGGGCTGTTCAGTGGTTTCACCTGCTTCCTGTTCCGGCAGTACTTCCTGGGGTTCCCCAAGGAGCTGGAGGAGGCGGCACGCATGGACGGGCTGGGCTACTGGGGCGCATACTGGCGCGTCGTAGTGCCGAACTCGCTGAACTTCTTCGCGGCGATGGCGACCATCACCTTCATCAACGGCTGGAACGCCTTCCTGTGGCCTCTGGTCATCGGCCAGGACCCCGGTTCCTGGACGGTGCAGGTCGCGCTGTCCAGTTACATGACCAACCAGACCGTCGTCTTCCACCTGATCTTCATGGCCACGGCCGTATCCATCCTCCCCCTGGTCTTCGTCTTCCTCTTCCTCCAGCGCTGGCTGGTGCAGGGGATCGCACAGACCGGCATCAAGGGCTGAGCTAGGAGACCGATGTCTTACCGCACGACCCCATCCGTCGATTACGTCGAAGACGTCTCCCCGGGCAGCGGGGCCCTGCCGCCCCGCGCCTGGTACGCGTCCTCCGACGCGCGGTCCCTGTCGCTGAACGGCAGCTGGCGCCTGCGGGTGTCGGCCACCGCCGACGCCGAGGACGACTCGTTCGCCGAGGAGGGCTACGACGCCGGGAACTGGGCCGAGGTCACGGTCCCCGGGCACTGGGTTCTCCAGGGCGACGGGGCGTTCGGCTCCCCGATCTACACCAATCACCTCTACCCCTTCCCGGTGGACCCGCCGTACGTCCCGACGGAGAACCCGACCGGTGACCATCTGCGCGTCTTCGACCTGCCGTCCGACTGGCCGTCGGACGGCGGGGCGGTGCTGCGCTTCGACGGTGTCGAGTCGTGCGCCCGCGTCTGGCTGAACGGCACGGAGCTCGGCGAGTTCAAGGGCTCCCGGCTGGCGCACGAGTTCACGGTCGGTGAGCTGCTGAAGCCCGGACGCAACGTGCTCGCCGTGCGCGTGCACCAGTGGTCGGCGGGGTCGTACCTGGAGGACCAGGACCAGTGGTGGCTGCCGGGCATCTTCCGTGACGTGACGCTGCTGCACCGCCCGGCGGGCAGCGCGGGCGACTTCTTCGTGCACGCCTCCTACGACCACACCACCGGCGAGGGCACCCTGCGCGTCGACTCCGAGGTCGACGGGCGGGTGACCGTCCCGGCCCTGGACATCGATGTCGCGACCGGCGAGTCGATCACGGTCGCCGTCGAGCCGTGGACCGCCGAGACCCCGCGGCTGTACGACGGTGTGCTGGCCACCGAGGGTGAGCGGGTGCCGCTGCGGATCGGTTTCCGTACCGTCGTCCTCGAGGACGGGCTCGTCAAGGTCAACGGCAGGGCGATCCTGTTCCGGGGCGTCAACCGGCACGAGTGGCACCCCCGGCAGGGTCGCGCGCTCGACCTGGAGACCATGCGCGAGGACGTGCTGCTGATGAAGCGGCACAACCTCAACGCCGTGCGCACCTCGCACTACCCGCCGCACCCGGCCTTCCTGGACCTGTGCGACGAGTACGGCCTGTGGGTCATCGACGAGTGCGACCTGGAGACCCACGGTTTCGTCGAGCAGGACTGGCGGGACAACCCGGTCGACGACGAGCGCTGGACCCCGGCCCTGCTGGACCGCGCCGCGCGCATGGTCGAGCGGGACAAGAACCACCCGTCCATCGTGTTCTGGTCGCTGGGCAACGAGGCCGGCACCGGCCGCGGGCTCACCGCCATGGCCGAGTGGATCCACGGCCGCGACCCCGAGCGGCTGGTGCACTACGAGGGCGACTGGAACTGCCGCGACACAGACGTCTACTCGCGGATGTACGCCTCCCACGAGGAGGTCGCCAAGATCGGGCAGCGGCTCGACGGCGGTACGCACAAGCGCCGCGAACTGCCGTTCATCCAGTGCGAGTACGGCCACGCCATGGGCAACGGCCCCGGCGGCCTGGCCGACTACCAGGAGCTGTTCGAGAAGCACGAGCGGCTTCAGGGCGGATTCATCTGGGAGTGGATCGATCACGGCGTCGAGCACGCCGAGCTGGGCTACGCCTACGGCGGTGACTTCGGCGAGGAGCTGCACGACGGCAACTTCGTGTGCGACGGGCTGGTCTTCCCGGACCGGACGCCGTCGCCGGGCCTGATCGAGTACAAGAAGGTCATCGAGCCGGTCCTGATCGAGGGCGACGGCACCAACGGCACCGTGCGGGTCACCAACAAGCACGACTTCGCCGACCTGTCCGCGCTGGCCTTCGAGTGGTCGTGCCAGGTGGACGGTGAGACGGTCGAGTCGGGTTCGCTCGCGGTGCCGGCGCTCGCGCCGGGCGAGAGCGCCGAGGTCAAGCTGCCGGAGCCGCCCGCGGACGGCCGGGGCGGCGAGCGGCAGTGGACGGTGCGGGCCCTGCTCGCGGACGACACGTCCTGGGCCGCGAAGGGGCACGTGGTGGCCTGGGGCCAGTTCGCGGTGGGGGCGAGGCCGCTGCCGTCCTTCCCCGCGACCGACCGGCCCGTGCGGGACGGCGACCGGATCACGCTCGGTCCGGCCGGGTTCGACGCCCGTACCGGTGCGCTGCTGTCGATCGGCGGCGTGGAGGTCGGCGCGGCACCGCGGCTGGACGTGTGGCGGGCGACGACCGACAACGACGACGGCGCCGAGTGGCAGACCGACACCCGCTACGGGATGCTGTGGCGCACGCTCGGCCTGCACCGGATGCGGCACCGCCTGGTCTCGGTCGAGGCGGGCGACGACGCGCTGACGGTGCGGACCCGGGTGGCGCCCGCCGCCCGCGAGGTGGGTCTGGACACGGTGTACCGCTGGACGTCCGACGGCGAGCGGCTGCGGCTGAGCGTGTCCGTGACGCCGGAGGGCGACTGGACGGTGCCGCTGCCCCGGCTCGGCGTGCGCTTCGGACTGCCGCAGGCGGACCGGGTGGAGTGGTTCGGCGGCGGTCCCGGCGAGGCCTACCCGGACACCAGGACGGCGTCCATGGTGGGCCGCTGGCAGTCCACGGTGGACGGGCTGCAGACGCCGTACGTCCGTCCGCAGGAGAACGGCGCCCGGGCCGATGTGCGCTGGGTGGAGCTCGGCGGTCTGAGGATCGAGGGGGACCCGGAGTTCTGGTTCACCGCGCGGCGCTGGACGACCGAGCAGCTCGATGCCGCGCGGCACCGCACCGACCTCACGGCCGGGGACACGGTGTGGGTCAACCTCGACCACGGGCTGCACGGCATCGGCTCGCAGTCCTGCGGTCCGGGTCCGCTGCCGCAGTACTTCCTGAAGGCGGAGCCTGTGGAGTTCTCGTTCGTGTTCTCGACCGCCAGGTAAGAAACTGATTAATCGATTGACCGATTGATCGACATTCCGAGAGTGTCGGGGGTGTCATCCGCGGCCGGTCGGCCCTTGTGCCGACCGGCCGCCGCTGTGTTCACCACAAGGGAGTTGGTGGGTCAGTTGAGTGTCGCCATCGAGGTCCGAGGACTGTCCCGTACCTTCCACACCACCGTCCGCCGCCCCGGGTTCGCGGGCGCCGTCCGTTCCCTGGTCAACCCCGAGCGGGTGGCCAAGCACGCCGTCTCCGACATCACCTTCGACGTGGCCGCCGGTGAACTCCTCGCCCTGCTCGGGCCGAACGGTGCCGGCAAGTCCACCACCATCAAGATCCTCACCGGCATCCTCACGCCCACGTCCGGCGAGGCCCGGGTCGCGGGCGTGGTGCCGTACCGGGAGCGGGAGCGCAACGCCCGCAACGTGGGGGCGGTGTTCGGGCAGCGCACCCAGTTGTGGTGGGACCTGCCGGTGCGCGAGTCGTTCGCGATCCTGCGGGACATCTACGAGGTGCCCAAGGCCGAACACGCCGCGCGGCTGGCGGAGTTCGACGAGATCCTGGAGCTGTCGTCGTTCTGGGACACCCGGGTCCGTCATCTCTCGCTCGGCCAGCGGGTGCGCAGCGATCTGGCCGCCGCCCTGCTCCACGACCCGCCGGTGGTGTTCCTCGACGAGCCGACCATCGGCATGGACGTGGTGGTGAAGGAGCAGGTGCGGGAGTTCCTGCGGCACCAGGTGGAACAGCGCGGCCGTACGGTGCTGCTGACCACGCACGACATGACGGAGGTCGAGCGGCTCGCCGAGCGGGTGGTGCTGGTCAACCACGGCCGGCTGATGCTGGACGGCTCGCTCGACGAGATCCGCCGGAAGTTCGGCTCGACGTGGCAGGTGCGGGCCACGCTGGCCTCGCCGGACGCCGAGGTCGTGCCGCCGCCGGGCACCACGCTGCTGCGGCACACCGGCGCGCAGATCGTCCTCGGCCCCGACGGGCCGGGCACCCTCACCGTCCAGCAGGCGCTGAAAGCGGTGATCGAGCGGTTCGAGGTGACGGACATCGCGCTGGACGAGGCGGACCTCGAGGACGTGATGCGGGCCGCGTACGCGCACGCCGGGGAGGTCTGACGTGGCCGTGCTCAGCGCCTGGCGCGCCGCCCGGGTCACCCCGCTCGGCGAGCTGAACGCACCGCCCCGGATGACCGCCGTCGCCCTCCGGCTGGCCGTGCAGGTGGTGCTGGTCTGGTCGCTGTGGAGGGGCCTGTACGCGCAGTCCGGCACGACCGCGGGACTCAGCCGCGACCAGGCGGTCACGTACGCCGTGCTGGCCGTACTGGCGTCCCGGCTGCGGGAGCTGGACCAGTACGCGGGCCGGGACACGGTCCTGCAGCACATGCACTTCGGCACCATCGTCTACTGGTACCTGCGCCCGCTGCCGCCGCAGCGCTACTACGCCCTGCGCGCCGCCGGCGAGCAACTGTACGGCCTGGCGTGGGCGTTGACGGGGTACGTGATCTGCCTGGCCGCGGGCGTCGTCGAGCCGCCCGCGTCGCCCGCCGCGGCGGGGGTGTTCCTGCTCAGCATGCTGCTGGGCCAGTGGGTCCTGTACTACGTGATGCTGGTGCTGGACCAGTTGTGCTTCTGGACGGTCCGCAACACCGCGGCCATGCTGATCCTGCTGTTCGCGCAGAACCTGCTGTCCGGGGTGTACGCGCCGCTGTGGTTCTTCCCGGACTGGTTCGTGACGATGAGCGCCTTCCTGCCCTTCCAGGCCACGCTGAGCGTGCCGCTGTCGCTGTATGTGGGGCGCATTCCGCTGTCGGACGCGGCGTTCCAGCTCTCCGTGCAGGCCGCGTGGGTCGTGGCGCTGGCGTTGTTCACCCGGTTGCTGTGGCGGCGGGCCGCCCGGCGCGTGATCTCGCAGGGAGGCTGAGATGTCGCTCAAGGCTCTGCGGATCGTGTGGCGCGTGACGGCGCTCAACTTCCGCGCGCAGCTGGAGTACCGCACCGAGTTCCTGCTGATGATCGCGATCGGCGCGATCTGGCAGGTGTCGGTGATCGTGTTCGCGACGGTGCTGCTGTCCCGGTTCGCCGGGATGGGCGGCTGGGACAGCTCCGACGTCCTGCTCATCCCGGCGACGCGGATGCTGGCGCACGGGCTGTTCGTGCTGTTCCTGGGCCGCATGCACTGGGCCGGCCGGCAGGTCCAGGAGGGCCGGATCGACATCTACCTGATGCGCCCCATGCCGGTCCACCGCCAGATCCAGCTGGCGTTCTTCCCGACCAACGCCATCGGGGACCTCACGGTGGCGGCGGGCCTGATGGCGGGCGCGCTCTCCCGCAGCGACCTGGACTGGACGACCGGCCGCGTCACGTACCTGGTCGCGGCCGTGCTCGGCGGCATGCTGCTGGAGGCCGCCCTGTTCACGGTCGTGGCCAGTGCGTCCCTGCGTTTCCCGGCCGCCGACATGTGGGGCCGCTGGCTGGAGGAACTCCTCGGCACCTTCGGCAGTTACCCGCTGAACGTCCTGCCCAGGGCGGTGGGGGGATTCCTCACCTTCGGCCTCCCGCTCGCCTTCGTCGCCTACTTCCCGGCGGCGGTCCTGACGGGCCACGGCCACACGACCGGAGTCCCCTACTGGCTCGCGGCGGCCTCACCGCTGCTCGGGCTGCTGGCGTATCTGGCGGCGCGGCTGGTGTGGCGGTGGAGTCTGCGGCACTACAGCGGCATCAACGGCTGACGGTCCGGCCAGCGCCGCGGACCGGGGTGAACAGGGCCGCCACGGCCAGCAGGACACAGGCCGCTCCGGCGGCCAGGGCGACCGGGGTCGTGCCCTGTTCCTCCGCGGCCCAGGTCAGCACGGCGGCACCGATCGGTGCCGCCGCGTAGTGCAGCGTCCAGAACGCGGAGGTCACCCGGCCCAGGAGGTGCTCCGGGGTGACTTCCTGACGGAGTGACAACGAGCAGGTGCCTCCCACGGCGGCGCAGGCGAGGAAGGCGGCGCTCAGGGCCGCGACGACCGGCACGTCACGGGCCCAGCCGAGACCGGCGAAGGCGAGCCCGCAGCCCGCGACCGAGCCGGTCCACGTCGGCCCGAAGCCGAGGCGGCGGCGGATCCTGGCCACGAGCAGGGCGCCGGTGACGGTGCCCAGTGCGCCGGCCGCCATGACGGTGCCGACGGTGCCGTCGTCGTGCCCGAGGTCGTGCTTGAGGTGATAGATGACCAGGTCGTGGATGCCGAGGGTGAGGAAGCTGAAGACGAACAGCAGGACGGTGAGCGAGCGCAGCACGGGGTGGCCGTGGAGGAAGGTGACGCCGGTGCGCAGGTCCCGCCACAGTCCGGTGCGCTCGCCCGGCTGTTCGTCCGGGGCGCGTCGGCGGAACCGTACGAACCACAGGCACGTCGCCGACACCCCGAAACTGGCCGCGTCCACGCCGACGGCCGCGGCCGGGCCGGACCACGCGGCGACCAGCCCCGCGCACAGCGGCCCGAGGACACCCGCAGCGGCGGCGGTGGCGTTGAGCCGTCCGTTGGCCTCGGTGAGCCGCTCGGTGCCGACCAGGCCGCGCACGACCGTGACGTAGCCGACCGCGAACAGCATGCCGACGGCCTCGCACAGCGGCAGCACCACGTACAGCAGCCAGATCTGCGGGCCGAACAGCCACACCAGCGGGACGGCCCCGTACAGGCCCATGCGCAGCAGGTCGCAGGCGATGAGCAGGCGGCGCCGGTCCACGCGGTCCACGACCGCCCCGGCGAACACCGCCGCCACGACCGCCGCGGCCCCTCCCACCGCCGTCAGCAGGCCCATCCGCGCGAGGGATCCGGTGGCGTCCAGGACCAGCAGGGGCAGGGCGATCAGCGCGAAGGAGTCGCCGAGCACGGAGAGGGTCTGGGCGGCCCAGAAGATCCCGAAGTCGCGCTGCCGCCACAACGGGCGCGTTCCGCGTAAGCCGTCGTCGACGGTCTCCGCCGAGCCGCCGGGTCCGTCCTCGCGCCGCGCTGCCCCGTGCGTCATGCCCGCCTCCCCCACGTCCCGAGCCGGAACCCCCGGCAACCCTATGGCGGCGCGGGTGACCGGGAGATGCCGCGAACGCGTTTCACCTGGGCGGCTACGATCACGTGGTGCGTCCGAGGGGTCTCGCCCTCGGCATGGCGCTCTTCGAGAGGTGACCCCGACCCCATGCCCAGAGCCGGTCTCACCCCCGAGCGCCTCGTCGCGGCCGCGGTCGAGCTCGCCGACGAGGTCGGGTTCGAGGGCGTCACCCTGTCCGCGCTGGCCCGCCGGTTCGGGGTGAAGGACGCGAGTCTGTACACCCACGTCCGGAGTCTGAGGGACCTGCGGACCCGCATGGCCCTCCTCTCCGGTGGCGAGATGATCGACCGGATCGCGGAGGCGGTCGAGGGACGGGAGAGCGGCCGGGACACGCTCGCCGCCTTCGCCGCCGCCTACCGGGCCTACGCCCTGGAGCACCCCGGCCGGTACGCGGCGACCCAGATCCGCATCGACCGGGAACTCGTCACGGACTCCCCCGCGATGCGGCGAACGGCGGACGTCACCTACGGCATGCTCCGCGCCTACGGCCTGGAGGAACCCGACCTCACCGACGCCGTGCGCCTGCTGCGCAGCACCTTCCACGGCTACTGCGCCCTGGAGTCCACCGGCGCCTTCGGTGCGCCCCGTGACGTGCAGGTCTCCTGGGACAGGGCGATCGACGCCCTGCACGTACTGCTCCAGAACTGGCCGGGCGAGAAGGGGCGGCCTCCGAGGCCGCCGCGATGATCGAGGGCGTGCTGCGGCACCGCACGGACGTGGAGATCGACCGGCAGTACACCGACAGGCACGGCGCCTCCTTCGGACTGGACATGGACTCACACCTCGCCCTCGTCGCCCTGGCGTTCATGGTGCCCGGCCCCCGGCGTCGCTCCCGGTCGGCTGGATCGTCGACCGGGTGAGGCGCCGGGCCGGGGAGCGGCCCGAAGCCACCGTGCTCGCGCACGGCTCGATTCGGCTACGTGTCGCGCCTGTGCAGCAGCAGGCCGCCGACCAGCAGCGCGGCCGCGGCCCACATGGCGAGCACGCCCAGGCCGGCCCATGGACCGATGGGCAGCTCGTGCAGATGGACGGTGGCTTGGACCGCGAGCCCGGCGGTCATGGGCGAGATCTGCTGGAGGTGGCGCTGCCACTCCGGGTCGTTGACCACCTGGGTGACGACCGGGAACAGGTAGAGCAGCCCGAGCACGATCCCGATGGCGCTCGCCGCCTCCCGTACCGCCGTCGCCACGCCGAGGCCGATCAGGGCGATCAGGACGAGGTAGAGAACCGAGCCCACGGCCGCGCGCAGGGTCGGGCCGTCGGCCAGGGACAGCGGGGCAAAGCCGTGCGCCTCGGTGAATCCGTTGCCGGACAGGATGTGACGGCCGGCGAGGAGGGAGGCCAGGACGGCCGCCGTCCCGGAGGCCAGGACGACCGTGGTGAGGACCGTCGCCTTGGCGGTGAGGACGGTGAGCCGGTTCGGCACTGCCATGAGCGTGGTGCGGATCATCCCGGTGCCGTACTCGCCGCTGACGGCCAGCACCGCGAAGACGGCGATGACCGCCTGACCGACGGTGACGCCGGTCAGGGCGAGCCTGACGGCGTCCTGGCCGCACCCTGAGTCGGGGCACTTCACGGCCTTGGCGGTGCCGCAGCCGACGGCCACGGTCAGCGCGACGGCGAGCAGGAGCAACCCGCCCGTTCCCCCTGCGGTGCGCAGCTTCGTCCACTCCGCGTGCAGGGCGCGGCCGAAGTCCCCTCGCCACGCGCCGTCCGCCGTGCTCGTGAGTCGTGCACCGCTCAGAAGACTCATACGTCCCTCCCGCGCAGCCGCACCACGGCCAGACCGAAGGCGAGCACGGCGTATCCGCACAGCACGGCGAGGCCGGCCCATGGCGCCAGCGGGTAGTAGCCGGTCGAGGGTTCGTACACGCTGAGCACCTGCGCGTACTGCGGCAGGGTCTGCTGGACGGCGAAGCCCGCAGCCGGGGTCACCCTCAGCAGCCACTCCGAGACACCCGGGGGCAGTACGCCGGAGGTGGCAAGCAGGAAGGGCAGCACGATCGACGCGATGACCAGGGCGACCGCCGTGCCGCTGCGCCGCAGCAGGGCACCGACGCCTAGGGCGAGCACGGCGGCGGCCGCGCAGAGCAGGCCGGTGCCGGCCATGACCCGCACTTCGGTCGCCGACGTGGCGGGGAAGACATGGAAGCCCCTGCCGAGCGCACTGCGTTCCCCGACGGGAATGGTGATCGCGGCGGCCACCAGGCCCATGGCGAACGCGACGCCTCCGGCCACCAGCGCCTTGGCACCGAGCACCCGGCCCCGCAGGGGAGTTGCCGCCATGGTCGTACGCAGCAGACCGCGCCGGTACTCGCCGGTGATGAATACCGCGCCCACGGCGATCACCACGATCAGCCCGGCGAAGGTGCCGACGAGGAAGTTCTCGACGGAGAAGCCGACGCCCATGACGGGCCCGCCGACGACCGGTGCGATGTCACCGGCCCCGGTCACGGTGAACCCGCCGTCGGCGGTCTGGGTGAAGCCGCCCTTGAGAGTGTTCGTGTAGCTGCCGGAGGTGCCCGCGTCGCCGCCCACCTGTGTGCCGTGCCACGCCCCCCGGGACCAGTGGCCGGTGAGGGCGGGGCGGCCGAAGGTGCCGGTGGCCACGGCGGGGCTGAAGCCCGTGCCCGCCGCGGTGTCCTGCTTCGCCTGCGGTGACGTGGCGAAGAGCCCGGCCCGCACGGTGCGCGCGAGCCCCGGCAGCTTCGCATGGCCGACCTCGGTCCAGTGGGAGCCGTCGGTGGAGGTGGCACCGGTGAGACGGTCACCGGAGCGGACCAGGCGCAGCCAGCGCGGGGACTCCTGGGAGACCTTGCCGGAAGGGCCCGCCGTGTCGTGCGTGTAGTCGTACTGCATGCGTACGCCGTGGCCGCCGGTGGCCATGACCGCCGCGTACGGGGATCCCTGGGCGAGGCTTTCCTTCACGATGATCCCGGCCTTCGCCCAGGGCTGGACCCCCTGGGCCGTCTTGCCGGTCCCGGTGTCGGCCACACCGGTCAGCGACCGCAGGGGAACGGTGAGGGTGCCGTCGCCGGTGAGCGTCTTGTGGACGAAGTGGAAGCTGTCGTTGACGGCCTCGCCGCCGGGGCCCTTCGGGTACGAGGCGGAGTCGGCGCCGCGACCGCCGGGGGCGGGGGCGGCCGTGCCGAGCAGACCCACCACGATCGTCACCAGGAGCGCCGCCGCCATGGCGAGGACCCAGCCGCGTACCGTACGGAACTTCGTCCACTCGGCGTGCAGCGTCCTGAGGAACCCGCCCCGCTCAGCGCGCCTCGCGGCCGGGGGGTGAGGGGTGAGGGTGGCGGTCATCGCGTGGCCTCCCCTGCCGGGATGCCCCGGTACTCCACCGCGTCACGGGTGAGCTCCATGTACGCCTCTTCGAGCGTCGCCCGGTGCGCGGACACCTGGGAGAACGGCACCCCGTTCCGGGCGAGCAGGGCCACGGTCTCCTCGTCGGGCAGGCCCGTGACGCCGAGGGTGTCGGGGCCGGTGGCGACAACGGTGGCGCCCGCGCCGTGCAGGACCTGGGCGGCGCGCGCAGGCGCGGAGGTACGCAAGGTGACCCGGCCGCCGGACGCCTCGGCGAGCAGTTCGGACACGCCCGCGTCCGCGACGACCCGGCCGCGGCCGATCACCACGAGATGGTCCGCGGTGTCTTCGAGTTCGCTCATCAGGTGACTGGAGACCAGGACGGCGCGGCCCTGCCGGGCCAGCTCCGCCAGGAAGCCGCGCATCCACACGATGCCGTCGGGGTCGAGGCCGTTGAACGGCTCGTCCAGCATGACCACCGCCGGGTCACCGAGCAGCGCCGCCGCGATCCCCAGGCGCTGGCGCATGCCCAGCGAGAAGCCGCCGGCCTTGCGCCGGGCCGCCGTGCCCAGGCCGGCCTGTTCGATGACCTCGTCCACCCGCCGGGCGGGCACGCCCTGTGAGTGGGCCAGCCACAGCAGGTGGTTACGGGCGGTGCGGCTCGGCTGCAGCGCGGAGGCGTCGAGCAGTGCCCCCAGATGCCGAAGCGGGCGACGCAGGGTGCGGTACGGCACCCCGCCGACCAGGGCCTTCCCCTCCTCAGCCGCGTCAAGGCCCAGGATCACGCGCATGGTGGTGGACTTGCCCGCGCCGTTCGGGCCGACGAAGCCTGTCACCCGTCCGGGCCGCACGGTGAACGTCATCCCGTCCAGAGCCAGTTGTGGCCCGAAGCGTTTACGCAGACCGATGACCTCGATCGTCGCCTTCGTACTCTCATCGCTCATGGGCCCCACCCTGTGACGGAGCGAGTTACAGGGGCCGAACGGTCGCTGTCATCTCGCTGTTAGGCGCCTCGGCTTAGCCTGACCTGGTACGTGTCCTGGTGCGGTGGCGAGAGGGGAGCATGCGGATGAAATGGGGTCCGCCCCGACGGCTCGCGGGCCTGGCCGCCCGGCTCGGCCTGCGCCGTGGCACTGCCCGCACCCGCTTCACCGCCTTGTACGTGACTCTGTTCCTGCTGTCGGGAACGGCGCTGCTGGCCATCGCGGCCGTGGTGGCATCCGGCGGATCGCGCTCCAGCCGGACCGCCCCCGATGGCGGCACCGATCAGCCCGCCACGGCGGCACACGCCCAGGGCCGCATCGACGAGCTGGAGCATCAGCTGGCCCAGGCGCACGACACCCAGTCCCGGCAGATCCTGATCGGCTCCGCCATCGCCCTCGGCGTCATGGCGGTGATCTCGGTGGGGCTCGGCTGGTTCGTCGCCGGCCGGGTGCTGCGCCCGCTGCGCGTGATGACAGCGGCCACCCGCCGGATCACCGCCGACAGCCTGCACGAACGCCTGGCCATCGGCGGCCCCGGCGACGAGGTGAAGGACCTCGCCGACACCATCGACGACCTCCTCGGCCGCCTGGAGGGCTCCTTCGACGCCCAGCGCCTCTTCGTCGCCAACGCCTCCCACGAGCTGCGCACCCCGCTCACCACGATGCGGGCCTCCCTGGACGTGGCCCTCGCCAAGCCGGGCCCGGTACCCGAGACCACGGCCACGCTGGCCGCGCGGATGCGCGCCGAACTCGACCAGGTGGACCGGTTGCTGGAGAGCTTCCTCGTCCTGGCTCGCAGTCAGCACGGCGAGTTCACCGACTCGGAGCGCCTCACCCTCGGCCGACTCGCGCTGACCGCCCTGACCGGACGGGCAAAGGACATTGCGGCCAAGGGCCTGACCGTGCGTGAGAACCGGATCGACGACTGCGCGTGGGTACGGGGCAGCCGGACGCTGCTGCGCCGCGCGGTCGACAACGTGGTCGACAACGCGATCGCGCACAACGACCCGGAGGGCTGGATCAGTGTCGCGGTACGGGCCGAAGGAGACGACGCAGGCGCAGTGTCCCTCGTCATCGAGTCCAGCGGACCGGTCCTCGACCAGCGGCGGGTGGCGGACCTCGCGCAGCCCTTCCGCCGCCTCGGCGCCGACCGGACCGGCACCGGCCAGGGCAGCGGCCTCGGCCTCTCCATCGTCGCGGCCATCACCCAGGCCCACCACGGCACCCTGGACCTGCGTGCCCGCCCCGACGGCGGCCTGCGCGTCACCATCACCCTCCCCCGTACGGACGGCAGGGCGACGGCGGAAGCCCCCGACACGGAGACGAGCGTGGCGCGTTGAGAGTCCTGGTGGTCGAGGACGCCCGCCCCCTCGCCGAAGTCATCGCCGAGGGACTGCGCGACCAGGGCATGGCTGTGGACGTGGCCCACGACGGGCTCGACGCCGCGGCCAAGCTGGACGTCAACGCGTACGACGTCGTCGTGCTCGACCGCGACCTGCCAGGCATCCACGGCGACACCCTCTGCCAGATGATCACCGAGGGAGACGGCCGCGTGATGGTCCTCATGCTGACCGCCGCCGACTCACCCGGGGACCGCGTCAGCGGCCTGACCCTGGGCGCCGACGACTACCTCGCCAAGCCCTTCCACTTTCCCGAACTCGTCCTGCGCATCCGCGCCCTGGCACGCCGCCGCCCCGCCGCCCGGTCCCGCACCCTGAGTGCGGCCGGCATCGAACTCGACCCGATGCGCCGCACCGCCGACCGCGACGGCCATCAACTCGACCTCTCCGTCAAGGAATTCGCGGTACTCGAAGCCCTCCTGAACGCGAGCCCCGCCTTCCTCAGCACGGAGAACCTCCTCGAACAGGTCTGGGACGAACACGCCGACCCGTTCACCAACACGGTCACGGTGACCATCAGCCGTCTGCGCCGCAAACTCGGCGACCCCCCGGTCATCGTCACCACACCCGGGGTGGGGTATCGGATCATCGACCCAACCGTCCCACCCGACTGAGCAGCCGCCAGGGGCCGGCGGCACGCGAACGGAGACCGTGCTGATGCGGCGGGTCCGGTGGGCAAGGGCGGCGAACGCGCCCGCCGACCACCTCACCGCCCACGGCATGGCCCGGCGCAAGGGACAGAACCCCTCGTGGCCGGCGTCAATCAGGCGTGCGGCTCGGCGCGGCGAGCCCCGCCACGTCGCCGTACGGCGGTGTGGTGCCCGTCGGTGGCCGGCCCGCTCGGATGTCGTCCGCGGCCTCCAGTGCCGCGCCCAGGGCCCGCCGGTACAGCAGCGAGCCGAGGCTGACCCGGCGTACGCCGACGTCGGCGAGGCGGGCGACGGACGGGCCTCCGGGCGAGTAGAGGACGTTGAGGGGCACCTCCAGGTGGCGCACCAGCGTCTCGATCCCCCGCAGGTCGGTGAGGCCGGGCACGAACACCCCGTCCGCGCCCGCCTGCCGGTAGGCGTCGAGGCGCGCGAGGGTGCCGTCGCCGTCGCCCAGCCAGTGGGTGTCGGTGCGGGCGTTGACGAACAGGCCGGGAGCGGTCCGCTTGACCGCCGCGATCTTCGCCGCGTGCCGGGCGGTCGGCCCGAGACCGTCCTCCAGATTGATGCCGACCGCTCCTACGGCGTACAACTCCCGCGCGAACTCGGCCACCTCGTCGGGGTCGTCGCTGAATCCGCCCTCCGCGTCGACGGACAGCAGAAACGGCTCGGATCCCAGGGCCACGGCCAGCCGCAGCGTCTCCTCCCGGGTCGCCGCCGCCCCGTCGGGCAGACCCGCCGCCGCGGCGACGCCCAGGCTGGTCGTCCCGACCGCCCCCAAGCCCTGCCCCGCGAGGGCCCGGGCGGATGCGTGATCCCAGGCGTTGGGCAGGAGCAGGGGCTCAGCGGCCCGGTGCAGGGCGGCGAAGGCGGCGGCCCGGCCGGCCGGTGTCTGCTGCGGATTCGCGGTCATGGCGTCACGCTAGGCCCGGTTCGCTTCGGCGCGGACCGAAGGACGGCGGACCACGGCGACCCGGAGGGTGATGGCCTCAGCCGACGTGCACGCCGGACACGTCCAGCCGGACCTCCACCTCGGGCCCGCCCCTCCAGCGGACCGTCAGCCGCCCCTCCCCGGAAGCGGTTACCGCGACCGTTTCCGCCAGCGGGACCGGTTCCGCCTCGGCGGTGAGCCGGGCCAGGGCGACGAACAGGGTGGTGTCCCCGGTGGTGACGCCGGTCAGGTCGGCGTCGAGACCGACGGCGGGCAGCAGTTCCGCCCGGGTACCGTCCGGTGCGGCCCAGCCGGTCACGCGGACCTCCGTCCCCGGCTCCGCCTCCGAGACCAGGTGCGCCCGTACCTCCGCCGCCCCGCGCACCAGCACCACACTCGTCACCCGCGCTCCCCCGCCCGCCGTGTGCCGGGACGCCGCCCAGCCCTCGCCCACGCCGAGCGGTTCGATGCCCGTGCGGCTCGGGTCGCCGCCGACGAGGACGCTGTTGTCGTACGAGTCCGCGGGTGTCGTCACGGTGGAGTACGCGAGCCGCGTGTAGTACGGGTCGTAGCGGACGTCCTCGCTGCCGTGGTTGTGGAGGCGGACCACACCGTCGGAACGGGTGGACTGCAGCAGCCAGTTGGGAGGGCCGACGGGGGTGACGAAGTCCGCGCGTTCGGCGGGGGCGGGTTCCTCCGGTGCCGTCCAGACCTCGTGGTCGGGGGGCAGGAGCAGGCCGACGAAGCCCTTGCTCGCCCAGTACGGCGAGGCCGGGCCCGAGTAGCCCTGCAGGACGGACTCGTCGTAGCCGTGCCAGCCGAGGGAGAGCAGGCCCCGGTCGTCCACCGCGCCCCGGTCCAGGAAGTACTTCAGCGCTCCTGAGGCCAGCCGCCGGGTCTCGCCGGGGGGCAGCGGCGTACGGCCGGTCAGCGCGCCGAGCCACAGCGGCGCCGTCGTGGCGAAGCGGTACGTCAGGGAGCGGCCCTGGTGCATGGGGGCGCCGTCGCCGCCGAACAGACGGGCGTAGTCGCCGAGGTGCCGGTGGAGGCGGTCGCCGTACAGCTCCAGCAGTCGCTCGTCGCGCTCCAGCCAGGCGTGCAGCACCGGGTAGAGGTGCATCGCCCAGCCGTTGTAGTAGTCGTACTTGCGGCCGTCACCGTCGGTGTACCAGCCGTCGCCGACGTACCACTGCTCGATGCGTTCCAGACCGCGGTCGATCGCCGCGCGGGAGGCGTCCGGCTCGTGGCCGACCTCGGCCAGGAAGCCGCCCACGGTGACCGGGAACAGCTCCCAGTTGCAGGGCCAGGGCTCGGCCGTGAGGGCGTCGGCCAGCCAGGCGGCCGTCCGCTGGCGCACGCCGTCGTCCAGGCGGTCCCACAGCAGGTCCCGGGTGAGGCGCAGGGCCAGGGCGATGGACGCCGCCTCCACCAGGGACTGGTGGCGGTCCTCGATGCGGGGCCAGACGCCCGAGACACCGGCGTCGAGGCCGGTCGCGTAGCGCTCCAGGGCCTTCTCGTCGCGGCGGAAGGCGGCGAGCAGCAGGGTGCGCGCGTAGCCCTCCAGGCCGTCGGAGAGGTGCCCGGTCCAGCCGGCCCGGTCGCCGGGCAGGTGGTAGAGCGCGCGGTCCTCGCTGGCGTACGGCTCGACGGCGGCGAGCAGGGAGTCGGCCGCCGCCTCCCAGTGGGCGCGGGTGTAGCCGGTGAACGGGGACGTCGTGCGGTCGGCGGGAGGCAGCTGCATCGGATGTCTTTCGTGCTCGGGCCGGTGGATACGGATCGGACCTGGAGCGCCCCGGTTCCGGTCGGGGCGCCCCAGGGGTTCATCCCACCCGCACCGTGCCCTTGGGCACCAGATGCCGGGTGACGAGTTCGTCGCGGACGAGGGCCGCGTAGGCCGTCGCACCGCGCACGGAGGTGTGCGTGTTGTCCCGCGCCTCGTTGGTGAGGTACAGCGCCTTGGAGCCTTCCACGCCGAGGGACTCCACCAGCGCCTTGGTCTTCGCCGTGAGGTCGATCAGCGGGACGTCCCGCGCCGCGGCGACCGCGCGGATGACGGCCGGGTGGTCGACACCGAGGCCGTTGACCAGGAGCGCGGTTCCGTTGTTCAGCGTGCCGTCGGGGTTGAACCAGCGCCGCACGATGGGAGTGACAAGGACCGGCTGTCCGCCCTGTTCCCGGACGCCGGCCACCAGGGTGTCCAGGTTGGCCCGGTAGGTGGCCTCGTCCGTGGTCTTGTCGTTGTGGGCGAGCTGGACCAGGACCAGATCGCCGGGGCGGATCAGGGGCCGTACGGTGGCCCACAGCTGCGGGTTCCCCAGATACGTGACCGTACTCTCCCCGGAATCGGCGTAGTTGGCGACGGAAACGCCCTTGCGGAGGTACTGGGGCAGTTGCTGGCCCCAGCCGGAGTACGGGTCGCCGGGCTGGTCGCAGACGGTGGAGTCGCCGACCAGGAAGATCTGGCGGACGGGGGTCCCCCCTGCTCGAGCGGAGCCGAGAGCCTGGGGGAGCCGGGCGCGCTTGACCTCGATCCCGGCGAGGGCCGGGGCGGTCCCGCCGATCCTCAGGTCGAGGCCGGGGGTTCCCTCGGGGCCGGTGGGCTCGCCCTCGGGGGTGCGGACGTTCACCGTGAAACTGCGGGTGACGCGTCGTCCGGCCGGTGCGACCGTCTCGGGGAGCAGGGAGCGGCGGCTCTCACCGGTGACGTTCGTGCTGGACGCCGCCTTCCCGCCGAGTGTGACCCGTACGTCGTACGTGCCCGGCGGGACGTCGAAGTGACAGGTGCCGGCGGCGCAGTTCGCCAGGCCCCGGCTCCCGCTCCCCGTGTCCGCGTGGGCGGGGACGGACGGCGACGCGGTCCCCAGTGCTACCACCGCCGCGACGGCGATGCTGAAACGTCTCACTCCAGGCTCCTCCCGGCACACGACATGACCTGGAGGGGGACCGTACCGCTCCGGACAAGCGCTTTCTAGACCCCGAGCAGCATTCACCGCATCTCCGATCGAGGATGAGCGAAAGCCCTTTCGCGAAATCGATTCAACTGTCACCCTCGCTCCCACCGCATCCCCCCACCCCTCTCAGGAGGCACCCCCCATGTCCGGACCCACGAACAGACCGGTCGGCCGCCGCACCGTCGTCCTCGCCGCCGGCGCCGGTGCCGTCGGCGCGGCCCTCACCCGCACGGCGCACGCCGCCGGTTTCGGCTGGACCGACGACGGCGCGAACTACGTCGTCGACACCGGCGCCCAGCTGGTCTTCAAGGTGAGCAAGTCCACCGGGGACCTGACCTCCCTGGTCTACCGCGGCACGGAGTACCAGGGCTACGGCGGCATGAACTCGCACATCGAGTCCGGCCTCGGCGCCTCCACCGTGAGCGTCGAGCAGTCCGGTTCGACGATCCTGATCTCCGTCACGCACGGCACGCTGAAGCACTACTACGCGGCGCGCAGCGGCGAGAACAACGTCTACCTGTGGACGAACAAGGCCGACACGTCCGTCACCGCGAGCCGGTACATCGTGCGCGTACGGAAGGGCGCCTTCCTCAACGACGAGCCCGACTCCTACACCTACGCGCCCACCACCATCGAGGCCTCGGACGTCTTCCGGAAATCCGACGGCCAGACCCGCTCCAAGCACTACTCGGGGCGGCGTGTCATGGACTACCAGTACATCGGCTGGTCCGCGGGCGGCGTCGGCCTGTGGATGGTGCGCAGCAACCACGAGAAGGCCGCCGGCGGCCCCTTCTACCGCTCTCTGCTGCGCCACCAGAGCGCGGACGGCGGCGGCCTGTACGAGATCCTCCACTACGGCCAGAACCAGACCGAGGCGCAGCGCTACGGCCTCCAGGGGCCGTACGTCATCGCCTTCACGGACGGCGGGGCGCCCTCCTCGGCGCTGTACGCGGGCACGCTGACCACACCGTGGGCCGACTCGCTCGGCATCGCGGGGTACGTGCCGGCGAGCGGCCGGGGCAAGGTGGCGGGCGTCGGGATCTCCGGGCGGAACACGGCGTACCCGTACACCGTCGGGCTCGCCGGCCCGTCGGCGCAGTACTGGGGTCCGGCGCGTTCCTCGGACGGCGGGTTCTCCCTTTCCGGTGTGCTCCCGGGGACGTACACGCTGACCGTGTACAAGGGCGAACTGGCGGTGTACACCACGTCGGTGAGCGTGTCGGCGGGTAGCACGACGACCCTGAACACGATCGCGATCCCCGCCTCCAACGACCCGTCGAACGCGGGCGCGATCTGGCGGATCGGTGACTGGAACGGCACGCCGGCCGGGTTCAAGAACGCGGACCTGATGACGTACGCGCATCCGTCCGACGCACGGGCCGCCTCCTGGACGGGGAACGTGGTCGTCGGCAGCGGCGAGACGGCGGCCTTCCCCTGCTACCTCTGGAAGGACGTCAACAGCGGGATCCTGGTGTACTTCAAGCTGACGGCGGCCCAGGCGGCCGCCGCGCACACCCTGCGCATCGGGGTGACGACGGCGTACGCGAACGGCCGGCCCCAGGTCACCGTCAACGACACCTGGACCTCGGCGATCCCCGCCCCGCCCACCCAGCCGGACACCCGGTCGCTGACCAACGGTTCCTACCGGGGCAACAACCACACGTTCACGTACAGCGTCCCGGCGTCCGCCTGGAAGGCGGACACGAGTCAGTACAACGTGCTCAGGATCGACGTGGTGAGCGGGTCGGGGGCGAGCGGGTTTCTCAGCGCGGGGACGGCCGTCGATGCGATCGACCTGCTGACCTGAGCGCCCTCAGGGCCGTCCGGACCGCTGTCATGTCCCGCGTGTCCACTGCTGGTTGGTGCCGCCGTTGCACGTGTACGTGATGAGCGCGGCACCGTTGGCGGTGGACGCCCCGTTCACGTCGAGGCACTCGCCGCTCGCGCGGGACCTGACGTTCACGTACGAGCCGGTGGTGGTCAGCGACCACTGCTGGCTCGTCGCGGAGGACGTGCAGTTCTCCTGCGTGACCGTGTTCGCGTTCTCCTGCACGCACAGGCTGCTGTTCCTGACCATCAACTGGTAGTAACCGCTTCCGACGGACTTGAACCAGTACTTCTGGTTGGCGCCTCCGTTGCAGTCGTACTGTTTGATCTGGGCACCCGGCCACAGCGACTGGCTCGTCACGTCCGCGCACCTGGAGGAGTGGCGGGCGATGAGAGTGTTGTACGTGGCGCCGGTGCCGGTGACGGTTCCGGCGGCCGTGTCGATCGTGACCTCCGGCGACCAGGACATCGACATGGTGGTCGCGCCCGAGAAGGTCAGCGGCAGCCACACGTACCGCGAGTCGTTGACCGTGCCGCTGAAGGAGTTGCCCCAGCGGTCGCCCAGGTAGAGGTACGAGGTGCCCGCGGTGCCCTGCACGGGCAGCACGAAGGCGGTCTGCGAGCCGTACGCCGTCGAGTCGCCGATGTTCTTCATGGCCGACCAGGGCCCGGCGATGCTGGTGGCCGTGGCGTACTGCTGCTGGTTGGGGTTCCAGCCCGTCGCGCCCGAGGTCAGCATGAAGTACACGCCGTTGCGCTTGAACAGCGCCGGTGCCTCGCGGTGGCCACCGGGCCAGGGGTTGGCGACCAGGCTCGCGACGCCGGTGTAGTCGGCGGTGAGGCGGTAGATCTGGAGGTCGTAGTTCTCGCGGGCGGCGGAGATCATGTATCCGGCGCCGTCGGTGTCGGCGAAGACCGTGATGTCGCGGGACATGTGCTGGCCGAGCGGGCGGAAACTGCCCTTCCAGGTGTAGTCGCCGTCGACGGTGTCGGAGACGGCGACGGCCGCGCGGGCCTCGCTGTAGTCGGTGCCGTTCTCCTTGTGCATCCACATCACGAACTTGCCGGTGGAGGAGTTGTACATGACCTTCGGCCGCTCGATGTTGGCGGTCGCGAGCTCGGGGGCGCTCGCCTCGGTCAGGACGTGGTTGCGGAACTCCCAGTTCTTCAGGTCGGTCGAGCGGTAGGCGTCGACGTACCGGAAGGTGTTGTCGGCGTTGCGGTGCTCGCCGAACCAGTAGTAGTAGCTGCCGACCTTGAGGACTCCGCCGCCGTGCGCGTGGACGGGACCGCCCGAGGTGTCGGTGAACTGGGTGCCGTTGGTGATCGTCTGGGGCGCGGCCTGGGCGGGCCCGGCGGTGGCGAGGGCGCCGAACAGCCCCAGGCACAGGGCGAGAAGGATGGTGCAGGCACGTCTCATGTCATTCACCTGCCGTTGCGGTGTCGGCGACCGGTATGCCGAAGTCGGGAGTGCCGTCGCGCTTCCAGCCGAGTTTCTGGACGCGGGTGTGGCGGTTGGGGTCGTTCAGCGGGTCGCCGTTGATCTCCTTGTACTGCCGGGCGTGGTAGACGAGGACGTCGGTGCGGCCGTCCTCGGCGACCGTGAAGCAGTTGTGGCCCGGGCCGTACTGCTTGGTCGTGTCGTTGCTGGTGAAGACCGGGGTCGGCGACTTGGACCAGCTCATGGGGTCCAGGAGGTGGCTGTCGGCGTCGGCGGTCAGCAGGCCCATGCGGTAGTTGAAGTCGGTGGCGCTGGCCGAGTACGTCATGAAGAGGCGGCCGTTGCGCTTGAGGACGTACGGGCCCTCGTTGACCTTGAAACCGATGCACTCCCAGTCGTACTCCGGGGTGGAGAGCCGCACCTGGGGGCCCGTCAGGGTCCACGGGTTCGCCATCTCCGACAGGAAGATGCCGGTGTTGTTGTCCAGGCCGGGCTCGTGCTGGGCCCAGGCGAGGTAACGCTTGCCCCGGTGGGTGAAGGTGGTGGCGTCCAGGGAGAAGGTTTCCCACGCCGTCTTGATCTGGCCCTTCTCCACCCAGGTGCCCTGGAAGGGGTTGGGGTGGGCGTTCTCCAGCACCCAGATGCGGATCGCCCAGACGTCCTCGGCGGGCGCGGAGGCGAAGTAGATGTACCACTTGCCGCCGATGCGGTGCAGTTCGGGCGCCCAGATGTGGGCGCCCATGGGGCCGGTGGCGTGGGCGCGCCAGATGACGGACTCGTCCGCCGTGCCGAGGCCGTTCAGGGTGCGGGAGCGCCGCAGGATGATGCGGTCGTACTCGGGGGCGGTGGCGGTGAAGTAGTAGAAGCCGTCCTTGTGCCGGTGGATGTGCGGGTCGGCACGGTTGCGGACGAGCGGGTTCACGAAGGGGGCCGGCTTCGGGTGCCTCCTGGGTGTTTCGGCAGCGGTTTCTGCCGGGGATGCCGCCTGGGCCACGCCGGGGAGGGCGGGGACGGCGGCCAGGGCGCCGGCGGCTGCGGCGCCCTTCAGCAGCAGTCTGCGGCTGGGGGACTCGGGCAGAACAGGGTCGCGGCTCATGCGGCCTGCCTCTCATGGGGTGGGGGGGACACACCACGCCGTCTGATATCTCGAACGTCATCTGTCATTACGAACGCCGAAAAGGTAAGGGTGTGCCACGAGGAGGTCAACGGGTCTGACGGTGCGAGTCGTTCACCGATTTTCTGTTATCGGCTCAAGTCGGGCCCGTCCCCATGGTGTGCGCAGCCTCACTCACACCACAGCAGCGACCACGGGCGCCCTGGCGGCGGTCGTCCCCCTGCTCATCGCTCCCCCGGCGGCGGCCGCGACCCCCGGCAGCGCGGGGGCCTCAGCAGACGTCGGCGTCGGCTTCGGCTGGTGGCCCTACGCCCTGGGCGCCGCCCTGCTCATCAGCCTCGCGATACCGGTGCCGCCCAGGGGGCGGCGCCGGGGTGGTCAGCGGGGCGGGCGGGGTCCGGGTGAATGAATCGTCCGCTGCGGGGGTTCGCCGGCCTCACAGTTCGGACTCCCCCCACGCCCTGACTTCCACCTCGTCCCCCACCGCCACCGTGCCGGGACGCAGGACCGCGTACTTCGTGCCGAAGGCGATGCCGCCCTGGGTGGCGCGGCGGTAGGTGGCGAGGGTGCGCGGGGGTTCCGGGCCCGCTCGGGTGCCGGTGTGCTGGTCGACGAGGGTGACCGCACAGCGGATGGCGAGTTTGGCGTAGCCCAGTTCCGTGTCGCCGATGCGCAGGCGATGGGCGCGGTCCTCCGCGTGGGGGTCGTCCCAGCCGTCGATGACGAGGTTGGCGCGGAACTGGTCGGCAGGCAGGGGGCGCAAGCCGCGGTCGGTCATCTTCGTGTCGAGGAGGTCCAGGGTGGAGCGGGAGACGACGTGCAGGGCGCAGCCGTCGGCGTATCCGGAGGTGCCGGGTGTCAGGCCGTCGGTCACGCGGTCGTGTTCCGGCGGGACCCGTACCAGCCGGCTCGGGACACCGAGCAGGTCCGAGAGCCAGTCGGCTGCCTCTGCCCCCTGGTCGATGCCCTGGTGGGCGGTTCCGAACAGGTCCACTTTCCGCCGGGTGCCGGAAGTGTCCACCCGGAGGTGGAGGGCCTCGGTATCGGGTGCCGTGAGCGTGAGACGGTCGCCGTCGGGCGTGATGCGGGGGCGGATGACGGCCAGCAGCGGGTTCCGGCGCTGCGTGCGGTACACGCCCTCCTCGCCGACGACCATGAAGCTGCGGTCGTGCGCCAGTCCGGCCGGCGTCAGCAGCGCCTCGCGCACCGGCGTCCCGGCACAGCCCTTGACCGGGTAGAACGACAGCTCGACGACTCGGGCCATGACCTCTCGTTCCGTTCCGCGTTCAAGGGCCGCTGGGGGCTTGGGGAAACCCGAGCAGGGGAGCCAGCATCCGCGCCTCGGCCGCCCACTCGGCCAGGAACGCCAGGGTCAGGCCCCTTTCCCGGTAACGGAGTTCGGCCGGGACCGTACCCTCACCGCCGTAGGCCACCGGCTCCTGGTCCGCCCGCGCCAGCATCAGCGCGGTGAGCCAGTCGTACTTCACCGCGGACGCGCACACACCGAGCCGGACGAGGCGTTCGTCGCCCCGCCAGCCGCTCTCGCGCAGTCCGTGCAGGTAGGCGTCGTAGGCCGCCTTGGCCAGGCCCGGCAGGTCCGCGGCCGGGACGAACAGGTCGAGGACGCAGTCCGGGAGGTAGTTGCCGAGGTCCTCGCCGAGGGCGCCGTCGCCGGTGAACGCCCAGTCGAGCAGGACGCTGGTTCCCGAGCGGTCGGATACGACGTTCGCCGGCCACTGGTCGAGGTGGCTGAGGACGCGGGGCAGCGACTCCATGACGGTGAGGAACCACTCGCGGTCGTGGTGGAGGCGGACCATGTCCTCGCGCAGGCCGGGCGGGAAGTGCCGCCGTACCAGGGGGTGTCGCCACGCCGCGTCGTCGTCGAGCAGGGCCCGGCCCGTCGTCTGTGCCGATGCGTAGTCCCGCAGGAAGCCCTGCGACAGCCACGGGGTGTCCTCCCCCGCGCCGACCGCACCCTGCGCTGCGCCCAGTCGGTGGGCGTGCTCGACGTGGTGGGTGAGGGGCCAGACGGTTGCGGGCTCGCCCGGCACGTTCTCCAGCCACAACGCCACGTCACCGTCCGGGCGTTCGACGCACTCCAGCAGCCGCGGGGCGCGGATGCCGTGCCGCTGCCAGACCCGGGCGAGCCCGGACCGGTAGACGTACGCCTCGCGACGCCAGAAGTTCCAGTGGCGCGGGTCGTTGGACGCCGACCACGCGACGCTGGTCTCCTTCGTCCGCGTCAGCACCTTCAGGACGGCCGAGCGGTCGCCGCCGGTGACCCGCCACACCCCGGCCGTGACGCCGTTCGACGGGTTGTGTGTGAGCGGCTCGAACACCGCCCTGTCCGCGGGGACTCCCAGGACCTCACGTACTTCGGCATGCGCTGCGGCGACCTCGGGCATCCCCCGATGCTATGCCTCCGCCTCGGCCCTGTCCTTGCGTCCCCGCAGCCACACGTACACCGGGATGCCGGCGAAGAGGAACAGCACCCCCTGGTACACGGCCGCATAACCGGCCCCGGCGATCAGCCAGAACGAGAAGCCGAACGAGAGGACCGCGACCGTCAGGTCCCGGGCGAGTCCGGCCGGGCGGACGCGTTCACGGGTGCCACGGGCCAGCCAGTACAGCTGGGCCGCCGCCGACAGCAGGTACGGCACGCAACCGGTGAAGGTGGTGATCAGGACGAGGACGCGGAACGTGGTGTCCGGGCCGGCCGTGTAGTTGAGGGCGATGAGGAGGCTGCCGAGGACCGCGCAGGCCCACACCCCGAAACCGGGGACGCCGCCCTTGCCGAGGCGGGCGAAGGGCGCGGGGAAGAGGCCGTCGCGGGCGGCGGCGTACGGCATCTGCGCGGCCATGAGGATCCAGCCGTTGAGGCAGCCGGTGATCGAGGCGACGGCGACCAGCGCGATGGCGGTGCCGCCCCAGGAGCTGCCGGTGAGGGCGTTGACGGCGTCGGCGAAGGGGGCGCCGGAGTCGACGAGCCGGTCGTGCGGGACCAGGCCGAAGACGGCGATCGTGCCGAGGACGTAGACGAGGGCGGAGGCCAGGGTGCCGAGGACGCTCGCCCGGCCGACCGTGCGCTCGGGGTCGCGCACCTCGCCCGCGCTGACGGCGGCGGACTCGACCCCGAGGAAGCTGTACAGCAGCAGCGCGGCGGAGGCGGCCAGCGCGCCGGAGACGCTCTGGCCGGAGGCGTTGAACGGGCCGAAGTTGTCCGCGTCGACGAAGAACAGGCCGATCGTGGCGAGCAGCAGCAGCGGTACGAACTTCAGGATCGTGGAGACGACCTGCACCGCCCCGACCCAGCGCGTGCCTGCGAAGTTCGCCGCGGCCGGCAGCCAGAGGGCGGCCATCGCGACGAGGGCCTGGAGGGCGTGGTTGCCGTGCAGGGGTATGAGGACCTCGACGTAGCCGACGACGGCGACGGCCAGGGCGGCGATGCTGACCCAGCACATCGTCCAGTACGACCAGGCCGACAGGAACCCGGCGAACTCGCCGAAGGCGTCCCGGGGGTAGACGTACAGGCCGCCCGTGACGGGGCTGCGCCGCGCCAGCCTGCCGAAGAGCAGCGCGAGCAGGACGGCTCCCACCGAGAGCACGAGGAACGCGAGCAGGCTGATCGTGCCGTACGGGGCGACGGTAGCGGGCAGGGCGAAGATGCCGCCGCCGATGATGTTGCCCATGACGAGGGCCGTGGCGGCGGCGAGGCCGAAGGTGCGGCGCGGAGCGGGCGCCGGGGTGGTGCCGGTCGCGGCCCGGTCGGCGGGTTCTGCGTTCTCGGTGGGGCTGGGGACGGTCATGAGGTTCCTGTACAAGCGGAGGAGGAGGGTCCTGATCGTAACCGCGATCCCACATGCTGGTCGATCTGTTCATCTGATGGACACAAGCGGCTGGGATCCGTGGCGGAACGTCGACTACCGTCGTCGGCATGACCAGCACCCCCTCCCTCGCAGAAGCCCTCGCCGCCGGGACGGTCGTCCTCGACGGAGGCATGTCCAACCAGCTCGAATCGGCCGGGCACGACCTGAGCGACGAGTTGTGGTCCGCCCGGCTGCTCGCCGAACAGCCGGAGGCGGTGACCGAGGCGCACCTCGCCTACTTCCGGGCGGGGGCGGACGTGGCGATCACGGCCAGCTACCAGGCGACGTTCGAGGGCTTCGCCAAGCGCGGGATCGACCACGACCGGGCAGCCGAACTCATGGCGCTGAGCGTGGAGTCGGCCCGGGAGGCGGCCCGGCGGGCTCGGGTCTCCCGGCCCCTGTGGGTGGCGGCCTCGGCCGGTCCGTACGGGGCGATGCTCGCGGACGGCTCGGAGTACCGGGGGCGCTACGGGCTGAGCGTCGACGAGCTGGAGCGTTTCCACCGGCCGCGCCTGGAGGTGCTGGCCGCGGCCCGGCCCGACGTCCTCGCCCTGGAGACGGTCCCGGACGCCGACGAGGCCACGGCCCTGCTGCGGGCGGTGCGCGGGCTCGGAGTGCCGGCCTGGCTGACGTACTCCGTCGCCGGTGACCGCACCCGTGCCGGACAGCCGCTGGAGGAGGCCTTCGCCCCGGCCGCCGAGGTGGACGAGGTGATCGCGGTCGGGGTGAACTGCTGCGCGCCGCAGGACGTGGACGCCGCGGTGGCGACGGCGGCGCGGGTCACCGGCAAGCCCGTCGTGGTCTACCCCAACAGCGGCGAGACGTGGGACGCCGAGGCGCGTGCCTGGACCGGCCGCTCCAGCTTCACCGCCGGCCAGGTGAAGGGCTGGCGGCAGGCGGGAGCCCGGCTGATCGGCGGCTGCTGCCGGGTGGGGCCGGACGCCGTCTCGGGCATCGCCGAGACACTGAGGGCGGCATAACACCCGGCGGCCCCGGCGAAGCGCCCCGCCGTCCTGGCGACGCGCCCCACCGCAGTGGTGTGGCGCACTGTCTCGGCGCGGCACCCCACTGCCCCGGTAGGAGTCCGCTGCCCAACGCAGCACCCCGCCGTCCCGGCGCAGCGCCCCGCCGCCCGGGCCGGGCGCGCACGGGCCTCCTCCCCCTCGTCCCGCGCTGCTAGCCTCCGTCGTGGGAACCGGTTGCTACGGCGTTGCCGCGGTTCCCCAGGGGGTGGGTGCTGACCGGCGCCCGGGAGAGACGAGGCGGGGCATGACGAGGAAGAGCGGGGACGCGAGCCGTAGCACCATCCGGGACGTGGCGGCGCGCGCGGGGGTCTCCGCGTCGACGGTGTCCCGGGTGCTGGGCGGGGTGTATCCGGTGAGCGCGGCGACGCGCGGAAGCGTGATGCGGGCGGTCCGCGAGCTGGACTACGTGGCCGACGCCCGGGCGAAGGCGATCGCCGGCGCCGGCACCCCCACCCTCGCCTTCGTGCTGGAGGACATCACCGGCCCGTCGTTCGCGCTCATGGCCCACGGCGTCGAGCGTGAGGCGACCCGGCTCGGCCATCTCTGCCTGGTGTGCAGCACCGAGGGCGACGTCCGGCACGAGCTGGAGTTCGTCGAGATGATGCGAGCCCAGCGGGCCGCCGCCGTGATCCTGGTCGGCGGTACGGCCGACACCCCCGCGTACCGCGAACGCACCCACCGCATGGCCGACTCCCTCGCCTCGGCCGGTTCCCGCCTGGTCCTGTGCGGCCGGCCGCCGCTGGACCCGGGCGCCCCGGTGACGGTCATCGAGTACGACAACGAGGGCGGCGCCCACACCCTGGTCGCCCACGTGCTCGCGCAGGGCCACCGCCGGGTGCTGTTCCTCGGCGGCCGGGCGGACCACACGACGGCCCTGGGCCGCGAACGCGGCTACCTCGCCGCGCACCGGGCCCGCGGCCTCACCCCCGATCCGTCCCTCCTCCTGCACGGCGACTTCACGCGGGACGCCGGCCACCGTCTGATGCGGCAGGCTCTCGCGGACGGGCTGGAGTTCAGCGCGGTGGTGGCGGCCACGGACATGGTCGCGGCGGGTGCCCTCACGGCACTGCACGAAGCGGGCCTGAGGGTGCCGGACGACGTCTCCCTCGCCGGTTACGACGACATCCCGTTCGCCCGCGACCTGCACCCGGCCCTGACGACGGTCCACGTCCCCTACGAGGAACTCGGCCGCCTCGCCGTCCGGACCGCCCTGGAACACACCCCGGGCGCCCCGGACGAACACCTGCTGCTGGGCACGCACGTGGTGGTCCGGGACTCGGTGGGGCCTGCTGCTGTGCCGGCGTAGGTTCCGGCATGCATGGACCTCCTCAGCCGACCCGCTGCATCGCCTTCCGGTGCCGTTCCGCCATCGAGGCCCCGGACTCCCGGCGGGCCATCCTGCGCAGGACGGAGGGGGCGAGGAGGAGCCCGGCGACCGCCCAGGCACCCAGCGCTCCCGCTGTCTCCAGGTGCCGCCAGGACGCGCCGATCTCGGCGGCGACCGCGTCGGCCGGCAGCAGCGCCGAGCGGAGGCCGAGGCCGAGCCAGTAGAACGGGAAGATCTGCCCGACGGTCTGCAGCCACCCGGGCAGCTCCGACAGCGGGAAGTAGATCCCGGAGATCACGACGAGTCCCATCACCGGAAGCATCAGCAAGGCGACGGTGCGCGGACTGTCGACGAGTGAGCCGACCACGGCGCCCATCGGCAGGGTGGCCAGGAGCCCCAGCGGCACCACCCACACCAGCGCCAGCAACGCTCCGCCGCCCTGCCGGGCCACCCCGTCCACCAGGAACACGCCCACGGCGAAGGGGATCGCCATGGAGGCCAGTGCCGTACCGGACACCATGACGATCTTGCCGATCAGGTGGCCGACCATGCCGTGGGGCACGGCCTTGGCCCGCAGCAGCGTGCCGTCCTCGCGCTCGGTCGTGAGCAGCTGCGCGGTGGTCATCAGCCCGGTGAACGCGAGCGTCATCCCCAGCAGGCTCGGCAGCATGAACGCGCCGGTCGAGATGCCGGCGCCCTCCAGCGGATCGTCCCTGCCCAAGTACAGCGGCACGACCAGCAGAACGGTCCACAGGACGTAGCCGAACACGTCCTGGCCCGTGGTGAAGGTCTGCCGGAGTTCCGTCCAGCCGCGCCGTGTCCCTACCAGCGCCGCGTACCACACCGGATTCATGAACCCTCCCCGAGAGCGTGTACTGCCCGCTCGTCGGGAACGCTGCCCGTCTCGAGCTCCCGCACCATCGTCAGGTAGGTGTCCTCCAGGCTCGCCCGGCGCACCTCCAGCCCGCCGATCGCCTCGCCGTGTTCCTCGAACAGCCGACGGACGAACCGGGTGGGCTCGGCCGTGGCCTCCTCGAACGGCTGCCCGTCCCGCGTCCAGCGCACCGTGGCCTCGGCCGACGCCTGCCGCGACAGCTCCTCCGCGGAACCGTCGGCCACGATCCGGCCACCGGCCAGAATGAGGATCCGGTCGGCGAGCTTCTCCGCCTCGGCGAGGTCGTGCGTGGTCAGCAGAACGGTGGTGTTCTCGTCCGCGAGCCCGCGTACCAGGCCGTGGAACTCGTTCCTCGCCTCCGGGTCCAGGCCGGCCGTCGGCTCGTCCAGAAACAGCACCTCGGGTCTGCCCACGATGCCGACGGCCACGTCGAAACGCCGGCGCTGCCCGCCGGACAGAGTCCCGACCCGTTGGTTCGCCTGCTCGGTCAGCCCCACTGCGGCGAGGAGCGCGTCGACGTCCCAGGGGCGCCGCACCAGAGCGGTCGAGTACGGCACGTAGTAGGAGCCGAGATGGGCCAGCAGTTCCCGCACCCGCCACTTGCCGTGGTCGCGCCAGGACTGCAGCACGATGCCCAGCCGCGCACGCCACCGCTCGTCCCCGGCGGCCGGATCGGTGCCGAGGACGGTCACGTCCCCGGCCGAGCGCATCCGGAAGCCTTCCAGGACCTCGATCGTGGTCGTCTTGCCCGCGCCGTTCGGGCCGAGCAGCAGGACGACTTCACCCCGCCGGGCCGTGAAGCCGACCCCCTTCAACACGTCCTGGCTGCGGTAGCGCATCCGCAGGTCCCGTACGTCGATGACCGTGTCGCTCTCCGGCGGCGGGCTGCTCCGCACCCCCGATAAGGCGTGAGCGGTCGTCATCGTGTTCCCCCGTCCCTCTCGTGATCCGTCCTGGCGGGCAGGGGCCGGAGGCCGTGCCGATGCCCGTGCCGACGTCCGTGGTCATGGGACGTGGTGCACGGCTGAGGCTGCCATGGCCTCCTGGCAGCAGCCGTTCGGGCCCTCCCGGGCGAACACATTACCGAACCGTTCAGGTATCTCCTCGTGTTGCGGCGATCCGGCGACCTTTCCCGTCGGCGCGCCGGCCGCGCGGCCGGCCGGGGGTGGCGTGCGCCGTCAGTGGCGCCGGAGAGCGCCCGAGCGGCGCAGGCGCCGTACGGCCGACCGCAGTTCCGTGACGCGACCGAGCGGGTCGTCGACGGGGACCGAGGGCGGTGTGGGATCCGCGGGCCTGAGGGCGTCGGCCTTCCAGAGGGCGAGTTCACGGTCACGGGGACCGTGGGCGGTGTATGCCAGGCCGTTCCCGGCATCCGGTGCGCGGTCCCCGAAGACGCGCACCGGGTGCGTCGCGTCCCAGCGCTCCCAGCCGGGGTCACCGTCCGTGGCGAAACGGACCCATGCCCCGTGCATCGCGTCGGCGAGTTCCTGCGGGGCGCCCTCCCCGGCGAGTCTCCGCGACTCGGGGACGTCCCCGGTGTCGAAGACGAAGCCCAGCTCCAGCGCGTGACAGGCGCCGAGGCCGGGCAGGTTCGAGGGCCAGGCGAACTCGTAGACGTAGGACGGTTCCGTGCGGGCGTCGGCCAGGTGGTGCAGGGGGATGCGGAGCAGATGGTCGGTGACGAGCTGGCCGACGGTCTCCGCCGTGCCGAACTCGGGGTGCAGCGTGCGGTAGCCGCGCGGGACCTCGCTGCCGCAGTGGCAGCGGGCCATGGCGCCCGCGAGGGCGACGGCCCCGAGGCGGTCGACGCGGTCCAGGAGGCCGCCCGGCACCAGCCACAGTCTGTACTCGTCGCGGGTCCAGCCCAGCAGCAGCTCGACGCCGGGGGCCGCGCCGCCGTCCGTGAGTGCCTGAAGGGGGTCGCGCGGGACGACGTCGCCGTCGATGACGAGACCGAAGGCGGGTCCGCCGACCACCGGGCTGCTCAGCCTGCCCACCTCGGCCTGGGTGCGCAGCAGCAGATCGCGGTCGACGGCGGCGAAAGCCTCGGCGGTGGCGGGGATCTTCAGCCGGGAGGCCATCCGGCGGACCATCCTCCGGACCTTGGCCCGTTCGGACGCCTCGGGCGGCCCGCTCTGCAGGACGGCCCGCCGCACCAGTCCCTGGGTCTGCGGGGCGGCGATGAGGGCGCCGATGCTGATCGCCCCGGCGGACTGGCCGAAGAGGGTGATGCGGCCGGGGTCGCCGCCGAAGGCCTCGATGGCCTCGTGCACCCAGGTCAGGGCGGCGATCTGGTCGCGCAGGCCGGGGTTCGGGGGTGTGTCCGGGAACAGTCCGTAGCCCTCGACGCCCAACCGGTAGTTGATGGACACACAGACCACGCCGTCGCGGGCGAAGGCATGCCCGTCGTAGACGGGTACGGCAGAAGAACCCCTGGTCAGGGCGCCGCCGTGCAGCCAGACGAGGACGGGGAGGCGGGCCTGCGGGTCGGGCTGCGGGGTCCAGACGTTGAGGTTGAGGCAGTCGTCGCCGGGCACGACCGGATCGGACAGGTAGGGGGCGAAGGCGTCGGAGTACGGCGGTTTCGGCGGGGTGGGGCCGAAGGCGCCGGCGTCGCGGACACCGTCCCAGGGCGGCAGCGGCACGGGTGGGCGGAAGCGACGGGGGCCGAAGGGAGGGGCCGCGTACGGGATGCCGCGGAAGACGGCGACACCGCGTTCGTACCGGCCCCGCAGGGCACCGAACGGCGTGCTCACCACGGGGTCCGCCTGCGGGTCCGCCTGCTCTGCTGTCATTCGTCCACCAGCCTCCTCACCGCGCTCGTGCACCGTGAAGATCAGAGCACCTCATTGTGGTCCGGTATTCCGGTGCACGAGCGGGTGGGAGGACTGTTCGGGCTACTTGGCGTACATCAGCGTGCCGAAGCCGAGCTGGTCGAACCCGCCGCTGGTGGTGCCGTAGTCACCTCCCCCGCCCTCGGGGGCGACGGAGAAGCACATCTGGGCGATGTACTTGTCGTCGAGGAGCAGACGCCGCCCGTAGTGGTAGTGGAGCATCGCCCAGACCGGGCGGGCCTGGCCGCGGGAGTTCGAGCTGATCACCGTCTGTGACTGCTGGGAGCAGGTCTGACCGGTACCCCAGGTGTAGGTGGTGAACGGCACGTCCATGTTCAGGTTGTACTTGGCGACGTACTGGGCGGCCTTCATGAAGCGGCGGCCGTCGTACGAGTAGAGGTCGTCGCCCTGGTTCCAGGCCATCTCGCAGAGCGCGCCCATCTGGCCCATGCCCATCATGGTGTGGCCCTGGTCGCGGCCGGACTCCTGCCACTGGCCGAGGTCGTAGCCCTCGACGTTGCCGTACAGGAACGGGACGGCGTGCTGGACGGAACCGTTTCCGGCGCCCGACTTGAAGTAGGTGACGGCCTGGTCGTACTTGGCGGCGTTGTCGGTGAGGATGCCGATGGCCATGACGGAGGCCATGTTGCACAGGTCCCAGTTGGCCCAGTAGTTGGTGATGCAGGCGTCGTTGTGGCCGGTCAGGAACTGGTTGTTGAGCGGGTAGAAGACTTTGACCAGCATCTCCTGGGCGGCGGCGAGGTCGAACGCCGGGTAGTCACGCATGAGTTCGCAGACATTGGCGAACTGCCAGCCGTAGATGCCAGCGGCGAGGAACCGGTCGGCGTTGCCGGTGACCGCGGTCAGGGTGTGTGACCAGGCGTTGAGGATGGTCGCGGCGCACCGGGCGTTGGCCTCGGTGCCGCCGACCTTCCAGCGCAGCGCGTTCTGGTAGGCGGCCGCGATGTCGTTGTAGAGCTGCGGGTAGTTCTCTCCGGTGCCGCCGCGGACGATCGTCGCCGTGGCCCGGTTCGTCCAGGTGGACTGGGAGTGGGAGTTGGCGGTCAGCCTGTTCCAGCCGGACAGCCAGGGGTCGTCGCCCGCGGCGACTCTGACCTTGGCGCGGTTGATGTCGCCGGCGTTGTGGAGCATGCCGGGGTGGGCGAAGGTGGCGGGTGCGGCGTCGGCCGTGGTGGCCGTGGCCGTGGTGCCGAGGGCGAGGGCTGCGGTGAGGCCGCCGGCGGTCTTGAGCAGACCGCGGCGGCTCACCCGGCCGCCCTCGTGGTGCGTGTGGGGGGAAGTGCGGCTCATGTGGGGCTCTCCGATCCGTGGAGTACTACATGGGGGTGATGCTCACCTCGTCGAACTCGGTGGTGCTGCGGGCCAGGGGGTCGCGGGAGCAGACCACGAGGCCCACGTAGTAGGGGGCGTCACCGAAGCCGGGGATGTCTCCGTCGGCGAGGGGGGTGAAGGTGGCGCCGTCGTCGGTCGAGGCGGATGCGGTGAAGTGCGTCCCGGTGCGCTTCAGCCGCAGCAGGCAGGGGACGGTGACCGCCGCGTTGCCCGTGAAGCCGGACTTTCCTGCGACGGTCGGGCGCAGCATCAGCTGGGCGCTCGTGCCGCCGGTCACGATCGCCCCGGCCGCCAGGTCGAACGGCGACAGGGACTTGGCCATGAGCAGGCCCACCCGGTCGCCGGTGGCTCCGGCGCGGGAGACCAGGCGGACGGTGACCTCGCAGTCACCGCTGACGGGCCGTCGTACGAACTGGCCGGTCATGCCCTGGTTGTTGACGGTGAGGTCGGTTCCGGCGCCCCGCACCACGAAGGTGCCGTCCTCGTGTGAGGTGCTGCCGGGGGTCTGGACGGCGACCACGCCGAGGGTGCCGTAGGCGCGGTCGTCGAGGATGACGTCGCCCAGGTCGCCATGGGTCCACGGGGCGGGCGGCGGGTCGCCGACCGTGAGGGTGAGCGTGCCGGTGGCCTCTCCGGCCGCGTTGCCGGCGGTGGTGGTGACGGTGAACTCACCGGTCCGGGTGGGGGTTCCGGAGATCAGGCCGGTGCGCCGATCGAGGCGCAGGCCGTCGGGCAGTCCCTTCGCGGTGAAGCGGGTGGGTTCGTGCGTGGCACGCAGGAGGTGCTGGAAGGGTGCGCCCCGGTTCGTGAACGCCACGGTGGACGAGGTGAGTCGGGGCGTGGCGGGCGTCGGCATGGTCGCCTTCGCCGGAGCCGACAGCGGGCCGTGTCCGGCGCGGTTCGTCTTCGCCACCGCGTAGTGGTACGTCGTGCCGGGTGTGCCGGTCGCGTCGGCGTAGCGGATGCGGGTGCCGAAGCCCACGGGGCCGAGGTCGCTCGCGAGGGTCTCGAACGGGCCGTCGGCGGAGGTTGAGCGCAGGATGGTGTAGCGGGCCGAGAGATCCGGGTCGGTCCAGGCCAGCTCGACCGCGTCGGCGCCCGGTATGGCCCGCAGGTCGCCCGCGGCCCGGGCGGGGCGTGGCACGGACCAGACCTCACCGCCCGTGCGGGAGGTGACGCTGACGTTGTCGAAGGCTCCGGTTCCGGTCTCGGCGTAGTCCTCGTCGACTCCGAGGCAGGAGGTGAGGGTGAGGCCGACGTAGGCCGTTCTGCCCAACTGGACGTCACTGGTGCCGACTTCGGTCCAGTGGACACCGTCCGCGGAGATGGCCCCTGTGCAGCGGCCGCCCCGGCGGGTCACCCGGACCCAGTAAGGCATGCGCAGCCGGTAGCCGTCGCCGGCGCCCTCGACGTACGGGGCCCGGAGCGGGGTCGCCGACTCGGGGAGGTCACCGAGGGATGAGATCGGGAAGGCGGCGCCGGTCGTGATGGCCGGCTGTTGTGAGGGCGGCACGGGTGTGCTGCCGGTACCCCTGACCGCTCCCCCGGCCTTCGCCCGCACGCTCCACACACCGCTCCAGGTGTGCAGCGGCAGGCCCTGGATCAGCATGGCCGCGTGGGCGGCGTCCGCGTCCAGGGCGGCCTGCACGGTGACGCCGATCTTGGAGTACTGGGAGCTGAGCGGCCACACGATCCGGGCCGTGACCGTACCGTCGCCGCGCAGCGGCAGATACGCCAGGCGGTGGGTGTCGGCGGTGCCCGACGCCTCCAGCACGAACCGCTCCCCGTCGAAAAGCGCCGACCCGGGGATTTCCACGTCACCGACGTCCCGGGTCTTCCACGGGCCGGGGAGCCCGGGGGCCGCCGCCGCCCAGGCCGAACGGGCGCTCCGACCCTGGGAGTTGGCCGCGACGACCTTGTAGTAGGAGGTGCGCCCCCGGCGGGCCGGGCGGTCGGTGTACGCCGTGTCGGTGATCCCGGTCGCGAGCTTCTCGTACGGCCCGTCGGCGGCGGCTGCGCTCAGGACGGTGTACGACTCGGCCCACGCCGACGGCAGCCAGGCCAGCGTGACGGACCCGTCGCCGCCCACCGCCGTGACACCGGCCGGAGCCGTGGGCGCGGACGGCGACGGGGCCTTCGTGCCGGCGAAGGTGAGGGTGCCCCAGCCGGGGAGGTCGTCGTTGCTCCCCTCGACCACGCGGGCACCGCCGCCGCCGCGGAAGACGGCCGCCTCGGTGAAGGGTGTGTCGAGGCCGCGGACGCCCGCGTAGTGCGCGTACGCCATCTCGTAGATCGGGGGCAGGGTGCCGCGTCCCGTCGCCGAGACGGACGTCTTGACGTACTTGCCGGTGCGGTCCAGGTCGGGGACGAAGGGCACGTCGCCGCCGAGGTTGTAGCGGGCGGCGTACTCGACGTTCTTCAGCAGCCGGTTTCCGTCGAAGGCGTACAGGTCGACGCCCTGGTTCCAGGCGACCTGCGCGGCGTCCGCGAGCAGGCCGACGGCGAGTTGCTCGTGCCCCTGGTCGCGCCCGGACTCCTGGCCCTGTCCGGCGTCCGTGACGATGCGGTGCGGGACACTGCCGTTGCCCGCCCCGGCGGCGGCGAACCGGAGCGCGTCCTCGAAGAGGGTGGGCTCCTCGCAGAACACGCCGATGGCCAGGATCGACTGGATGGCCGTGAGGTCCCAGTTGCCGTTGGCGTAGAGCATGTAACCGGAGATCGCGGGATACCAGACGCGCAGCAACGACTCCTTGCAGCGGGCGATGTCCTCCTCGGTCCAGCCGTCATAACCGGTGTACTGGAGCAACTCGGCCGCGTTGACGAACTTGAAGACCTGGAGTCCTGCGCCGAGTGGCCCGTCCGCGCCGGTGACGGCGATGAGGGACGCCGACCAGGCGTTGAGGATGTCCCGGGACTTGTCCGCGTAGGCGCGCTCGCCGGTGATGCACCACATCAGCGCGGTCTGGTAGGCGGCGGCCGAATCGGCGACGGCCTGGTTCTGGAAGTTGGTGGGCCCGCGGCCCCAGGTGGTGATCTGGCCCGTGTTCTGGACGGCGTACGTCGCCTTGGAACGCGCGTGGGCGGCGAGGGCGAGGTAACCGTCGTAGACCGGGGTTTCCCTGGCGGCGACCGCGGCCTTCATCCGGGCCAGGTCGTCGGCGCTGTGCAGCAGGCCGGGGTGGGTGAAGGAGCGCGGCGCGGTGCCGTCCCGGCCCGCGGCCCGGGCTGTGCCCGGGGCGAGCAGCCCGCTCGCGCCCGACGCCAGCATCAGGGCGGCGGCCGCACCGCCGAGGAAGCCCCGGCGGCTCGGTGCGGGAATGCTCAAGGCGCTGTTTCTCACGGGGTCGGTGCTCATGACGCGGCCGCCGCCTCGGCCTCGGCGGTGGTGAGGAACTTGAGGTTCGTCACGTGCTCGTTGACGAACATGGGCACGCCGTCCGAAGCCAGATACCACGCCGGCTTGCCCGAACTGTCGGCGATCACCCTGCCGTTGACGCGGAGGTTCTCGAAGGTGACGTCCTTGATCGCGTGCTCCGCGTCGAGGCCGGCGATGATCGAGAGGTCGGCGTTCTTGCCGTTGTAGCTGAGGTCCTTGATGTAGACGGACTCGATACCGCGGCCTGCCGACGTGTTGTACTTCGGGTTGTACTCGATCCGCATGTGGATGAGCTGGCCCCAGCGGAAGTCCTCCACGCGGATGTCGTCGAACCTGACGTCCCGGACGATGTTGCTGTCGCCGACCATGAAGGCGATGGCGCCCTGGTAGGTCACCTGCGGCTCGCGGTGGTCGAGGATGTCGATGTTCTCGTAACGCAGGTTCTCCAGCACCTCCGGTGTGTCGGAATTGCCGTGCACGCCGATGTTGATCGGGTGGGCGACGTCGGCCCAGAGGGAGCAGTTCTTGACGGTGATGTTGCGGGTGTCGCCGTAGAAGTCCCAGCGGTGGGTGTAGAGAGCGACGCAGTCGTCGGAGGTACGCAGAAAGCAGCCGTCGATCGTGACGTTCTCGGAGCAGTAGAGCTGGATGCCGTCACCCCATCCCTGGTGACTGAAGGCACGCAGATTCTTGATGGTGAGGTTCTCGGACTCGGCGACCCTGATGTTCTCGTACCGGGGGTTGAGGATCGTGACGCCGTCGATCGTGACGTTCTCGCACTTGCGGACGAAGACCGCTCCGCCGGTCGTGTCGTAGACCACGCCGCGGCCGATCAGCCGGCAGTTCTCCACCCCCTCGAAGATCACGCTGGAGGTGAGGACGGCGCCCGGGGCCAGGTAGACGGTGGTACCGGTGGGTACCTTCAGGGTTCGGTCGGGGTGGGTGTGCAGACCCGGCCCGAAGTACATGACCTTCTTGTCACCCTCGGTGGGCACGTCCTGCTCGATCGGGTTCGCGAACAGGTGCAGGCAGTCGAAGATCTTGTCGTCGATCTGGACGACGAGGTTGCGGGGCCGGTCCACGGTGAAGCGCGCGGTGCTGCCGAGCACTTCGGGCTTGATGCCGTACGAGTCCGGGCGGACGCGGACCTTCTCGCCGCCGCCCGGGTTGTACGTGACCTCGACCTCGACCGTGCCGGAGAAGTCGAAGGCGGCCCAGGAGGAGCTCTGGGCTCTGTTGCTGCCGGTGTTCGCGTCGATCAGTGCGAGCTTGGCGAGGTAGACGCCGAGCTTCTGCCAGGTGCCGCCGAGGGGCCGGACCTTGACGGTGAAGGAGTTGTTGACAGGCACCTTCGGAAGCGTGGGGTGGATGACCACTCTGTCGCCGGTGGTGCCGTTCTCCGCCGCGGCGGCCTGTGCGGTGCCGGCGATGCTGCCGGCCAGGCCGGCGGCAGCGATGACACCGGCGGCCTGGAGGGTGGTCCGGCGTGACAGGGGCGAGTTCATGCGCAACTCCTTGCAAAAGGTTCGGTAGGAGGGGTTACTTCAGTCCGGTCGTGGACATCCCGGCGACGAACCCGCGCTGGGCGATCAGGAAGATCAGCAGGATCGGCACGACGTACATCACGGACCCCGCGGCCTGGAGGTTGGCCACCGGGGTGCCGGCCGAGGTGACGTAGGTGGACATGACCGCCACCGCGAGGGTGGACCGGTCGGTGGAGAGCAGCAGCTGAGGGGCGATGTAGTCGCCCCAGGACCAGGTGAAGGCGATCACGAAGCTCGCGGAGAGCACCGGCCAGGACTGCGGCAGGAAGATGCGCCAGAAGATCGTGCCGTATCCGCAGCCGTCGACGATCGCGGCCTCCTCCAGCTCACGGGGCAGTCCGGTGAAGAACTGACGGAAGAGGAAGACCAGATAGGGGGCGGCGGCCAGGCCCCAGAGCACCCAGGGCCAGTACGTGTCGACCATGCCGAGCTTCGCGAAGATCAGGTAGGTCGGCAGCAGCGTGATCATCTGCGGCAGCATCATCGAGCCGATGAGGATGCCGAACAGCGTCTTCTTCCCGGGTGCCTCCAGCCGGGCGAAACCGAAGCCGACCCAGGCGGAGCTGAGGGTGACGAGGGTGGCGTAGAGGGTCGCGATGATCAGGGAGTTGCGGGCGTAGCCGAGGAAGTCGATCAGGTTGAAGGCGTCCGCGAAGTTGTGCCACTGGACGTGGGTGGGCAACCAGTGCACGGGCGAGGCGGCCAGCTCCGCCGGGGTCTTCAGGCCGCTGAGGACCAGCCAGCCGAACGGACCGACGAACAGCCCGGTGATGACGACGAGGACCGTGTAGAGGAGCAGGCGGCCGGCACGTATCCGCACCCGGGGCACGGATTCGGGAGGAAGACTGGTGGCGGTCACTTCTTCGCCTCCGGGTCGACGTTGTAGAACACCACGCCGGACGTGAACCTGAAGATGAGCCCGGTGGCGATGAGGATCAGGACGAAGAGCACCCACAGCAGCGCGGAGGCGTAGCCGTACCGGCCGAGCGCGAAGTACTGCGAGAACACGTGCATCATGTAGAGGTAGTTGGACTGCGGCAGCGCGGTGACGCCCGCCGTGGTGCCGTCCGGGGTGAGCAGCAGCGGCATGATGGTCTGCACGGACGCGATCACACCGGTGACGGTCTGGAAGAGCAGCACCGGCGACAGCAGTGGCACGGTGATGCTGCGGAAGGTGCGCCAGGCGCCGGCTCCGTCGATCCGGGCGGCCTCGTGCAGTTCGCGGGGTACGTCCTGGAGCCCGGCCAGCGAGATGATCATGACGTTCCCGGCGGCCCACAGCACACTCATCAGCAGCACGTAGCGGGCGTAGGGGTCGGCGAGCCAGCCGAGCGCGTCGAACCCGAAGAGGGTGAGGACACCGTTCGCCGCACCGGAGTTCTGGTCGAAGAGCGCCTTGAAGGTGAGACCGGCACCGACCGGTGGCACCACGGCCGGCAGATAGAGCAGGGTGCGGAACAGTCCGCGTGCCCTGATAGGCCGGTTGACCAGGACGGCCAGGCCGAGTCCCGCGATGATCGACAGCGGCACCGAGGTGACCGCGAACAGGCCTGTGCGGCCGAGGGAACTCCAGGTCTGCGGATCGCCGAACAGCTCGGTGTAGTTGCCGAGGCCGACATGGCGCCAGTGCGGCGAGATGCCGTCGTACGTGGTGAAGCTCAGCCACAGCGCGTACGCCATCGGCACGACGGTCAGCAGCAGGAAACCGATGATCCAGGGTGCGGTGAACAGGTAGAAAGCGCGATGCCTGCGGCCGGTCATGGAGACCCGGGGCCGCTCGGCCGGGGCCCTGCGGGCGATGGTGTCGGGCGCGCCGGGCCGCCCGGAGACGGATATCTGGTCGACCGTCATCCCACCTGCTCCTTCCCGCGCTTCAGCTGCTCGTTCATGACGGAGTTCAGGCGGCCCGCGAGGGCGTCGACGGACATGTGTCCGTTCATCGCTGCCGGTGCCTCCTGGTTGAAGAGGGCGTAGAGCGAGTCCGCCGAGGCGTAGGGCGTGAAAGCGATCACCGAGAAGTGCTTCAGCTCGGCGTTCTGCACCTTCAGCACCCGCTTCTGGTAGTCCTCCCGGGCGGGCATCAGCGGGCGCAGGGACTTCAGAGTGGGGATGCCCCAGCCGCCGGAGGTGCGGGCCCTGGCCGGTCCCTCGCCGAAGAACCACTCGAAGACCCGCCAGGCGGCGTCCTTGTTCTTCGCCTTCTTCGGCATCCAGAATCCGGTTCCGGCCTGGCAGGGACTGACCCGTCGGCCGCCCGCGAAGAGCGGGGCCGGGGCGAGCCGTGACAGGGGCGCCAGCTTCTTGTCGGTGTTGATCAGACCGCCCAGCCAGTAGCCGGAGTTGGACATGGCCATCCGGCCCGCCTGGTACGTCGGGCCGTCCCAGGCGTTGGGGTCGGGCTGGACGATGCTGGGCCCGACCCGGCTCCGGCCGTACTCGACGTACCAGGCCAGGGCTTTGCGGGCCTCGGGGGTGGTGAAGTCGATCCGGGAGAAGTCGTCGGTGAAGAGGTCGCCTCCGGCGGACGCCGTCAGGCTCGCCAGCAGGTTGGGAGTGAGCACGCCCTGGTAGCTGCCGCCGAAGACGGTCGTCTGGCCGTTCCTGCGCCGGGTGAGCCGCCTGGCGTCCTCCAGCCACTCCTCGTAGGTGGCCGGTTCGGTCTCCGGCGGGTGGCCGACCCCCGCCTCGTCGAAGAGGGCGGTGTTGTACCAGAACATGGAGTCCTGCGAGAAGTCCTTCGCCATGCCGTAGCGGGGGCCCTTGCCCTGCGTGCGGCCGTCGTAGCGCCACAGGTCGTTGACCGGGTCGAGGTCGGCGGCCCTGAGGACGTGGCTCCGGGCGAAATAGGGGTCCAGGTCCTCCATCACGTCGCGTGCCGCGAAGTAGGGCGCGTCCGAGGCGCCGACGCCGCGCACCAGGTCGGGCGGGGCGCCGTTGGTCATCATGCCGATGAGCTTGGTGATGTCGTACCGCACCGTGACGATCTCGACGCCGATCTCCTCACGGGCCTGCCGGACCAGCTCCGGGGAGATGTCGTCGGGCTTGGCCATCACCGTGACGGTCTCGCCGCCGCCGCTGACACCGCTGGAAACCCGCATCGCGCAGCCGCTCAGCGCTGCCGCGCCGGTCGCGGCACCGGATGCCGAAAGGGCGAGGAACCGGCGGCGGCTCAGGGATGCACCGGCACGTGGGTGCATGGACGCACCACCTCCTGCTCTTGCTGTTCGGCATGCCGGTCGCATGCCGGAACGCTCGGGACGCGGACCGGGGGAATCACTGTGGCAACCGGTTGCTACGCGTCGGGCAGAGCTTCTTCCGGGCCAGATGGCGCGTCAAGAGCCTGAGCGAATTTTCGAAAACACTGTGCGGCGGGAACCGGTTGCGTCGCAGGCCTTCACCGCTGCTCAGCGATGCGGAAGCCCCGTCCGGGTCTGACTCTCCGCCACCGAAATCGTAGTAATCGATTTCCGAGGACGTCGCTCTCGCGGAGCTGAGGCACGAGGATCGCCCCCTACCCGACCCCTCAAGGACGCCCCCGACGGGCGATTGACCGCCGCTTCCTGACAGATCTACGGTAGAAGGCGCTTTCTGAAACTGTTTCCATCCTCTGCTCCAGGAGAGTCATGCCCAGCCCTCAGCTGCCGCGGGCCGTGTTCGCGATGGACCCGGTTCACCTCCCGCTGCTCTTCCCTCCGCCGCTGATGGAGCGGCTGAGGCGCACGGCCGACATCGATCCCGGGCTGGTGGTACGGGACTTCGCCGATCCGGCCGGCTCCGCCGCCCTGGCCTCGGCCGAGGTACTGATCACCGGCTGGGGCTGCCCGCACCTGGACGCCGGCGTCCTCACGGCGGCTCCGCGGCTCGGCGCCGTGCTGCACGCGGCCGGCTCGGTCCGCTCCCTGGTCGGGGAGGCTCTGTGGGACCGCGGGGTCACGGTGTCCAGCGCGGTGACGGGCAACGCCCTGCCGGTCGCGGAGTACACGCTCGCGATGATCCTTCTGCTGGGCAAGGACGCCTTCGACCACCGCGAGCGCTTCCGCCGGACCCACGCCTACCCGGGCCCCGCCGAGACGGCGGCGACCGGCAACCTCGGCCGTCGTGTCGGCGTCATCGGCGCCTCGCGTGTGGGACGGCGGCTGCTGGAACTGCTGCGGCCGTTCGACCTCACCGTCCTGCTGCACGACCCCTACGTGAGCCCCGCAGAGGCCGCCGCCCTCGGTGCCGAGTCGCTGTCGCTGGAGGATCTGCTCCGCCGCAGCGACATCGTGAGCCTGCACGCCCCCGACATCCCGGCGACCCATCACATGCTCGACCGCGACCGGCTCGCCCTGGTGCGGGACGGAGGTGTGCTCGTCAACACCGCCCGCGGCGCGCTGGTCGACCACGAGGCGCTCACCGAAGAGCTGGTCTCCGGCCGGCTGCGCGCGGTGCTGGACGTGACCGATCCGGAGCCGCTGCCCGCCGGATCGCCGCTGTATCAGCTGCCCAACGTGTTCCTCACCCCGCACATCGCCGGCTCCCTCGGCAACGAGCTGGAGCGGCTCGGACGCATCGTCGTCGAGGAACTGGAGCGTCTGGCGGCGGGCGTGCCGCCGGTCCACGAGGTGCGGCACGCGGATCTGGCGCGGGTGGCGTGAGGCGGATCCGGCGCGGGTGCGTGACAGCGCGGCGGCGGACCGAGGCGCCCGTTGTCCACAGGCCCGCCGGCCTGGAGTAATGATGGGATACGGTTTCCGCACCGAGGGCCCCGGGGCCGTCACAACCGGCTCTACGACCCGGCGGGCCAGGCAACGGCGGACTGAGGCACGGGGGGCCGGGGCATCATTGCCCGGCGCACCACGGCCCGGCGCCCCACGGCCCGGTGCGCCGGGACCCGGGACGCCACGGCCTCCGGCCCGCGGCCGCAGCACAGCGGCCGCACCGCACCGGTCCGCCACGGGCCGGACCGCGACAACCGGACCACAACGGACCGGACCACTACCGCGAAGGAGCCGCAAGGGTGAGTCAGCGCAAGGCGACGAGCGACGCCGGCCGGGCGACCATCCGTGACGTCGCGGAGCGCGCGGGCGTCTCCGTCGCCAGCGTCTCGCGGGTGCTGTCGGGCAACTACCCGGTGTCGGAGGAGCTGCGCCGCCGGGTGATGAAGGTGGTCCGGGACCTGGACTACGTCACCAACGCCCATGCCCGTTCGCTCGCCGGCGGCGGCACCCCGACGGTGGCGATCCTCATCAACAACATCACCGGCGCCGCCTTCGCCCACGTGGCCAAGGGTGTCGAGGGCGCCGCCACCCTGCGCGGCTGGCTCTCCCTGGTCGGAACGACCGGCGACGACCCCGAGCGGGAGCTCGCGCTGGTGAACCTCATGCGCCAGCAGGGCGTCGCCGCGGTGATCCTTCTCGGCGGTGCCTACGACTACGACGAGTACCAGCTGCGCATGGCCCGCTTCGCCCGTTCCCTGGACGCGGCCGGCTCGCATCTGGTCCTGGTGGGCCGCCCCCCGCTGGAGGGCGACGTCCCGGCGACGACCGTCGACTACGACAACGAGGGCGGCGCCTACGCGATGGCCAGCCACCTGCTCTCGGCGGGGCACCGCCGCGTCCTCGTCCTGCCGGGTCACGCCGAACTGACCACCGCGCAGGGCCGGTTGCGGGGTGCTCAGCGGGCCTTCGAGGCGTACGGGGTGCAGTTCGACCCGGGGCTGGTCCGGCACGGCCCGTACGACTACGACCACGGGTACGAGGCCGTCGAGGCGGCTCTGCACGAGACGCCGGACTTCACCGCGGTGCTCGCCGGGACGGACGTGGTCGCCGCGGGTGCCATGCAGGCCCTGCGCGCGGCGGGGCTGCGGGTGCCCGAGGACGTCTCGATCGTCGGCTACGACGACATCCCGCTGGCCTCGCAGCTCACACCCCAACTGACCACGGTGCACGTGCCGTACGAGGAGATGGGCCGGGTCGCGCTGCGGGCGGTGGCCGACCGGCGCGAGGGGGGCGCGGGCCGCCGCAAGGGCGCCGACGGCGACCATCTGATCCTGGGCACCCATGTCGTGGTCCGCAACTCGGTCCAGCCGCCCGCTCGCCGCGGGTAGCGCCCGAGCCCGGGGCAACCGGCGCGCACCCTCGCAGAGAGCGTTACGTAACCGGTTACTCGAATGTCGAGCCTCGTCCTGAGGCCCTTCACCCTGCCCGCCGCACGTCGGCGCGCCCCCTGTCACCCGGCGTTGACCTGCGGATCTGTTCAGCACGACGGCGACACTCCCGTGCGACCGGCCGGACTCGTCCCGGACCGCCCGCCGCAACAAATTGCCGCGCACCTCTTGCTATGAGCGGACACATCCGCCTAACGTCCCAGCAACCGCTTACTACAGCTTCCGCTTGGCCGAACCCCCCACCACCGCGAGCCGACGCTTTTCCGGCCGCCGTTCCCGGTCGACAGCCTGAGCCGCCGCCGTCCTCTCGTTCTGAGAACGCCCTATTCCGAAGGATCACGGTCAGATGAACTTCACCAGCCCCCGGAGAAGGTTCGCCTCCGCCGCTGTCGCGGGTATCGCGCTGACAGGTCTGCTCTCCGCCTGCGGCGGTTCCGACTCGGGTGACGACGCGGCGTCGGAGTCCGGCCCGGTCACCCTCCCCTTCTGGGGCTGGGCCAACGGCCAGGAGGCGGTCGTCAAGACGTTCAACGCCTCGCACAAGGACGTCCAGCTGAAGTACACGAAGGTCACCGACCAGCTGACCATGCAGAAGCAGCTGACCAACGCGGTGAAGGCCGGCAACGCCCCCTGTCTGGTGCAGAACACCGCCGAGTACGTCACCAGCTGGGTGTCGCAGGGCGCACTCGCCGACATCACGAGTTACGTCGAGGGCGAGAAGGACAAGTTCAACACCGGTGCCTGGGCGAGCGCGCAGGTGCAGGGCAAGCTCTACGGCGTTCCCACCAGCTCGGCGCCCCAGTTCACGATCTACCGCACGGACATCTTCAAGAAGTACGGGCTCAAGCCTCCGGCGACCTGGGACGACGTCATCGCCGCCGGCAAGGTCCTGAAGAAGCACAACATCAAGATCACGAACTACGCCGGTGAGGACCCCAGCACCCTTGAGGTGCTCGCGATGCAGGCCGGGGCGCACTGGTACGCGATCGACGGCAACGCCTGGAAGGTGGACTTCCAGGACGAGGGCACCCTGAAGGCCGCGAAGGTGATCCAGGAGATCATCGACAACGACCTGAACGCCAAGCTGTCCTTCGCCGACTACGCGGCCGTGCAGCGCAGTTACGACAGCGGTGCCACCGCGACCCGGCAGATCTCCACCTGGCAGATGGCCGGGATGGTGCAGAACTTCACCAAGTCCTTCGGCGACTGGGCGCTCGCGCCCTGGCCGGCGTACCAGGGCGAGGCGGCGAAGACACCGGCCGGCACGAACCTGACCGGCAGCGTGACCCTGGTGACCAAGCAGTGCAAGGACCAGAAGCAGGCGGCCCAGGCGGCGCTGTGGATGTCGACGAACCAGGACGCGGTCAAGACGATGGCGAGCCCGGAGACCGGCAACGGCGTGATGCCGGCACTGAAGGACAGCGGTTCCTACGTCGGTGAGTCGATCTCGCAGAAGCTGCTCGGGAAGAACTACGAGCCGGCGCAGAAGGTCGTGACGGACAGTCTGGGAACGGTCACCACCGACTGGACCTTCGGGCCCAACTGGACGGCGATGTTCACCGAGCTCCAGGCGGGCTGGGCCAAGGTCGTCAACAAGCAGGAGAAGGTCACCGACCTGCTCGCGCACATGCAGGAGTGGACGGTGAAGGACCTGAAGTCCCGCGGTATCAGCGTCAAGGGCTGAGGCACTCGATGATTCGCTCCATGCGCTGGAAAGGCGCCGCCTTCACGGTGCCTTTCCAGCTCGGCTTCCTGTTTCTGTATCTGCTTCCGATCGGCTACGCGGTCTACGAGTCACTGTTCACGGAGAAGCAGTCCGGGCTCGGTCTGGGTGGCGCCACGACGGAGTTCGTCGGGCTCGACAACTACACCCAGGGGCTGACGGACTCGGCGTTCGTGAACTCCATCCTGCGGGTGGTGCTCTTCGCCTGTGTCCAGATCCCGGTGATGCTGCTGATCAGCCTGTTGCTGGCGCTGTTCCTGGACGCGCTGACGTCCCGGGTGGCGAGCAGGTTCCGGATCGTGCTGCTGGTGCCGTACATGATCCCGGGCGTGGTCGCGGCGATCGTGTGGGTCAACCTCTACAGCCCCGACGTCGGCCCGCTCACCGCGATCGGCAAGCCCCTCGGCCTCGACTGGAACTTCTTCGCACCGTCGATGGTGTGGCCGTCCATCGGCAATCTGCTGACCTGGCACGGCATCGGCTACAACATGGTGATCATCTACTCGGCGCTGCAGGGCGTGCCCCGGGAGCTGTTCGAGGCGGCCCGGCTGGACGGCGCCTCCGAGCTGCGGATCGCGCGCAGTATCAAGATCCCGTTCGTGCGTGGGGCGCTGGTCCTGACGGGTCTGCTGTCGATCATCCAGATGCTGCAGATCTTCAACGAGCCTGCGCTGTTCCGGAACATCACTCCGCAGACGGTCAGCGACAGCTTCACCCCGATCATGATCATCTACAACCAGGCGTTCAACGCGGGCAACTACAACTACGCGGCCGCCCTGTCGGTGCTCCTTGCCCTGATCCTGGGCATCGCCTCCTTCCTCTTCTACCGGCTCACCTCGAAGGAGGCCGACTGATGACGCTGACCGAGCGGACGACCGAGCGGCCGCAGGTCCGTGGCGTGCGGCGGCTGTCCGAGCCCGACCCGGCCTCCCGTGGACGGGGCGGCCAGCGCTTCCTCCTCGTCGGGCTGGTGCTCGCCAGCGCCTACAGTCTGTTCCCGGTCTGGTGGCTGATCGTCGCGGCGACGAAGGACCGTACGGCGCTGTACCAGAGCAACGGCCTGTGGTTCTCGGGCTGGCACCTGTGGGACAACCTGCATCAGGTGTTCACGTACCAGGACGGGATCTTCCTGCGGTGGACGGCCAACTCGTTCCTGTACGCGGGTGTCGGCTCGCTCGGCGGAACGCTGATCGCCCTCGCAACCGGTTACGGACTGGCCCGCTTCGACTTCCCCGGGCGCAACGCGATCTTCGCGTGTGTCGTGGGCTCGTTCCTGATCCCGATCGCGCTGCTGACGCTGCCGCTGTATCTGCTGTTCTCCGCGATCGGCATGGTGGACACACCGTGGGCGATGCTGATCCCCTGCCTGATCAACCCGTTCAGTGTGTACCTGGCCAAGGTGTACACCGAGGCGACGATTCCCTACGAGCTGCTGGAGGCGGCCCGGATCGACGGTGCCGGGGAGCTGCGGATCTTCTTCAGCATCGTGCTACGGATGATGACGACGGGCGGCGCGACGGTGTTCCTGCTGGCCTTCGTCAACACCTGGAACGCCTTCTTCCTGCCACTGACCGTGCTGCGCGGCAAGGAGAACTGGACGCTCAACCTCGGTCTCTACAACTGGACCGGCACGCGGCTGGAGTCCGGCATCGACCTGACCGGGCTGGTGCTGACCGGCGCGCTGCTGTCCATCGTCCCGATGGGGATCATGATGGTCGCCATGCGCCGCTACTGGCGGACCGGTGTGACCCTCGGCGCCCTCAAGTGAGACCCCTTCGCCGTATCCCCCGACTCCTGGGGGCCGCAGGTGACCCTGACTCCCTGCGGCCCCCAGGGCGGCCGACGCTCCGGGAGCCCTCGCGTGACCGTCCTGCACAATCCCGTCCTCCGCGGCTTCGCCCCCGATCCGTCGCTGGTGCGGGTCGGCGACTGGTACTACGTGGCGACCAGTTCCTTCGAGTGGTTCCCGACGATCCCGCTGCACCGCTCCCGGGACCTGGCCCACTGGGAGTACGCGGGCCATGTGCGGGGGGCGGCGCCTGGCGACTCGCTGGCCGGGGTGCCCGACTCGGGTGGCGTCTGGGCCCCGTCGCTGAGCTGGGACGGGGAACGGTTCTGGGTGACGTACACCGTCGTGCGCTCGGTCGGCACCCCCTACTTCGACCTCGACACGTACATCTCGACGGCCTCCCGCGTCGGCGGTGAGTGGAGCGCCCCGCGCCGGGTCGCGAGCCACGGTTTCGACCCGGCGCTGTTCCACGAGGACGGCCGGCTGTGGCTGCTGAACCTGCAGAACGACCACCGGCCCGGGGGTGAGCGGTTCGCTGGGATCGTCGCGACCGAGCTGGACCGGGACACGCTGGAACCCGTCGGCGGCACGCACCTGCTGCTCCAGCACGACCGGCTGATCGAGGGGCCGAAGCTGCTGCGGCGCGACGGCTGGTACTACCTGGTGCTCGCCGAGGGCGGAACGGGCTGGGAACACGGGGTGCGGGTGGCTCGCGGCAAGGAGCTGACGGGGCCGTACGAGCTGGACGAACGGCCGTTGCTGACGACCCGGGACGATCCGAGGGTGCCGTTGCAGAAGGCCGGGCACGGTGAGCTGGTCGAGACGGCGGACGGACAGTGGCTGCTCAGCCATCTGACGGCCCGTCCGCTGCACACCCCGCGGGGCCGCCGCTGCACCCTCGGCCGGGAGACCGCGATCCAGGCGGTGACCTGGGACGCGGAGGGCTGGCCCCGGCTGCGGCAGGGCGGGTGGCACCCCGCGGTCGAGGTCGACGTGCCGACGCGTCCGCACCCGCTGCCACCGGCCGCACCGCCGGCGGACCTGTCCTGGCCGTGGAGCACCCTGCGCGAGCCGCCGGACCCGTCCTGGGCCGATACGACGGTCCGCCCCGGGTGGATCCGGCTGCGCGGCCGGCACGGGCCGGAGTCCCGGTGGGCGGCCTCCCTGCTGGCCCAGCGTGTCACCGAGCACCACGCGGAGGCCGAAGTCACCGTGGAGGCACGGCCGGTGACCTTCACGCAGGCGGCCGGTCTGGTGCTCTGGTACAACCCCGAGGCGTATCTCGCCCTGGACCTGACGTGGGCGGAGCCGGAGGGCGAACCGCAGCGCGGACAGCAGTGGAGCGGGACAGGAGGCCGTGGCCGTGGCCGTACGGTGCTCAGTCTCGTCGAGCGTGGCGAGGACGGGCAGCGGCAGATCGCCGTCGTCGACGTGCCGGTGGACGGACGGGTGGAGGGGCGGGTGGACGGACAGGGGGACGGGCCGGTGGACGGACTGGTGGGCCGGCGGGTGGACAGGGGGCCGGTGACGCTGGGGGTGACGGTCGAGGGGGCCGACGCCCGTTTCTGGTACGTCCGCGACGGGGTGCGTACGGCGGTCGGGCCGGCGCTGGATTTCGGCCGGCTGTCCGACGACCACGGCTCCCGGCTGCGGTTCACCGGCGCGATGGCGGGGATCCACGCCCGGGACCTCGTGGACGCGGCGTTCACGGCGGACTTCACCGGGTTTCGGCTGACCTGCACACCCCGCTGAGGCCGTGTTCGGGGTTTCGAAAGTTTTGACCGGCGCGAAGCAGTGAATTCAGTTGTCTTCCCGCCGTCCTGCGCCCCATCTACGATAGGAAGCGCTTTCTGCGCGGCCGGACCCCGTGACCGCCGTGTGCAGCGCTGGTCGAAACTTTCCACGGCCCTCGGGCGGGCCGGAGAGGTGGGTTCCCGATGGTCCGTACGGCGAGTGCGAGCGTGACGGCCGGTCCGACGCTGGCGGTCGTGGCTCGCGAGGCGGGGGTGTCGGTGCCGACCGCGTCGAAGGTGGTCAACGGCCGCGAGGACGTGGCACCCGAGACCCGCCGCCGCGTGACCGAGGCGCTCGACCGGCTCGGGTATGTGCGCAGACCCCGCTTCGACGCGGCGAAGGCACCCCGGCTGATCGACCTGGTCGTGCACTCGCTGGAGAGTTCCTGGTCGGGCGCGGTGCTGCACGGCGTGGAGGAGGCGGCCCACGACGCGGGCCTGGAGGTCGTGGTGTCGGCGGCGCTGATCCGCTCCCGGGTCGGCCGCCCCGAACGCGGCTGGCTGGACAAGCTGGTCGCCCGGGGCTCGTCCGGCGTGCTGTTCAACCTGGCCGAGCTGAGCGACTCGCAGTACGCGTGGCTGGAGCAGCACCGCATCCCGTTCGTGATGATCGACCCGGTGCAGGAGCCGCCGGAGGGCGTGGTCTCGGTGGGGGCGGCGAACTGGCAGGGCGGCCTGACCGCCACGGAGCACCTGCTGTCCCTGGGCCACGAGCGGGTCGCCGTCATCGCCGGTCCCCGGCGCACGATGTGCAGCAGCGCGCGGGTCGCCGGATACCGCTCGGCGCTCACGTCGGCAGGAATCCGGCACCGCGCCGAGTACGTCCGGCACGCCGCTTTCGACGAGAGCGTCGCCCGCCGCCGCATGCTGGAACTCCTCGACCTGCCCGAGCCGCCGACCGCCGTCTTCGTCTGCTCGGACCGGATGGCACTGGGCGTCTACGAGGCCTTGGCGGAACGGGGGTTGAGGGTTCCGGACGACATCAGCGTGGTCGGCTTCGACGACCTGCCCGAGGCGCGCTGGGCCTCCCCCGCCCTGACCACCGTGCGCCAGCCGCTGTCGGAGATGGCGGCCACGGCCCTGCGGTCGCTGCTGCGCATGATGGACGGCCATCGCCCGGAGAGCACACGCACGGAGTTGTCGACACGGCTGGTGGAGCGGGCGAGCACGGCGGCGCGGCGGGTGTAGGGCCGCGCCTCCCTCGCGGGCGCGGACGGACGGCCACGCATTTATGTTGTACGGAAAAGAGCGCATTGACCTGGGGCCGATGCGGCCGTTGCATGAGGGCGGGCCCCTTGCCGCAGGGGCGAGGGGACGTGTCTACCGGGGGGGAAGAATGCGTTTTGCGTTACGCGCGGCCGTCGCCGCCGTCGCATCCCTGTGCGCGGTGGCGTCGGCCGTGCCCGCTGAGGCGTCAGAGCTGAGACCGGGCCTGGAGTTCGTCGACCTCACTGCCAACGGTGTGAAGGGGAACGGAGCGTCGTCGGACCCCGTGGTCAGTGCCGACGGGAGGCACGTCGCGTTCCTGTCCTGGGCCACGAACCTGGCGCCCGGCGACACCGACAGCACCGCCGATGTCTACGTGAAGGACCTGCGGACCGGGAAGCTCCGCTGGGTCAGCGACGTCCCCGGCGGCGAGGGCGAGGGGGTGGCCTTCGGGACGCCGTCGATCAGCGGGGACGGCACCCGGGTGGCGTTCGCCGCGCTGCCCCCGAACACCTGGCCGCCGCCCCGGGACGTGACACTCCCGGCCTACGTCCATGACACCCGGACGGGCCGCACGGAACGAATCGACGAGTCGACCGACCCCGCCCTCCGCCGCGTGTCGACACCGGTCCTCAGTGGAAACGGACGGTACCTGACCTTCACCGGGCAGCCGGCCGGGACCGGCGACCGATCCCGGATCTACGTGCGCGACCTCCGGCGCGACACCGGTACCTGGATCGACCACCCGCTGCCCAGCGGCGAACAGGACCTCATCTCCCCCACACTGAGCCACGACGGCAGCCGCGTCGCCTACGCCGTGTGGGACGCGGGAACCGATCCCGGCGAGGACCACGAGGGTGTCTACGTCCTCGACCGGCGGACGGGTGAGCGGATCCGCGCGGACATCGAGTGCACGGGAGACCCCTTGGAGAGCGGGGTGAGTGATCCTCGGATCAGCGCCGACGGCCGCCACGTCGCGTTCAACTGGGGGTGCCGGACCGGGCCCCCGGATGGCTCCGGCGATGCCGGAGGCGTCTTCCTACGGGACCTGCGGCGCGGCACCCTGCGGCCCGTGCCGGCCCCGGACCCGAAGTACGGCGCGCACAACCCCCGGCCGAGCGCGGATGCCAGCCGGATCGCCTTCACCGCGACCAAGTCGGAGGTCGGTCAGCGCCCGCTTCAGGTCGTCTACTGGCGTGATCTGCGCACCGGCCGGGTGGAGTTGCTCAGCGCGCGCCCCGACGGCTCGGTGAACCAGCGGCCCGCCGCCCGTCCGAGCATCGACGCCCGGGGCCGTGTCGTGGCCTTCGACGGGGAGCGGCTCGACCTCCAGGGCGAGAACGGCTTCAGCGAGCGGCAGGCGGTCGTGACGCGCGTGCGGTGACGGCCCGCGCGAACGACATTGCTCCACGGCCGCCTGAAGGTGGTCCTGGGGGGGGAGGCCGGTCCGTAGGCCCTGGCGAGTGCGCCTACGGTTTCGGCCATGACGTGGCGCAGTTCGGCCGGCGCGACGACCTCGACGTCGAGGCATACAGCCCTCCTAGCCCCATCATGGAACAGTGCGTGCGCCCGTACAGCGCGTCTGTACGGGCGCACGACGGTGAACGTACCTGCGCGGGTGGGGAGTTGGACCGCATGAGCACGACTCGACGGCACGGAGGCGGGAGGCGATCGCCATCTCCTGGTACGAGAGCCAGGTGATCCCTGGCCTGCTGCAGACCGAGGCGTATGCACGGGCGGTCTTCCGAAGCCGCGTGCCTGTGTCGACGAGGACCGGATCGAGCAGTTGGTGACGGCACGCATCGAGCGGCGGGAGATCCTGCACCGGAAGGTGCCTCCGACGACGGGTCTCGTGGTCTGGGAGGCAGCGCTGCGGGATCGGCTGGGCGGACGGGAGGTATACGTCGAACAGTTGCGGCACCACGCGAGTACGCCGATCTTCCCGGCCTCACCTTGCAGGTCCTGCCACTGGGACGCACCTCGCATGCCGGGCTGGACGGACCGTTCATCCTGCTGGAGACACCGGAGCATCAGCGGCTGGCCTACACCGGAGCCCATCGGGGCAGCCAGCTGATCGGTGACCCGGACGAAGTGGCGATCCTCAATCAGAAGTATGCGAGGCTGCCGACAGAGGCCCTTATCACCGAGGACACGAGGGACCTGCTGGACCGTCTTCTGGGAGAGCAATGAGCGGCACCGCGCTTGAATGGTTCAAGTCCAGCTACAGCGGCAGTGAAGGCGGCGCATGCCTCGAAGTCGCCACCCGCCCCACCACCGTCCACATCCGCGACTCGAAGACTCCCACCGCACCTCACCTCACCGTCACCCCGTCCGCCTGGACCGCGTTCCTGAAGCTGCCCGACGACGAGGCCTGAGAACGGACAGGTGGCGGCCCGCCTGTCCGATTCCTTCAAGACCGGCCCGCCAGGCCCTGCCTACGGTGGCCGCATGACCGCACGATTCAACGCCATCGGCCTCGTCGTCTCCGACATGGCCGCGTCCGTGACCTTCTACCGTCGCCTCGGGCTCCCCTTCCCGGAGGGATCCGAGGCGCAGCCGCACGTCGAGGCCGAACTGCCGGGTGGGTTTCGGCTGTTGCTCGACACCGAGGAGACGGTGCGCTCGTTCCACCCCGGATGGCAACCGCCCAGCGGCGGGGGCCGGTCCTCGCTGGCCTTCCTGTGCGACGGCCCGAAGGAGGTGGACACTCTGTACGAGGAGCTGGTGGGCGCCGGTTACCACGGCGAGCTCAAACCCTGGGATGCCTTCTGGGGGCAGCGGTACGCGGTGGTGACCGACCCGGACGGCAACGGTGTCGATCTTTTCGCTCCCCTACCGGCCGCCCAGTAGGGCACGTACCGGCACACCCGCCAAGTCCTTGACGTCCCGGGCCAGATGGGCCTGGTCCGCGTACCCGGCCCGGGCGGCCGTCTCCGCGAGGGGCACACCGTTCCGGGCCAGTGCGAGGGCGCGTCGCATCCGCAGTACCCGGGCCAGCGTCTTGGGGCCGTAGCCGAAGGCGGCCAGTGAGCGGCGGTGCAACTGCCGTGCGCCGAGGCCGAGTTCGTCGGCGGTCGCGGCGACCGGGCGGCCCGCGTCGAGCGCGGCGACGACCTGCCGGAGCAGTGGGTCAGGAGGCTCGGCGTCGGCCGCGCACGCCAGGGCCACCTGCTCCAGGCCGCTCGCCGGGTCTGGAGCCCCGTTCACCCGTGCCGTGAGGCGGCGTACCTCCGGGGCGGGCCACAGGTCGGCGAGGGCGACGCGGCGGTCACGCAGTTCGTGGGCGGGTACGCCGAGGAGGGCGGGCGCGGTGCCCGGGTAGAAGCGGATCCCCGCCCAGCTGCGGGGTTCGCCCTCGGTGACGTACGCCCGCGTGTCAGGGCCCGCGACCAGCAGCCGGCCCTCGTTCCAGAGCAGATCCATACACCCGTCGGGCAGGATGCGCCCCGCACCGCCGCCGGCCGGGGTGTTCGTCCACACCACCGCACCGGCCAGCCGGGACGTGCGCTCCGCATACACGTATCGAGGCTACGCCGTAGCGGAACGGGACGAGGACCCGGAGCACAGGTCTCCGGGCCCTCGTCATGATCATGCCTCGGAGGCTTCTTCCACGAGGCTGCGCGCCAGGGAGTCGAAATGCTCCCTGAAGGAGCCCGTCTCCTGGTGGAACCGCTCTGCCGAGAACAGACGGTCCTCGCCGTCCAGGAACATCAGCGGCACGGCCGTCAGCGCACTGTGGAGGAGGTGCACCTCAACCGCGGACAGCCGCAGGTCGAACGAGGTCGAGTGGTCCCCCGCGAGACGTGCGGCGAGGGCGTCCACCCCTTCCGGACCCGCGCCGACCTGTACGGCCAGGGCCGTGTCTCCGTGCCGCTGGGCCCGCAGGCAGGTCAGTGCCCGGTGGAGGACATCGGCGTGGTACGGGCGAAGCCGGGCGATGAACTCCTCTCCGTCACGGGTGAGGCGGATACGCAGTCTCACTCGGTCACCTCGTCGGCTCCAGTCTCGTACGCCCGGTAGGCCGCGTTGACGATGGCCAGGGCCAAGGCGTCGAAGTTCTCCCGGAAGAATCCCAGCCGGATGAGAAAGGGCTCTTGGGGAAACCGGCCGTCGGGGGAGACGAAATGCGCCGCGGCATTCGTCAGCGCGCTCAGCACGACATGCAGTTCCTCCGGCCGCAGTCGCACGTCGAGCGGCTCGGTGTGGGGACCCCGCAGGCGCTGCACCAGGCCGTCGACCACGTCGCGGCCGGCGCCGAGCAGCACTCTCAGGTACGCGTCACCGGCGTTGCCGCGGCGCGCATAGCTCAGCGCCTCCCCCAGGGCGCTCGCCTGGGACGGGTCGAGCCGCGCGACGAAATCCTCCCCGTCGCGGGTCAGCTCGAACTCCGTTCGCATACGTGTTCCTCCTCCCGCTTCGCTACTTTTTCGGCACATACTTTCCCGCCTTCAGGAAGTCGGCCTCGGACATCTTGTATCCGTGGATGAACCGGGCCGTGATGATGACGACCACGCCCTTGTCCCCGTCGTAGGCGACGCCGTTACCCGTGTCCGAGTCCTTGTGGGTGGCCTTTCCGCGCCACTTCTTGAAGTACTCGGCCATCGCCGTCAGGTCACGGCCGACCCCCGGGATGTTGTGGTCGCCGGCTTCCTTGCTGTTCCCCATCATCCGCTGCCACTGGTACTCGACGCCGTCCGCCACGTCGGGCCCGTACTTCTCGTCGATCTTGTCCAGGATCTCGTAGGGCAGGGCCTTCTGCGGGTCGAGGCTGCACACGTCCGGCTCGTCGTCGCCCGAGGCCGCAGCCGCAGTCGCGGACCCTTGGGCGAAGGACACCGGACTGGTGAACGCCGCCACCTTCACGGACTTCTTCTTCGCGCAGGGCGGCAGGTCCGGTTCCCTCTTCGCCTTCTCGGCGAGCTTCCGGAGCTTGTCGAGAGTCCGCTTCGCCTGGGCCGACTTCTCGAAGAAGCCGACGACGCCTGTGGCGATCTTGATGATCGCCTTGCCCAGCGCTGGGATCTTGGTGACCGGGATGGCCACGCCGACCGCCGTGACCAGGGTCCACAGGCAGCTCTCGACATCGCCCTTGGTCAGACAGTTCTTGACGTCGGTCCAGCCGATGTGGTCGAGCAGGATCTGGCCGCCATTGGCCTTCACCCAGTCCAGCAGGCTCTGGCCCGCGAGGGCGCGCGCGGCCCGGTACTGGTCCACGCACTCCTGGCCGCACATGCGCAGCAGTGCCGCTTCCTCGTCACTGGAGAGGTCGGCGCCGAGATCGGGAGCTTTCTCCGCGCGCTCCTTGCGGAGTTCCTCGAGTTCCTTGCGCTGGGCCTCCTCGGCGCGGGTGGCAGCCGCGTCGGCGTCCTTGGCCGCGCCTTCCGCGTTGGCGGCGGACTTCTCAGCCCTGGTCGCGTCCGACTCCGCGTGGGTGGCGATCAGGTCCGCCGCGGCGGCGTCGGATTCGGCGGAGGACGCGGCGGAGCGGGCGCTCGCGGCGTCGCGCTCGGCGTCGGTGGCCTCGCGGTCGGCCTGGGCGGCCGCCGACTCGGCGTCGTTCGCGGCGAAACCGGCGTGGACCGCGTCCACGCCCGCCTGCTCGTCGTACTTCTGGGCGTTCGCGTCGGCCTTCTTCGCCGCCTTCGCGTCGATGGCCGCCGCAGCGGCCGAGGCACGGGCCGCGTCCGCGGAGTCCTGTGCCTTCTCCGCGTACATCGCGGCGTCGGCCGCCGCCTGGAGGGCGATCTTGGCGTCACCGGCCGCCTTGTCGGCCAGGGCCTTGGCCTGGGCCGCCGCCTTCTTCGCCTCGTCCGACTTGGCCTTGGCCGCGGCGGCCTGCTGCTCGGCGAGGGTCTTGGAGGTCTGGCCGATCAGCACCGCGAACGCGGCCGCGGAGTCCGTCTCACGGTAGGGGGAGCCGAGGCTGATCGCCTTGTCGGCCGCCTTCGTGGTGGCGGTGGCCGCGTCCCGCGCGGCCTGCGCGTACTGGGCCGTGGCGGCGGCGAACCCGGCGGTCTTCGCCGCCCAGGCGGCCGTCTTGGCCGCCTCCGCCACCGCCGCGGTGGCCTGCTTGCGCGCGTTGATCGCGGCGGCCTGGGCCTTCTTCGCGTCGGCATCGGCCTTCTCGGCGTTCGCCTTCGCGGCGGCCGCCGCGTCGATCGCCTCGGCGGCCGCCGCGTGGGCGGTGGCCGCCGCCGCGCTGGTCTTCTGGTACGCCGACCAGGCCGCGTCGGCAGCGGAACGGGAGCGCTTGGCCGCGCCCTCGGCGCGGGTCGCAGCCGCACGTGCGTTCACCGCGGCCGTCGATGCCTCGTTCGCCGCCGACCTGGCTCGCGTCGCGGCACCCGCCGCAGTGTTGGCGGCGCTCCGCGCCTCCGTGGCCGCCGCCCGGGTCTCACCGGCCGCCGCCGTGCCCTCGGCCGCCGCGGCAGCCGCTTCCAGGGCCGCGGCCCGCGACCGGGTGGCGTCCCGCTCGCGTTCGGCCTTGACCGCCTCGTCACGCAGCTCGTAGGCGCGACGCTCGGCCTCCTCGGCCACGGCAGCCTTCTCGCTCGCCGTCGTACCCGCCGTACCGGCGGCCGAGCGGGCCTGCGCGGCCTTGTCCTGCTCGTCGCGCGCCCGCGCCTCCGCGGCCTGCGCCTTCTGCCGCTCGCGCGCCGCGTTGTCCCGCTCCCGCTCGGCGTTGGCCTTCTCGGCCTCCGCGATGCCCCGCTGCCGCTTCGCCTCGGCCGCGCCCGCCTTGGCGTCCTGCTCCGCCTTCTCCGCGGTGGCGCGGGCCTGCTTGGCCGTGGCCGCGTTGGCGGCGGCCTCCTCGGCCTGCTTCGCGGCGGACTCGGCGGCCGCCTTCGCCTGTGCCTTGGCCTCCAGCGCGGCCGCCTTGCGGAACTCGGTGTTCAGCGCGTGCGTCTGCGTCTTGGCCAGCGCCAGCAGCGTCTGGGAATCGGCCACGGTGGCCTTCGCCGCGTTCGACGCGGTCAGCGTGGCCTTCGCCGCCGCCTGCGCGGCCGCGGCGGAGGCCTTGGCGACCTGAACGGACTGCTGCGCGTAGAGCAGGCCCCGGCCGCGCGGCTGCTTCGCGGCGTCGGCGATCTCCCACGCCTTCTGCTGTGCCGCGGTCGCACTGCTCGCGGCGGTCTTGGCCCGTGCCGCGGCGGCGTCCGCAAGGGCCACCTGCTTGGCGGCCGCCGTCTTCGCCGCGTTCAGGTCGGCCGTCGCCTTGGTGAAGGTGGCCTTGCTGGGGTAGTTCAGGGCGTCCTTGTTGGCCGCCCAGTGCTTCTGCCAGTACAGGATCTGGTCCGCGAGCCACGCCTGGCGCACCGACTCGATCATCGCCTCGGTGGCGATCCGCGTCTCCTTGGACGCGGAGGCCTCGGCGGCGAGAATCAGCTTGCGCTGTTCGGCCTGGCCGGTGTATTCGGTCTCCCACTCCGAGTACGCCTGGAGGACGGGGCCAGTCAGCACCCGGTAGTGGTCGATGGGGTTGTCGCTGTCACAGGCCGCCCAGGCCTGCTTCAGGGCCTCGACCTCGGTGCGGAACTCCAGCGAGTCCGGCTCGGGAGCCTGGGTGGCGAAGCCACCGAAGCGCAGGAAGGTCGCGATGTCGTTGGCCGAGGCCCGATCCCAGGAATCCGTACCGAACAACGCGCGCCCCGCGACGTCCTTGTACGCGCCCGCCCAGGCGTCGTCGCCGGTGCTGAACGCGTCGAAGACCTGCCGCGCCTTGTCCAGGGCGGCCTTGCCGGGACGCGGGGTCGCATCCGAGTTCTTGTTGTACAGCTTCTCCTGGTCGCGGAGGGTGAAGGTGACGATGTCCTCGCCGAACTCGGGGGCCCAGAAGTCGCGGCCGCCGGAGGAATTCACCGAGCGGTACGGCTGGTTGCTCTCGTCCAGCTTCGTCTGCCGGGCCTCGAAGGCGCGCAGGGCGGCGATCCCCGCGTCCCGGTCGCGGTCGGCGGCCTGGTCCCACTCGCCGCCGAGGGCATCCGGACGTACGTACTCGCGCAGTCCGGCGTCCGTGCCGGTGAGCTTCGCCGCCGTGACCGACTTCAGCTCGGGGCCGCCGTAGTGCACGGCCTGCCCGGCCTGGCAGCGGTCCTTGCGGGCCTGGGCGCCCAGGCTGATGCGCAGGGTGCGTTCGTAGGGGTTGGCGGGATTGTCACCCGGTTCGTCCGCGACGGCGGGGGCGGCGGTGACAAGGCCGCCGAGTACGACCGCCGCGGTGGTCAGTGCGGTGGCCGCCAGGCCACTGCGGAAGGTCCCTCTTCGTGGTCCTCTTCGGGGTTCTCTTCGGGGTTCTCTTCGTGCTGTGCGCACGCCGACGCCTCTCTGTGGATGGTCAGTCCGTCCACGAGGGAAAGGCACGATTGCGGCAAGACACGGCGCAGAAAAAGCCAGAGATGTACGGAAAGAGAGAAGCCCCCGGTACAGATGTCCCCGTTCTCGCGTGTGGTCAGCACGCACCCCCGCGCCCCCTCCCCTCGGGGACGCGCTCATCATGGCAACCGAATGATCCTCACGGAACGCGCGATTCGGTCCGGAGTTCGATTACTTTCGGCCACGCCCGATGCTCGGGAACCTAGGAGTCCTCCCGCTTGTGCGGCGGGTGCGTGCTCTTCACGTGCGTCCGCAACCGCGACGTCACGTCCTCCGGCGGCAGGAAGCGGGACCAGCGTTCCGGGAACTCGGAGGGCATGTCCGGGTCGGCCTCGCCCGCGGCACTGGCGCGGGCCACGTACTCGGCGACCTGGGCCTGCCGCAGCCGCTCGTTGGCCTCGCGGGCCGCGGCCGTGGCGGCGGCCGGCCAGACCCGGTCGATGGCGGCGTTGACGGCGGCCCCGACGAGCACGGCGAACGCGGACACACCGATCCACAGCAGCACGGCGACGGGCGCGGCGAGGGAGCCGTAGATCGTGGGGCCCTCGACCGTGCTGGTCAGGTAGATCCTCAGCAGGAAGCTGCCGAGCACCCACATGCCGAGGGCGACCAGCGCGCCGGGCACATCCTCGATCCACGGGGAGCGGACCGGGACGGACACGTGGTACAGCGTCGTCAGGAAGGCGATCGACAGCAGGATCACCGTGGGCCAGTACAGGACCTGCACGACGGTCGTCGACCAGGGCACGATCCGCACCACCGCGTCCGGCCCGGCCACCATCAGCGGCAGCGCCACCGAGCCGATCAGCAGGGCGACGATGAACAGCAGGAAGGCCATCAGGCGGGTCTTGACGATGCCCCGGACGCCGTCGAGGCCGTACATCACGGTGATGGTGTCGATGAAGACGTTCACCGCGCGGGAGCCCGACCACAGGGCGAACAGGAAGCCGATGGAGATGACGTCCGGCCGGCCGCCCTTCATCACATCGTGCAGGATCGGCTGGGCGATCTCGCGGACGCCCTGGTCGGACAGGACCGTGCGTGAGGCCTCCAGGAGGTTGGTCTGAAGGCTCTGGATGGTGTCGGCGCCGGTCCAGGCGTCGACGTAGCCGAGCAGTCCGATCATGCTCAGCAGCAGCGGCGGCACCGACAGCAGAGTGAAGAACGCGGCCTCGGCCGCGAGGCCCAGGATGCGGTATTCGACACAGGAATTGACGGTGTCCTTGACCAACAGCCAGGCGGTCCTGCGTTTGGAGACGTTCCGGTAAAGGGCCCGCGCCCGGTGGAGGCGCCCGGAGGGCGTGTCGGGGGTTTCACTTGCTGGCTGCACCCCCTAACGGTATCCGCCGTGCCCTGCCCCACTCACCCACAGGCCGGGTCTTCGCGGACCGGGCCGGGTCCACCGGGTGCCAAGGTGCTACCGCGGGGTACGTTCGCAGCATGGCAGGCAGCACCCACACCGTGACGAACCAGGTCCCGCCTCTGGTCGGGTACGACGTCTTCTCCGCCGACCGGGCCCTGGCCGAGGCGGTCGACCGGCATCTGGATCCGGGCCCGCGCGAGGAGGTCCTCGGCGAGCTGTCCGCGCTCGGCCGGACCTCCGGCTCGGCCCAGGTGCAGGAGTGGGGGCGGCTGGCCAACGAGAACCCGCCGCGGCTGCTGACGCACGACCGGTACGGCAACCGCCTCGACGAGGTCGAGTTCCACCCCTCCTGGCACCGGCTGCTCGGCAAGGGCGTCTCGGCCGGTCTGACGGCCGCCTGGGGCCGCCCGGCCGGGCATCTGCGGCGGGCCGCCGCCTTCGTGGTGTGGACGCAGGTCGAGGCGGGCAACGGCTGCCCGCTGTCGATGACGCACGCGGCGGTGCCCGCCCTGCGCGCCGACCCGGACCTGGCGGCCGAGTGGGAGCCCCGGCTGACGTCCATGGTCTACGACCAGGAGCTGCGGCCGGCGGACCAGAAGGCCGGGGCGCTGTTCGGGATGGGGATGACGGAGAAGCAGGGCGGCAGCGACGTCCGGGCCAACCGCACCTCGGCGCGGCCCCTCGCCGAGGACGGGACGTACGAGCTGACCGGGCACAAGTGGTTCTGCTCGGCGCCCATGTCCGACGGCTTCCTGGTGCTGGCGCAGGCTCCGGGCGGGCTGACCTGCTTCCTGGTGCCGCGGGTGCTCCGGGACGGCTCGCGCAACGTGTTCCGGATCCAGCGCCTCAAGGACAAGCTGGGCAACCGGTCGAACGCCTCCGCCGAGGTCGAGTTCGACGGGACCTGGGCGCGCCGGGTCGGCGAGGAGGGGCGCGGGGTGCGCACCATCATCGAGATGGTCGCGGCGACCCGGCTCGACTGTGTGCTCGGCTCGGCGGGGCTGATGCGGCAGGCCGTGGCGCAGGCGGTGCACCACTGCACGCACCGCGAGGCGTTCGGCGGGAAGCTCGCCGACAAGCCGCTCATGCGCAACGTCCTCGCCGACCTGGCGCTCGAGTCGGAGGCGGCGACGACTCTGGCGCTGCGGCTCGCCGCGGCCTACGACGACGGCGGCGAGCAGGAGCGGGCGCTGCTGCGGATCGCGGTGCCGGCAGCCAAGTACTGGGTGACCAAGCGGTGCCCGCCCGTCGCCGTGGAGGCCGCGGAGTGCCTCGGCGGCAACGGCTACGTCGAGGAGTCCCAGATGCCGCGGCTGGTGCGCGAGTCGCCGCTGAACTCGATCTGGGAGGGCGCGGGCAATGTCCAGGCGCTGGACGTGCTGCGGGCGTTGCAGCGGGAGCCGGGGGCGCTGGACGCGTATCTGCGGGAGGTGGGGCAGGCGCGCGGCGCCGATCACCGCCTGGACGGGGCCATCAAGAGCCTGCTGACCGAACTCGCCGATCTGGAGGGCGTGGAGGGGCGGGCCCGGCGGCTGACGGAGCGGCTCGCACTGGTGCTCCAGGGGTCGCTGCTGGTCCGTTTCGCGCCGCCGCAGGTCGCCGACGCGTTCTGCGCGGGGCGGCTCGGCGGTGACGGGGGTGCGGCCTTCGGGACGCTGCCGCACACGCTGGATCTGGCGTCGGTGGTGGAGCGGGCCCGGCCGGTGTCCTGATCCGGCCCGCTGATCCGCGTCACCCTGTACGCCGAGGTCCTCGTCCGCGAAGGTTCGGCAGCCGCGAAGGTTCCGCATCCGTGAGAGTTCCTCGTCCGCGAAGGTTCCGCAGCCGCGAGAGTTCCTCGTCCGCGAAGGTTCCGCCGCGAGGGTTCGGCAGTCGCGAAGAGCGAGGGTGGTGCTGCGCCGACACGGCACCACCCCCGCCGCACTGGCCCGTTCGAGCCGCTGAACGCCGCTCGGGACGGCGCGGATCAAGTTTCGGACACGGCCGGGCCGTCCACCAGGGTTGCAGGGGGTTGCAACTTGCTGCTGACTGTGTGCGGACCGTACGCGCCCGCCCCGGGCAGGCGGCACTATGAGACGGACAGTCAAAAGCGACTCCGGGGGGCGCACGCGCATGGACGTCACGCACTTGGCCGCCGTCGACAGCACACGGGCGGCCCGGGTCCTCAGCGAGGTCCGCGCGGCGCGGCTGTCCGGGCAGCCCACTCCGGTGTCACCGCGGCCGGTGATCGAGCGGTCCTGGGAGCGGATGCTGCGCGGCGGCATCGACCCGGACCACGACGTGCGGGCGGACCCGCTGTCCCGCGAGGAGGTGCAGCGGCGGCGCGAGACATCGGTATTGCGCCATGTGCTGCCGGTGCTGCGGGAGGGCCTGCTGGCGGCCGCGGACGTCGCCCACCACATCATGGTGGTGGCCGACGAGGACGGCCGGGTGCTGTGGCGTGAGGGCAGCCCCCCGGTGCTGCGCAAGGCGGACGGGCTCGGCTTCGAGCTGGGTGCCGATTGGCGTGAGGACGTCGTCGGCACCAACGGCGTGGGCACCCCCGCCGTGGTCCGCCGGCCCGTGCAGGTCTTCGCCTCCGAGCACTTCGTGCGCTCGCAGGCCGGCTGGACCTGCGCGGGCGCCCCTCTGACGGATCCGCGGGACGGGCGGCTGCTCGGCGTGGTGGACGTGAGCGGGCCGCTGGAGACGATGCATCCGGCCACGCTCGCCTGGGTCGGTTCGGTGGCCAGACTGGCCGAGGCCCGGCTGCGGGAGATGCACTCGGAGTCGCTGGAGCGGTTGCGCGCGGTGGCGGCTCCGGTGCTGGCCCGGCTCGGCGGCCGTGCCCTGGTCGTCGACCCGGACGGCTGGACCGCCGCGGTCAGCGGGATGCCGTACGTGCGGCGCGTGGCCCTGCCGAAGTCGCTGTCGGCGGGCCCGATACGGCTGCCGGCGCTCGGGCCGTGCTCGGTGGAGCCGCTGGCCGGGGGCTGGCTGGTGCGGGCGGCCGCCGACCAGCCGGTGCCGCACGGTCCGGCCAGGATCGTCCTGGACCTCGGGCAGGCCCGGCGCCGGTCGGTGGAGGTGCGCGGCGGAGCCGGCTCGTGGGTGCGGGAACTGAGTCCCCGGCACGCGGAGTTGCTGTATCTCCTCGCCGTCCACCGCTCCGGCCGCAGCGCCTCGGAGCTGGCCGGGGACGTGTTCGGGGATCCGGCCCGCACGGTGACGGTGCGTGCCGAGATGTCGCGGGTGCGGCGGTATCTGGGGGCGTTCCTGGAACACCGGCCCTACCGGTTCGCCGAGGGGGCCGAGGTCGAGGTGCTGCTTCCTGCAGACCCCCGGGATCTGCTGCCGCACTCGGCCGCACCGGCGGTGAGCAGGCGACGCGTGGCCGCAGCGGCGCCCTGAGGTTCACCGCGCGTGCCTACAAGCCGCCCCGAGGGGTGCATCTTTCGCATATTTGCGGGGTCTTCGTCCGCGGCACCGCTCACCTGCCGTAGCATCCCTCTACGGACCACCCCACCTGCTCCTCCGTCAACGTGCGGATCATCAGGCGCAGTTGGTCCGTCTCGGGAGGACGTTATGAAGCATCGCGGCAGACACCGGCGGCGCAGGCGGGGCAGGGCGCTGCGCGCGACCCTGGCCGGGACGGCTCTCGCGCTCACCGCCGCCGCCACCCTGATCAGCGCCTCGCAGGCCACCGTCGCCGACGCTCCCGGGGCCCTCAAGCCGGTCGCCGCGTCCGACGGGGCCGGGCAGCCGGCCCTGGCCGAGCACCGGGTGCCCGGGCGGTGGCTGGACCGGCTCGCGTCGAAGATGGGCCGCCCGGTCGGCGTGGGCACGGTCCTGGAGGGCGCGGACCTCCCGCTGCGGGACGCGGCCGGCTGCTCGACCGCCGAGAAGCGCAGCCTGCCGGTGGAACCGGCGGCCACCCGCGCGTACTGTTTCGGCGGCTCCGACACCCGGGACTGGCGGGCCGGCGCGGTCACGACCTCGGGCGACGCGGACGACGACGGCCGCTGGGGCGGCAACCGCGTGATCCTCTCCGGCTGGACCCGTGGCGCCGAGGGCGGCTCGATGGAGGGTCCGGCCCCCGGGCAGGGCCTGGCCAAGGTCGCCTTCGTCGACGCGAACGACCCCGGCGCGCTGCGCTACACCTGGGCCCTGCTGGCCGTGCCGGTGGACGGCGGGCGGGACTACCGCGGGCTGGTCTCTCCCCTGTCCGGCATGGTCTGGTACCAGGACAAGCTGCTGGTGACGACCCGCGAGGGCGGCCGGGACGCGCTGTACGTGTACGACATGAACCGCATCCAGCGCGCCACCGTCGAGTCCGACGCGGTCGGCCGGGTGCGGGGCGGCTGGGCGGCGCACGGCTACCGCTTCGTGCTGCCGGCCGTCGGCTCGTACACCCTGCCCGGCGGCAGCGGCACATCCCGCCCCGCCACCGTCTCCCTGGACCGCAGCACCTCCCCGGACAGTCTGGTCGCGAGCGAGTGGGCGCCGGCGGACGGCGACCGGCGCACCCGGCTGTGGCGCTACGCGCTGAGCCGGGACCCCGACCGCTCCGGCCCGCTCACCACCGAGCCCTCGGGGCAGGCGGTTCCGACCGAGGCGTACGAGACCAAGACGACCGAGGTGCGCGGTGTGCTGGCGTACCGCTCGCGCTGGTACCTGGACCGCGCGGTGGGCAGTCCGGGCGGGCACGGGACGCTGTGGCGCCAGGACACCGAGGGCGCCCGGGCGGCGGAGTGCGGCGCGGACGAGACGCGGAGCTGCTGGAGCGGCGGATCCGGCTCCCTGTCCTACTGGGAGGAGACCGGCGAGGTCTGGTCCCAGTCGGGGCGGATGCTGTTCGCGCTGCCGCTGGCGTCGGTCGACCGGGCGCTGCGCTGACCGGCCCCCCGGCGGAGCACGGGACCGATCGACAGACGAGTGGGTCAGATGATTTTCTGACCCGTATGACCACCATCGCCGTGACCACCTGGTCCCTGGAGCAGACCGCGCCGACCGACCTGCTGCCGGCGGTCGCGCCGGACGGGGACGTCCGGATCGTCCGCGCCGAGGTGCCCTCGCCCGAGTTCAGCCGGTACCTGTACGCGTCGGTGGGCGGCGACATCCTCTGGACCGACCGGCTCGGCTGGTCGTACGCGCGGTGGGTGGAGCACCTGGAGCGGCCCGGCGTGGAGACGTGGGTGGCGTACGACCGGGGCACGCCCGCGGGATTCGTGGAGCTGGAGGCGCAGGACGACGCGGTCGTGGAGATCGTCTACTTCGGACTGCTCCCCGCCTTCCGCGGTCGGCGCATCGGCGGGCACCTGCTGTCGTACGGCACGGCCCGGGCCTGGGACCTCGCGGACCGCTGGGCGGGACTGACGCCGACCAAGCGGGTCTGGCTGCACACCTGCAGCAAGGACGGCGAGCACGCGATGGACAACTACCGGCGGCGGGGCTTCAAGCTGTTCGACACCAAGGTCGAGGAGGAGGCGGAAGTCGCCGCTCCGGGACCTTGGCCTGGGGCGTTCCCCGCCTGACCTGGACGGACACCTCGGGGCGCCCGATGTGACCAACACCACCCTTGTCTTGCTGTGCGAGACAAGGGTGTCCGAATCTTGGACAAAGCTGGACTGTGTCCAGATCGCCGTGACACGCTTCCGTCATGTCTGGAACTGGAATTGCCTTGGTGAGTCGGCGGCACGTCGACCTCGGCCGCATGTCCAGCGCCATCTGTCCGGCGCACTGAGCGTACTCAGCCCGCGCCCGACATCCCCTTCCTCTTCTCCTTGCCCGCGCAATGACGCGCACGTATACCCATGCGCGCACGCGCAGGTCAGAGCCGCTTTCCCGCCTGTCCCGAAGGACGTATCAACCATGGCCGCCACCCCGCAGAAGCCTGCCGCCGCGACTCCCCGCCGCAAGGTGAGCCGTCACCGCGGTGAGGGCCAGTGGGCCGTGGGGCACCACACCCCACTGAACGGCAACGAGCAGTTCAAGAAGGACGACGACGGTCTCAATGTGCGGACACGCATTGAGACGATCTACTCCAAGCGCGGCTTCGACTCGATCGACCCCAACGACCTGCGCGGCCGTATGCGCTGGTGGGGTCTGTACACCCAGCGCAGGCCCGGCATCGACGGCGGCAAGACGGCCGTCCTGGAGCCGGAGGAGCTGGACGACGAGTACTTCATGCTGCGCGTGCGAATCGACGGCGGTGCGCTGACCACGCGTCAGCTGCGGGTCATCGGCGAGATCTCGCAGGAGTTCGCGCGCGGCACCGCCGACATCACGGACCGGCAGAACGTCCAGTACCACTGGATCCGCATCGAGGACGTCCCCGAGATCTGGAACCGGCTGGAGGGCGTGGGCCTGTCGACGGTCACCGCCTGCGGTGACACCCCGCGTGTGATGATCGGCTCGCCGGTGGCGGGCATCGCCGAGGACGAGATCATCGACGCCACCCCGGCCCTGGAGGAGATGAAGCGCCGCGTCCTGAACAACCCGGCGTACTCCAACCTCCCCCGCAAGTTCAAGACGGCGATCTCGGGCTCGCCGGTGCTGGACGTGGTGCACGAGATCAACGACGTCGCGTTCGTCGGTGTCGTCCACCCCGAGCACGGCCCCGGCTTCGACGTGTGGGTCGGCGGCGGCCTGTCCACCAACCCCAAGCTGGGCGTGCGGCTGGGCACCTGGGTGTCGATCGACGACGTCCCGGACGTCTACGAGGGCGTCATCTCGATCTTCCGCGACTACGGCTACCGCCGGCTGCGCACCCGCGCCCGCCTGAAGTTCCTCGTCGCCGACTGGGGCGCCGAGAAGTTCCGGCAGGTCCTGGAGGACGAGTACCTCAAGCGCAAGCTGGTGGACGGGCCCGCCCCGGAGCAGCCGTCCCAGCTGTGGCGCGACCACATCGGTGTGCACCGGCAGAAGGACGGCCGTTTCTACGTCGGCTTCGCCCCGCGCGTGGGACGCGTCGACGGCGCGACGATCACGAAGATCGCCGACCTCGCCGAGGCCCACGGCTCGGGCCGGGTGCGTACCACCGTCGAGCAGAAGATGATCGTCCTCGACGTCGAGGAGAACCAGGTCGAGTCGCTCGTCGAGGCCCTGGAGGCGCTCGACCTGACCGCCCGGCCCTCCACCTTCCGGCGCGGCACCATGGCCTGCACCGGCATCGAGTTCTGCAAGCTCGCCATCGTCGAGACCAAGCAGCGCGGCTCTCAGCTGATCGACGAGCTGGAGCGCCGTCTGCCGGACTTCGACGAGCCGCTCACCATCAACCTCAACGGCTGCCCGAACGCCTGCGCCCGTATCCAGGTCGCGGACATCGGTCTCAAGGGCCAGCTCATGCTCAACGACCAGGGCGAGCAGGTCGAGGGCTACCAGGTGCACCTGGGCGGGGCGCTGGGCCTGGAGGCCGGCTTCGGCCGCAAGGTGCGCGGCCTGAAGGTCACCTCCGAGGAACTGCCGGACTACATCGAGCGCGTCCTGAAGCGGTTCCAGGCCGAGCGCGAGGACGGCGAGCGGTTCGCCACCTGGGCGGCGCGGGCCGGCGAGGAGGCCCTGTCGTGAGCGAGCGAGCCGCCCCGTTCTACTGCCCCTACTGCGGTGACGAGGACCTGCGTCCGAGCGAGGCCGCGGAGGGCAGGCACGGCGCGTGGGAATGCGCGGCGTGCAGCCGGGCCTTCTCGCTGAAGTTCCTCGGGCTGCTGTCCCGGGGAGCGCAGCGATCCGAATCCGGAGGGGCACAGATATGACGACCGTTCAGGAAGAGCGCACCGCCGAGGACCTGAAGAAGCTCGCCGAGCAGGCGGGCCGCGACCTGGAGGACGCCTCCGCCCTGGAGATCCTCACATGGGCGGCCGAGACGTTCGGCAAGCGCTTCTGCGTCACCTCCTCGATGGAGGACGCGGTGGTCGCCCACCTCGCCTCCCGGGCGATGCCCGGCGTCGACGTGGTCTTCCTCGACACCGGCTACCACTTCGAGGAGACCATCGGCACCCGTGACGCGGTCGACGCGGTGATGGACGTCAACGTCATCACCCTGACCCCGCGCCAGACGGTCGCCGAGCAGGACGCGGAGCACGGCCCGAAGCTGCACGACCGCAACCCCGACCTCTGCTGCAAGCTGCGCAAGGTGCAGCCGCTGGAAGAGGGGCTGAAGGACTACCAGGCCTGGGCGACCGGTCTGCGCCGTGACGAGTCCCCGACCCGGGCGAACACCCCGGTGGTCGGCTGGGACGAGAAGCGGCAGAAGGTCAAGATCTCCCCCATCGCCCGCTGGACCCAGGACGACGTGGACGCCTACGTCACCGAACACGGTGTGCTCACCAACCCGCTGCTGATGGACGGCTACGCCTCCGTCGGCTGCGCCCCCTGCACCCGCCGGGTCCTTCAGGGCGAGGACGCGCGCGCCGGCCGCTGGGCCGGCCGCAGCAAGACCGAGTGCGGGCTGCACGGATGACGACGACGATTCAGGAGAGTGACGTGACGACCGGAGCCACCGTCTGGCTCACGGGTCTGCCGAGCGCCGGCAAGACCACGATCGCCTACGAACTGGCCGGCCGCCTGCGCGAGGAGGGCCACCGGGTCGAGGTGCTCGACGGCGACGAGATCCGCGAGTTCATCTCGGCGGGCCTCGGCTTCAGCCGCGAGGACCGGCACACCAACGTGCAGCGCATCGGCTTCGTCGCCGAACTGCTCGCCCGCAACGGTGTGCTGGCCCTCGTCCCGGTCATCGCGCCGTACCAGGACAGCCGGGAGGCGGTGCGCAAGCGCCACCAGGCGAACGGCACCGGGTACGTCGAGGTCCACGTGGCCACGCCCGTCGAGGTGTGCAGCGAGCGGGACGTGAAGGGGCTGTACGCCAAGCAGGCCGCGGGCGAGCTCACCGGGCTCACCGGAGTCGACGACCCGTACGAGGCACCCGAGTCGCCCGACCTGCGCATCGAGTCGCAGAACCAGACCGTGCAGGAGTCCGCGGCGTCCGTGTACGCCCTGCTCAGCGAAAGGGGACTGGCATGACGACGACCGTCGCCACCGTTTCCGAGGGGACCGAAAGCCCGTACGCGCTCTCCCACCTCGACGCCCTCGAGTCCGAGGCGGTGCACATCTTCCGCGAGGTGGCGGGCGAGTTCGAGCGGCCGGTGATCCTGTTCTCCGGCGGCAAGGACTCCATCGTCATGCTGCACCTGGCGCTGAAGGCCTTCCGGCCGGCGTCGGTGCCCTTCTCGCTGCTGCACGTGGACACCGGCCACAACTTCCCCGAGGTCCTCGACTACCGCGACCGCACGGTCGAGAAGCACGGGCTGCGGCTGCACGTCGCGTCCGTGCAGGACTACATCGACCGCGGTGTCCTCAAGGAGCGCCCGGACGGCACCCGCAACCCGCTGCAGACGCTGCCGCTGACCGAGAAGATCCAGGCGGAGAAGTTCGACGCCGTCTTCGGCGGCGGGCGCCGCGACGAGGAGAAGGCCCGGGCCAAGGAGCGGGTGTTCTCCCTGCGCGACGAGTTCTCCCAGTGGGACCCGCGCCGCCAGCGCCCGGAGCTGTGGAACCTCTACAACGGCCGGCACGCGCCCGGTGAGCACGTCCGCGTGTTCCCACTGTCCAACTGGACCGAGCTGGACGTGTGGCAGTACATCGCCCGCGAGGGCATCGAGCTGCCGCAGATCTACTACGCACACGAGCGCGAGGTGTTCTCCCGCAGCGGCATGTGGCTGACCGCCGGCGAGTGGGGCGGACCGAAGGACGGCGAGAGCGTCGAGAAGCGGCTCGTGCGCTACCGGACCGTGGGTGACATGTCCTGCACCGGCGCGGTGGACTCCGACGCCGACACCATCGAGAAGGTGATCGTGGAGATCGCCGCCTCCCGGCTCACCGAGCGCGGCGCCACCCGCGCCGACGACAAGATGTCCGAGGCCGCGATGGAAGACCGCAAGCGCGAGGGGTACTTCTAGAGATGAGCACCATCACCACCGAGGAACTCGCGGAAACGACGCTTCTGCGGTTCGCCACCGCCGGCTCCGTCGACGACGGCAAGTCCACGCTCGTCGGGCGGCTGCTGCACGACTCCAAGTCGGTCCTGACCGACCAGCTGGAGGCCGTGGAGCGCGTCTCCGCGAGCCGCGGCCAGGAGGCCCCGGACCTCGCGCTGCTGACCGACGGCCTGCGGGCCGAGCGGGAGCAGGGCATCACCATCGACGTGGCGTACCGCTACTTCGCCACGCCCCGGCGGCGGTTCATCCTCGCCGACACCCCGGGCCATGTGCAGTACACGCGCAACATGGTCACCGGCGCCTCCACCGCCGAGCTGACGGTGATCCTGGTCGACGCCCGCAACGGCGTGGTCGAGCAGACCCGCCGGCACGCGGCCATCGCCGCCCTGCTGCGGGTGCCGCACGTGGTCCTGGCCGTCAACAAGATGGACCTCGTCGGCTACGAGGAGAAGGTGTTCGCCGCCATCGCCGAGGAGTTCACGGCGTACGCGACCGAGCTGGGCGTCCCGGAGGTCACCGCGATCCCGATCTCGGCGCTCGTCGGCGACAACGTGGTGGAGCCTTCCGCGAGCATGGACTGGTACGGCGGCCCGACGGTGCTGGAGCACCTGGAGACGGTGCCGGTCAGCCACGACCTGAGCCACTGCCACGCCCGGCTGCCCGTGCAGTACGTGATCCGGCCCCAGGGCCCGGACCACCCGGACTACCGGGGGTACGCCGGTCAGATCGCGGCCGGTTCCTTCCACGTGGGCGAGTCGGTCACGGTGCTGCCGTCCGGCCGGGCCTCGAAGATCTCCGGCATCGACCTGCTGGGCGAGCCGGTCGACGTGGCGTGGACGACGCAGTCGGTGACCCTCCTGCTGGAGGACGACATCGACATCTCGCGCGGCGACCTGATCGTGCCGAGCAAGGACGCGCCCGCGACCACGCAGGACATCGAGGCGACGGTCTGCCACGTCGCCGACGCCCCGCTGACGGTGGGCCACCGGGTGCTCCTCAAGCACGGCACCCGCACGGTCAAGGCGATCGTCAAGGACATCCCGTCCCGTCTCACGCTCGACGATCTGTCCCTGCACCCGCACCCGGGACAGCTCGTCGCCAACGACATCGGCCGGGTGAAGGTCCGTACCGCCGAGCCGCTGCCGGTCGACAGCTACGCCGACTCACGCCGCACCGGCTCGTTCATCCTGATCGACCCGAACGACGGGCAGACCCTCACCGCCGGCATGGTCGGCGAGTCCTTCGCGGCCCCGGAGCCGGTCAAGGACGAGTCCGAGGACGACGGGTGGGACTTCTGACATGAACTCTCCCGACTTCTACTCCACGTTCGCGAAGGAGGGCGGCCGCGTCGGCAGCGGTGCCCTCGGCAGCGGGCAGGGCGGAGTGGCGCGATGTGTGCGCTGACGTACGCGCACTGCCTGCGCGCCCTCACCCCCCACCGCCGTAGACGAAAACCTGCCGACCTCCCGGCCACGACCTGAGAGACCGTGACCGCCGGGCCTCCGAGAGGACCACCTCCCGTGCCTGCTTCATCCGCTCTTCGCCGCAGTCTCGCGGCCATCGCCGCGCTTCCCCTGCTCACCCTGGCCGCCTGCGGCTACGGGTCCGAGGCCAAGGACGACGGCGCCGCCAAGGTCGCCGCCGGGGCGAAGAAGATCGACGGTCTCGACACCGTCAAGATCGGCTACTTCGGCAACCTCACCCACGGCACCGCTCTGGTGGGCTTCCAGAAGGGCATCTTCCAGAAGGCCCTCGGCGCCACCAAGGTCGAGCCGGCCATCTTCAACGCCGGCCCCTCGGAGATCGAGGCGCTCAACTCGAAGTCCATCGACATCGGCTGGATCGGCCCCTCCCCGGCGATCAACGGCTACACCAAGTCCGCGGGCAAGAACCTGCGCATCATCGGCGGTTCGGCGTCCGGCGGCGTGAAGCTGGTCGTCAACCCGGACAAGGTCAAGTCGCTGAAGGACGTCAAGGGCAAGCGGATCGCCACCCCGCAGCTCGGCAACACGCAGGACGTGGCCTTCCTCAACTGGGCCGCGGAGCAGGGCTGGAAGGTCGACCCGCAGTCCGGCAAGGGTGACGTCACGGTCGTCCGCAGCGACAACAAGGTCACCCCGGACGCCTTCAAGTCCGGTTCGATCGACGGCGCCTGGGTGCCGGAGCCGACCGCGTCGAAGCTGGTCGCCGAGGGCGGCAAGGTGCTGCTCGACGAGTCGACGCTGTGGCCGGACAAGAAGTTCGTGATCACGAACATCATCGTGCGGCAGGACTTCCTCAAGAAGCACCCGAAGGTCGTCGAGGCCGTGCTCAAGGGCTCGGTCGAGACCAACAAGTGGATCAACGCCAACCCGGACGCGGCGAAGGCGGCGGCGAACAAGCAGCTGGAGCAGGACTCCGGCAAGGCGCTGCCGGCCGACGTGCTCGACCCGGCGTGGAAGTCGATCCGGTTCACCGACGACCCGCTGGCCTCCACCCTCAACACCGAGGCGGAGCACGCGGTGAAGGCGGGGCTGCTGGAAAAGCCCGACCTGAAGGGCATCTACGACCTCGTTCCGCTGAACAAGGTCCTCAAGGCCGAGGGTGAGCCCGCGGTCGACGACGCCGGTCTCGGCGCGAAGTAAGCCCGATCCGAAGCCGCATTGTGAAGAGTTCCCAGGAGGTGACGACCATGGCCACGACCCTCACCAAGGCCGCCGACGGCACCGAGTCGGTCACGCACGCCGCCCGGATCGAGCACGTGTCGAAGTCGTTCGCGGGCCCCGCCGGACAGCAGCTCGTCCTGGACGACATCACCCTCGATGTCGCGCCCGGAGAGTTCGTCACCCTCCTGGGGGCCTCGGGCTGCGGCAAGTCCACACTGCTCAACCTGGTGGCGGGCCTGGACCGCCCCAGCGCCGGCGAGATCGCCACGGACGGCCGCCCGGCGCTGATGTTCCAGGAGCACGCGCTGTTCCCGTGGCTGACCGCGGGCAAGAACATCGAACTCGCCCTGAAGCTGCGGGGCGTGCCGAAGGCCGAGCGCCGTGAGCGAGCCGAGGAGCTGCTCGAACTGGTGCGGCTGAAGGGCGCGTACGGCAAGCGGGTGCACGAGCTGTCGGGCGGGATGCGCCAGCGTGTCGCGCTGGCGCGTGCGCTCGCGCAGGAGAGCAAGCTGCTGCTGATGGACGAGCCGTTCGCGGCGCTGGACGCCATCACGCGGGACGTGCTGCACGACGAGCTGACGCGCATCTGGCGCGAGACGCAGGTGTCCGTCCTGTTCGTCACGCACAACGTGCGCGAGGCGGTGCGGCTCGCGCAGCGCGTGGTGCTGCTGTCGTCCCGTCCCGGGCGGATCGCGCGGGAGTGGACCGTCGGCATCCCGCATCCGCGCCGCATCGAGGACACCGCGGTGGCGGAGCTGTCCGTCGAGATCACCGAAGAACTGCGTGGGGAGATCCGCCGTCATGGCCAGCACTGATTCGACGACCGTCGCCAAGGACGGCAACGATCTCGCCGGGCTGGAGGCGGGCCTCGACGCGCTGGAGACGCGGCAGACGAGCCGGGTCCCGTTCCGGCAGACCTTCACCCAGAAGATCCTGCCGCCCGTCCTCGCCGTGGCACTGGTGCTGGCGGTCTGGCAGGCCCTCGTCTCGTTCAAGGTCGTCGACGACCCGACCAAGCTGCCCGCGCCCTCCGCGGTGTGGGACGTCGTGCGGACGGCGTGGCTCCAGGGCGAGCTGCTCGGCTACATCTGGACCAGCGTCTCGCGCGGTCTGCTCGGGTTCCTCTTCGCTCTGCTGATCGGCACGCCGCTGGGCCTGATCGTGGCCCGGGTGAAGTTCATCCGCGCGGCGATCGGCCCGATCCTGTCGGGCCTGCAGTCCCTGCCGTCGGTCGCCTGGGTGCCGCCGGCGGTGATCTGGCTGGGTCTGAACAACTCGATGATGTACGCGGTGATCCTGCTCGGCGCGGTCCCGTCCATCGCGAACGGTCTGGTCTCCGGCGTCGACCAGGTGCCCCCGCTGTTCCTGCGCGCGGGCCGCACGCTCGGTGCCACGGGTCTGAAGGGCACCTGGCACATCGTCCTGCCCGCCGCCCTGCCCGGCTATGTGGCGGGCCTGAAGCAGGGCTGGGCCTTCTCCTGGCGCTCCCTGATGGCCGCCGAGATCATCGCGTCCTTCCCCGACCTCGGCGTCGGCCTCGGCCAGTTGCTGGAGAACGGCCGCAACGCCAGCGACATGGCCATGGTGTTCGAGGCGATCCTGCTCATCCTGATCGTCGGCATCGCCATCGACCTGCTGATCTTCAGCCCGCTGGAGCGGTGGGTGCTGCGCAGCCGCGGCCTGCTGGTGAAGAACTGACGCCGATGAACAACAAGCCCGTTCTCCTCGTCATCGCCCACGGCAGCCGCGACCCGCGGCATGCCGCGACGGTGCACGCCCTGGTACGCCGGGTGCGCGCGACGCGCCCCGACGTACGGGTGGAGACGGGCTTCCTGGACTTCAACGTCCCCTCGGTGCAGGGGGTCCTGGAGTCCCTGGCGGTGCAGGGCGTGCGCGACGTCGTCGCCCTGCCCCTGCTCCTCACCCGGGCGTTCCACGCGAAGGCGGACATCCCCGCGGTCCTCGCGGACGCGCCCCCGCAGCTGCGCATCCACCAGGCGGACGTCCTCGGCCCCTCACCCCTGCTCCTGGCGGCGCTGGAACGGCGCCTGCACGAGGCGGGCCTGACCCCCGCCGACAAGTCCTCGACCGGGGTCGTCCTGGCCTCGGCGGGGTCCACCGACCCGGAGGCGATCGCAGTGATCGCAGAAATCGCGCGGGAGTGGCGGCACACCGGCTGGTGCGCCGTGCGGCCTGCGTTCGCCTCCGCGTCCCTTCCGCGCACGGAGGACGCCGTCCGCGAACTCCGCGCCCTCGGCTGCTCCCGCGTCGCCGTCGCCCCGTACGTGCTGGCCCCCGGCTTCCTCCCGGACCGTATCGCCCGAGGCGCTGCGGAGGCGGACGTCCTGGCGGACGTCCTGGGCCCGGCGCCGGAGGTGGCACGGGTGGTGCTGGAGCGGTACGAGGCGGCCCGGATGCCGCTGCCCGCGGCTGCGAGCGCCTGACGTCAGCCGGGCTGCGGCACCACGCTCAGGCCGCCGGTTCCTCGTACGGTTCCGGTTGCAGGGCGAAGGAGTACGGGGCCCAGGGGCCGCTGATCTCCACGCGGAGGCCGGGGACGCCCTCGGCGGTGGCGAGGAGGCCCGTGCGGAAGGCGTGGACGCGGTCGGCCGCGACGAGGTAGGCGTCGTTGCCGATGTTGGTGCCGGGGGCCGAGCCCGCCAGGCTGCCGCGTTCGGGGGTGTGGGCGACGCGGCCGACGGCGAGGGCGGCGGCCGTGTCGGTGAGGCGGGCGGCGGCCTGGGTGACCGTACGCCAGGCCTCGTCGTTCCGGCGTTGTCTGCGGCGGCGGATGACCTGGTAGGCACGGCCGACTCCGAGGCCCGTGACCGGGTCCGGCGCGGGTTCGGTGTCGGCTCCGGGAGGGGTGATGTCCGGGGTGGCGTAGGTCTTGACGCCGAGTTCGACGTGGCCCGTGAGGCGGTCGAGCAGGGAGAGGAAGTAGTCACGCCGGGTGTCCAGGGCCTGGCGGGCGCGGTTCTCGTCGCGGTAGACGGTGGCGAGGCGCAGGGGCAGTACGGCCGCGCCGGAGGCGACCAGAGCGGCCACCACGGCGTGATGGGAGCGGACCGTGGACTCAAGCCAGTCCACGTCGTGGAGGTGGGCCTGGAGGGGGATGTCGTCGTAATCGGCGGGCGGGACGTGGCCGACGGCGAAGGCGAGCTGGGGGCCGGTGACCGCCGGGGTGATCAGGTGGATCGGTTCTCCGGCGACACCGCGCAGATGGGGCGTGGCCGCCGCGGCCTCGGGGGTGCGGCGCAGGACCGCGTAGGCGTAGACGAGGTTCGTGTCGCTCATGACTGCGGGCTCCTGTCGGTGGCCGTGCGATTCCTCTCGCGAGACTCCGTTCTCGTGCCGTCCGTCCCTAGGTACGCAGGGGGCGGCGGCGGTGTTCAGGTGAACGGCCGGCCGGGTTGACCTTGCCCCTGGGGCAGGGCCGAGGGTCCCGGCATGAACGAGGACTTCTTTTCGCGGCAGACGCCGTACAGCGATCCCGGGGACGTGGACACGAGCGGGCTGCCCCGCGAGCCACGCCGGCTGGCCGCGCTGGTCAGGGGCCTGATCATCCACCGGGGCGAGGGCGGGCGGTTCGGGTACGACGTGCCGGAGGAGCGGCTGCACCACGACGCCGAGGCCCGCTACGTCACGGAGATCCTGCGGATCCTGCGGGCGCGCGGGAGCACCCCCCTCACCGAACACCGGGCGCCCGGCGGGAGGTTCGTGGGGACCTGCCGGGACTTCTCGCTCCTGCTGTGCTCGCTGCTGCGGGCCACGGGGACGCCGGCGCGTCTGCGCTGCGGGTTCGCCACCTACTTCGCCGACGGCTGGTACGAGGATCACTGGGTCACGGAGTACCGCGCGCCGGACGGCGGCCTGCGGCTGGCCGACGCGCAGGTCCACAGCGGGTACGACGTGCCGTTCGACCCGATGGACGTCCCGCGGGACGCTTTTCTGGTGGCCGGTGACGTCTGGCGGGCCTGCCGCGAAGGGCGGGTGGACCCCGAGACGTGCGGCGTCGGCTCCCTCGAGGGGCTGCGCGGCCTGTGGTTCGTACGGGGCAACGTCCTGCGCGACCTGGCCGCGGTGAACGGTGTGGAGCTGCTCCCCTGGGACGGCTGGGAGCCGGGGCTCCGCAAGGGCGCGTCTCTCACCGAGGACGATCTGGCGGCGGCCGACGCGGTCGCCGCGGCCCCCTCCGAGGACGACTGGCCGCGGCTCTTCGCGGACCCGCGGCTGACCGTGCCGGCCTGCATCACGTCGTACGCGCCCTGTCTGGGAGAGCGCCGGATCATGTTGCCCGTTCGCTGAACGGGGTCGCCTGGTGGAAGTAGAGCAGCCAGCGGCCCTCCGTGCGCCGCCACAGTGAACTGCGGTGTGCGCGGCTGCCGTCGTACTCCGTGTCGTACGTGAGGTGGACGAGGTCCGGCGCGAGCTGGACGCCTCTGAGGGCCGAGACGGCGACGGGGCGGGCTCCCGGGTCGGAGGTCGCCTCCAGTGAGGCGATGATGGCGGCCCGGCTCCAGTGCCGGCCGGAGGCGCCGAACTCGTGGAAGTCGGGGTGGAGCAGCGCTCCGACCCGTTCGGGCGAGCGGCGGACCTTCGGGGTGAGCAGGGCGAGTTCGCCCTCCATCGCGGACTCGACGGCGGGGTTGTGCTCAGGCACCCGTCATCTCCACCAGCTTGACGACGGTGTTCCAGTTGCGGGTCGTGGCGATCACGCCCTTGTTGATGCGCGGCTTCGACAGGTGCTCGGCCAGCTTGGAGCGGCCCAGGCCGTTCGGGGCGTACAGGTACAGGGCCCGGTCGCCGAGGCGGAACTCCTCGGGGAGGCAGGCGTTCTGGTCGATCTCCGCGAAGCGGTCGGGGGTGACGGGCGCGGAGAAGTAGGTGACGTGGAGCTGCTTGGGCTCCAGGTCGGCGGCCGGGAACGGGCAGGCGTCGGCGATCGCCTGCAGATAGGCGTGGTCGCGCACGATCACGTCGACGCCGAACCCGAAGCGCTCCTCGATGGCCTGCGCGATCTCTGCGGCCAGCGCGTCGTCGCCGCCGTGTCCAGAGGAGAACACGGCCTGGCCGCTCTGCAGGTAGGTGCGGACGTCGTCGTGGCCGAGGTCCGTCAGGAGCGTGCGCAGGTCGGCCATGGGGACCTTCCTGCTGCCGCCCACGTTGATGCCGCGCAGCAGAGCCGCGTATGTCGTCGTCATCCGCTCACGATAAAGCGGCCGTCGTGCCCCGTGGGGGTGGGCACGACGGCCGCGGCGGGCAGCTGCCCGGCCCCGTAAATTACTCACCGGTCTTCGCGGGGCACAACCGTCTGCTCAGGATCCACACACCCGAGGAGCCCGATGTGTCTGTCGATAGGTGTAAGGGACCACAGTCTCTGGGTGTCCTCCCCAGTGGGGAGGGAGCTCGCACCGTGGGGATGAGATCCGGCCCCGTCACTTCACCGGACAGCACGACGGAATGGCTTTATCCGGCCCATACCTTCGAAGCGAAAGGGGGCGGCAGGGGGCCGCCGCCGCATCACGAGGGGGCAAGCCGGTCATGGGGAACGGAGACACACGGGTGCGGGGCTTCGCCGCCCGGGCCGGCGGCTGGAGCGCCCGGCACCGATGGGCTGCCGTCGGTATCTGGGTGCTGTTCGTCGTCCTGGCGATGGGGCTCGGTTCGGCGGCGGGCCGGGTCGACGTCAAGGACAGCGACCAGCTGAAGGGTGAGACGCACACCGCCGCACGGATCATCGAGGACGCCGGGATCGACGAGCCGGCCGGTGAGACCGTGCTGATCCAGGCCAAGGGCGGTGATCTGAAGGCGACGGACGGCGAGTTCCGGGACGCCGTCGACGCCGTCGTGCGGGCGGTCGAGGGGACCGGGCGGGTCACCGAGGTGACCTCGCCGTACGACACGAAGACGATCTCGAAGGACGGCCGCAGCGCGCTGGTGCAGTTCGACGTGCGCGGCGAGTCGGACACCGCGGGCGAGCGGATCGAACCGGTGCTGAAGGCCGTCGAGGGCGTCCAGCGGGACCACGAGGCGCTGCGGATCGAGGAGATCGGCGGCGCCAGCATGATGAAGACGTTCGCCGACGCGTACGGCGACGACTTCAAGAAGGCCGAGTACTCCGCGGTGCCGGTGGCCTTCGGCATCCTGCTGATCGCGTTCGGCGCGCTGGTGGCGGCGCTGCTGCCGGTGGTGCTGGCGATCACCGCGATCATGGCGACGATGGGTCTGATGGGCGTCGTCAGCCATGTGATGCCGATGAGCGACACCGCGAACTCCGTGATGCTGCTGGTCGGTCTGGCGGTCGGCGTCGACTACTGCCTGTTCTACCTGCGCCGCGAGCGCGAGGAGCGCGAGGCCGGCCGCGACGCGCAGACGGCCCTCAGGATCGCCGCCGCCACCAGTGGCCGGGCGATCGTCGTCTCGGGTGTCACGGTGTGTGTGGCGATGGCGGGCATGCTGTTCACCGGCCTCGCCGAGTTCGAGGCGATGGGCCTGGCGTCGCTGATGGTGGTGGCCGTGGCGATGGTGGGGTCCGTGACGGTGCTGCCCGCGCTGCTGTCGCTGCTCGGCGAGCGCGTCGAGAAGGGCCGCATCCCGTTCCTGCGGCGGCGCAAGCAGGACAGTGGCAGTCAGGACAGCCGGTTCTGGACGGCCGTGCTGCGGCGCGTCCTCGCCAGGCCGGTGATCGCGGTGACGGTCGCGACCGGAGCGCTGCTGGCCATCGCCGCTCCCGCGCTCGGCATGAAGACCCAGCAGCTCACGCTGGACCAGGAGTTCGGCGACTCGCTGCCGATCGTCCAGACGTACAACCGGCTCAACGAGGCCTTCCCGGGCGGTTCCGAGCCGGCCGAGGTGGTCGTGAAGGCGCACGACATCAACGCGCCCGAGGTGAAGTCCGCGCTCGCCGACTTCCGTGACCGGGCGATCAGTTCGGGCGCCTCGCGCGGCCCGGTGGAGATCAAGCTGCACGACGCGCAGAACATGGCGTTCGTCTACGTCCCGCTCGTCGGCGGTTCCGATCTGGACAAGGCGGGTGCGAGCCTGGACAAGCTGCGTGACGAGGTGCGACCGGCCACGCTCGGCAAGGTCGACGGGGTCGAGGCGCCCATCACCGGGCAGGTCGCGGGTTCCAAGGACTTCAACGACCAGCTGGCGGGCGCTGTCGTCCCGGTGTTCGCGTTCGTCGTGGTCTTCGCCTTCGCGCTGATGCTGCTGTCGTTCCGCTCGCTGACCATCGCCATCACGTCGATCGTGCTGAACCTGCTGTCGGTGGGCGCCGCGTACGGCATTCTCGTCGCCGTCTTCCAGCACGGCTGGGGCGCGTCGCTGGTGGGCGCGGAGGGCGTCGGCGCGATCATCACCTGGCTGCCGCTGTTCCTCTTCGTGATCCTGTTCGGCCTGTCGATGGACTACCACGTGTTCGTGGTCTCCCGGATCCGTGAGGCGCGGCTGCGGGGTCTGGCGACGAAGGACGCGATCCGGCACGGCGTCGTCACCACGGCCGGGGTGGTCACCAGTGCCGCGGTCATCATGGTCGCCGTGTTCGCCATCTTCGGGACGCTGTCCATGCAGTCCATGAAGCAGATGGGCGTCGGCCTCGCGGCGGCGGTGCTCATCGACGCGACGATCATCCGGGGCGTGCTGCTGCCGGCCGTGATGGCGCTGCTCGGCGAGCGCAACTGGTACCTGCCGAAGTGGCTGCACCGGCTGCCGGACCTCACGCACGACGAGACACCGCAGGCGATCGCCGCACCGGCGGCGCGGGACGACGAGGGCGAGCCCCTCAAGGTCTGATCGCCGCTGTGGCGTGTGGAGGGGCCCGTCGGTCGCCGGGGCGACCGACGGGCCCCTCCAGGCTTCCCGCCGAGCACGTGTTCCGAAGCACCCGACCGGCGCTGTGCACGCGGCAGGTGGTCACCACTCGCCGCTGCCCACCAGGTAGGCGATGCCCGCGAGGAGGATGTGCAGTTCGTTCTCCACCGGGTCACCCCCTTGTTCGTCCGTCGGGGCGGCGCGGAGTCGGAGTGTCGGTGGGCTCTACGTCATCATTGACACGTTTCTCGCTGCTCAGAGCAGGGTGGCAAGTCATCCCACGGGGCGTGAGATTGACGGCTCAACCGTAAGGTTTCTCGTTCAACTAGGGATGGCTCAGGTGCGCAGACGGGCACTACGCCGGCCGCCGCACCTGGAGCACCCGCTCGTCGCAGCGCACGATCTCCAGCTCCCGGTCCGGACGGGCACCCCCGAAGGTCAGCGCGAGGTGACGGTCCGACACGAGCCGCCAGCGGCCGGGTACGGCGCCGGGGGCGTCGCCATGGCCCAGCGGGTGGTCGACGAGGGTGCCGTCGGAGGCGAACTCCATGCCGCGGCGTCCGCGCGCGGGCGGGAAGGGGAAGTCGTCCGGCCTGTACACCCGCACGTCGTCGTGGTCCTCCTCGTAGGAGTGGAACCACGAGCGGAAAAGGCCCGGCGGGGGCTCTCGCATGACCCGGCCACCTCACTCGTCCGTGGACGCCTTCATTGTCGCTCTTGCACCGAAGTGACTAGAATTATCAGTGTATGGGTTCGGAGGGAACGGGCAACCGACCGCTCCGCCGGCGTCGCCCGGCCCTCGCGACGCGTTTCAGACGCGCAGTTCCAACAGCCGCGTGCGCGGCACACCCCGCTCCCCTCGAAGGGCACGCCATGTCCGATGCGCAGGCATTCCTTCGCGCCACCTCGCCCGACTACAGCCGCTGGTGCGGCGCCATGGAGGTCCACCGCAGACTCCTCACCCTGAACCCGGAGTACGCCGAGAACCGGGCCCAGATCGAGAACACCGCGTTCGCCTACGAGTCGATGGATCAGGTCACCGCACGACAGGGCCTGATAGACATCCCGGTCGTCGTGCACGTCGTGCACAGCAACCCCGAACAGAACGTGAGCGACGCCCAGATCCACAGTCAGATCGACGTGCTCAACCAGGATTTCCGCGCGAGCAATCCGGACGTGAGCAAGGTGCCCGCGGTCTGGCAGGACCTGGTGGCCGACGCGCGCCTGCAGTTCCACCTCGCCCGGACCGACCCGCTGGGCCGCCCCACGGACGGCATCACACGCACCGAGAGCGCGGTCGACGACTGGGACACCGACGACCTGGTCAAGTTCACCCTGAGCGGGGGCCAGGACGCCTGGCCCGCGGACATCTATCTGAACCTCTGGGTCTGCCAGTTGCGTCGCGGGCTGCTGGGCTACGCCCAGTTCCCGGGCGGTGCCGCCTCCACGGACGGCGTGGTCATCACCCACACCGCCCTCGGCACCACCGGCACCGCGACGGCCCCCTTCGACGGCGGCCGCACGGCCGTGCACGAGATCGGGCACTGGCTGAACCTGCGGCACATCTGGGGCGACGACGACGAGGGATGCAGCGGCAGCGACTTCGTTGCGGACACCCCGAACCAGGCCGGGGCGAACGCCGGCTCCCCCACCTTCCCCCATGTGACGTGCGGCAACGGACCGGACGGCGACATGTTCATGAACTACATGGACTACACCGACGACGCCGCGATGTTCATGTTCACCAAGGGCCAGTCGGCACGCATGGACGCCACGCTCGACAACGCCCGCCTGACCCTCACCCGTCAGGCCGTCGCGGTGTGACGGCGACCCCTGACGGGTGAGGGAACGGCCGAAAGCCCTGCGGGGTGCCGGCAGAACCCGCGCGGCGGCCGGTTCGGCCTCGATGAGGTCGGCCGCGTGCCGCGTGCCGCCCTCCTGGGCCGTCGCCGCCTGCAGTTCCTTCAGGCTCCTGGCCACCTCCGGGTCGACGTGCTTGCCGATCGAGAGCATGGCGATGTGGACGGGACTGGTCGTGCGCCGACATGAGCGAGACGAGACGTCTCGTGCAGTCACATGGCCATGCAGTACGGCCGGACGGCGCTGCCCCGGGCAGAGCGGCGCGGTCAGCGCTGGTAGCGCGCCAGCACCAGGTTGCCGTCCTCCTCCAGGCGGACGCGCAGCTCACGCAGGCCGATCGCCCCGCTGTAGTACTCCTGGAACGCGGGCGTGGCGACCTTGTCCTTCCACTCCGGGTAGCCGCGGACGGACTGGGCCGGTGCCGGTCTCAGGTGCTGGGCAAGGGCGGTGCCGGTGTCCCAGCCGTCCTTCGTCCGGTGCAGGGCGGGGTCCTGCAGGGCCTGTCCGCCGGTGGGGAGCATCCAGTCGCCGAGAGCGAGGCGGACCATGTTCCGTGGCCTGAGGAAGAAGTCGAGGAACTCCGCGGCCTCCTTCTTGTGCGGGCAGTCCTCGGCGATGGAGAGGGTCTGGGGGCTGACGCCCTGGGTGAGTCCGGCGGCGCCCGCCGGGGCGGGCAGCACCTGCCAGTCGAAGCCCTTCGGGGCCTGCTGGACGATTTGCTGCCGGTAGGAGAACCCGAGCGGGACCATCGCGTACCGGCCCGCGAAGAATCCGGGCAGCGTGTCGGAGCCGCCGCTGCCCAGGGTCGTCGGTGAGGCGCTGCGGTCGGTGTTCGCCTGGGCGTGAACCGTGCGCGGCACCACCTGGTCGGCCGTCCCGAACCGCACCGTCACCTTGCCGTCCGGCCCGCGGTGGAACAGCCGCCCGCCCGCCGACAGCGAGAGGTTGAGCGTGGCGGAGACGGGTTCCTTCAGCGGCCAGGCGACCCCGTACCTCCCCCGGCCGCTGAGGCGTTCGGTGATCCGGCGGAACTCGGCCCAGCTCCAGGGCTTCTCGGGCGTCGGGATCCGTACGCCGGAGCCCCGGAGCCACTTCGCGTTGGCGATCAGCACGCGCGGTTCCTGGAGGAACGGCACGCCGTAGACGCCGTCGCCGAAGGTGGTCGTCTCCCAACTGCGCTGCAGGATGTCCGACTTCAGCCTCGCGGGCAGCAGGCCCTTGAGGTCGGCGAGGTAGCCGCCGTAGGCGAAGTCCGCGAGGTCGTCGGAGGCGTCATGGATGATGTCGGGGGCCTCGCCGCCCTCGAAGGCGGTGAGGAGCTGGTCGTGGACGCTGTCCCAGCTGCCCTGGACGTACTCGACTTGGACGTCCGGGTGGGCGGCGTTCCATTCGGCCACGAGTTGCCTGTTGGCCTCGACGGACTCCTCCTGCCAGGCCAGGGACTGGAAGCGCAGGGTGATGCGGCCGTCGTCACGGGTGCCGCCCGAGGAGCAGCCGGCGAGCAGCAGCATCAGGGCCAGGACCAGGGCCGGCAGGCGTGCGCGCATCAGCTCTTCACCGCCCCGGTGAGCATGCCGCCCGTGATCCGCCGCTGGATGAACGCGAAGACGACCAGGGAGGGCAGGGTCGCGAGGAACGCGGCGGCCGCGAGCGGGCCGAGGTCGGCGACGCCCTCGGCGCCGATGAAGTGGGTGAGGACCACGGGGAGGGTCTGTTTCTCCGGAGTCTTGAGGAGCACGAGCGCGAAGAAGAACTCGTTCCACGCGGTGATGAACGCGAACAGTCCGGTCGCCACGATGCCCGGCGCGAGCAACGGCGCGGTCACCGACACCAGCGTCCGCACCCGGCCCGCCCCGTCGACCGCCGCGGCCTCCTCCAGCTCGGGCGGCACGGCCCGTACGTACCCGGCGAGCATCCACAGCGCGAAGGGCAGCGCCCACACCACGTACACCAGCACCAGCCCCGGCACCGAGTTGATCAGACGGAGGTGCTTCAGCACCAGGAACAGCGGGATGATCAGCAGGACGAACGGGAACGCCTGGCTGACCAGCACCCAGCCCGTCACCGCCTTGGCGAGCCGGGTGCGGCGCCGGGCGACGACGTAGGCCATCGGCGTCGCGATCAGCACGGCGATGACGGCCGCTCCGAGCGCGGCGATCAGGGAGTTGAGGGCGGCCTGCAGCAGCGGCTGTTCGTCGAAGGCCTGCCGGAAGTTGTCGAGGGTGGGGTCCTTGGGGATCCACGTCGGGTGCAGGCTGCCCAGCTCGCGCGGCGGCTTGAACGCGGTGGAGAGCAGCCAGAGGAACGGGAAGGCGAGGAAGACGAGGTACGCGAGCAGTGCGGTGTACTGGCCGATGCGCGCCGGGCGGCCGGTCCTCACGCGTCGTCACCTCCCCTGAGGCGGCCGGCGAGGAACACGGCCAGGGCGATCGAGATCACGGCCACCATCACGCAGCCCATCGCCGCCGCGTAGCCGAACTGGCCGTACCGGAAGGCCTCTTCGTAGGCGAAGAGCATCGGCAGCCGGGTCCGGCCGCCGGGTCCGCCGCTGGTCAGCACGTAGACCAGGGCGAAGGAGTTGAAGTTCCAGATGAGGTTGAGCGCGGTGATGGCGAGGGCGATGGGCTTGAGGGCGGGCCAGGTGACCGTGCGGAAGCGGCGCCAGGCGCCCGCGCCGTCGACCGCCGCCGCCTCGTGCAGTTCGCGCGGGGTGTTCTGCAGCCCGGCGAGCAGGGCGACCGTCGTCTGGGGCATGCCCGCCCAGACGCCCACGACGATCACGGCGGGCAGCGCGGTCGCCAGTCCGCTGAGCCAGTCCCGGCCGCTGCCCAGGCCGATGTCGCGCAGGGTCTCGTTGAGGATGCCCGCGTCCGGGTTGTAGACGAGCCGCCACATGATGCCGACGACGACCTCGGGCATGGCCCACGGGATGATCGCCAGCGCGCGGGCCAGCCAGCGCAGCCGCAGGTCCTGGTTGAGGAGCAGGGCGAGGCCCAGCGCCAGGAGGAACTGCGGCACGGTGACGCCGACCGCCCACACCAGCCCGATCCGGAACGACTCCCAGAACAGCGTGTCGTGCAGCAGGTCCCGGAAGTTGAGGGCGCCGATCCACTGGGTGGGTGCGGTGCGGCCCGACTGGGCGTCGGTGAAGGCCAGCAGGATCCCGTACAGCAGCGGCCCGACGCTGAGGACGAGGATCGGGATGAGGGCGGGCAGCACCAGGAACCAGGCGCCGTGGCCGACGGCGTGCCGGGGCCGGCCCCCGCCGGGTCTGCGGCCGGACCGCCATCTCGGTGACGCGGGCCGTGAGGGCGGCGGAGGGGGCGAAGGAGACGCTGCCTCGGTCACCGGTGTCACGGAATCAGCCCCTTTGCGCGGCTCGGCCGGCCTGGTCATGGTCGTGGAGGCCATATGCCTCGTCAAGGCACCGCGTACGCCGTCCGACCTGTGCCGATGCGACACTGACCGGTGGATGGCCGGAACCCGACGGTCGAGGCGTGGACGACGGAGGCGGACGATGGACGAGGCACGGGCGCGCGACGTACTGGCCGCGGCAGGGGTGCTGCCCGGTGCGGCCGGGGCGGCACGGCTGCTCGCTCTGGGCGAGAACGCCGTGTTCGCCGTTGGTGACCTGGTCGTCAAGGTCGGCCGGGACGCGGAACTCCTCGACCGGGCGCGCCGCGAACTGGACGTCGCGGTATGGCTCGCCGAGGCGGGTGCGCCGGCGGTGCGGGCGGCCGAGCCGAAGGCGCTGCTGGTCGACGGGCATCCGGTGACGGTGTGGCACCGGCTGCCGGACGCGGTGCGGCCCGCAGAGCCGCGGGACTTGGCCGAACTGCTACGGGTCGTGCACGCCGTACCTCTTCCTCCCTTCGACCTCCCGCCCCGCGATCTACTGGGCGGTGTGGAGCGATGGCTGCGGCTCGCCGGGGATGCGATCGATCCCGCGGACGCGGCGTATCTGCGCGAGCGGCGCGACGGGTTCGCCGATCGGGCCGCAGCGCTCACACCGCATCTGCCACCGGGGCCGATCCACGGGGACGCGCTGCCGCGCAATGTGCACGTCGGACCCGAGGGGCCCGTGCTGGTCGACCTGGAGACGGTGTCCGCGGACCTGCGGGAGCACGATCTCGTGGTGATGGCGCTGTCCCACGACCGGTACGGGATGCCGGACGAGGCGTACGCGTCGTTCACGCAGGCCTACGGCTGGGACGTACGCGGCTGGGAGGGCTGTGGTGTGCTGCGCGGGGCCCGGGAGACGGCCAGTTGTGCCTGGGTCGCGCAGCATGCGCCGAGCAACCCCAAGGCGCTGGCCGAGTTCGAGCGGCGGGTGAGGTCCCTCAGGGACGGGGACGAGACGGTGCGGTGGTATCCGTTCTGACCGCCTGGCGCCCGGCCGTCCGGCGCCCGACTCGCTGACCGCCTGCCCGCCGCCTCAGACCGGCTCGTCCGCCAACTCGCGCAGCGGCCACGTCCCGTCGACCGAGGCGGTGGGGTCGCCCTTGCCGCGCAGGAAGCTCTGGAAGTCCGCCGCCCACTGCGCGTACCACTCGATCTGGCGGTGGTGCAGAGCCGCCGGGCCGAGGCCGGCGATCTTGGGGTGGCGGTCGGCTATCGCCCCGGCCAGGCGGGCCGCCGCCAGAGCGTCGGCCATGGCGTCGTGGGCGGCGTCGAGGACGACGCCGTACTCGGCGCAGACCGCTTCGAGGTTGCGTTTGCCGCGGCGGTAGCGGTCGACCCAGCGGTCGATGGTGTACGGGTCGATGACCGGGGCCGGGTCCACCCCGCCCAGGCGCTCCCGCAGGGACGGCAGCCCGTGACGCCGCAACTCCGCGGAGAGCAGGGTGAGGTCGAACGTCGCGTTGTAGGCGACGACCGGAACGCCCGTCTTCCAGTAGGAGGTGAGGACGTCGGCGAGGGCGTCCGCCACCTGGTCGGCCGGTCTGCCCTCGGCCGCCGCCCGCTCGTTGCTGATGCCGTGCACCGCCACCGCGTCCTCGGGGATCGGCACTCCCGGGTCGGCCAGCCACTCGCGGCGCCCGATCGGCTCAGCGCCCCTGACCTCGATCACGGCCCCCGTGACGATGCGCGCCTCGCGCGGATCCGTACCCGTCGTCTCCAGGTCGAAGCCGACCAGCAGCTCCCGGTGCCAGCCCATGGGCGGTCCCCCTTCTTGTGGTGCGTTCCCCCAGTGGTCCCCACCTTCGCATGCACCACTGACAATCAGAGGATCGCGTTCCGCTCATGCCCGGCAGCGGGCCGGAGAACCACCGCGCACCGGGGCGCGGTTCATGACACCGGCCGCGAATCCGCCCACATCACCTCGAACTCCTCGCGGTACGTGGGGAAGAGGCCGCTTTCGTCCATCTCGCCCGACTTGACCACCTTGCTGCCGTTGCGCAGCACGAACACGGGTGCCTCCATGCCCCGCGTGCGGCGCAGATAGCTCTGCACGACCGCGATGCCGTCCGCGCCGTCGCCGTCCACCAGGTACGCCGTGAAGCGGGGCGTCTCGTCGAACACCTGGATCTCGAAGGCGCCGGGGTCGCGCAGCCGGGCACGCACCCGGCGCATGTGCAGGATGTTCATCTCGACGGCCCGGCTGAGTTCGCCGCGCTTGATGCCCAGTTCGCGCTCGCGGCGCTTGACCGCGCTGGAGGCCGGGTTGAGGAACAGCAGCCTGACCCGGCAGCCGGACTCGGCCAGCCGCACCAGCCGCCGGCCGGAGAAGTTCTGCACGAGCAGGTTGAGGCCGATGCCGATGGCGTCGAGGCGGCGGGCGCCGCCGAAGATGTCCTCGGCCGGGAACTGCCGCATCAGCCGCACCCGGTCCGGGTGGACGGCGACGACGTCGGCGTACCGGTCGCCGACCAGGTCCTCGACCGCGTCGATCGGCAATCGGCGCGCCGAGGGCACGTCACCGCCCGCGCCGAGCATCTCCAGCAACCGTGCCGAGGCCCGCTCGGCCTGGTTGAGCACCGCCTCGGACAGGGCCCGGTTGCGGGAGACGACGTTGCGGGTGACCTCCAGCTCGTCCAGGGCGAGTTCGACGTCCCGGCGGTCGTCGAAGTACGGCTCGAAGCAGGGCCAGTGCTGCACCATCAGCTCGCGCAATTGGGGCAGAGTGAGGAAGGAGAGGACGTTGTCGTCGGCCGGGTCGAGCAGATAGCCCTTGCGGCGGCTGACCTCGCGGACGGCCACCGCGCGCTGCACCCACTCCTGGCCGGCCGGTCCGGCGGCGGCCACCACCCAGTCCTCGCCGTGCACGGGTTCGTAGACGGGCCGCAGCACGGCGGCGACCACAGCGCGCAGCCGCTGTTCGACGAGGTTCAGCCAGATGTAGGCCCGGCCGGCCCGCTGGGCGCGGGTGCGCACCTCGCGCCAGGCGTCGGCGTCCCAGTCCAGTTCCGGGCCGATCGAGCCCGTCGCGTCCATCGGCCGCGCCAGGGACACGGCACCGGTCGGGACGTCTGCGGAGTTCCCCTCGTGACCCTCGTCACCAGGGGGCAGCTCCAGCCCTCCCGAGCCCACCCGCGCACCGCCTTCCGCTCCCCCGCACACTGCCCTTGTCAACGATCAAGGAAGGGTACTCCGGGAGCGGTCGGCGGTGCAGCCGGATGGGCAGGGTAGTTCTCAACCCCGGGGCCGCCAGTGCCCGTTCTGCCAGCCGAGCTCGGCCGGAGTGAGCGGATTCATCGCGGTGACGTCGCGCGGGGCGATGGAGAAGCCCTGCCAGTGGACGGGCATGGGCTGCTGGTCCTCGTCCCGGGCTATGTGGTGGAAGCCGATGTTCATCCAGACCACCGGGTGGGTCAGGGTCTGTCCGTTCACCCACTTGTCGACGGACTTCCCGGCCCCGGGGCCGCAGTTGCCGGGGTTGTGGCTGGCGAACAGTTCGCACTTGTTGTACTGCGTGACGTACAGATCGCGCTTGGTGTAGCTGCGGCCCGGGTACTTGGTCGTGACCCCGGGGACGATCTCGTAGGAGCGCGCGTGTCCGTCCTTGTTCTTGCCGGTCGCGCTGACCATGCGCCACCAGCGGTAGTTCTTGCTGTCCCCGGCCAGTTCCTTGGTCACCTTGGTGCGGGTGGTCTTGGTGGTGGGGGCGCGCTGGCCGCGGGTGGGCGCGCTGACGGTGGAGTCGTACTGCTCGACGTGGTTCTTCGTGGAGCCGTCCAGGGCGAAGTCGAGCCGCCAGAAGGCGTTGTGGCTGTGGCTGGTGGCCTTGGCGCTCGCGCCCTTGCCGATGGGCCAGCCGCGGCCGTCGCCGGCGTCGTAGTCGTCCCAGGACAGGCTGCCGGTGGCGCCGACGTTCATGGTGATCGCGCCGTCGTCCTGGAAGCGCCACTCGGTCATGTACTCGTACCAGCCGACCTGGTTGACCGTGTAGACGAGGAGGTCCTTGCCCTCAGCCTGGAAGACCTTGTTCGCGGTGTCGCCCTGCATGCGGTAGGCGTGGCCGCGGGAGCGGGTGGTGGTGCACAGGCCCTTGACGTTCGGGTCCTCGTTCCAGGAGTCCGGGACCTTGACGGTCTTGATGGTGCCGCCCGGGCACTCGCCCGGTGCCAGGTTCATCAGGCCCTGGGCGAAGTCGAAGCCGGTGAGGTCGTCGTACTCGACCGAGCCGTCGTCGTAGGGGACGTGGATCTGGCCGAGGCGGGCGCTGTTGAGGACTCTGATCGGTTTGGGCTCTCCCTTGGGCTGGTACGAGATCTTCTCCAGCACGAGGCCGGCCTTGCCGTCGTAGCGCCAGCACATCCGCCAGGTGGTTCCGGAGGAGAGCTTCTGCTCGATGCGGTAGGCGGCGCTGCAGTCGGCCGCCGCCGCGGCGGCGGGGGCGGCCTTCGGCTGGGCGGTGGCCGGTCCCGCGCCGGCCGTGGCACCCGCGGCCAGCGCGGCCACGGTCAGGCCCGCGGCCGCCCGGGTACGGGCCTTGGTGTTGCTGTTCACGCGCATGACGAGATGACTCCCTGACGAGGAGGAGCGGGGTGGACGGGTGAGCGAAGAGGGCGGGTCAGCGGTCGAGCCGGGCGACCTTGCGGGCGCTCAGGTCGATCACCAGCTGCCGGGCGTCGACCCACGGGCCGTTCTTGATCTTCGGGAACAGCCGGACGCAGCGGTGCTCTCCGCACTGGTCGAGCGCGGCGGGCTGGGCGCCCGGCGCGGCCCGGTAGACGGCTCCGCTGAGCTGGAGCTGGTCCGGGGAGGTGAGCGCCTTGCCGGTGGCGTCCTGGTAGTCGGCCTTCAGGCCCGACCCGAGCGGGTCGGCGATCAGGAGACCGGCTGCCTCGGCCTTCTCGGCGCGGCTCAGGGGCGGCTGCACGCCGTGCTGGGTGCCGGTCGCCACCACCTTGCCGGTGCCGAGGTCGACGGTCCGGGTCACGAGGGTGTCGTCCCGGTAGTCGTAGAACGTCACGTCAGCCCGGCGGGGCGCGTCCGGCTTGCCCGCCTCGTCGGCCTCGGGCTCGGCGAGGTCGACGCCGAGGGGCTGCGGACCGCGGTCCCCGTCCACGCTCTCGCTGCTCCGGAACAGCTGCCGGCTGAGGGCGATCTTCTCGGCCCGCTGCAGTTCGTCGTCGGTCAGCGGATCACGGCCCTCGCCCCGCTGCCCTTCGGCGGGCGCCGCCTCGACCACCCCCGGCGCCACGGCCCGACCGCCCGCCGCCGCCTCACCGGCTCCGGCGGCCCCGGCGGCCTGCGGGGCGGACTGCCCCGCCCGGGAGCCGTTGTCGTCCGCCCCCGCCGTGCCCGGCAGGGTCACCGCCACCATCACGGCGGTCCCGGCCACCGCGATGGCGGTACCGGCCACCATCTTGCCCAGATGGCGGTGCACTATGTTGCGCACGTCTTCCCCCTACTCCCCCACGTCCCGGGAGTATGTGATAGCCCCATTGGTTTGGCATACCGCGTATGCACTGGTCACTCGGTAAGAGGGAGATAAGTCATAGGAGGTTCCCTCACTTTCGGGGAGACTCGGGACCAAGGCGTCCCCACCGGCGCCGCACACCTGAAAGAGTCGTATCCATGCAGGTCTGGCCTGGCGAGGCGTATCCACTCGGTGCCACGTACGACGGCGCCGGTACCAACTTCGCGGTCTTCACGGAGGCCGCGGACCGAGTAGAGCTGTGTCTGCTGCACGACGACGGCTCGGAGACGGCGATCGAGCTCCGGGAGAGCGACGCCTTCGTGCGGCACGCGTACGTGCCCGGCATCATGCCGGGGCAGCGGTACGGGTTCCGGGTGCACGGCCCGTACGCCCCGGAGCGCGGGCTGCGCTGCAACTCCGCGAAACTGCTGCTCGACCCGTACGCGCGTGCGATCAGCGGCTCGATCAACTGGGGCGAGGAGGTCTACGGCTACCACTTCGACGATCCCGACCGGCGCAACGATCTCGACTCGGCTCCGCACACGATGACGTCGGTCGTGGTCAACCCCTACTTCGACTGGGGCGACGACCGGCGCCCGCGCACCGAGTACCACCACACGGTGATCTACGAGGCCCACGTCAAGGGCCTCACCATGCGCCACCCCGGCCTCCCGGAGGAGCTGCGCGGCACCTACGCCGCCCTCGCGCACCCGGCGATCATCGAGCACCTCACCGAGCTCGGGGTCACGGCCCTGGAGCTGATGCCCGTACACCAGTTCGTGAACGATCACCGTCTGGTCGACATGGGCCTGAACAACTACTGGGGCTACAACACCATCGGCTTCTTCGCCCCGCACAACGCCTACGCCTCCTGGGGCGACCGGGGCCAGCAGGTGCTGGAGTTCAAGTCGGCGGTGAAGGCGCTGCACGAGGCCGGGATCGAGGTGATCCTCGACGTGGTCTACAACCACACCGCCGAGGGCAACCACCTGGGCCCGACCCTGTCCTTCAAGGGCCTGGACAACTCCCGCTACTACCGGCTCACGGACGACCCCCGCTACTACATGGACACGACAGGGACAGGAAATTCCCTGCTCATGCGGTCCCCGCACGTGCTCCAGCTGATCATGGACTCGCTGCGGTACTGGGTCACGGACATGCACGTCGACGGGTTCCGCTTCGACCTGGCGGCGACGCTGGCCCGGCAGTTCCACGAGGTGGACCGGCTGTCGTCGTTCTTCGACCTGGTGCAGCAGGACCCGGTGGTCTCGCAGGTCAAGCTGATCGCCGAGCCGTGGGACGTCGGCGAGGGCGGCTACCAGGTGGGCAACTTCCCCCCTCTGTGGACGGAGTGGAACGGCAAGTACCGGGACACCGTGCGCGACCTGTGGCGGGGCGAGCAGCGCACCCTCGCGGAGTTCGCCTCCCGGCTGACCGGCTCCTCCGACCTGTACCAGGACGACGGGCGCCGCCCGCTGGCCTCGATCAACTTCGTGACCTGCCACGACGGCTTCCCTCTGCACGACCTGGTGGCCTACAACGACAAGCACAACGAGGCCAACGGCGAGGACAACCGGGACGGCGAGAGCCACAACCGGTCCTGGAACTGCGGGACCGAGGGCGAGACCGACGACCCGGACGTGCTGCGGCTGCGGGCGCGGCAGATGCGGAACTTCATCGCGACGCTGATGCTCTCCCAGGGCGTGCCCATGATCAGCCACGGCGACGAGTTCGCCCGCACCCAGGGCGGCAACAACAACGCCTACTGCCAGGACAACGAGATCTCCTGGGTCGAATGGCCCGAGAACGACGAGAACACCGAGGGCGGTGAGGACGCGCAGGGCGGTGCGAGCACAGATCTGCTGGCCTTCACGCGCGCCATGGTGTGGCTGCGCCGCAACCACCCGGTCTTCCGCCGCCGGCGCTTCTTCCACGGACGGCCCGTGGAGGGCACGCACGACGACCTGTCCGACATCGCCTGGTTCACCCCGGACGGCCGGGAGATGACCCAGCGGGACTGGGACTCGGCGCAGGCGTCGGCGCTGACGGTGTTCCTCAACGGCAACGCGATCTCCGAGCCCGGGGCGCGCGGGGAGCGCATCACCGACGACTCGTTCCTGCTGATGTTCAACGCCTCCCCCAAGCCGCTGGACTTCGTGGTTCCGGTCAACCACGGGCGGCAGTGGGAGGTCGTGGTCGACACCGCCCTCGCGGACGGTGTGCCGTCGGACACCGGCGCCAAGGTGCAGGCCGGGGACCGGCTGACCCTGACCGACCGGAGCATGACGGTGCTGCAGCGGCCCGTGTGACCGCCCGGCGCGTGCGCGTCGTCCGGAAAGCCACTCGTCCGGGCGACGCGCGGCGCACCTGGCGCGGGGGATGACACGAACGGCGGCAGGGCGGGTACGTACGTCTCCATGACACCTGAGCGACTTGACCCGGTGGTGCCCACGGCCACGTACCGGCTGCAGCTGCAGCCAGAGTTCCCCTTCGGAGCAGCCGCGGCCGCCGTGCCGTACCTGGCCTCGCTCGGCGTCTCGCACCTGCACCTGTCCCCCGTCCTGGAGGCGGTGCCGGGTTCGACGCACGGCTACGACGTGGTCGACCACGCGCGCGTGCGCGAGGAACTGGGCGGCGAGGAGGGGCTGCGGGCGCTGGCACGCACCGCGCGCGAGCACGGTCTCGGCCTGGTGGTGGACATCGTCCCGAACCACATGGCCATGGCCCCGCGCCACAACCGCGCCCTGTGGGACGTACTGCGCGAGGGCCCGAAGTCGCCGTACGCGCGCTGGTTCGACATCGACTGGGAGGCGCAGGACGGGCAGATGCTGCTGCCGGTCCTCGGCGGGCCGCTGGGCGAGGTGCTCGACGAGCTGCGCGTCGACGGTGACGTGCTGCGCTACTACGACCACGTCCTGCCGCTGCGCGAGGGCACCGAGGACCTGCCGCTGCCGCATCTGCTGGACGCGCAGTGGTACCGCCCCGTGTGGTGGCGGCTGGCCCGGACCGAGCTCAACTACCGGCGGTTCTTCAGCATCTCGGAACTCATCGGGGTGCGGGTGGAGGATCCGGAGGTGTTCGAGGCCACCCACGACAAGATCCTCGGGCTGCTGCACGAGGGCGTGATCGACGGGCTGCGCATCGACCACCCCGACGGGCTCGCCGACCCCGACGGCTACCTCCGGCGGCTGCACGAGGCGACCGGGGGCCGCTGGACGGTCGTGGAGAAGATCCTCGCCGACGGCGAGCGGCTGCCGGCGTCCTGGCCCGTCGCGGGGACCACCGGCTACGACGCGCTGCGGCACGTGGACGGGGTGTTCACCGACCCGGCCGGGTTCGGGGACCTGCTCGGGCGGTACCGGCGCTTCGCGGCCCCGCAGACGGACCGGGGCGGGCAGTGGGACGCGACGGTGCGCAGGGCGGCGTACAAGGTCCTCACGCACGAGCTGGCGACCGAGACCGACCGGCTCACCCGGGTGGCGAGCCGGCTGTGCGCGACCTCCCCGGAGCCCGCGCTGCGCGACCGCGCCCCCTGGGCGCTGCGCACCGCGCTCCAGGAGCTTCTCGTCCGCTTGGAGGTCTACCGGCCCTACGAGTCCTCCGACGCGGCGTCCGTGGTCACCGAAGAGGCCGCCGCCGAGGCCCGGCACGCCTTCGCCGTGCCCGAGGAGGCCGGTGCGGTGGACGTGGTGCGGGACCTGGTCCTGGGACGGTACGGCGACGAGCCGGCCCAGCTGGAGTTCCGGACGCGGTTCGCGCAGACCTCCTCGGCGCTGCGGGCCAAGTCGGTGGAGGACACGGCGTTCTACCGGTACGTGCCGCTGCTGTCGGCGACCGAGGTGGGCGGGAACCCGGGCTCCCCAGCCCTGTCACCGGAGGAGTTCCACGCGTACTGCGCGCGCGTGCAGCGCGACTGGCCCGTCACCGGGACGGTGGCCACGACCCACGACACCAAGCGCAGTGCGGATGTCCGGGCGGCGCTGCACGTGCTCACCGAGTGCCCGGACCGCTTCGCGGACGTGCTCGCGGAGGTGACCCGCACCGGCGAGGGTGTGCCGGACGCGCAGCTGGCGTGGGCGGCCTGGCAGACCGTGTTCGGGCTGGGGCCGGCCTCCGGGGTGCGGGAGCGGGTGCAGGGGGCGCTGCTGAAGCACGTGCGTGAGGCGGGCCTGTACACGAGCTGGACCGAGCAGGAGCCGCCGTACGAGGAGGCGGTGGAGCGGTTCGTGGCGGCCGGGCCCTGCGGGGCGCCGGGCGAGCGGGTCGCCGCGTTCCGGGAGTCGCTGGCGCCGTACATCCGGGCCAATGTGCTGGGCACGGCCCTGGTGCAGCTGACGATGCCGGGCGTCCCGGACGTCTACCAGGGCACGGAGGCCGAGTACCGGGCGCTGGTCGACCCGGACAACCGGCGGGCGGTGGACTTCCCGCCCGCGGAGTCCGGCGGCACCTCCGGGGAGAAGACGGCGGTGACGAAGGCGGCGCTGGGACTGCGGGCCCGGCGGCCCGGCGCCTTCGGTGACACGGCGACGTACATGGCGTTGCCGGCGGAGGGACCGGCGGCCGCGCACTGCCTGGCGTTCGTCCGCTCCGGTGAGGTGCTGACGGCCGTGACCCGCCTGTCCCTGCGGCTCGCGGAGGCCGGCGGCTGGCGGGACACGCGGCTGCCGCTGCCGCCGGGCCGCTGGGCGGACGTGCTGGAGCCGGGGCGCGCGTTCTCGGGGCACGCGCGCGTGGCGGAGCTGTTCGAGGGGCTGCCGGTGGCGCTGCTGGAGAGGGTGGGCGACTGAGTTCAGACGACCGCCGAGTCGTCCTCAGGGCAGACCTCGTACACCGGCAGAGGGGCTCGCGGGCGCGGCCAGGACGTCCGCAGCAGGTCGACGAACCTCTGCGCCGCGCCGGCCGGCGGCAGGCGCGAGAAGACCGTCAGGGCGCGCCTGCGGGCGGGGGCGGGAGTGAGGACGACGCAGCCGGCGCCGACCGCCTCGCGGACGAGGTGGGCGGCCAGACGCCGCCCCCGGCAACGGCCATCCGCACCGCCGTCGAGGTGTGCTCGGTGAAACACGGCGGTGCGCGGGGTGAAGCCCGCGCGTCCGCACGCCCAGTCGAGGAAACGCTCCCCGCGGACCACGGGCTTCCGCGGCATCGGCGTCCGGGCCGGGGCCCGCCTGCTGGACGCCGAGGTCCTCGCCGACGGGGTGCGGGCGCGTGTGCGCGACGCCCGGGGAGAGACCTTGACGGTGGAGGCCGAGCGGCTGCTGGTGGCGGGCGGGCGGGTCCCGGTCACCGACGGCCTGGACATGGCCGCGGCGGGGCTCGCCACGGACGCGCGCGGGTGCCGCTGACGGCCGTGGCGAAGGGCATGGTGCACGGGCGGGGCGGGATGGTGAAGGTCGTCACCGAGGCCGGCGGGCGGGTGCTCGGCGTGCATCTGGTGGGTCCGCACGTGTCGGAGATGATCATCGAGAGCCGGCTGGTCGTCGGCCGGGACGCCGAGCCGTCCGACGTGGCCCGGCACATCCACCCGCACCCGGCCCTGTCCGAGGCGGTCGGCGAGGTGTTCCTCAACCTGGCGGGGCGAGGGCTGCACCAGCAGTAGGCGACGAGTCATGCTTCCGGGCGCCCCCCGGGGACCACCCCGTCGCGCCCTTGACACCGCACCATGGCCGTGGGGTACTGCGATGGCGAACTCGGGCGGATGTGACGGGGGTGAGTGTCCTGCCGGAGCTGCGCTACCCGACGGTGACCGAACAGGTCTCAGCTGCCCGGGCGTTGACCGCTCAGCGCCCCGGTGTGTGCACCCTGCGGCAGGTGGGTGCCTCACGCGCGGGCAGGCCCCTGCACCTGCTGTCCGTGGGCCGAGCCCGCCGTGCCGTACTGGTGGTCGCGGGCGCCCACGCCAACGAGCCGACCGGCTCCTGCACCCTGCTGGCGGTCGCCCGGCGGGTCCTGGAGCAGCGGGAGTTGCGCGACGGCGTCTCCTGGCACTTCCTGCTGTGCGCGGACCCCGACGGGGCGAGTCTGCACGTGACGCCGGCGCCGCGCAGCCTGTTCGACTACCACCTCGGGTTCTTCCGGCCCGCGGGCCCGGAGCAGCCCGAGTGGGCGCCGTCCCTGCTGCCGCCGGACCGGCTGCCGCCCGAGACCCGGGCTCTGACGGGTGTCATCGACGAGCTGCGCCCCTACCTCCAGGTCACCCTGCACGGCACGGACCTGGGCGGCAGTTGGGTGCAGCTGACGAGGGACGTGCCCGGGCTTGCGGAGCCGTTCGCGAAGTCGGCGGCCGAGTTGCACATCCCGGTGGAGACCGGCGCCTCCGACGCCGCCGGCTGGCCCGCGTCCGGGCCGGGCGTGCACGTCATGCCGGCGCCGGGGATCGGGCCGGCGTACCCGAGCCTGCCGGACGACGCGCGGCACAGCACCTGGTACCACGCCCACCGGTACGGCGGGCTGACCGCGGTGGTCGAAGTGCCGATGTGGGCGAGCGACCTGGTGGACGACCCGGCTCCGCATCCGGCTCCGGCGGCGGCGATCGGGCTGCTGGCCCGCCGGCTGCAGCGGGACGCGCTGGAGGTGACGCGTGTGCTCGACCATGCGCTGCCCCGGCTGGCGGACCTGGACGGCCCGTTGCTGCGGGCCGCCCGATGGGGTCTCGAGCTGGTGCCGGGGCTGGCCTCCGACCTGCTGCACACCCCGCCCGCCGACCTCACCCGGGCGTACGTCGGCAGCGTGGACGCGTTCGCGCGCCGCGTGCCGCTGCGGGCGGCGGCGATGCTGTTGCGGGTGCTGCGCGGGACCGACGACGAGGCGGCCAAGCAGCTCGAGGGGCTCGTCTCGAGCTGGAGCGACGCCTTCGCGGAACGGTTCCGCGCCCGCTGGGTGCCTTTGGAGCACCAGGTGGAGCACCAGTCCCGCACGGTCGTCGCGGCGGCGCTGCACGCGCGCGAGAGGGCGTCGTAGCGCCGTAGGGGCAGCGTCGTAGCGGCAGCGCCGTAGGGGCCGTGCGGGGCGGCGGCGTCCCGGACACCTGGGCACCGGGTATGGGGCACCGGGCGTCTACCACCTGGCACTTGGCACTGACACTCGGGCACTCAGGCACTCAGGCACTCAGGCACTCAGGCACGGTCGCACGGCCCTGGCTCAGTCCCGCCGCATCGGCACCGGCTCGCCCGGACCGGAGCACGCGCGGTCGTGCCGTCCGGCCAGTTCGAACGCGGCGAGCACCACACGGGCCTGGTACTCCGCCTGCCGGGCCACCGGGATCCAGCGCGCCCCGCAGTCGTCGCGGTACTCCGCGCACCACTGGTCGATCAGCAGGTCCAGCTCCGTCAGCACCCCGGCCGGGTCACGGCCGGCGGCCCGTACGAGCTGGTGCAGCAGTCCCGCGGTGCGCAGCGCGAGCCGGCGCCCGGAGATGCGCAGGGCGACCAGGTGGGCCGTGCTCAGGGGCGGGAGGGGGTGGGCCGGGCTGTCGCCGGTGTCGGGGTCCCAGGCGTCGGCGAGGCCGGGGCAGACCAGGAGGTAGTCGCCGACCGGGGCGAGGAGGCGGGCCGCGTCGGGCACGGTGGCGAGGTGCGGCCGGATCCGGGCCAGGAGCTGCCGCAGGAGGCCCGAGTCGTGGCGCAGGGTGCGGCTGACGGCCCGGAGCACGGCGTCCCGGTCCGTGGGCGGGGAGCCGTCCGCCACGGCCGTCACGCCCCACATGGGCGCCTCGACGACCGCGGTGACGGTGCCGTGCCGGTACGGGTGGAACCACGTGGACTCGACGGCGGCCTCCGTGATGGCCGCGACCAGATCGGCCCGGCGAGGCGGCGGGATCCGGTAGACGGCGGGCCCGAGGCCGGGCCAGTACAGGGCGTCGTACGCACCGAGTTCGCGCGGTATGCCGAGCCGGGCGGCGATGTGGGCCAGGCGCCGGTCGAGGCCCGGCAGGTCGTGGGTGAGCTCGACGAAGCCGCCGCCGATGTCGACACCGTGCAGGGAGCACTGGAGGAAGGGGCGCAGTTCGTCCTGGAGGTCGAGCAGGACCCGGGTCTCCGGCAGGGCGGCCCCGGCCGCGCCGTCGGGCAGCCACTCGGGCTGCTCCAGGAAGCCGGGCCGGAAGAAGTTCCGGATGTAGTGGCCGAGCGTGTAGGGGCCGGGCAGCCAGCCCTCGTTGCGGCGCGACCCGTCCGGGTCGAGGCACAGCAGCAGGTTCCAGGTGGCGTCGGCGCCCTCGGTGAGCCGCGGGTCGGCCAGGGCCCGCTCGGCCAGTCGCAGCACGGTGGCACCGCCCACCGGTTCGTTGGCGTGGGGGCCGGCCACGACCAGCGCCTGACGGCTGCCGTGCCCCACGGAGAGCAGCCACATGGGGGAGCCCGCGCGGGAGGTGCCGACCCGGCGCAGCCTGGCGTCACGGGGATGGCGGGCGACGAGGGCGGCGGCCCGGGCACCCAGTTCGTCGACGGTCGGGTAGCGCAGCAGGGGCGGCAGGGCACACCTCCCCAATGCGGTGCCGTCGCTTCACCAGGTGTAGATGGTGTACGCACAGTCAGTCACGACTTCAGGGGAACGTCAACACCGTCAACGCAGCGGACCGCGACGGGATTTCGGCCAACCTCCCGGGACCCGCCTTCCGTAAGGACCAGGCCAGAGCCGAGGCGTGGTTCCGTTTCCGGTCACCCGGCCGACAGCCGGACCGCCGTCCGACCGACAGCCGGATCGCCTCCGGCAGGCAGCCGGAAGGTCACCCGGCCGACAGCCGGAACGTCATCCGCCCGAAGCCCACCTGGTCGCCCTCGCGGACGACGGCCGCGCCGACGACGCGCCGGCCGTTCACCGTCGTGCCATTGGTGGAGCCGAGGTCGCGCAGAACCCACAGGCCGCCCTGGTGACGGAGTTCGGCGTGCACGCGGGAGACGGTCTCGTGGTTGAGGCGCAGTCCGCTGGCGGGATCGCGGCCTATGCGCAGCGGATGGCCGAGCGAGGGGTGGGGCAGCTGCAGCTTGGGCAGCCGCTCGGCCTGCCATGCCCTGCGCAGCCGCAGGGAGAAGCCGGAGACGGCCTCGACGGTGCCGAACACCAGGCGCGAGAGGCGGCTCTCGGTGCGCAGGTCGGCGGTGAGCGCCGCGAGTTCGTCGGGGCGGCGGGCGGCGAGCGCCAGTTCCATGCGGTGGACGAACGTGTCGTGGGACAGACGGCCCACGGCGACGCCGTCGCGGAGCACCTTCAGCACCCGGTCGCGCTCCGCGTCGGAGAGCCGCGCGGGGGACGTGTTGAACTCGAAGGACGACGTCACGCTGGTGATTGTCGGGCAGCGCGGCCGGGCTGTCCAGAAAACGGGAAATCGGCCGCCACGCGCGCGTACCCGGGTAGACCCGCCGCAAATGGGTGGATGCACCAGCGGATTGATCTCTTTTGACGCACCATGGACGGGCTACATCACGGTGAACAGACGAAGGGGAACCGTCCGTGCAGTTCGAGGTGTGGGCACCACAGGCCGGTCGTGTGACGCTCCGGTGCGACGACGTCATACACGCGCTGGAGCGCGATCCGGAGCGGGCGGGGTGGTGGCGGGGCGAGGCCGAGGCGCGCGAGGGGTCCCGCTACGGCTTCGCGCTGGACGACGGGCCCGTGCTGCCCGATCCGCGCTCGCGGCGGCAGCCGGACGGCCCGGACGGGCTGAGCGCGGTCGTCGACCACGAGCGCTACGCGTGGCGCGCGGCGTGGCAGGGACGGCCGCTGCCCGGCGCGGTGCTGTACGAGCTGCACGTGGGGACGTACACCCCCGAGGGCACCCTGGACGCGGCGGCCGAGCGGCTCGGTCATCTCGCCGAACTGGGCGTCACTCATGTTCAGCTGATGCCGCTGTGCCCCTTCCCGGGCACGCACGGCTGGGGCTACGAGGGTGTCTCGCTGTGGGCGGTGCACGAGCCGTACGGCGGGCCCGAGGCGCTGAAACGCTTCGTCGACCGGGCCCACGCACTCGGCCTGGGCGTGGTGCTCGACGTGGTGCACAACCACTTCGGGCCGTCCGGCAACTACCTGCCCGTCTTCGGTCCGTACCTCACGGACACCCACCACACGCCGTGGGGCGCCGCGGTCAACCTGGACGCGCCCGGCTCGGACGAGGTGCGCGCGTTCCTGATCGGCAGCGCGCTGGCGTGGCTGCGCGACTACCGGATCGACGGTCTGCGCCTGGACGCGGTGCACGCGCTGGTGGACACGCGCGCGTGCCACTTCCTGGAGGAGCTGTCGACGGCCGTGGACGCCCTGGCCGCCGAGACGGACCGGCCGCTGTTCCTGATCGCCGAGTCGGACCTGAACGACCCGCGGCTCATCACCTCCCGCGCCGAGGGCGGCCTCGGGCTGCACGCGCAGTGGAACGACGACTTCCACCACGCCCTGCACACCACCCTGACCGGCGAGTCGCAGGGCTACTACGCCGACTTCGCGAAAGCTCGGCTCGGCGGCCTCGCCAAGACCCTGACCGGCGGTTACTTCCACGACGGGTCGTACTCCAGCTTCCGGGAGCGCCACCACGGGCGCCCGCTGGACCGCACGCGGGTGGCCGGCCACCGGCTGCTCGGCTACGGGCAGACCCACGACCAGATCGGCAACCGCGCCCAGGGGGACCGGCTTTCGGCCCTGGTCTCCCCCGGACTGCTGGCGTGCGCGGCCACGCTGATCCTGACGGCGCCCTTCACCCCGATGCTCTTCATGGGCGAGGAGTGGGCGGCGGGCACGCCCTGGCAGTTCTTCACCGACCACACCGACCCGGAGCTCGCGGACGCCGTACGGCGGGGCAGGCGGCGGGAGTTCGCCGCGCACGGCTGGAAGGAGGAGGAGGTTCCCGACCCGCAGGATCCGGCGACCCGGGACCGTTCCTGCCTCGACTGGTCCGAGCCGGAACGCGAGCCGCACGCGCGCATGCTGGCGTGGTACCGGCAGCTCCTCGCCCTGCGCCACGAGCAGCCGGACCTGACCGACCCCGACCTCGCCGACACCAAGGTGGCCCACGACGAGGAGCGCCGCTGGATCGCCTTCCGGCGCGGGGACGTCCTCGTGGCCGTGAACCTGGCCTCCGAGGAGGCGCCCCTGCCGCTCGGTGTGCCCCACGCGCGTGTGCTGGCCGCGTGGGAGCCGGTGGACCGGCCCGGGGCGGACGGGGTGGTGCGGCTGCCCGGGGAGTCGGCGGTGGTGCTGCTGCAGGAGTGAGCGCCCGGCGCGTCAGGGGAGTTTGGCGTCCTGCGCCTCGATGACGGGCGTGAGGAGCGCCGGCCTCGCGATGTAGGCGCCGCCGACCGCGGTGTAGACGGCGATCTCGTCCCCGTGGCGTACGACGGTGGTGCGGATCGGCCGGGAGCCGCCGCCCTTTTCCGTGATCATGCCGCGGTACGCGAGGGCCTCGTCGCCGGCGTCGGGGGTCTCCTCCGGCTCGAACGGGTAGTACAGCTCGCCGTGGCCGTTCGCCTTGACGGTGAAACCGAGGGAACAGCCCTGCACGGCGTCGCCGAGGAGAGTGTCCATCGCCGTCATCGCCATGCCCTGGTCGTAGGTGGCGAGGGTGACGTAGATCCGGGTGCCGGGCGCCTCCTCGGTCGAGACGACGCGACTCAGAAAGGCCTGCGGCCTGCCCAGGGGCAACTGGTGTGTCATGGCCGCCAGCGGTATGCAGGGCCCGTCGCCGGTGATCTCCCGCGCGGACCTGGCGAAGACGGACTTCCCCTTGGTCGGGTCGAACTCCCGCACCGACCAACCGGTGCCGAGGTCGGCCCGGGCGACCAGGAGCGCGGTGACCCGCTGCGCCGGGGTCGGCTGCCGCTTCGGGGAAGCCGTGGCGCCGGGCATGGATTCCGTGGCCGTGGCGGAGCAGCCGGCCAGCGAGATGACGGCGGCGATGGTCAGCAGGGACATGCCCGCCGCGGTGGTGCGCTTCATGAGCGGAGGATAGCCCTGCGCACCTGCGCCGCCCGGCCTGCTACAGGGCGTCGTCCGCGTCCCCCAGGTCCGTCACCCGTTCCAGCAGGATCGGCTCCCAGGCGCGGCGCAGCCGGGTCCGCAGCAAGGTGGCGTCCTTGCCGGTGAGGTCGTCGGCGAGATGGACTACGGCGTCGCAGCGGGCGAGCCACAGGCCGCGCAGGCAGGGGCGGGCGCCGTAGCCGGCGAGGGTGGCGGCGCGTACGGCGGCGGGTGAGCCGACGGCGAGAGCGAGACCCGCGATGTCCTCGGCCGGGTCACCGACGGCCGTGCCCGCCCAGCCGAGCACGCCGCGCACCCTGCCGTCGGCGCTGACCACGAGGTGGCCGCCCGTGAGCGCGTGGTGGGTGAGGACCGCCGAACCGGGCTGCGCGGCGAGCTGGGACGCGGCGGGCGGGGTGAGCTGGTTCAGACGGGCGGGGTCGAACTCGTCGGCGCCGGCGAGGCGTTCGGCGGCGCGTACGGCGGCCCGGCGCAGCGCTTCCAGGGAGCGCGGCGCGGCACGCGGCACGCCGAGTGTCTCGGCCTGCCGGACCGGCACCTCGCGCAGGCCCGTGAGGAGCCCGGCGAGGTCGGCCTCGCCGACGGCGGACACGTCGTGCTCCTCCCCCGAGCCGCCGGGCACCTTGGTGTCCAGCGTGTAGCTCAGGCCGGGCGCCCACTCGCCGTGCGCGACGCTGACCGGCACCGCCATCGGGACGTGCGGGCGGACGAGGTCGCGCAGGCGCAGTTCGCGGCGCTGGCGCAGGGTGGCCTCCCGGTCGGGGGCCAGGCGCAGGACGTGGCGGGTGCCGACCCACCAGGTGACGGGTTCGGCATCCGAGGTGGCGGGCCGGACGTCGGGGCCTGGGCCGCTCCCGCCCTGCCGGTTCTCCTTGCCGCCCCTGCCGCTCCTGGCGTCCTTGGCGTTCCTGCCGTCCTTGGCGTCGTCGAGGAGGGACTGGACCAGCCGGCGGACGGTGTCCGCGGTGGGTGTGGGTGCCTGGGTCATGGTCGCGCCGTTGCCGTTCGGGAGGCGTGCTGGGGACATCGGGGCCTCACTCCACTATGACCAGCTCGCGCGTGGTGGTGTTCAGGCGCCGCCCGCCGTCCTCGGTGACGGTCACGATGTCCTCGATGCGGACACCGAACCGGCCGGGCAGGTAGATGCCCGGTTCCACGGAGAAGCACATGCCGGGCACGAGGGGCCGCTCCTCGCCCTCGATCATGTAGGGCGGCTCGTGGGTGGTGACGCCGATCCCGTGACCGGTGCGGTGGATGAAGTACTCGCCGTAGCCGGCGTCGGCGATGACCCGGCGGGCGGCCCGGTCCACGTCCTGGCAGGCCGCCCCGGGCCGCACCGCGCGGAAGCCGGCCTCCTGGGCCTCGCGCACGACGTCGTGCACGCGGCGCTCCTCGTCGGTGGGTTCGCCGACGTGGACGGTGCGGGAGGTGTCGGAGCCGTAGCCGTCCCGCAGGCCGCCGAAGTCGAGGACGACCATGTCGCCCCGGGCGATGACGCGCTCGCCCGCCTCGTGGTGCGGGTCGGCGCCGTTCGGGCCCGAAGCGACGATGGTGAAGTCGACCTGTTCGTGTCCGTGCCGGCGCAGCAGCCGGTCGAGGTCCGCGGCGACCTCGGCTTCCCGGCGTCCGGCGAAGGGGACGTTCCGGATCTCCTCGAACGTCGCGTCGGCGGCGGCGCCCGCGGCCGTCATGAGGTCCAGTTCCGCCGCGTCCTTGACGGCTCGCAGCATCGGCAGGGCTTCGGTGAGCGAGGCGTAGGAGCTGCCGGGCAGGGCCCGCTGGAGGGCCAGCAGGTGCAGGGCCCAGGCGTTGTCGCTGACGCCGAACCGGCCGGAGGTGTCCAGGAGGGCGGCGGTCGCGGCGTAGGGGTCCTTGCCGTCGGTCCAGTCGCGCAGGGTCAGCGCGGCCGCGCCGGCCGCCCGGTGCGCGTCCGGGGCCTCCAGGGCGGGGACGACCAGGACGGGGTCCTGCCCCGCCGCGAGGACCAGCAGGGTGAGCCGCTCGGTGACCGCCGGGGGCGTGTAGCCGGTGAGCCACACCAGGTCCGGTCCCGGGGCGATCAGCAGGCCCGCGAGACCGGCCTCGGCGGCCGTCCGCGCGGCGCGCTCCATGCGGGACCGGTAGTCGTCGGCGGTGAAGGACGCTGCCGTGCTTCCGGTCATCCGGGCCTCCCAGGCGGGCGAAGGGGCTACGGGCAGCATCCTGCCCGGCCGAAGGGGGCAGCGCGAGCGGTCTGCGGGCATTCACCCCGCGACCTGCCTAACGGCAGTGGATTGCCATGGCATTAGGTCTAATGTTTTGATGCAGCTCTTCCATTAGCTTTCGGCCGAGGGGGGCGTACGACGGTGCTGGTACTGGCACACATCAGCGATCTGCATCTGGACGGGAGCGCGCGGGCCACGGAACGCGCCGAGCGGGTGCGCGACCGCCTCTGGGAGCTACCGGGCCCCGTGGACGCGCTGCTGGTGACGGGGGACATCGCGGAACATGGCACGGAACCCGAGTACGAGGAGGCCGCCCGCATCCTGGGGCTGCGCGCCGGTGACGCCCCGTTCCCGGTGCTGACCTGCCCCGGCAACCACGACAGCCGTACGCCCTACCGCAAGGCGCTGCTGGACCGGCCCGGGGGCGAGGGGCCGGTCAACAGTGTGCAGGTCTTCGACGACGGCGCGGTGCTGATGTGCGACTCGAGCATCCCGGGCCGCGACGACGGGGAGCTGGACGAGGAGACGTACGACTGGATCGAGTCGGCCCTCGACGAACTCGACGACGGGCTCCCGGCCCTGCTCGCCCTCCACCACCCGCCGGTGACGCTGCACCACCCGCTGCCCGACTCCTACCCGCTCCGGCACCCCGGCCGGCTGGCCGGTCTGCTGGCCCGCCGGCCCGAGATCGCCGGGCTGATCACCGGCCACGCCCACACCCCCGCCGCCACCACGTTCGCCGGGCGGCCGCTGGTCGTCGGGCCCGGCGTGACCTGGACGCTGCGGCTGCCCTGGGAGGGCCGGCAGATCGCGGACCGGGAGGCGCCGCCCGGGTTCGCCCTCCACGTCCTGGACGGCTCGGGCCGGCTCACGAGCCACTTCCGCGTCGTGCCGTGAGGGCGCGGCTCACGCGGCGACGGCCGGTACGAGTGTCAGCTGCTCGTAGCCGCCGCTGCGGTGCCGGACCGTCAGCCTGACCTCGGAGCCCGGTCGGGCGCGGGCGACGGCCCGGACCAGATCGGCGGCCGTGTCGATCCGGGTCGTGCCGAAGGCGAGGAGGACGTCGCCGCGCACCAGACCGGCGGCCTGGGCCGGCCCGGGGACGTGCAGTGCCACGACCACGGCCCCCGGCTTGCGGGCGTCCATGACCTGAACGCCGAGGGAGGCGGCGGTGGGCGCCGAGGGAGCGGAGGCGGGTGAGGCAACGGGAGATGACGGAAGGTGCCACCCGCGTGGGTCGAGGCGTCCGCCCTTGCCGAGGACCGTGGTCCCCATCGCCCCGAGGCCGATCCCGGACAGCACCAGGACCGCGCCGGCGAACCCGGCGAGCAGGACGTCGAGGAGCCGCCTCCCCCGGCGCCGGGCGGCGACGGGGCGCGGCCGTGACGGGCCGGGCCCCGTCGCCGGCGCGGCCCCGTCGGGGTCCTGTCCCGGCATCGGCTTGGGTCGCAGCGCGGTCTGTTCCATGGCTCGCCTCCGCATGGTGCCGATCGGCTCCGGCGGATCCCGGAGCGATCTCGGCAGGTGCTCTACCCGGAGCATCGGCGGCCGACGAGCCACGAACGAGTGAGACTGACCGAGGGCCGGGGCGGCCAGGGACGGCGCCGAACGCGGACACGGCTCGTATCGCACCCGGGTCGCCGGACGCCATACAAGCCGTGGAGCAGGCAGGGCGCCCGGGCGGTGTGGCGCTCCGGCCGGGCGATCGCCGCCCTCAGCGAAGGGGTACGGCCGGGGTGCCCTTCCGGCCGGGACGTCGCCGCCTCAGCGAAGGAACACGGCCAGGGTGCTCTTCCGGCCGGGACGTCGCCGCCTCAGCGAAGAAAGGGCACGGGTACGGCGGGTGGCCGGTCCGGGAGGAAGCCGTGGGCGCGCCGGGACAGCCACGCGTCCTTGTAGCGGTCCACCTCCCGATGCCAGTGGAGAATCCCGGACAGCCAGTTGCGCAGGTCCGTCACGTACTCCCCCATCGCCGCGCGCGCTTGTGCCGAGAGCCGGAAGTCGTCGTAGAGGATGGGAAGTTCATGTGCGACGACGTGCTCGAACTGGCGCATGCGCTGGCTCATCAGGTCGTGCACGATGCCGAGCCCGGTCGGGTAGTCACAGCCGAAGAAGGACTGCACCACGAGGATCGCGTTGTGGATCTCGCCCTCGAACTCGATCTCCTTCTGGTACGAGAAGACGTCGTTGAGGAGGCATGCGAAGTCCATCGCGGCGTTCTCCAGGGAGCGGACCGGCCCGCTGCGGTAGACCTCGGGCGGCACGGCCGGGCCGTGTCCCCTCCGGCACAGGCTCAGGGTGAGGTCGGAACCGAAGGTCGCCCTGCGCATCTCCAGGTAGTCCACCGGGTCGGGCACGCGGTTCTGGAGCTGGTTGGACAGCTCCCACACCCAGCTCTCGGTCATCCTGTCGACCGCGTCCTTGAACGTGCGCCGCGCCTCGGGCGTCATCTCGGCGGTGGTGCGCGCCCACAGGTCGACCAGCCCGCGTTCCATGGCGTTGACCGGCGGCGGGGGCTCCTCGCCGTCGACCGGCATGCAGTCGGACAGGCGGGCCGTGGTCAGCCGGGCGGCGGCGAGGTCGCGGCGGTGGCCGTAGACCAGTGGGTAGTAGTCGTCGCCGTAGGTGCCCCAGGCGAGCCACTGCGCGCTCAGGTCGAGGGCCTCGGACGTGGCGTCCGGGTCGAGGCCGGCCGAGCAGAGCGCGAGGTCGTAGGCGCGGAGTTTGTCCTCGTCCCAGACGCCCTCGGCGAGGATGCCCATGCGTTCCACCCAGTCGCGCAGGCTCCTGCGGGCGTTGTCGAGGTGCGGGCTGAGCTCCAGCGGGAACGGCATGCGGATGTCGGGGATCCGCGACGGCCCGACCTTCTGGTACGGCACGTGGGTGTACGAGCGCAGCCGCCGTTCGGCACCGGCCGACGCGAGCAGGGCACGGACGTCGGCGGCGGAGGCGCCGATGGCGGAGCATCCCGGCCACGGGCCGTCACCGCGCGGCGCGTTCTCGTTCATGTAGCGGCTGGAGCGCAGATGCCACTCGTGGCCGCCGGACTGCCAGTCCTGCAGCCCCTTCGTGTACGCCGCCACGGCCGCGAGTTCGTCCGGCCTCAGACCCTTCTCCAGGGCCACGGCGGGCACTTCGGTGAACGCCGTGTGCTCGAACTGGTGGAGGCGGGAGGTGAGGATGTCGTTGACGGTGTCGGCGGCCTCCTGGGTGGTGCAGCCGAAGAAGGTCTCCAGGACGAGCACGCCGTTGCTGTTCTCGCCCTCGTCCTCGACCTCGCGCTGGTAGGAGAACAGGTCGTTGCGCAGGTGCACGGCGTCGGAGAACGTCTCCATCAGCACCCTCAGCGGCCTGGTCCCGGCGACGCTGGCGGGCACTTCGGCGGTCGCGTACTCCACGAGCCCCGCCGACCAGGGGGCGCCGCCGACCTTGCGGCGCATCTCGATGTATTCGACGGGGTTGGCGATCCGCCCCTCGTTGATGTTGGACAGCTCCCACATCGACTCGTTGAGGAGGTGCTCGGTGGCCACGGCGAAGCGGCGGCGCCACCCCTCGGACATCTTCGGCACCGTGCGCGCCCACAGGTCGGCGAGGCCCGCCTCGACCGGGTTCTCGGGTTCCGGCACGGGAGCGAACAGGTCCAACGGCATGAACAGGGGCAGCCGGTCCAGGTGGGCCTTGCCGGCGGCACGGTCCGGGCTGCGCTTGTACATCTCCAGGAAGTGGTCGTCGAAGAAGAAGACCCACACGTACCAGTCGGTGATGAGGGACAGGTCGGGGCCGTCGCAGTCGGGGTGGGTGTACGCGCAGAGCAGGCCGTAGTCGTGCGCGTCGAGGTCGGCCTGTTCCCAGACGCCGGATCCCTCCAGCATGCCCATCTCGCGCGCCCACCCGGTCGAATGCGCCCGGGCCTCGTCGACGTGCGGGTTCAGCCGCGCGGGGTGCGGCATGTAGAAGTGCGGGAGTTCGAACGGCTGCGTCATGGCCGGGCCCTACCCGGAGGCCCGCAGTGACATCCACCGGACCGGACATGATCACACTATCGCGTGAATCGGGGCCAACGCGGGAGTCATGACCGGGACTTGCGGCGTTCGTCCGCCGACCGCGGCTTTGCCCTCACCGCTTACCGGGCGCCCCGTACCTGGATCAGCGCGTGCGTGCCGCTGGTGCGCCAGCGCTGGTTTTCCGCCGCGACCAGGGCGGTCTCGGTGTGCGCGTCGAGGCCGGTGATCACGTCGGACTTGAGCGTGCGCAGGGCGGCGACCGGGCCGGGGAAGTAAGCCGTGACGTCCGGGAAGGGGGTCGTCGGGGCCCACAGCCGGTCGCCCACCAGGCGGCGGTAGTTGAGGTCGCCCTTGACGATCGTGAGCGTGGCCGAGGCGAACTCGGCGCGCAGGTCGCCGGGCATCTCCTCGTACGGCAGCGGCGCGCTGGAGAAGGGGTGGGCACGGAGGGTGAGGCGGCCGTCGGCCAGGGCGGACCACAGCTGCCGCCCGTACGCGGCGGCCGCTCCCCCCGCGCCGGTCAGCCGGCGCAGCGCGTCGACGACGTCGGCGGTGGTGGCGTCGGAGACGTAGTAGGGGTAGGGCTTGACGTGCAGGACCGCCTGCTCGATACGGCCGGTTCGAAGGAGGTGGGCGACGAGGAGGAGGTCGGGGACGAGTTCGCGGCCCGCGTTGTCGGCGACCAGGCACAGGGTGCCCCCGTCGGCGCCGTCCAGCAGCGACCAGAGCCGGTCACTGTCGTCGGCGACCAGGCCGGGCGCGGCGTCCGCGGCCCGCGCGCCTTCGGCGGAGAGGCGGAAGCCGAGGTCGGCGCGATTGCCCCACAGGGAGCCGTGCAGCAGGGCCTGTGCCTGTTCGGCGGCGGGGCGGTCGGCGAGGTCGTCGAGGGCGGCGAGTTCCTGGTCGGTCTCGGCGGAGTCGAGTTCGGCGAGCTTGAACGGGCGGAAGGGGTCGATGCCCTGCCAGGGACCCTGGCCGAAGTAACCGACGGCCTGGAGCAGCCGGCGGTAGAACCAGCTCTCGGACCACAGCCACGGCACGTCGAACCAGGAGCGTCCGGTGTGTTCGCGCAGCCCCCAGGCCTCCCAGTGGTCTTGGTCGTGCGCGTCGGCGGGGAGGGGTTCGATCTGGCCCTCGGTGCAGTTGGCGAGCAGTTCGTCGAGGGCGCGGTGCTGCGCCGGTCCGTACGGGAAGGCCTCGCGGACCTGCTGGATGATCGCGGGGTGCCGCTCGGCCAGCACACTGTGGGGGAAGCCGCCCGGCTGGTTGGCGAGGAGCACGGGTGCGGAGGGGGTGTCGGGCATGGGCCTCACCGTAACGCGCGCGCCCCTCGCGCGGGCCGAGCCTCCCGCCCTCCGGTCACACGGGGGCGATCTCGCGCTCCAGGCGCGCCGCCAGGCTCAGATAGCGGGCCCGGCGGGTGACCGGGACCAGGCCGCGAATGAGTATGTTCCACATCTCGGCCGTCCGGCGGGGCTGCCGCGCGACCGGCTCGCGGGAACGGCCCACGACGCGGGTGCCGACGAAGAAGCAGACCAACGAGTGGGCCACGACGTCGATATCGATGTCGGGGTGCACGTCGGACTCCTTGACCGCGCCGACGAGCCGGGCCGTGACGATGTCCAGCCACTCGGTGAACGGGTGACTCAGGGGCGGCCTGGGCCGGATCCCGCCCGTGGCGAGCCGCAGCCCGGCCCGCAGCACCGGGTCCTCGACGGACATGCGGGTGATGCCGAACGTGAGGCGCATCAGCGCCTCCATAGAGGTGTGGCCGCGGTTGTCGGTCTCCGTCGCCAGTCGGCGGGCGGTGTGCGACTGGAGTTCGAGGATCGCGTGGGCGAGATCCTCCTTCGCCGCGAAGTGGAAGTAGAGGGCACCCTTGGTGACGTGAGCGTGCTCCACGATGTCGCTGAGACTGGTCGATTCGTAGCCGCGACGGTCGAACAGGTCAGCGGCGGCCGTGATGATCGTCGAGCGGGTCTGCTCGGCTCGCAACTGCCTCGCCATCGACTGAACTCTCCCGGGACGGAAATGAACGGGTCATGCCGTTTGTTTTTACCCCCCGTACACGATAACTCACCCTGAGACGGCGCTCATCACACCAGTGTGCCGGAGTGCGGGTGCACATCCGGCAAAACAAGCGCAACTGGTGAAAGAAAACAGCGCGTTCGGTATCTAACTGTGGGGGATGTGGGGCCAAACGTAAAGGCGGGCCGGCCGGTGCCCCATCCGCACCGGCCGGCCCGCCCGCTCCGTGGCCCGCCTCGTTCAGAGTTCCCGAAGGAGGATCACAAGGATCAGAACGTCAGCTTCCAGCCGTTGAGGGTGCCCGTGTCCTGCGCCGCGGTGTCCTGGACGCGCAGCTTCCAGGTGCCGTTGGCCGCCTCGGCGGAGGCGTTCACCGTGTACGTGGTGTTCACGTTGTCGGCCGAGTCCGACGCGGCGGACTTCAGGCGGTACGTCGAACCGTCCGGCGCGACCAGGTCGATGACGACGTCGCCGCGGTAGGTGTGGGTGATGTCCACGCCGACCTGGAGGGCGGAGGGGGCGTTGCCGCTGCGGCCGGTGACGGTGATCGGCGACTCGATGGCCGCGCCGTTGTCCGGGATGGCCACGGCGGTGGTGCTGGAGAAGGTCGTGCCGGTGGACGAACCGCCCTTCACGGCCTGGACCGTCTTGGCGGCGTCCGCGAGGCCCGCGCCGCAGCCGCCGGAGCAGGTGCCGGGCAGGGCGCGGGCGTTGGCCTTGATGGCCGACTCGATCTGCGCCGGGGTGAGGGCGGAGTTGGCCGACTTCATCAGCGCGGCGAGGCCCGCGACGTGCGGGGTGGCCATGCTGGTGCCCTGGTAGGAGGCGTAGTTCTCGCTCGACGGCGTCTTCGTGCCGGAGTTCAGCGTGGAGAGGATGCCGTTGGCGGTGGAGGTGCGGGTCTCACCGCCGGGGGCGGCGATGTCGACGAGCGAGCCGTAGTTGGAGTACGAGGCCCGGCTGCCGGCGCGGTTGGTCGCGGCGACGGCGATGACGTTGTTGCAGTTCGCCGGGGAGGCGTTGGAGACGTTCTGGTTCTCGTTGCCCGCCGCGACGACGACCGAGGTGCCGCGGTTCACGGCGCCGTTGATGGCGCTCTGGGTCGCGGACGAGCAGGCGCCGCCCCCGCCGAGGCTCATGTTGATGACCTTGGCGACGTTGGTGTTGGCGGGCACGCCGGAGACGGTGCCGCCGGACGCCCAGGTGATGGCGTCGATGATGTCGGAGTCGTAGCCGCCGCACTTGCCGAGGACGCGGACCGGCGAGATCTTCGCGCCGTAGGCGATACCGGCGACACCCTTGCCGTTGTTGGTGGCGGCGGCGATGGTGCCGGCCACGTGGGTGCCGTGCCACGAGGAGGTGGAGGCGGCGATGCCCTGGCCGCACTCGTTGTCGTTGTACCAGTCGCCCGGGTCGGCCGGGTTGCTGTCACGGCCGTTGCCGTCGACGGAGACGGCGGTGTCGGAGATGAAGTCGTAGCCGCCGACGATGTTCGCGGCCAGGTCGGAGTGGGCCACGTAGCCGGTGTCGATCACGGCGACGGTGACGCCGCTGCCGGTGGTGGTGTCCCAGGCGCCGGGGACGTTCATGCCCGCGGTCGACTCGAACAGGTCCCACTGCTTGCCGTACTCGGTGTCGTTCGGCGTGACGGCCGTCGGCTTGTTCAGGCGGTCCGGGACGACGTAGGCGACCTGCGGGTCGGCCTTGTACTGGGCGACGACGTCGGCGACGGAGGCACGGTCGGGCTGGTCGCCCAGCTCGACGAGGGCGGCGCCGGTGCCGAGGCGGCGCTGGAAGTCGATCTCCTCGCCGGTCTTCTCGGCCTTTGCGGCGGCGTCGGCGGCGGCGGCCTTGTTGGACTTGGCCTCCGTGGCGTCGGACTTGTAGCCGACGATGAGGCGCTCGGCCTGGATGCCGGGGGCCGCTTCGGTCTGGGCGGCCGGCACCGCGGCCGGGCGGGGAGCGGACTCCTGGGCGACGGCGACCGAGGCGGGGGCTGCGGTCAGCAGTGCGGCGGAGACGGCGGCGACGGATATCAGCTTCCGTCTGAGCTCTGGGGAGGTACGCACGGTCGTTGCCTTTCGTGGCCGGAACTCCGGGCTGGGCGGAGCGGCGGTGGACTCGCTTCGTCCTCGAAGCGCAGGGGGGTGGTTCGAAAAGCGAAGAGCGACGCGATGGCCGGCCAGGCGTGAGGCGAAAGCGGACCGTTCGGGGTTACCTGTGGGTCAGCTGTGGTCGAACGATAGGCAAAGGGAAGGTCACCGGGATACGGGGGAAACCCTCGATCAGGCTGGAACAGCACCCTCTATGGCGGGCGGTTGGGCGCCCAATGGACCCTTTTCGAGCAGGTCGTGGCGTGATGAACGCGTCGGGTCGATTTCCCGTACTGCATGACCGAACGTCGCCGCCCGGGCCGAGGAGAAGCAGACGGATGCCTCGTACGACCGCACACCGCACCGCACTCGCGGCGGCCCTCCTGACCCCGCTGCTGCTGCCGCTGTGGGCGGCGGGGCCGGCCCGGGCGCACGGTGCTCCGACGGACCCGGTGAGCCGGGTGGTGGCCTGTTCACCGGAGGGTGGTGACCGCACGGGCACGGCGGCGTGCCGTGCGGCCGTCGCGGCGAACGGCACGCCTTTCACGGCGTGGGACAACCTGCGGGTGGCGAACGTGAACGGCCGGGACCGGGAGGTCGTCCCGGACGGGAAGCTGTGCAGCGGCGGCCTGCCCGCCTACCGGGGCCTCGATCTCGCCCGTGCCGACTGGCCGTCGACCCGGATGACGCCGGGCGCGACCCTGCGGATGCGGTACGTCTCGACGATCCCGCACACCGGCACGTTCCGTATGTACCTGACGAAGCCCGGCTACGACCCGGCCGGGCCGCTGTCCTGGTCCGACCTGCCCGAGAAGCCGTTCGCCCAGGTGACGGACCCGGCACTGACGGACGGCGCGTACCGCTTCGAGGCGACTCTGCCGTCGGACCGCTCCGGGGGCCATGTGCTGTACACGGTCTGGCAGAACAGCAGCACGCCGGACACCTACTACTCGTGCTCGGACGTGGTGTTCCCGGAGACGCGGAAGGAGCAGCGGAAGCAGGAGGAGGAGCAGAAGCAGGAGGAGCCGCAGGAGGGGCAGCCCGGACGGAAGAGCGAGCCGGAGAAGGAGAGCGGGACGGAGAGCGAGAAGCGGAAGCCCGCGGCGAGCCCTGCCGCGCACTCCTCCGGGCCCGCGCCGCAAGACGACGACCACACGCCGCTGGCCACCACCTCCGGCCCGGCCTCCGGCCCGTCCGCGCCCATGCTGGCGGGCGGCGCCGCGGCGGTGCTGTTGCTCACCGGCGGCGCCGCCCTGGCCGTACGACTGCGGCGGCGCTGAATCAGCGCCCCGCAGCGGCCTAGTTGACGTTGACGGCGACGCCGCCCACTGTCACCGGGGCGTACTTGGCGGTGAAGAAGGCGTTGGCGAAGCACAGCGACGAGCCGGACACCTTGGTGAACTGCTGGTTGGTGAAGGAGATGCTGTTGTCGGCGTTGCTCGCCGTGCCGGTCAGGCCGGGGGCCTGGTAGACGCATGTGACACTGCCGAGCAGGGTGCGCAGCTTGACCGTGGACTGGACGGTGGAGCCCGCGGCCGGGGTGACGGAGACGGCGCCGCCGGAGGACACGCTGGTGGTGTAGGGCAGGTTGTCGACGGTGATGCCGCTGACGCCGAGCACCCCGATGACGTTGGTGGTGCAGCCGCTGGTGTCGAAGCTGTGCGAGGTCAGGGACTCGGTGGCGGTGCCGGGGGCGGCCGGGTTGTCGGTGACGGTGGCGGAGAACGCCGACTTGGTGCAGGAGATGCCGCTGGTGCCGGTCGCGCTGGAGTAGAAGGTGGCGGCGGTGCCGCTCGCCAGGGACGCGTCGAGGACGTCGCCGACCGCGACGGCCGCGCCGTCGGCGGTGGTCAGGACGGGGGTGTCGGCCGCGGAGGCGGGGGCGGCGAGGCCCAGGGCGGCGACGGCGGCGGTGAGGGCGAGGAGGGTGCGTGTACGCATGCGGGTGTGCCTCTTTCCATAGCGGGGGGTGAGGGGGTGGCGCCGGGCGTCCGCCGTGGCCGGCCCGTCACGCCTTCTCCGTACGTGACGGGCCGGCAACGGCAGGCCGGACACCGGCCGGAGGTTCACACGGGAGGGGACCTCCGGCCGGGCCGGGCGGGGGGTGGCTGGTGGCACGGCGCCAGGGAAGCGGCCATGCCGTGGCGTGGGCTCGGGCGAAGGAAAGCCCGTGCGGACGCACCGGGCGACGAGATGCCCGTACGGGGACGGGCGGGTCCGGGACACGGGGACGTGCCGCGTGACGGATCCGGCGCCACGGATCCGGTGGGACGAGGAGAGTTGTAGACCTGCGTCTCCGTCAACGTCAAGGCTTTGCAAGGGAGTTGTATGTGTGCTGAGTGTTGCTGGGCATGGGCGGCTCACCCCTGGCGCACAACCGACACTCTTTGTTCACAACTCTCTTGACCCCTCATGTAACCCCCGGTAACTTCCTCGACGGCTACTGCGGCGTAACGAGAAAGCCCTTGCAACCGCCGGGGGTTGCGGGAGACGTGCGTACGCGGTCGATGTCCGCGCCAGGGCAACGTGCCACCGAAGTCCGATCCGCACCGACATGCACCTGGAGCAGACATGACCTCCGCCGAGCACACCCCCGAAAGACCGGACGGCGCCACCGCCCCCGACGTCCAGGACGCTCCCGCGCGACGCGGCCGGGTCCGGGCGCGTCGCGCCGCGGTGATGGCGGTGCCGGCCACCCTGGCCGCCGCCGGCCTCGCGATCCTCACCGCCGAGGGAGCGCTGGGCGTGCAGTTCGCCATCTCCGGCATGCCGTTCACCGTCACCGCGACCGAGCTGAACGGCACCGGCTTCGCGCAGTTCGGCGGCCTGGACGAGATGGCCGAAGGCAGCCCCAACGCGGGCGACACCGGCGGCCAGGTGCTGGTCGTCACCTCCGTGATCAAGAACGCGACGCTCTCCAAGCTGTGCCAGAGCGTGGACCTGGGCGGCACGAACCTGGTCATCAGGGCGGGTGAGGGCGCGCAGAAGGTCTCCGCCAGCGATCTGACGACCGACTCCACCGTGCTGACCGGTGACGCCGCGTTCACCAACATCGAGATCGGCAACGACGCCAGCACCCTGAACAAGGCCGGCCCCAAGGGCCGCGGGCCGAAGGGCGTGTTCAGTCAGCAGTCCGACACGGTGCACATCGCCAACCTGCGGCAGACCAACTACGCCACGACGGCGGGCGTGTTCAAGCTGCCCGGCCTGAAACTGGGCTTCAGCGGATCGGGCTGCTGATGTCGCGCGGTCCGCGCGAGGGATTCCGGCCCGCCTTCCGGCAGTGGCGGGCCGGCCGCCCGTTCTGGGGCGGGCTGCTGCTCGCCCTGGGCGGGGTGGAGGTGCTGCTCACACTGAAGGCGTCGCTGGACGTCATCCTGCACGTCGGCATGCAGGGCCTGGCCGGCTATCTGCTCCCGGTGGTGATGCTGCTGTGCGGCGTGCTGATCCTCTTCAACCCCACCCAGCGCCTGTTCTACTCGGTCATCGGCGTCCTGGTCTCCCTGGGCACCTGGATGACCTCCAACCTGGGCGGCTTCTTCGTCGGCCTGCTCCTGGGCGTGACCGGCAGCTGCCTCGCCTTCGGCTGGCTCCCGGACCAGGAACCCCGCGTGGGCCGCAGGCAGCGCCGCAGGAAGGCCAAGGCGGCGCAGGCCCTGACACAGCCCCTGGAGCACAGGACCGGCCAGACCGCCTGAATCAGGTCAGTGATCCTCCGTCCCCTGGCGCCACCCGGCCGCGGCCACTTGGCTGGACGTGTCGCGCGCTCGCCCGCCAGCGTGTGCGCGTCCCGCTACCAGCCGTCAGCCCAGGGAGAGTCCGATGGAGTTCAGCCGCCCGATGGTGATCGACCCGACCGGCCGCGACATCCACGGCGAGGCCGCCCGGATCCGTGAGCGCGGACCCGTCACACCCGTCGAACTCCCCCACGGTGTCCCGGCCTGGGCGGTCAGCAGCGCGCCGCTCCTGAAGCGGCTGCTCACCGACCCGCGGGTGTCGAAGGACCCACGCCGGCACTGGCAGCGCTGGATCGACGGCGAGGTATCACCGGACTGGCCGCTGTACACGTGGGTCGCGGTGCGGAACATGTTCACGGCCTACGGCACCGACCACACACGGCTGCGCACCCTCGTCTCCAAGGCGTTCACCGCCCGCCGCACCGCCGCGCTGCGGCCCCGGATCGAGGAGATCACGGCGACGCTCCTCGACCGTGTCGCCAAGGCGGGGGCCGAGGGGCTCGCGGTCGATCTGCGCGAGGAGTTCTGCTATCCGCTGCCCATCCAGGTCATCGGCGAACTGCTCGGCTTACCGGCAGAGTTGGGTGCCGAGCTGCGGGTCGTGGTGGACGGCGTATTCCACACCTCGGCCGACGCGGCGGAAGTCGCCGACATCTACGCCCGGTTCTACGCCGTCCTGGGTGAACTGGTCGCCGCGAAACGGGCCGCGCCCGGCGACGACCTGACCTCCGCGCTGATCTCGGCCCACGAGGAGGAGAGCGGCACGCGGCTCAGCGAGCAGGAGCTGCTCGACACGCTGATGCTGATGATCAGCGCCGGTCACGAGACGACGGTCAACCTGCTCGACAACGCCGTCCATGCCCTGCTCACCCACCCCGCCCAGCTCGCGCACGTCCGCGAGGGGCGGGCCTCCTGGGACGACGTCATCGAGGAGACGTTGCGGGCCGAGGCGCCGGTGGCCAGCCTGCCGCTGCGGTACGCCGTCGAGGACCTCCCCCTCGGCGAACTGGGCGGCCCGGACGGCGCGGTGATCCGCAAGGGAGAGGCGATCCTCGCCGCGTACGCCGCCGCCGGACGCGATCCGCAGCAGCACGGCCCGGACGCCGCCGTCTTCGACGTCACCCGAGCCTCGAAGGATCATCTGGCCTTCGGGTACGGGGTCCACCACTGCCTGGGCGCCCCGTTGGGCCGGCTGGAGGCGCGCGTGGCCCTGCCGGCGCTGTTCGACCGCTTCCCCGGCCTCACTCTCGCCGCACCGGCGGGCGGGCTTGAGCCGGTGGACTCCTTCATCTCGCACGGCCATCGGTCGCTGCCGGTTCTGACCGGCTGACGGGCGGTGCGTCGGGCGCCGCGTCCGGCGGAGACGGCTCCGCGGCGCCCTCCTCCTTCAACGCCTTGGCCTCGCTCTTGAGGATCCGCATCGAGCGGCCCAGCGATCGCGCCGTGTCCGGCAGCTTCTTCGAGCCGAACAGGACGATCACGACGATCGCCACGATCAGCAGATGCCAGGGCTCCAGTCCGTTGCGCAGCACGTCCTGCCCTCCCTCTCGTCGACAGTTGCTACATTGCGCAACTGTACAACCCACGGGCGAGAGGCAAACGGACGCCGATGACGGTCACCAGCAATCGGACGACGGACCCGCCGCGGCACCGGAGCGGGGGCACCGGTCGCGGCAACCGGGGCGCGCCCCGGGACCACAGGCGCCGGCGCGGCCGCCGCAGCGGAGGGGGCGTACGCACCGCCCTCCTGGTCACCCTGGCGTTGCTCGTCCTGGCCGCCGGCGGGGCCGGCTGGCTGTATCTGAAGCTGGACGGCGACATCAGCACGTTCGACTCCGGGGGACTCTCCGACAACCGCCCGGACGCCGGTTCGTCGAAGGGCCAGAACGTCCTGGTCATCGGCTCCGACACCCGCACCGGCGGCAACAACGCGCTGGGCGGCGGCGACAAGGACGACGTGGGCCGCTCCGACACCGCCTTCCTGCTGCACGTCTACGCCGACCACCGGCACGCGATCGCCGTCTCCATCCCCCGTGACACGCTGGTCACGATCCCGCCCTGCCAACTCCCCGACGGCACGTGGACCAAGGCCCAGCCGGACACGATGTTCAACGCGGCCTATTCGGTCGGCCAGACGCCGAAGGGCAACCCGGCCTGCACCCAGAACACCGTCGAACAGCTCACCGGGCTGCGCGTCGACCACACCATCGTCGTCGACTTCAAGGGCTTCGCGGACCTGACGGACGTGGTGGGCGGGGTCCGGGTGTGCCTGCCGCAGGACGTCTACGAGAACGATCTCAACCCGCATCTCACCGCCCCGGGCAAGCTGCTCTTCCACAAGGGCGAGCAGACCGTGTCGGGGCAGAAGGCGCTGGACTACGTCCGGATCCGGCACGGCATCGGCGACGGTTCCGACATCGGCCGGATCAAGCGCCAGCAGGCGTTCGTGGCGAGCCTGCTGAAGGAGGTCAAGAGCAAGGGCCTCACCCCCACGAGGCTGTTGCCGCTGGCCGACGCCGCGACGAAATCGCTCACCGTCGACCCCGGCCTCGGCTCCGCCGACAAGCTGATCTCCTTCGCGATGTCCCTGAAGGACATCGACCTGCACAACACCAAGTTCGTGACCCTGCCCTGGCGTTACGAGGGATCCCGGGTGGCGATCGTGCAGCCGGACGCGGACGCCCTGTGGGCCGCGCTCAGGTCCGACCGCACGATCGACGGCAAGAACGCCGGCGGCAAGAAGAGCGGAACCTCCGGTTCGGGAGCGTCTTCCGCATCCCCGGCGCCGGTCTCCGGTGAGGGCGCCGACGTCGCCGTCTACAACGGCACCGCCGTCCCCGGCCTGGCCGCCCGCGCCGCCGCCACCCTGACCGGGGACGGCTTCACCGTGACGGGCACTGCGACGGCGGCCGACCAGGACCACCCGACCACGCTGGTCGAGTACGGTCCGGGCCTGGAGGACCGGGCCCGGACCGTGGCCCGGGCCTTCCCCGGGGCCGAGCTGCGGTCCACGACCGGCAGCGGGGTGAGCGTCGTCCTCGGGCAGTCGTACGCGGACGCCCCGGCGGCGGGCGCCTCCGCGTCCCCGGCGCCGACCGCCGTGCCGTCCGAGGTCGCCGACGGGGCCAGGTCCGCGGACGACAACCCCTGTTCGAACCTCACCTACGGCTGACGCGGCCGGTGCCGGGTCCGGGCCGCCGCCAGGGCCAGGGCGTACAGGCCGAGGACGACGGCCGGCAGCAGGTAGTACGCGGCGGGCAGGGCCGTCATGCCGAGGGCCGCCCCGAGGGGGCTCGGCGGGAGGAGCAGGCCGACGGCGGCAAGGCCGGCCGCCGCCAGGCCGACCGGTCCCGGCGCGCGGCCCGTCGCGTCGCGCCTGCCGGTGCGCAGGAGCAGCATCACCGCGGCCTGGGTGAGCAGGTTCTCGGTGAACCAGGCGGAATGGAACACGGCCTCGTCGTTCACCGCGTCGGGGCCGTTCAGCGCCAGCGCGAGGACGGCGAAGGTCGCGAGGTCGGCGAGCGCGTTGAGCGTCCCGAAGCCGAGGGCGAACCGGAGGAAGGCGCGCGGCCTCAGCACCGCGGGGCCACGCAGGGCCGCAGCGCCCGGACGGTCGTGGGCGAAGGCGAGCTGGGCCGCGTCGAAGCACAGGTTCTGGGCGAGCACCTGGGCCGGGAGCATCGGCAGGAAGGGCAGGAGCAGACCGGCGGCGAGCATGGCGACGACGTTGCCCAGGTTCGAGGAGAGCGTGACGCGCAGGTACGAGGCGATGTTGCCGCTGGCGTGCCGGCCCGCGGTGATCGCGTGGCCGATCGCCGTGAGGTCCTTGTCGGCGAGCACCACGTCGGCGCTCTCCCGTGCCACGCCGACGGCCGAGCGGGGTGCGATGCCGACGTCGGCGGCGCGCAGCGCGGCCACGTCGTTCACGCCGTCGCCGAGGAAGCCCACGGTGTGCCCGGCGGCGCGCAGCGCGGCGACGACGCGGGCCTTGTCCTCGGGGGTGCAGCGGGCGACGACCGTCGAGTCGCCGGGGCCGTCGGCGACTTGTGCGGCGGTCCGCACCTCGCCCGGGTCCAGGCCCAGGTCCCGGCAGGCCCGGGCCGCCGTGGCCGGGTGGTCGCCGGTGAGGACCTTCACGGTGACGCCCCGGTCGGCCAGGGCGCGCAGCGCCTCGGCGGCGGTGGGGGCGAGGGCGTCCCGGAAGGTCACCAGACCCCGGAAGGTCAGGCCCCGGGCGTCGGCCGTGCGGGCGCCGGCGGGACGGTCGGCCGTGGCGACGGCCAGGACGCGCAGGCCGGCGTCCGCCTCCCGGGCGGCGAGGGCGAGCAGCCGCTCGTGTTCGCCGGGTGCTGTCGCGCAGCGTTCCAGGACGGCTTCCGCGGCCCCCGTGAGGACGACGGTGTGCTGCCCGAGGCCGCCCCGTACCACCGCCGTCGAGGTGCGCCGCACGGGATCGAACGGCACGGCGTCCACCCCGTCGTACTCCTCGCCCACCGGCCCGGCCGCCTCCAGCAGGGCCTCGTCGAGGGCGTCGGGGGCCGGGAGTTCGGCGAGCTGGAGCGTCCACCAGGCGCCGACGGCGGCCCAGCGCAGCACCTCGGGGCCGTCCCGCCCGGCCGGGTCGAGGGCCCTCTCGACGACCGGGCGGTCCTGGGTGAGGGTGCCGGTCTTGTCGACGCACAGCACGTCGACCGCGCCCAGGTCGTGCAGGGCGGGCAGCCGTTTGACGATCACGGCGTGCGCGCGGGCGAGGAGGGCGGCGCCCCGGGCCAGGCAGGTCGTGACGATCACCGGCAGCATCTCGGGCGTCAGCCCGACGGCGACCGCGACGGCGAAGGGCAGTGTCTCCAGGCCGCGGTCGCGCAGGGTCGCGTTCGCCATCAGCACCAGCGGCGGTGTCAGCAGCATGAACCGGATCAGCACCCAGGAGATGCCGTGCACGGACCGGTCGAAGGCGCCGCCCTGCCGGGGCACGTCCGGCACCCGGTGAGCTGCGGCGAACCGCGTCGCGGCGCCGGTCGCGGTCACGACGGCGGTGCCGCTGCCCGAAGAGATCGTGCTGCCCTGGAAGCACAGCCGGGACTCGTCGGGGGCGTCGTCGTCGGCCGCCCGCTTCGCCACCGGCGCCGACTCCCCGGTCAGCGCCCCCTGTTGCACCATGAGCCCGCGGGCCCGCAGCAGCCGCACGTCCGCCGGGACCAGATCGCCGGGACCGAGCCGGAGCACGTCGCCGGGGACCAGCTCGGCGACCGGCACCTCCCGGGGGTCCGGCTGCTCGGCGGGGTCGGTGCGGCGCAGCACCGTGGCGGTGCCCGCGACCAGTTCGCGCAGGGCGGCCAGGGACCGGTCGGCCCGGTGCTCCCCGCTCGCCCGCAGCACACAGCTGACCGCGACCAGGGCGAGGATCACCACGGCGGTGCCCCAGGAGGCGACGGCGGCGGACACCAGGCCCAGGCAGAGGAGTACGGCGGTGAAGGGGTCGCGCAGGGCGCGTGCGCACCGGCGGGGCCAGGAGGGGGTGCGGCGGTCCGGCAGCGTGTTCTCGCCGAACGCGGCCAGCCGGGAGGCGGCTTCCGTGTCGGTCAGACCGCGGGGCCCCGACTCCAGCCGCCGCAGCACCTCCAGTGTGGTGCCCTCGGCGGGCTCAGAGGCCACGGAGGCGGCGGCGCGCCGGTGCGGCGCGGTCGGTGAGCCGGTCCACCAGGAGCCGTACGACCTCGACGACGTCGGGGTCGTCGACGTAGTACACCTGCCGGCGGCCCTCACGGCGGGAGCGGACGAGTCCGGCCAGCTTCAGTTTGGTGAGGTGCTGGCTGACCGCGGGCAGCGCGCCGCCGACCCGCTCGGCGAGCCCGGTCACGTCGCTCTCGCCCTGCGCCAGCGCCCAGACGATGTGCAGCCGGGCGGGCGAGGCGAGCAGAGCGAAGGACGCGGCCGCCTGGGCGAGCACGTCCTCGGAGGGGTCCTCGAAGCCACCGCCGGCTGCCGCCACCGTCACCGCCCCTTCCGTCGCCTGCCTCGCCTGTGCGCCGCCCAGTCTAGGCGGCCCTGAAGGGCCCCCGCGGCAAGCGTTTCTGACGTCGTCAGACCCGTCCGCACGTGCGTCCGAACCGCGCGGACGGTATGGAAAAGCCGAGGTGGGAGCATCCGCGACCACCCCTTGTTCGACCGGCCGGACAGATCATCACGATGCGGCAGCATCAACTCACGGCAGGTGGCCGCTCACTTGACGACCGGTGGTCACACACGGTTGGCTCCGGGCCAGCGAGAGTCATCCGGTCGGTGCAGCCCTGCGGCCCCGTCTGCACTCTCACCCTGCTCTTGCACGGCCGCACAGCGAGGTCCGCCCCCCCATGAACACTCCTTGCCCGCCCCACACCTCCGGCAGAGGCGTCCGTGTCGCGGCTCTGCTGTCCGCCCTGTGTCTGCTGGTGTCGGGCTGCTCCGTCCTGGGCGCGGCCGACGACGCGGCGGGCGGGGACGCCGCGGGCGGACCGGGCGGCGGGATGAAGGTCGCCCTGATCACCCACGGGGGCAAGGGGGACGCCTTCTGGGACCTGGTGCGCAAGGGCGCCGAGACGGCTGCCGCCAAGGACGGCGTCGACCTGACGTACGCCGGCGACGCCGACCCGGCCGCGCAGGCCGGGCTGGTGCGGGACGCGGTCCGCGACAAGGTCGACGGCATCGCGGTGACGCTGGCCAAGCCGGCGGCGATGCGGGGCCCGATCGCCCGGGCCAGGGCGGCCGGCATCCCTGTCGTCGGACTCAACTCCGGCATCGACGCCTGGCGGCCCGCGGGCCTGCTGGAGTACTTCGGCCAGGACGAGTCGGTCGCGGGCCGGGCCGTCGGCGACAAGCTGGACGACGTCAAGGCCGAGCACGCCCTGTGCGTGGTGCACGAGCGGGGCAACGTCGCGCTCGAGGCACGCTGCGCCGGGATGCGGAAGACGTTCCGCGGCGACACCGACAACCTGTACGTGGACGGCAGCGACATGAACGCGGTGACCGCCACGATCGCCTCGCGACTGCGGCAGGACACGAGCATCGACGAGGTCGTCACCCTGGGCGCCCAGTACGGGCTCAGTGCCGTCAAGGCCGTGCGGCAGTCCGGCAGCCGGGCCGAAGTCGCCACGTTCGACCTGAACAAGGATCTGGTCGAGGCGGTGAAGAGCGGTGAGGTGCAGTTCGCCGTGGACCAGCAGCCCTACCTGCAGGGCTACCTGGCGGTGGACGCCCTGTGGCTGTACCGGACCAACGGCAACGTCAGCGGTGGCGGCACGGCGCCGGTGCTCACCGGTCCCGCGTTCGTGACCAGGTCGAACGTGTCCGCCGTAGCGCGGTTCGCGGCCGCCGGGACCCGGTGACCGGGCGCTTGTTGTGACGGTGTCGCCAAAGATTCGGTCAGGCCCGGCCCGCAGGTCCACTTGTACGGATAACATCCTGCGCATCCCATGTGCCGTGCCCGGGACGGCACCACCCCCTCGCCCGTCCCTCACACCCCCCGCCCTCTCCCCCTCCTCCCCGTTCCTCACCCCCCGCTGATCGCCCTAGGACGACGATGCCTCGACGGACAGGTGCCCGGCGCCGCCTCGGTTCCATACGCCTCTCCCTGGTGCTCCTGGCCCTCGTGCCCAGCGTCACCCTCGCCGCGATGTGGGGCGTGACGACGATCCAGATGTTCTCGGAGGGCCTCAGGCTGCGCGACCAGACGGAGCTCAGCCGGTCGACCGGCGCCATGGGCACCGACGCGACGCTCGCGCTGCAGCGGGAACGCAGCCTGTCGGCCGCCTGGCTGGCCTCGGCGAAGGGCTCCCGGGCCGCGCTCGACGCCCAGCGCGAGGAGACCGACAAGGCGGTGGCCAAGCTGGTCGGGCAGGCGGACGCGATCGAGAAGGCACCCGCGCGCATATCCGACCGGCTGTACTCGGTGCTGGGCTCGGTGGGCAGCCTGGAGTACTACCGGGACCAGGTGGACCACCCGACGGACATCACCGCGCAGCAGGCACTGGACCAGTACTCGTCGATCATCGACGACCAGATCCACGCCTTCCAGGAGCTGTCCCAGGTCGACGACGGCGACCTCACCTCACAGGCCGGCCCGCTGATCGGTCTCGAGCACGCGGCGGAGCTGGTCTCCCGGGAGGACGCGCAGCTGAGCCTGGCCTGGCCGACCGGGCACCTGGACGACAAGACCTGGACGCAGTTCACGGAGATGGTGAACACCCGGCGCTGGCTGGTCCAGGACCAGGTCATGCCGCAGCTGACGGGCAGCGCCAAGACGCAGACCGAGCGGATCCTGGCGAGCCGGGACTGGCAGACGCTGCAGTCCGTCGAGGACCGGGTGCTGGCCTCGCGCAACGCGTCCGGCAGCGCCGACCGGATCGCTCTGCCGGACGTGCAGAAGCAGTGGTCCGCCGCCATGGACAGGCTGTCCGATCAGTACACGGCCCTCATCGAGCAGCAGACGGCGAGCCTGCTGCAGCGCAGCGCCGACAAGGCGGACGCCCTGCTGCTCAAGGCGGCCCTGCTGAGCGCCGGCGGACTGCTCGCGCTGCTGCTGTGCGTCGGCATGTCGTGGCGGATCACCCGCTCGCTGTCCCGGCGGCTGCGCGGCCTGCGTCGGGCCGCCGTCAGCCTCGCGCAGGAGCGGCTGCCCGACGTGGTGGCGCGGCTGGAGCGGGGCGAGACGGTCGACCCGGAGTCGGCGACCACTCCCCTGGACTACGGACACGATGAACTCGGCGAGGTGGCACGGGCGTTCAACACCGCCCAGCGCACGGCCGTGCACACCGCCGTCGAACTCGCCGACACCCGGCGCGGCTTCCAGAAGATCATCCTGGGCATCGCCCGCCAGAGCCAGAACCTGGTCAACCTCCAGCTGAGCAAGCTCGACACGCTGGAGCGCGAGCACACCGACCCCGACATCCTCAAGGGCCTGTACGAACTGGACTCCACGGCCAGCCAGTTGCGCCGTTACGAGGAGAACCTGGTCATCGTCAGCGGCGAGCGGCCCGGCCGCAGCTGGAGCGAGCCGGTGGCGCTGATGGACATCCTGCGCAGCGCGGTCGGGGAGGTCGCCGAGTACCAGCGGGTGGAGGTGCTCACCGAGGAGGAGGTGTGCGTCGCGCCGCCCGCGGTCGCCGACGTCATCCATCTGCTGGCCGAGCTCATCGACAACGCGACCGCGTACTCCGCCGCGCCGAGCTCCGTCACGGTGCGGGCCCAGATGGTGGCCAAGGGCCTGGCCGTCGAGGTCGAGGACCGGGGCCTAGGCATGTCGGAGGAGGACTACACCTCCTTCAACGAACAGCTGGCGGTGCCCCCGCAGTTCGACGTGGTGGCGCTCGCCGACGACCTGCGCCTCGGCATGTTCGTGATCGCTCAGCTGGCGCACCGGCACGGCATCGCCGTCACCCTGCGCTCGTCGCCCTACGGCGGGACCACGGCGATCGTGCTGATCCCGCACGAGATCGTGGTGCGGGAGCCGGCGGGCAGCGCGGCGCCGCAGCCGCGGGCCGCCGGGTCCGGAACCGGCCCGAACGGACTCGCGGCCCCGGCCGGGCCGCGAGGAGCGGGCGGCGGCGCGGAGGACGGCGACGTCCAGGAGGACGGGCCGTCGGCGGTGGAGGCGGTGGACGGAGGGGATGCGAGGGACGCCGGGCCGAGCGGGGCGCCGCAGCGTGCCGGGGCGCCGGGGGGACCCGGGGGCGCCGCGGGGTCCGTTCGCGAGCTCAGACCCCTCGTCACGGCCCGCACCGCCTCCGTCGTCCCGTCCGCCGACCGCGAGGTCGTCCCGCGCCGGGACGGTCTCGCCCCGCTCCCCCGCAGGGTGCCGCAGACCAGCCTGGTGGAGGAACTGCGCGAGGAGGCCGCACCGGCCGTCGACGACGGCTCACTCGACGACTTCACCGCGGAGGCCGCCGCGTCCTCCCTGGCCGGCTTCCAGCGCGGCACGCTCCGGGCCCGTGACGACGCCGAGCCGCCCCACCCCGACGAGACGGCCGTGGTGCCCCGGCAGGCCGCCGCCGATCCCGTCGCCCCGACTCCGCCCGCAGACCGCTGACGAAGGACACCGCAATGACACGCCCCATCCCCGCCACGCACACCCAGCTCGACCAGCTGCTGACCGGACTCGTGGAGCGGGTCGCCGACGTGAACCAGGCCGTGGTGCTCTCCGAGGACGGCCTGGTGGTCAGCAAGTCCACCGGATTCCTGCGCGACGACGCCGAGCGGCTCGCGGCGACCGCGTCCGGGCTGATGAGCCTCAGCAAGGGCGTCAGCATGGACTTCCGGGGCGGTCCGGTGCGCCAGGCGCTCATCGAGATGGCCAACAGCTATCTGATCCTGACCTCCGCCGGCCCGGGCGCCCACCTGGTCGTGCTGACCGGCCCGGGTGCGGACGTCGGGGTGGTGGCGTATCAGATGAACATGCTGGTGAAGAAGATCGGCGAGCACCTCAGCGCGGCACCTCGGGGCATGGCCGGACCCGTCGTCGATCCCGGCGTGTGAGGTGGACGTAGGTGATCCGGCGGGCCGGCTCGTCAGGCCGTTCGCCCTGACCGGCGGCCGGACCCGGCCCAGCCGCGCCGACTTCACACTCATCTCGACGGTCACGGCGGTCGATCCGCCGCCCGCAACGGCGGTCCGGTGCCAGCCCGAGCACACCCGGATCCTGCGGCTGTGCGCCGAGCCGGTCGCCGTGGCGGAGCTGGCCGCCCGGCTCGACCTGCCGGTGAGCGTGGTCGTCATCATGCTGTGCGACCTGCTGGAGGCGGGCCGGATCACCGTCCGCCCGCCGCGCCTCGTCTCCCGTACCTCCCCGGACCTGGACCTGCTGCAGAAAGTGAGGGACGGCCTTGGCCGGCTCTGACCTTGCCACTGACGCGTCTTCGGCACCCGACACGGTCAAGATCCTCATCGCCGGGGGCTTCGGCGTCGGCAAGACCACCATGGTCGGGTCGGTCAGCGAGATCGCCCCGCTGCGCACCGAGGAACCCCTGACCATGGCCGGTCTGGGCATCGACGACCTCGACGGCATCGAGGAGAAGCGGGCCACCACCGTGGCCCTGGACTTCGGCCGGATCACCATCAGCCGGGAACTGGTGCTGTACCTGTTCGGTACGCCGGGGCAGCAGCGGTTCTGGTTCATGTGGAACGACCTCGCGCTCGGCGCGCTCGGGGCGGTGGTCCTGATCGACGTGCGCAGACCCGAGTCCAGCTTCGCGGCGATCGACTTCTTCGAGCGCCGGGGCATTCCGTTCGTCGTCGGGGTCAACGGCTTCCACGGCGAACACCCGTATCCGCCCGAGGACATCAGGGAGGCGCTGGCGGTGCCGGATCACGTCCGGGTGCTGCTGTGCGACGCCCGGGACCGGGAGTCGTGCAGGGATGTGCTGATCGCCCTGATCGACCAGTTGATCGCCTCGGCGGTGCAGGCGTAGGGGCGGCTGCCGGAAGGGTCCGGCCCGGACGGTTGCGGTCGCCCGGGCCGGTCTCCGTCGTGCCGTCGGGCCGTCGGGCCGTCGGCCCGTCAGGAGCGTCGGGCCGTCAGTTCAGGCCCGCCGACTTCAGCCACGCCGTCGCGACCTCCAGCGGGTCCTTCTTCTCGAGCTGCACCTGCGCGTCCAGTTGAAGGAGCGTCTTGGTGTCCAGCTTGGCTGAGACGGCGTCCAGTGCGTCGACGCCCTTCTGGTTCAGGCCGCTCTTGTTGACCAGCGGGGTGACGTTGGCGAACCCGAAGAGGTTCTCCGGGTCCTTCAGGACGACGAACTTCTCCTTCACGATGGTCGGGTCCGTGGTGAAGATGTCCGCGGCCTGGATGGTGTTCTTGGCCAGGGCCGCCTGGGTCAGCGGGCCGCCCGCGTCGAGCGCCTTGAAGGACTTGAACTCCAGGCCGTACACCGACTTCAGGCCCTTCAGACCCTGCTGCCGGGTCTGGAACTCGGGCGAACCGCCGATCACCAGGTCCGGGGCGGCGTCCTTGAGGTCCGCGAGGGTGGAGGAGGAGGTCAGCTTGTACTTCCGGGCCGTCTCTGCGTTGACGGTGACCGAGTCCTTGTCCTCGGCCGGCGACGACTGAAGAACCGTCAGCCTCTTGTCCAGCTTGGCCTTGACGGCCTCGTTCACCGCCTCGGGCGATTTCTGCTCGGCCTTGGGGTCCAGGTAGGCCAGCAGCGAGCCGTTGTACTCCGGCAGCACGGTGACGGAGCCGTTCTTCATCAGCCCGTAGGACGTTTCACGGCTGCCGATGTTGTGCTTGTAGGAGACCTCGATGCCCTTGGCCTTGAGCGCCTCGCCGTAGATGTCCGCGAGCAGGGTGCTCTCGGCGAAGTTGTTGGAGCCGACGACGACGGTGCCGGCCTTCGCCTTCTCGCCCTCGAGGGGGTTGTCGGAGGAGTCGCCGGACGAACACCCCGCGAGCAGCGCCGCAGCGGCGGTGAGCGCGACGGCCGCCACGCTGGTGTGCCTCGTCCTGGACCTGCTGCTCTTCGCGGTGAAAGTCATCCACCGATCCAATCCAGCCGCTTTGTGATCAGTCAAGAGCGCCCTGGTCACGGTTTGTTACAGACCCGGCCATCAACGTCGGCGCACCCCCGGTGATACGGCCACCCGGCCCGCCACCCAGAACAGCGCCAGCGTGACGAGGGCCAGGACGGCCACCAGGGTGGCGCCCCCGACCACCTTCTCGTAGTCGCGCTGGTAGAGCCCGTCGACGATGTACCGGCCGAGGCCGCCGAGGCTGACGTAGGCGGCGATGGTGGCCGTCGACACGATCTGGATCGCCGCCGAGCGCAGACCGCTCAGGATCAGCGGCAGCGCGACCGGCAGTTCGACCTGGAACAGGATCCGCGACTCGTGCATGCCCATGCCGCGGGCGGCGTCCACCGGAGAGGGGTCGACGGTGCGCACCGCCTCGTAGGTGGTCACCAGGATCGGCGGCACGGCGAGGACGACCAGCGGGATCATCACGGGCAGCAGGCCGAAGCCCATCACGATGACGATCAGCACCAGCAGGCCGAAACTGGGCAGGGCGCGGGCCGCGGTGGCGATGAAGGCGAGCGCGTTGCCGCCCCGCCCGGTGTGCCCGGTCAGCAGCCCGACGGGCAGGCCGATCGCGGCGGCCAGGGCCAGGGCGAGCAGGGAGTACTGAACGTGTTCGAGCAGGCGTTGCGGGATGCCGTCGTAGCCGTGCCAGTGGGCGCCGTCGCTGAAGAAGGCGTTGACGAAGTTCAGTACGTTCACCGGGTCACGTCCTGGGGGGCGGGCAGCTTCTGCCGCGTGCTCGGCTTCGGGCGCCTGCGGGCGCCGTTCGGCATCCACGGGGTCAGCGCGACGCGGAGCAGCACCAGCAGGGCGTCGCACGCGATGGCCAGGACGGCCGTGGTGATCACGGAGTTCACGGCGAGTTCGGGACGGTCGTACTTCTGCGCGTCGGCGAGGAGGTTGCCGAGGGCGCCCTGGTTTCCGATGAGGGTGCCGACGCTGACCAGGGAGATGCTGGAGACGGTGGCGACCCGGAGCCCGGCGATGATGGCGGGCACGGCGATCGGCAACTGCACCTGCACGTAACGGCGTACGGGTCCGAACCCCATGGCGGTGGCCGCGGCCAGGGTTTCCTGGGGCACGGACCGCACCCCGTCGACGATGGCCGGGACAAGCACCACGAGGCTGTACACGGCCAGCGGGATCATCACGGTCAGCTCGGTCTGGCCGGTGTAGTCGATGAGGACGACGAAGAAGGCCAGCGACGGGACGGCGTAGAGGATGGTGGTGGCGCCGAGCACCGGCGGGTACAGCCAGCGGAAGCGGACGCAGAGCTGGGCGAGGGGCAGCGCGAGCAGCAGGCCGGCCAGCACGGGCAGCAGGGCCTCGCGCAGGTGCAGTCCGATCAGGCCCTGGTAGCTGTGCTGGAGGTCGCTCGGGATGTCGAAGAAACCGTCGAAGAAGCCGTTCACGACGCGACCTTGGCCTCGTCGGCGTGGCCGCCGGCGTGGGCGCTGCGGATCGCCTCGCCGATGGTGGCCTGCGAGACCACGCCGGTCACGCGGCCGGTGCCGTCGACGGCGACGGCGTGGCCGGACGGGGAGAGCACCGCGCAGTCGAGGGCGGCCCGCAGCGAGTCGGCGCCGGGGACGAAGGGCCGTCCGTGCGGGACGAGCCGGTCGGTCCTGATGTCACCGGCCGTCAGGTCGTCCCGCTCACCCCAGCCGAGGGGACGGCCGTCGGCGTCGGTGACCAGCAGCCAGGGTTCGCCGGGGGCGGCGAGCTGCTCGGCGGTGGCGTCGGCCGGGACCACCGGTCCGGTGGACAGCGGGAGTTCGGCGGAGGGGAAGAACGACAGCCGCCGGATGCCGCGGTCGGCGCCGAGGAAGTCCTCGACGAAGGCGTCGGCGGGGCTGGACAGCAGCTCGGCCGGGGGCGCGTACTGGGCGAGGTGACCGCCCTCGCGCATCACGGCGACCATCGTGCCGAGTTTGATGGCCTCGTCGATGTCATGGGTGACGAAGACGATGGTCTTGCCCAACTCGTCCTGGATGCGCAGCAGTTCGTCCTGGAGTCCCTTGCGCACCACCGGGTCGACCGCGGAGAACGGCTCGTCCATGAGCAGAACGGGCGGGTCGGCGGCGAGCGCCCGGGCCACGCCGACGCGCTGCTGCTGGCCGCCGGAGAGCTGGTACGGGTACCGCTTGGCGAGCGCGGCGTCGAGGCCCACGCGTTCCATCAGCTCCGCCGCCCGGGCCCGGGACTTCTGCTTGCCCCAGCCGAGCACGCGGGGCACGGTGGCGATGTTGTCGAGGATCGTGCGGTGCTGGAAGAGGCCGGCGTTCTGGATGACGTAACCCATGGACCGGCGCAGGGTGGTGACGGGGCGGCGCTGGATGTCCTCGCCGTCGAGGAGGATGGTTCCCTCGCTCGGTTCGACCATCCGGTTGATCATCCGCAGGGTGGTGGTCTTGCCGCAGCCGGAGGGTCCGACGAGGACGGTGATCGAGCGGTCGGGTATCTCCAGGGAGAGCCGGTCGACAGCCACCGTGCCGTCCGGATAGCGCTTGGTGACTGATTCGATCCGTATCAAGGCGCCGGAGCCCTTCGGTTGGCGGAAGCGTTGGCCATGGTCGTACGGGCTGTTTCCGGACGAGTCTAGAGGGCGCCTCTCACCGGTCGGCGGGGTGGACTCCCGGCGCGGGCAGGCGCACCGTGAACACCGTCGCTCCCGGTGCGCTGTTCAGCTCGATGCGGCCACCGTGGGCGCGGACCAGGGACTGGGCGACCGCCAGGCCCAGGCCGCTGCCGCCGCGATCGCGGCTGCGGGCCTTGTCGACGCGGTAGAAGCGGTCGAAGACCCGCGCCCGGTCGTCGGGCGGGATGCCCGGCCCCGTGTCGGCGACCCGCACCTCGGCGGCTCCGGGCACGAGGGCGACCTCCACCGACACCTTCGTCCCGGCGGGGGTGTGCACCGCCGCGTTGGTCAGGAGGTTGTCGACGACCTGCCGGATGCGCAGCGGGTCCATCGGCAGCATCACCGGCCCCGGCCCCGCGAGGACGGTCAGCGGATGGTCCGGGCGGCTCGCGCGGAAGGCGTCCGCGGCCTGGCCCACCAGCTCGACCAGATCGGCGTCCTGCAGCCGCAGCGGCGCCTCCACCTCCGCCGCGTCCAGCCGGGCGAGCAGCAGCAGGTCGTCCAGGAGGACGCCCATGCGGGCGGCCTCGGCGCGCAGCCGGGCCAGGTGCCGGTCGCGTTCCTCGGGGGCGTTGGCGGCGGCGTACTGGAAGAGATCGGCGTAGCCGCGCACCGACATCAACGGGGTGCGCAGCTCGTGCGAGGCGTCGGCGACGAAGCGGCGCAGCCGCTGCTCGGCCTCGGCCCGCACGGCGAGGGAGTCGTCGATGTGCTCCAGCATCGTGTTGAAGGCGGTGCGCAGTTCGTCCACCTCGGGCCCGCCGTCCCGGCCGTCGGCGCGCAGCGGCAGCCGGGCCGCCGACTCGGTCAGGTCGTGCGAGGCGATGCCGTGCGCGGTGGACGCCATGTCGCTGAGCGGCTTCAGGCCGCGGCGCAGCATCCGGCGGCCGAAGACGACCAGCGCGAGGAGCGCGAGGGCGAAGGTGACGACCTGGATCGTGATCAGCTGCCCGACGGTGTCCTCGATGTCCTCCAGGGGAGCGGCACTGACCAGGACCACCCCGGGTTCGACCTGGCAGGCGCGCAGCCGGTAGGAGCCCGCGCCCCTGAGCTGCTCGGTGCGCAGGATTTCGGTGTGCGCGGCGGTCTGGGCCCGGGCGAGGGAGGTGAAGTCGTCGACGTCCTCCGGCAGGTCGGCCGGGTCCTCGGGCCTGCGGAGCTCGGGCGTACCGTCCCGCACGTCGTACACGGCGTAGAACCAGCTGTAGTACTTCTTGCCCGAGAGGGTGCCGTAGTCCGCGATGCTCTTGGACTGGGCGATCTGGGCCTGGGCGAGCTGGGTGTCGAGCTGGGCCGACAGGTAGTCCCGCATGTACGTGGTCAGGGCGGTGCCCACGACGGCGAAGACGACCAGGGACAGGGCGCCGAGGCCGAGGGCCATCCGGGTGCCCAGGCGCATTGCGCGGTAGGCCCGGCGCAGCCGGGCGATCACTCGGCGGCCTGCCGCAGCACGTACCCGAAGCCGCGCACGGTGTGGATGAGCGGCGATCCGCCCGCATCGGTCTCATCGGTCTCGTCGAGCTTGCGGCGCAGCCGGCTGACGACCAGCTCGACGACGTTGGAGCGGCCGCCGAAGCCGTACTCCCACACGTGGTCGAGGATCTGCGCCTTGGTCAGCACGGTGGGCGACTTGCGCATGAGGTAGCGCAGCACCTCGTACTCGGTGGGGGTCAGCGACAGCAGCCGCTCGCCGCGCCGGACCTCCCGGGTGTCCTCGTCCATGGTGAGGTCGCCGACCTGGAGCACGGACCGCTGGAAGGCGGGCCCGGCGCTGCGCCGCAGCACGGTCCGCAGCCGGGCCATCAGCTCCTCCACGGCGAACGGCTTGACCAGGTAGTCGTCGCCGCCCCGGGTCAGGCCCGCGACGCGGTCGGCGACGCCGTCGCGGGCGGTGAGGAACACCACCGGCACCATCGTGCCGGAGGCGCGCAGCCGGTCCAGGACGCCGAAGCCGTCCACGCCGGGCAGCATCAGGTCGAGCACCACGATGTCCGGGTGGAACTCGGCGGCCCGCCGCAGTGCGTCCTCGCCGGTGTACGCCGTGACCGCGTCCCAGCCCTCGTAGCGGGCGACGGTCGCGACGAGATCGGCGATGGGCGGGTCGTCGTCGACGACGAGAAGTCGTACTTTCTCCACGCGCTCATAGTGCTGCACGGGCCGGGTGCCGCCATAGCCGCGTGCCCTCCCGCCGCGGGATCGATAAAAACTTGAAAGTTGAGCGACAGCTTCCCGACAGCTCCCCCGCGCCAAGCTCGGTGTCCCAGGAGCCGATCGAGGAGCTGCCGACCGTGACGACCCTCCGACAACCTCCCGTGGCGGCGGCCCGCCCCGGTGTGCGCCCCAGAGTGGTGGGCCGCGCCGGCCTGTACGCGGTGCTGCTGGCGAACGCGGTCGTGGTGGCCGTGCTCTTCGCGCAGGCCGGGTTCGCCTCGAACGCGCTGATCGTGCTGGGCCGACTGACCGGTCTGTACGCGGCGCTGCTGATCGCGTTCCAGTTGCTGCTGGTGGCCCGGTTGCCGTGGTTCGACCGGCGGATCGGCATGGACCGGCTGACGTCCTGGCACCGCTGGACGGGCTTCTCGGTGCTGTGGCTGCTGCTCGCGCACGCGGTGTTCATCGTCTTCGGCTACGCCGCCTCCTCGTCCCTGGACCCGGTGAACCAGCTGGTGGACCTCGCCGAGACGGTCGAGGGCGTGCTGCGTGCAGTCGTCGCGCTGGCCATCATCCTGGTGGTGGGCGCGGTCTCGGCCCGGTACGCCCGGCGCCGACTGGCGTACGAGACCTGGCACTTCATCCACCTGTACACCTACGTGGCCGTGGTGCTGGCGTTCACGCACCAGGTCGCGGCCGGGACGACGTTCGCCTCGTCGCCGGTGGCGACGGCGTACTGGTACGCCCTGTGGGGCGGGGCCCTCGCCGCGGTGTTCGCCGGCCGGCTGGTGCTGCCGCTGTGGCGCAACCTGCGCCACCGGCTGCGGGTGACGGCCGTCGTCCCGGAGAACGACGACGTCGTCTCGATCTACATCACGGGCCGCGACCTGGACCGGCTGCCCGCCCGGGCCGGGCAGTTCTTCCTGTGGCGGTTCCTGACGAAGGACCGCTGGTGGCAGGCGAACCCGTTCTCCCTGTCGGCCGCCCCGGACGGCCGCACCCTGCGTCTGACCGCCAAGCGGGCGGGTGACGGCAGCGCCGCCCTGCGGCACCTGAAGGTCGGCACGCGCGTCTTCGCCGAGGGCCCCTACGGCGCCTTCACCACCCTGCACCGCACCCGCCCCGACGCCGTGCTCATCGCCGGCGGCGTGGGTGTCACGCCGATCCGGGCCCTGCTGGAGGAACTGCACGGCCACGCGGTCGTGATCTACCGGGTGGCCACGGACCGGGACGCCGTCCTCTATGACGAGCTGCGCGATCTCGCGCTCGCCAAGGGCGCCGAACTGCACCTGGTCACCGGCCCTCCCGTGCCCGACCGGCTGGCTCCGCCGGAGCTGGCCCGGCTGGTGCCTGACCTCGCGGAGCGGGACGTCTACCTGTGCGGCCCGCCGCCGATGATGAACGCGGTGCTCGGCAGCCTGCGCGAGCTGGGTGTGCCGGGGCCGCAGATCCACTTCGAACGTTTCAGCCTGGCCGGATGACGAGGAGAGATTCGTGAAGCGAGCCCTGCCCGTCCTCGTCCTCAGTGTCGCGGGCCTGATCCCTCTCTGGCGCTACGCGCCCTCGCAGGACACCGGTTCGTCGTCGGCTCCCGCCGAGGCGGCGGCGCCGGCGTCCACCCCCTCGGCTTCCTCGTCGGGCGGCACCACGGCCACCGTCGTGTCGGGGTCCCTCGTCGACACCGAGAAGGGCCCGGTGCGGGTCGAGGTCACCTTCGACGGCGACAGGATCACCTCGGTGCGGATGCTCCGGCAGCCGGACCACCCGCAGACCACGGCCGCGGTTCCTCAGCTGATCGAGGAGACGCTCCAGGCGCAGAGCGCCGACATCGACACGGTGTCGGGCGCGACGATCACCAGCGACGGCTACAAGGAGTCGCTGCAGGCCGCCATCGACGCCAGGGGCGGAGCGGGATGAGGGGGATGCGCCGCGTCGAGCACGTCATGGGGTTCCCGGTGTCGGTACGGATCGACGACGAGGACGTCCCCGATGCGGCGGTGGACGGTCTGTTCGCCTGGCTGCGCGAGGTCGACGCGCGGTTCAGCCCGTTCCGCCCGGACAGCGAGGTGTCACGGCTGGACCGGGGCGAGGTGCGCGAGCCCGGCCCGGAACTGCGCGAGGTCCTGGACCTGTGCGAGGAGTACCGGATCGCCACCGGGGGCGCCTTCGACGTGCGCCTGCCCGGCCGCGGTCTGGACCCCTGCGCCGTGGTGAAGGGCTGGTCGGTGCAGCGAGGAGCGGAACTGCTGTCGGCAGCGGGTGCGCGCCGCTTCTGCCTCAACGCCGGCGGCGACGTGATCGCCTCCGGCGGGCCCTGGCGCGTCGGCGTGCGCCACCCCGAGCACGCCGACCGGCTCTGCGCGGTCCTGGATCTCACGGACCGGGCCGTGGCGACCTCCGCCCGCTACGAACGCGGTGATCACATCCTTGACGGCCGCACCGGCCGCCCCGCGACCGGCCTGCTCAGCCTGACCGTGGTGGCGCCGACCCTGACGGAGGCGGACACGGTCGCGACGGCGGCCTTCGCACTCGGCGGCGAGGGCGTCGGATGGGCGGCCGCCCGCGAGAACTGCGAGGTGTTCGCGGTGGACGCGGACCGGCGGGTGCTGCGCAGTGCCGGATTCCCGGCGGTGGGCGCGGAGGGGATCGCGGCGGCGTGAACCGGGCGGCGCCGGTCAGTCGCTGCCCGGCAGGTCCTCCAGGAAACCCGCCGGCGGTACGAAGAACAGGCTGCCGGTGACGGCGCGCGAGTAGTCCAGCAGCGGGTCGGGGCCCGAGCCCGGTCCGCCGAGGAACATCTTGCGCAGCATCGTCTCGGGTATCCCGGGCGTGGCCGCGTAGGCCACGAAGTACGTGCCGAACTCCCCGTGCCCGGGCCTGCCGAACGGCATCGCCGACCGCAGGATCCTCAGCTCCGCGCCGTCCGGGCCGAGGACGGTGTTGACGTCCTTGTGCGAACCGGGCGCGTCCAGTTCCAGGTTGGTGAGCTTGGTGCGGCCGATCACCTTCTCCTGCGCCTCGACGGCGAGGGCGTCCCAGGCGTCCACGTCGTGCAGGTACTTCTGCACCAGCGCGTAACTGCCGCCCCGGAAGCCGGGATCCTCCTCGCCGACCAGTGCCGCGTCCGCCGCGGCCTGCCCGACCGGGTTCTCGGTGCCGTCGACGAAGCCGAGCAGGTTGCGCGAGTCGAAGTAGGAGAAGGCCTGTGTCTCGTCCCGCACGGTGACCGCGCCGCGCAGCCGCCGCACCAGCTCCGCGGCCAGCGCGAAGCACAGGTCGGTGCGGGCGGCCCTGATGTGGAGGAACAGGTCGCCCGGGGTGGACGGCGCGTGGTGCCGGGGTCCGGCCAGTTCGCGGAACGGGTGCAGTTCGGCGGGCCGGGGGCCGCCGAACAGCCGTCCCCACGCCCGGGAGCCGACCCCGGCGACGCAGCCGAGGCCGCCGTCGGGGCTGGGGAAGCCCACGGAGCGGCCGGAACTCCCCGGGCACGACGGGCGGTTGCCGCGTCCAGTGTTCCTGCAGGGCCGTGACGTCCCACGGCCCGAGCGGCACCGCGTCGGCGTACCGGGCGTCCGACAGCACGTCCCGCAGGGCCGTGGGCACAGGTACGGAGGTGAGTCCGGCCCGTGACGGTCGGTGGTGGCGAGCAGTGGCCAAGGTGCGGGTGCTCAAAGGCCGCCGGGGTCTCGGCGCCCTGCGGCGACAGCCCGTCCGCCCGGTGCAGGGCGTGCGCGCCGGGCGGGAGGGGGAGGGCCTGCGTGCCGGTGGCGGGCAGCGGGTCGGACAGGTTGCCGAACTCGTCATACGTCACCCCGGCGGCCTCGGAGAGAGCCCGCCGGGCTGAAGCTCGGTGCGGGCCCGGGCCCGGGCCTCGGCCGATGCGGTGACGCGGGACGGCCGGGTCCTCGGCGGCGACCCCGGCCGTCCGGCAGCAGGGCGCGCTGCAGTTCGTGCACGAGCCGGTGTTTGGTGTCGTAGAGCAGGGCGCGGTCGAGGGCCTGGGCGATCAGGCCGGACAGCGAGGTGAGGACGGCGCGTTCGTCGGCCCGGCCGGTCGGCTGCTGCATCCTGTCCTACAACCGGCCGCACCCGGGGCCCGGGCCTCGGCCGATGCGGTGACGCGGGACGGCCGGGTCCTCGGCGGGGACCCCGGCCGTCCGGCCCGGGGGCCCGGAGCCCGGGCTCAGCTCGCCGTGCGGCGTATGCGGCCCGCGTACTTCTTCTCCGGTTCCAGGTTGCCCTCGAAGTTCGTTCGTCACCCACTCGCACCCCACCGGCAGCGGTTAATCTCATAGGTCACCGAAGGTTAACGGGGGGTTGCCCATGGTGAAGGACCATCGCACGCCGTCGGACTGCCCTGGCGGCCACGACGGCATGCCGGAGAGCGACGCCGGGCGCCATCTCCAGAACCAGCTCGAGATGCTCATCCAGGACTTCCGCAGGAGCACCGAACCGCCGATGCCGGTGTTCGTCGTGCACGCCCAGGAGAGCGGGGACGACGACGCGGTGGCCGGGCTGGTCCGCCAGCTGCACGCGGGTCAGGAGGCGCACGGCACACGCTGCGCGGTGACGCAGGACACCTACGAGGGCGCCACGGAGGTGCGCCGGGCCGCGGCCTTGGTCCGGGCGTTGAGCGACCCGCGGAAGTGGGGCGGCCCGAAGGCGATCTACCGGCGCTACGCGTTCCCGCGGCTGCGGCTGGTGCACGCCATCGACGACGCGGTCGCGGCGCTCGGCGACAGCTGGCCCGCGCCCGCCGCGGGCAGCCCCGAGGCGGGGCAGGACCAGCGGCAGCGGCTGCTGAACGAGCTGGCGCAGCAGCGCTGGCGGCCGAAGAACACGGCCCGCTGGCGTTCCGGCCTGCCGCTGTTCGACATGGCGCACATCCTCCCGGCGAGCCTCGTGACCGTCCTGGCCGCGCTCCTCGCCCGCAGCGAGTGGTACGTCGCGGTCGGCGCCGGCCTCGTCTTCCTGCTGCTGCTGACGGTCCTCAACTACGTCCTGCCGGGCCGGGCCCCGATCTTCCTGTGGCTGCGCCGGGAGAGCCGCTGGTTCATGACGACGACGTTCCTGAGGGCGGCGGACCAGGAGGAGTCCACCGAGGTGTCGCTGCTGCGGCCGGTCCGCTCCTGGAAGGCGATCGCGGCCCGGGCCTACGACGTGGCCGAGGCGCTCACGGCGGGCGGCGACTTCCACCTCCAGTTGTGCGTCCTGGCGCTGCGCGAGGACCTGCGGGACAACCACCGCCGCTGGAGCTGGGACCTGCGCGGCTTCAAACGGCCGCGTCCGCCGATGCTGTTCCTGCCGCACGCGGACGACCGCAACGGCGGCATCGAGCTGATCCGGGCCATCAGCGACGTCCGCAGCCGGCGCAGCGAGCTCGACCCGCTGCTCGTGGTGGCCGCGGTGCGCACGCACGACGTGCCGCGCCTGGAGCGTAGTGTCGTCCAGGCTCCGCCCGCCCCGGACGCGACGCCGCCGACGTTCGGCGTCCGGCTGCGCACCTGGTACCAGGAGTGGGGCCGCAATCTGCGCGCCGAGCAGTCACCCAGCCGGGAGCGGTCCGTCCTGCCGTGGGTGATGAAGATCCCGCTGCCGCACGACCAGCTGGGCCCTCTCGAGGAGGGCCGCCACCATCTGCGGGCCTCCTCCCGGCCGACGCTCGCCCGGCTGGTGTGGGCCCTGCACACCCTGGTCCTGGTCATCGCCCTGCTCACCGCGGCCACCGTCATGCGGGCCGACGCCCTGCACGACCGGTACTGCTCGGCGTCCGTGCTGACCGCCAACCGGGACACGCGGCGTGAGGCGGCGCCCGACGGCAGCACGGAGTGCATCGGCATAGCGACGCACGACGTCCGCTTCGCCGACTGGCTGCCCGCACCCGAGCCCGGCGACGACGTCAAAGCTCTCGACGCCGACGACGAGACGCCCTGGACGGTGGCCGACCTGGAGGACCACATCGCCCGGCTGAACGCGGACGTCCTCGCCCACCACGCCGGCAAGTACGTCACCGTCGTCTACGCGGGGCCGCTCAGCGCCGACGCCTCGGCCGGCTCCTCCCTCGTGAAGGGCGCCGAGGAACTGGCGGGCGTGTATCTGGCGCAGGCCGTCATCAACGAGAACTCCAGTGTGAAGCTGCGGGTCCTCGTCGCCAACGGCGGCGTCGACCTGGGCCACCAGGAGGAGATGGCGAAGGCGATCGCCGCGTACGCCGCCCACGACCCGACCGTGGTCGGGGTCGTCGGCACCGGCCGCGACCTGAAGTCGAGCCGGGCGACGACCCGCACCCTGATGCGGGCCGGGCTGCCGGTCGTCTCCGGCACGAACTCCGCGACCTATCTGCCCCGCGAGTTCGCCAACTGGTTCAGCCTGGCCGCCACGGACGAGTGGCAGACCCGGCAACTCGGCCTGATCGCCGCCCAGTTGCGCAGACCCGACCGGCGGCAGTACGCCCTCGTCCTGGCCCGTGACACGGCGAAGACCGACGACCTCTACACCGACGAACAGGCACGCTACGGCCAGCAGATGCTGCAACGACAGGGCTTCACCCTGCTCGAGCAGCGGCGCTACACCCTCAGCGGCGGCAAGCCCGAACTCCGCTCGCACGCCCAGGAGATCTGCCGGGGCGGCCGGGTGCCGTCCGTGGTCTACTTCGCGGGCCGGGTGGAGGACATCGACCCCCTGATGACCCAGCTGGGCACCGAGCCGGGCTGCGCCGGCAAGCCCCTGGCCATCCTCACCGGCGACGACCTGTCCAAGGCCGACTTCGCAGGCGGCGGCCAGTCCGTCGCGCCGAAGGTCACGCTGTACCACTCGGCCCTCGCGGAGCTGGAGACGGCCGCCAAGGCGACGGCCTTCTACCTGGACGCCGCCAAGCACCTGCCCGGACTGCGCGGCCACCGCCTGCGCTACGACAGTCCCGCCCTGGCCAGCGGCCAGACCGCTCTCGCCCATGACGCGACCCGCGCCCTGTTCTGGGCGGCCACCCGCGACGACCGGCCGCAGAGCCGCGCCTCGACCTGGGTGAACCTGCGCAACGTCAGGATCGAGGGCATGGCCACCGGCACCATCGACTTCACCGGCGCCCCGCTCTACGGCGACCGCACCGGACACAGCATCGTCCTCAAGGAGGTCCGCCGCGCCACCGACGGCACCTCCGACACCCACGTGCTGTGCAGTCGCACCGCGGGGGAAACGAAGCGCCTCACCCAGAAGGAGTGCCGGATCCGCTGAGCGCCGCCTCAGCCCTCCTCGGGGGCCAGCCGCAGCGCGATCGAGTTGATGCAGTACCGCTGGTCGGTGGGCGTGGGATAGCCCTCGCCCTCGAAGACGTGCCCGAGGTGCGAGCCACAGCGTGCGCAGCGCACCTCGGTCCGCACCATGCCGTGCGAGCGGTCCTCGATCAGCTCCACGGCGTCGGTGTCCTTCGGGTCGAAGAAGGACGGCCAGCCGCAGTGCGACTCGAACTTCGTGTCCGAGGTGAACAGGTCCGCTCCGCAGGCGCGGCAGGAGTAGACGCCCCGGGTCTTGGTGTCGGTGTACTCACCGGTGAAGGCGGGCTCCGTGGCCGCCTGGCGCAGCACCGCGTACTCGCCCGGGCTCAGCTCCACGCGCCACTGTTCGTCCGGCTTCTCGACGTCGTACGGCATGAGCTTCCAGCCCCTCAGTTCGACAGACGGTCCAGGATGTGCGGGCCGAGGTCGGTGACGTCGCCCGCTCCCATGGTGAGAACGAGATCACCCGGCTTCGCCATTCCCGCGACGACCGACGGGACGTCCGCCTTGTCGTGCACCGGCGTCACGTCGGCGCCCGCCGCCCGGGCCGCCTCGACGATCAGCTCGCTGGTGATACCCGGGATCGGGTCCTCGCGCGCCGGGTAGATGTCCAGCACGACGGAGGCGTCCGCGAGGGCGAGGGACTGGCCCATCTCCTTGCCGAGCTCCTGGGTGCGCGAGAAGAGGTGCGGCTGGAAGACGACCAGGATCCGGGCGTCACCGGCCGCCGCGCGCATGGCCTCCAGGTCGGCGGTCATCTCGGTGGGGTGGTGTGCGTAGGAGTCGATGACCTGGACGCCCGCGGCCTCGCCCTTCAGCTGGAGCCGCCGCTTCACGCCCGTGTACGCGGCGATCGCCGGGGCCAGCTCGGCCGCCGGGACGCCGAGGGCCGCGCCGGCCGCCAGCGCGGCGACCGCGTTGTGCGCGTAGTGCCGGCCGGGGACGGAGACCGTGAAGGTCAGCTCCTCGCCCTCCAGCACCACGGTGACCTCGCTCTTCAGCCCCTGCGGCACGACCGACAGGATGCGCACGTCGGCGTCCTCGGACTCGCCGTAGGTCACCACGGTCACGTCGCACGCCCGGACGCGGCGCGTCAGCTCGCGCGCGCCTTCGTGGTCGGCCGCGATCACCAGGGTGCCGCCCTCGGTGATCCGGTCCACGAACGTCTCGAAGGACTCGTAGATCTCGTCCATCGAGGCGTAGTTGGCGTGGTGGTCGAGTTCGACGTTGAGGACGATGGCGACCTCGGGCGCGTACTTGTGGAAGCTGCGGTCCGATTCGTCCGCCTCGGCGACGAAGATCTCGCCCTCGCCGTGCAGGGCGTTGGATCCGGGCTCGTCCAGGTCGCCGCCGATCGCGTACGAGGGCTTCAGGCCCAGCTCGCTCAGCGACACGGCCAGCATCGAGGTGGTGGTCGTCTTGCCGTGCGTACCGGCCACGGCGATCGGCCGCAGCCCGTCCATCAGCGCGGCGAGGGCGTCCGAGCGGTGTACGACGGGGATGCCGAGCTCGGCCGCGCGGGCCAGCTCGGGATTGTCCTGACGGATGGCCGACGAGACGACCACGCAGCTGGCGTCGTCGGCGAGGTGCTCGGCGGCGTGCCCGATGTGCACGGTCGCGCCCAGCGCGCGCAGCGCCTCGGCCGTCGCCGACTCCTTGGCGTCACTGCCCGCGACCACGGCCCCGCGCTGGGCGAGGATCTTCGCGATCCCCGACATCCCGGCCCCACCGATCCCGATGAAGTGCGGTCGGTCCATGGCGGGAGGAAGGCCGGCTGCCATGCGTGTCTCCAAGTTCGGGTGACGAGGTTAGCGGGGCCAAGCCTATTGCGTGCGCAGGCCCGGCATGCCCATCAGGGGCGCGGGGCTGTACTGATACGCGGCTCCGTCGCGTGGGCGGGAGCGACCCCACACGATCCGCACCCGGCGGGCGTCCGGAAGCACCCCTACGCCTTGCTGTGCGAGAACAGCTTCAGCACCGGAACCCCGACCTTGTGCCGGGCCCGCGAAGCCCAGTCCCGGTGGAAGAACTCCTCCACGTAGTGGGGGTCGGTCAGCACGATGACCTCGTCCGCCCCGACCTCCTCCACGAGGGACCTCAGCGCGTCCAGCGGATGATCCTCGATCAGCCGTCCCTGCGCCGCACTGCCCGAGGCGCGCAGCGCGGCGAGCGACACCTCCAGCGCCCGCTGCCCCACGCTGAGCGCCTCCTCACCCTCCGGCGTCTCACCTTCGCGGACGGCCTCGTCCAGTTCGCCTAGCGCCACGTCGTCGATGGCCCGCAGCAGGCGGTCCGCCTGCTCGCCGCGCGGCTGCAGCAGCACCTCGAAGGAGACCTGCTCCTCGCCGTGCAAGGTGGTGACGAACTCCACGTCGGCCGACGTCAGCGCCTTCTCGATCATCAATACGCTGGTGAACACCAGGCGCCCCTTCTGCTCCGGGGGCCCAAGGCCCCACTTCGCCGCAGGCCGGCCGCGCCGGGCCCTGCGGAAACCATCCTGCCCCGTCTTCGCACGGGTACCGCCGGATCCAGTGTGCCCTCCGAAAAGCAAACAGAACGGCATATTCCGCCGATGAACGGACCGACGGCGGGTTCACCCCGCTGCCGCGGCGTACCCGGTCGACCGGATTTCCCGACCGCCCTTGTACCCCGGGCCCGGCGTTTCAGTACGCGGCTCGGGCGCGCCCGTACCGCGTGAACAGGAAGCCGTCCTCCTCCAGCATCGACACCAGCCCGAACCGGTGCGGGACGGTGACCGCCGGCCCGCCGGCGATGCGCTGGGCCTCGCCCGCCGTGAGCATCGGGGAGACGGTCAGGCACAGCTCGTCGAGCACGCCCGCCGCGACCATCTGCCCCAGCAGGCGTGGACCGCCCTCGGTGAGCAGCCGGGTGTGGCCGAGGTCGGCGAGGGCCCGGACGGCGCGGGCGGGGTCCACTCCGATGCCGTCCCCTGCGGTCACCACCCGGGCGCCCGCCTTCTCGGCGGCGGCGACGCGGTCCGGGGCGGCCGCGGCACCCGTGAGGATCAGGGTGGGGACCAGGGGCGAGGTGAACAGCGGGAGCGAGAAGTCCAGGTCGAGACTGGCGGTGACCACCGCGATCGCGGGTGCGGGCCGCTGCCCGGCCGCCTCCCGCATCGCCGCGAAGTCCTCCCGCGCGCGAGCGGGCCGGTAGCCCTCCTGCCGCACGGTCTCCGCGCCGACAACCACGACGTCGGCCAGCGCCCGCAGCGTGCCGAAGATCCGCATGTCGGTGGCGCTGGAGATGGGCTGCGAACGGCCGTCGTGCTGCGCGGCCCCGTCCAGCGTGGACACCATGTTGGCGCGCAGCCACGGAACCGGTCCCCCCGGCCCGGGCTCCGGATAGGCGTACGCGGCGGCCAGCTCCTGGAGGCTCCACTCCCGCCCGGCACGCTCACCGGGCGCACCGCCCGGCACCGGAGCTGCTGTTTCATCGGTCACAGGGAACAGACGTCGCATGCCGTGCAGTGTTCCACGCGCCGTAGCATGGTGAACCGTGTCTTCTCCCCTGGCCCCCTCCGGAAGCGGCCCCATAACCGACCCGGCCCCGCTGTCCCTGTGCGCCCGTGAGCCGCACGTACCCGCGGACCGGCTGGTCGCCGAGATGGTGCCGCCGCCGCGGTTCGACTCCGTCCGCTTCAGCACGTACATCCCCGACCCGAACCAGCCCAGCCAGACGGAGGCGGTCCGGGTCCTGGAGGGCTTCGCGGCGGGCCTCGACTCGGGAGGGTCCCCGGGAGCCGGCAAGCGGCGGCTGTTCGGTTTCGGCAGGGCGCCGAAGAAGGCCCCCACCGGCCCGCGCGGTGTCTACCTCGACGGCGGTTACGGCGTCGGCAAGACCCACTTGCTGGCGTCCCTGTGGCACGCCACTCCCGCCGAACCCGCGCTCAAGGCGTTCGGCACGTTCGTGGAGCTGACCAACCTGGTCGGTGCCCTCGGGTTCCAGGAGACCGTCCGGACGCTGTCCGGGCACCGCCTGCTGTGCATCGACGAGTTCGAGCTCGACGACCCGGGCGACACCGTCCTGGTGTCCACCCTGCTCGGCAAGCTCGTCGACGCGGGTGTGGCGCTCGCCGCCACGTCCAACACGCTGCCCGGCAAGCTCGGTGAGGGCCGGTTCGCCGCGGCCGACTTCCTGCGCGAGATCCAGGGCCTGTCGGCCCACTTCCGCGCCCTGCGCATCGACGGCGAGGACTACCGCCACCGCGGTCTGCCCGAGGCGCCGCCGCCGTACTCCGACGAACAGGTGACCCGCGCGGCGCACGCCACCGAGGGCGCGTCCCTCGACGCGTTTTCGCCCCTCCTGGACCATCTGGCCCGGGTCCACCCCAGTCGGTACGGCGCTCTGACCGACGGGATCAAGGCCGTGTGCCTCACCGGTGTGCACCCGGTTCCCGACCAGTCGACGGCCCTCAGGCTGGTCGTTCTCGCGGACCGGCTCTACGACCGCGAGGTGCCCGTGCTCGCCTCGGGTCTGCCCTTCGACCAGCTCTTCAGCGACGAGATGCTGAACGGCGGCTACCGCAAGAAGTACTTCCGGGCCATTTCCCGGCTCACCGCTCTCGCCCGCGACGCGGGTTCACTGGCCGACCCCCGCTGACCACAGCTCCCATACCGCACCAACCGCCCCGTGGGTAGGGCCTGTTCAAGCCATCCCACCTGCGGTTTTCAGGCTCTCTTCAGCTTGAAACGTTAAGTTAACCCTGCAAATGACTTTGCAGGGTTAACGTGTTTCTTGACCGGCCGTTGACCAAGTGTTGGTCCGCACTAGACGTGCGAAGCACCGGAAGGGGGGCGCATGTACCGAGGTACGACGGCACGGACCGTGGTTTCGATCCTCGCCGCCGTCCTGCTCGCCCTTCAGTTCTTCGCACCGACCGCGTCCTTCGCATCCGCACCCACGCACAGTCAAGTTGAGGCCAAAGCTCAGGCCGGAACGAAGCCCTCCGGCACGTCCTCGCGCCCCGGCCACAAGTCCCTGGGGAAGGCGCTGCGTGACGAGACGGCGACCTGCCGCGCCAGGCACCACGGGGACCCGACCGGTCCCCTGCGGACCCGCGACCGGTCCCACACCGCGGACCTCGCGCCCCCCGGCCCCGAGCGGCCGCTGCAACGGCACATCCGGACGACGGCGCCCGAACCGGTCAGACCCGGCGCCGCGCACGACCACACGTCGAGATCCTCGACGTCACACACCCCAGCGGCACTTCAGGTCTTCCGCTGCTGAGCGGCGGAACAGTTCCCCCCACCCCTTGCCATGCCCGTCCGACGCGCCCCCACTGCGCGCCAGGAGGATCACCACACTCATGCAACCCCTCATCGACAACGCCCGCATCTTCGGACAGCGCCCTGAGGAGTTCGCCCACCTCGCCGAGGGCCAGTCCCCCGACGTCCTGTTCATCACCTGCTCCGACTCCAGGGTCGTACCGGCCCTGATCACGGGCGCCCGCCCCGGCGAGCTCTTCGAGCTGCGCACCGCCGGCAACGTCGTTCCCCCGCACTCCATCGAGCACCCCACGTCGGAGGCGGCCACGATCGAGTACGCCGTGGAGGTCCTCGGCGTCAAGGAGATCGTGGTCTGCGGCCACTCGCACTGCGGCGCCGTGGGCGCCGTGGTACGCGGTGACGACCTCTCCGGCGTACCCGCCGTGCGCGACTGGCTCGCGCACGCCTGTGACGAGCCCAAGTGCGCGGACCCGACCGACAAGACGGTCACCGAAGCCGTGCAGAACCATGTCCTGGCACAGGTGGAGCGACTGCGCTCCTACCCCTGCGTGGAGAGCCGCCTGACGGACGGCCGGCTCCGGCTGCACGCCTGGTTCTACGAAGTGCACACCGGCACCGTGCGCGAACACCGCGCGGACACCGACTCCTTCGAGAAGCTGTGAGGGCGACCATGACCAAGTTCCCTTACCTGAAGCAGGACTTCCTCGCCTCGATCGTCGTCTTCCTGGTCGCGGTCCCGCTGTGCGTCGGCGTGGCGGTCGCCTCCGGTGTTCCCGCGGAGCTGGGCCTCATCACCGGCATCGTGGGCGGACTCGTCACCGGGCTGATGCGCGGCAGCAGCCTTCAGGTGTCCGGCCCCGCCGCCGGACTCACCGTGCTGGTCTTCGAGGCCGTCAGCCAGTTCGGCGTCGCCACGCTCGGCGTGATCGTGCTGCTCGCCGGCCTGCTCCAGCTCGCCATGGGCTTCCTGGGGATCGGCCGCTGGTTCCGGGCGATATCCGTCTCCGTCGTCGAGGGCATGCTCTGCGGCATCGGGCTGGTGATCATCGCCGGGCAGATCTACGCGGCGGCAGGCCTGAAGGCACCGGAGTCCGGACTCGGCAAGATCGCCGGCCTGCCCGGGATGTTCGCCGACACGCTCGGCAGCACCGAGGCCATGATCTCCCTCGCGATCGGCGCGAGCACCATCGCCGTCATCGTGCTCTGGAAGAAGCTGCCGAAGGCGGTCCAGACCGTGCCCGGCGCCCTCGCAGCGGTCGTCCTGGCCACGGTCGCCACGATCGCCTTCAGCCTGCCGGTCGCCACCGTCCAGGTGGAGGGTCTGCTGGGCGTCATCCAGCCGCCCGGGGCCGAGGCCTTCGGCGAACTGGCGAACCCGGCCATCTGGGGCACGATCATCGCCTTCGCACTGATCGCCTCCGCGGAGAGCCTGTTCAGCGCGGCCGCCGTGGACCGGCTGCACGACGGTCCGCGCACCGAGTACAACAAGGAGATGATCGCCCAGGGCGCGGGCAACACCCTGTGCGGTCTGCTCGGCGCGCTGCCGATGACCGCCGTCATCGTGCGCAGCTCCGCCAACGTCAACGCGGGCGCCAAGACGAAGGCCTCCCGGGTGCTGCACGGCGTGTGGCTGCTGCTGTTCGCCGCCGCGATGCCGTGGGCCCTGGCGCTGATCCCGATCCCCGCCCTCGCCGGCATCCTCGTGCACGCCGGCTGGAAGCTGATCCCGTTCGGCCAGATCACGGCGCTGTGGCGGGCCCACAAGGGTGAGGCGCTCATCCTGATCGTCACGGCCGTGTCGATCGTCGCGGTGAACATGTTCGAGGGTGTGCTCATCGGTCTGGCCCTGTCGGTCGTCAAGACCGCCTGGGAGGCCTCGCACGTCAAGCTCGACATCATCGACAAGGGTGCCGGCCCGATCCAGGCGTACCTGTCCGGAAACGCGACCTTCCTGCGGCTGCCGAAGATCCTCGACAGCCTGGAGAGCCTGCCGCAGGACCGTCCGGTCGAGCTGGACCTCTCGGGCCTGCACCACCTCGACCACGCCTGCGGCACGGCCCTGGAGAACTGGGCCGCACGCCACAGCGCGACGGGCACCGAACCGGTGAAGGTCACGGAGCCCGAGGAGGCCCCGGCGGAGAAGGTCACCGCCGCCTGACCGGCGGACCATCACCCACCCCTTGGTCCGGGGCGCGCCGGCTGCGCGCCCCGGACCTTGCGCGTCCGCCCCCCTCTGAGCGCGATCCCCGGGCATGGCCCCACGCCCCGGTTCGGGCATATCGTTACAGAAACGGACGGATTTGGACCTCTGAACCGGGAGGTCGGCATGGTCGAAGAGCTGGTCGGCGTGGTGGCCGCGGTCGGGGCCGGTGCGCTGGTGTACGTGGCCTCCGCGGCGCGGGTCGTCAAGCAGTACGAGCGCGGGGTCGTCTTCCGGCTCGGGCGTCTGCACGGGGACGTGCGCCGGCCCGGGTTCAACCTCGTGATCCCCGCGGTCGACCGGATGCGCAAGGTCAACCTGCAGATCGTGACCATGCCCATCCCGGCCCAGGAAGGCATCACCCGCGACAACGTGACCGTCCGGGTCGACGCCGTCGTGTACTTCAAGGTCGTGGACCCGTCGGCCGCGATCGTCAACGTCGAGGACTACCGCTTCGCCGTCTCGCAGATGGCGCAGACCTCGCTGCGCTCGATCATCGGCAAGAGCGAGCTGGACGACCTGCTGTCCAACCGGGAGAAGCTCAACCAGGGCCTGGAGCTGATGATCGACAGTCCGGCCGTGGAGTGGGGCGTGACCATCGACCGCGTGGAGATCAAGGACGTCTCCCTGCCGGACACCATGAAGCGCTCCATGGCCCGCCAGGCGGAGGCGGACCGGGAGCGGCGGGCCCGGCTCATCAACGCCGACGCCGAGTACCAGGCCTCCAAGAAGCTGGCCCAGGCCGCCCACCAGATGGCCGACACGCCCTCGGCGCTCCAGCTCCGGCTGCTGCAGACCGTCATGGCGGTGGCGGCGGAGAAGAACTCCACGCTCGTCCTGCCCATTCCGGTGGAGCTCCTGCGGTTCCTCGAGCGGGGGGCGCAGCCCGCGGCGGAGAGCCCGGGACGGCCGCGGGACGCGGGGGACGTGGAGAGCGCGAACCGCACGGAGCCCACGGACCGCACGGAGCCCACGGACCGCGCGGAACCCACGGACCGCGCGGAGATCGAGGAGCGCGCCGTCGACCTCACCGAGCAGCGCACCGTCGACCTGACGGAGCAGGCCGGGGAGGCCATGGAACGGCTGCGGCGGGCCGTGGAGCAGTGACGCGCGCTACGCGCGTGGTTCCCGCGGCCCGCACCAGGTGATAGACACAGCGGGATCACAGTTCCTGTCCGCCAGCAGGAAGGTTTCCTCATGACCACATCCGGTCGTGTCGCCACCCGACGTCGGATGCTCGCCGGAACGGGCGCCCTGGGCGTCGGGATCGCGTTCTCCGGCGCCCTCTCCGAACTCTTCTCGGGCACCGCCGCCGCACAGGGCCTCGGCCACACCGGCTACGGCCCGCTCGTCCCCGACCCGAAGGGCGTCCTCGACCTGCCGGAAGGGTTCCACTACCGGATCCTCTCCCGCGAGGGGGACGAACTCCGCTCCGGCGAGGGCAAGGTCCCCTCCAACCACGACGGCATGTCGGCCTTCGGGGGCAGAGGCGGCCGGGTCCATCTGGTCCGCAACCACGAGAACCGGGTGAGCGGCAAGGTCCCGGTCCCGACGGTCGAGGGCCTCACCTACGACCCGGCAGGCAAGGGCGGCTGTACGGCGCTGACCCTCGACTCCCGCAACCGAGTGCAGTCGGAGCGTGTCGCGATCGCCGGCACGGCCGTGAACTGCGCGGGTGGCGCCACCCCTTGGGACACCTGGCTGACCTGCGAGGAGACAGAGGACCGGGCCGGCACCAACGGCTACACCAAGGACCACGGCTTCATCTTCGAGGTGGACCCGGTCGATCCGCACCGCACCGGGGCCGTGCCGCTGACCGCGATGGGCCGCTTCGCGCACGAGGCGATCGCCGTGGACCCCCGGCGGGGCGTGGTGTACGAGACCGAGGACGCCTTCGAGGAGCCCTTCGGCCTCTTCTACCGCTTCCTGCCGAGCCGGCCGCTGGGCGGCAGGGGTTCGCTGCGCGCGGGTGGCCGGCTCCAGGCCATGCGTGTGCCCGGGGTGCCGGACCTGTCCTCCATCCAGGACGTCGGCGCGGAGTTCGACCACATCGAGTGGGTGGACGTCCCGGACCCGCAGGCCGCGCAGACGCCGATCCGGTTCCAGGACTTCGGCCGCGGGGGCATCACGCACGCGCAGAAACTGGAGGGCTGCTACTGGGGCGGCCGTTCGGTGTACTTCGTGTCGTCGTTCGCGCGCCGGTCGGACGGTTCGGCCGCCGACCACTTCGGGCAGGTCTGGCGCTACGACCCCGAGCGCCGCCGGCTCACCCTGGTGATCGTCTTCGGCCCGGACACCGATGTGCAGCTGCCGGGCGAGTCGCCGGACAACATCTGCCTGGCGCCCAGCGGCGGCCTCATGGTCTGTGAGGACGGCAACGGCGCCCAGCACGTCTACGGGGTCACCCGGCGCGGCGAGGTCTACGCGATGGCCCGCAACCGGCAGAACATCGGCACCGAGCAGGAGCCGGAATGGGGTGAGTTCGCCGGGGTGACGTTCTCCCCGGACGGCGACACGATGTACGTCAACTGCTACACACCCGGCACCACGTTCGCGGTGACGGGCCCCTGGCGCCGCTGACCGGCGCTCCGCCACCGACCGGGCGCCGGGTGCGTAAGCCCGGCGCCCCGCCGGACCATCGAGGCACAGGACCGCGAAGGGGGCCCGGTGGCACACAGGGACTGCGTCTCCTTGAGCGGCTGGCCGCCCTCGTGGCCGCGTGCCGGAAGCGGCTGGCGGAGCAGCGCTGAGCAGACCTGATCCGAGGGGTCAGGCGGCCAGCAGGGCGTCGATCTGGCCGACGGCCTCCTTCAGGCCCTCCTCCATGCCCATGGTGACCAGCTGCTCCATCTGCTCGCGGGTGTCGAACAGGGAGCGCATCTCCATCCGGGTGCCGCCGCCGTGTTCGCTGAGCCGCACCGTCACGGACATGGTGGGCATGTCGTCCTTGGGCTTGCCGTCGTCGTCGGCGAAGCCGTCGGTGAACTGCAGGTCCGTCGGCTCGCCGACCGAGGTGATCCGCCACCAGCCGCGGTGCCGGTCGCCCTCCGGGCCGGTCATGAAGTAGGTGACCTCTCCACCGGGGGTGAGGTCGTGCTGCTCCACGGTCGCCGGGTAGGTCGGCGGGCCCCACCAGCGCTCCAGCTGCCGGGGGTCGGCCCACAGCTGCCACACCCGCTCGACCGGGGCGGCGAAGTCGGCGATCAGGGTGAGGGCGAGGTGGTCGAGGTCCTTGTCGACACTGGTGACACTCATCGCTCGGGTCCTTCCGTCGTGTCGTTCTCTTCGGCTTCCGGGGTTTCGGCGAGCAGTCGGGCCATCCGGTCCACACGCCCGCGCCACGCCGACTCCAGTTCGTCCAGAACCTGGCGAGCGCGGCCCACGGCATCGGGGTCGGTGCGCACGAGCCGCTCCCGTCCGCTGCGCTGCTTGCTGACGAGCCCCGCCCGCTCCAGCACCGCGACGTGCTTCTGCACCGCGGCGAAGCTCATCGGGTAGGTCTCGGCCAGCCGTGACACCGACAGTTCCGCGCGCACGCAGCGGCGCAGTATGTCCCGGCGCGTGGTGTCGGCCAGGGCGTGGAACAACCGGTCGACCGTCTCGTCACTCCACTCATCTACAACCATTTGGTTGTAGATTAGTCCCGGTCCGCCCTGGCTGTAAAGCGGGCCCGCCCGACACTGAAGCGGACAGACGGGGGTACTCGGCGGCTCATGAGCGAGAACCAGCAGGTCAGCAGCTCGTACTGGCTTCAGACGGCACCCGACGGCCACCACCCGGCTCTGTTGGAGGACCTGGACGTCGACGTGGCGGTGATCGGCGCCGGGATCGCCGGGCTGAGCACGGCGTGGGAACTGACGCGGGCCGGGCGGAGCGTGGCCGTCCTGGAGGCGGGCCGGGTCGCGGCCGGCGTCACCGGTCACACCACCGCCAAGGTCACCGCTTTGCACACGCTCGTCTACGACAAGCTGCGGCGCACCCGCGGCCCCGAGGGCGCGCGGCTGTACGCGCGGTCCCAGTCGGAGGCGATCGACCACGCGGCCCGGATCGCCCAAGAGCTGGGCGTCGACTGCGAGTGGGAGACGAGGAGCGCCTACACCTACGCCGTCGACGCGAGCCGCGTGGAGCAGCTGCGCGCCGAGGCACGGGCCGCGGCCGAGGCCGGGCTGCCCGCGGCGTTCGTGACGGAGACCGGGCTGCCCTTCCGGGTGGCGGGCGCGGTCGAGGTCACCGGGCAGGCCCAGTTCCACCCGCGCAAGTACCTGCTGGCACTCGCCGCCGACCTGGTCGAGCGCGGCGGGCTGATCTTCGAGGACACCACCGTTCTCGGCCTGGACGAGGGCGAGCCGTGCAGGCTGTCGACCACGACCGGGGCGACGGTCCGGGCCCGGGAGGTCGTCGTCGCGACGCACTACCCGATCTTCGACCGTGCCTTGCTGTTCGCTCGTCTCTCCACCCGCCGTGAGCTGGTCGTCGCCGGGACGATCCCCGCGGACCAGGACCCGGGCGGCATGTTCATCACGCCCGACGAGGACACCCGCTCGGTGCGCACCGCGCCCTTCGAGGGCGACCGGCGGCTGCTCATCGTCACCGGTGAGCACTTCACGCCGGGCACGGGCGACCCGCGGGCGCGTTTCGAACGCCTCACCGCCTGGGCCACCGGCCACTTCCCGGACCTGGAGGTCACCCACCGGTGGGCCACCCAGGACACCGAGCCCACGGACACGGTGCCGATGATCGGCCCCCTGCACCCGGGCGCCCGGCACACGTACGTGGCCACCGGCTTCGGCGGCTGGGGCATGACCGGCGGCATCATGGCGGGCCGGCTGCTCACCGCGCAGATCACGGGCGAGGAGTGCGAGTGGAGCGGGCTGTACGACCCGCGCCGCGTGAAGCCCGCGCTGCGGGAGGCGCCGACGTTCCTCAAGACGCAGGCCAAGGTCGCCGGGCACTTCGTGGGGGACCGGCTGCGGCCCTCCCCGCCGGTGGAGTCCCTGCCGCCCGGCGAGGGCGCCGTGGTCCGCGCGGACGGCCACCGCGTCGCGGTGTACCGGGACGACGACGGCGGGCTGCACGCCGTCTCCGCCCGCTGCACCCACCTGGGCTGCCTGGTCGACTTCAACGCCGCCGAACGCGCCTGGGAGTGCCCCTGCCACGGCTCCCGTTTCGACACGGACGGCAAGGTGATCCAGGGCCCGGCGACCAAACCGCTGGAGCAGCGGGACCTCTGACGGTCCGCCCCCGCCCTACGCTGGACGTATGAGCGAGGACGACTACTGCCTGATCGACGCGACCAGGCCGCCCCGGGCGGACGGGCCGCCGTACGCGGAGTGCGTGCTGTGCCGGGAGCCGACGGAATACCCCGAGTCGTACAAGGGCATCACGCTCTGCCCCGCCTGCGAGTGGCAGGAGGCGCAGCGCACGGCCTGTTCAGGGTGATCCGCCTGTTCAGGGTGATCTGCGGGAGGCCAGCGCTCCGGCCAGGGTCAGCGCCGCGGCCGTGACCAGGGCCGCCCAGACCAGGGGCAGCAGCGGCAGCGGGACCTCGCCCTGCCGCGATCCGGTCACCAGGCCCTGCACGGCCGCCTGGGCGGGTGAGCCGGAGGCCACCAGGGACAGCAGCGCCGCGAGCAGCAGTGCCAGGACGGCCCGGCCGGGCGAGCGCAGCAGGGGCCTGCTGGTGAGCGCGCCGACGGCCGTGCCGAGCAGGGCGCAGGCCAGGGCGGCGAGCATCCCGGCCCCGCAGGCGGCGGCGAGCGGCACCCGGGTGCGGTGGTCCGAGGAGACCGGGTCGCTGAGCAGCGTCACCACCAGGGTCGCGAGCGTACCGAGGGCCGTCGCACCGGCCAGGGCGACCAGCAGGCACGCCACGTGAGCTCGCCCGGGCCCCGCGGCCGCGGCCACACAGCCGCGGGCGGTGTCGGGTTCGCCCGTGACGCAGACGCGTGCCAGCCAGGCGGCGACGGGCAGCAGGGCGGCGGCCGTGTACCCGAGCGAGTCGAGCACCGGCTGCCCGGCCTGGATGCTGATCGCGAGGAAGGCCGCGTACAGCAGAAACGGCGGCAGCCAGCGCTGCGAGCGCAGCAGCAGGGCGGCGTGGTAGCGCATGAGGGCGGTCATCGGCGGCTCCTGTGGGCGTCCCGCGGGTCGGCCCACCGGGCGGCGCTGACCCTGACGACGGTGGGTGGCGGCTCTCGGCGGCAGTCTCCCGGTGCCGTACCGCGGGCTGTCACCCCTGCGTCCCCGGGCCGGTCTCCGGAGAGGCCACGCTCACCACGTGCCAGGGCGGGCGGGCCGCAAGCAGGGTGCGGAGCACGACGTCGGAGTGCGGGGCGGGCACGGACAGGCGATAGGTGCCGGGCCCGGTCTCCTCGGCCGAGGAAACCGTCCGGCGCACCTCCTCCGGCAGTCGTCCGTCCGGCGGGCCCTGCGCCTCGACCAGCACCTGCGGACCGGACGCGGCCGGAGCCTGCGCGGGCTCCTGCCGAACGACGCCTGCGTCGCGCACGGCGTACGTCGCGTCGGGCAGGCCCGCGAGGCGGCGCGGGTCGTGGTCGACGAAGACCACGGACCCGCCGGCCGCCGTGCGTTCGGCGACCGCGCGCTCCAACTCGGCGCGGGCAGCGGTGTCCAGACCGGTCCACGCCTCGTCCAGCACCAGCAGCTCCGGCTCCGCCAGCAGGGCCTGGGCGACCGCGACCTTCTGACTGCTGCCCTTCGACAGCCGGGCCATCGGCGTCTCGGCGTACGCGGTGGCCCCGAGACGCTCCAGCCACTCCCCGGCGGCCCGGGCGGCCCCCTTCCGGGTCAGGCCGTGCACGGTGCCGAGGTGAGTGAGGTAGCCGACGGCGGTGAAGGGCAAGGCGGGCGGGAACCGCTCGGGGACGTACGCCGTGCGCGGCCGGCCGGTGATCCGGCCCTCGCTCGGCGCGTCGATGCCGGCGAGCAGCCGCAGCAGCGTGGACTTGCCGCTGCCGTTGGCGCCCTCGACGCGGACGAGCCGGCCCGGAGCCACCGCCAGGTCGACACCGCGCAGTACCCAAGAGCCCCGCAGACCGTAACGGCGGCCCGCGTTGCGCAGGCACAGGTCGGGTCGCATGCTGCCATCTTGCACGATCTTCCGGCTGGCACACTGGGATTCGTGAGCGAAAACCCGACGCCCGTGAGCGAGAGCGGCAGTCCCTTCCGGTCCGAGCCCTCGGCGCGCGACGAGGCACCGCAGTTCGTGCTGCCGCTCGTCGTGCGGATGGAGAAGGCGGACCCGCCGGCGCGCACGGACGCACTGGAGACGGCCGCGCGGGCGGTGCTGACGATCCTGGCCGACGAGCGGTCGGCCGGCGAGGGCGAGTGGGCCGGGGCGATGCGGGACTGGCAGGACGCCAGGATCCGCAAGGTCGTGCGGCGGGCGCGCGGCGCCGAGTGGCGGCGGGCCGAGGCGCTGCCCGGCATCACGGTCACCGGCAAGGCCGCCGAGGTGCGGGTCTTCCCGCCCGTCCCGCTGGACGGCTGGCCCAAGGACCTGGCCAGGCTTCAGGTCTCCGGCACCGACCTGGACGACCCCCAGCCGCCGGTGGAAGCGGACCCGTCCGCTCCCGTGCTGTGGCTGAACCCGGACCTCGGCATGTCGGCCGGCAAGGCCATGGCGCAGGCCGGCCACGCCGCCCAGCTGGCCTGGTGGGAGCTGTCCGACGAGGAGCGAGCCGCCTGGCACGACGCGGGTTTCCCGCTCGCCGTCCGGACGGCCGACGCGGCCCACTGGCCCGGACTCACCGGCAGTGGGCTGCCGTTGGTGCGCGACGCGGGGTTCACGGAGATCGCACCCGGCTCGTGCACGGTGGTCGCGGACCACCCGGCGCTGCGCCGCGAGCCGCACGGGAACGGTGGCGCGGCGCCCACCCGTTCGGCGTAGCCTCGGGCGCGGCCGTCCCGGACGAGTGCTCCAGTGGGGTTACCAGCCGACCCGACTCCAGGAGGCAGCCATGTCCAGCGCCGCGCCCCCTCCCCCCGCTCCGCCCGCCTCCGACGACCGCACACCCGGCGGCCCCGGCCCGGGCGACTCCGGTGCCCCGTGGGCGGCCGGGGGTCTCGCCCTCGGCGGCATCCTGATGGTGGTCTACGGCCTCTTCGCGGTGCTCCAGGGCATCGCGGCGATCGCCGGCGACGAGGTGTACACGAGTTTCGGCCAGTACTCCTTCGAGTTCGACCTGACCGCATGGGGCTGGATCCACGTGATCGTCGGGGTGCTCGTGGTGGCCGCCGGACTCGGCCTGTTCGCCGGGGCCGCCTGGGCCCGGGTGGTGAGCGCGGTCGTGGTCGGCCTGGCGCTCATCGCGAACTTCCTCTGGCTGCCCTACCAGCCGTTCTGGTCGATCATCATGATCGTGACCGGCCTGTTCGTGCTCTGGTCGGTGTTCAACTACCGCTCCTCGCGCCCGGTGTAGGGCCTCCCGCGTCAGGCGGCGGGCGACGCTCGCGCTCCGCGACCACCGCGTGCATCCGGCGCGTCAGCGCGGTGGCCGCCGCCGTGAGGAAGACGAACGTGTAGACGATCTGGACGACGGTCACCATGCGGGCCTCCTGCCCGCGCGGGGTGATGTCGCCGTAGCCGACGGTCGCGAGCGTGACGACGGTGAAGTACAGCGCGTCGACCCGGGTGCTCAGGCCGGTGAACTGGCCCGGCAGCTGCGCGAGGGCGTAGTACCCGGACGAGAAGACCAGCACGGCCAGGCACATCAGCAGCGAGATCATGATGCCCGACCGGGCCTGCGGCTTCTCCAGCACGACGTCGCGCACGTGGCGCAGCAGCAGTACGGCGACGAACGTCAGACACAGGACGAACAGCGGCCAGCCCAGCCAGGGGCGGTCGGCGCCCAAGCCCTCCAGAGGCAACAGGAAGTAGGCCGTGCCGCCCGCCACGAGCACGGCTCCGGCCCCGATCCGCAGCCGGCGGACGGCGGCCGCCCCGAACTCCTTCTCCCGCTTCCGCACGGGGCGGTGGGGCTGCTCGCTGCCTTCGGGCATAGGTCCGGTCTACGACGTATCGGGCCGGGACGCGACCCTTGCGCCTCCGTCGGTGGGGGCGGCGGCCCGGCCCCCGAACCTCAAATGTTGCTCTGAAGGCGGGCCGTGCGGGGTTCGGGGGCGAACGGCTGGGCCATACCCCCCTCACGTTCGAGGAACGGGCCGGGTGGAGGAGGGGACGATGGAGCGACTGGGGACGGGCATAGGGTGGCGACCGGAGATCGCGGACGCCGTGGAGCGGATGCCGGGGATCGACTGGGTCGAGACGGTGGCCGAGAACGTCTGCCCCGGGCACCTGCCCGACTCCCTGCGGCGGCTGCGCGAGCGCGGCGTCACCGTGGTGCCGCACGGTGTCTCGCTCGGCCTCGGCGGCGCGGACCGGCCCGACGCCGGACGCCTGACCGCACTGGCCGAGCGCGCCGAGGCGCTGGGCTCCCCGCTGGTCACCGAGCACATCGCGTTCGTACGGGCGGGCGGGTCGCTGACCGCCTCCCCGCACCTGGAGGCGGGCCATCTGCTGCCCGTGCCCCGGACCCGGGACGCTCTGGACGTCCTGTGCGAGAACGTCCGCATCGCTCAGGACGCCCTTCCGGTGCCACTGGCCGTCGAGAACATCGCGGCGCTGGTCTGCTGGCCGGGCGAGGAGATGACGGAGGGCCAGTTCCTGTACGACCTCGCCGACCGCACGGGCGTCCGCCTCCTCATCGACGTGGCCAACCTGCACACCAACCACGTCAACCGCGGTGAGGACCCGTCCAAGGCCCTCGCCGAGCTGCCCCTGGAGGCCATCGCCTACGTCCATGTCGCCGGCGGCTTCGAACGCGACGGCGTCTGGCACGACAGCCACGCCCACCCCGTCCCCCGGCCGGTCCTCGACATCCTGACGGACCTCGCCTCCCGCGTCAGTCCCCCCGGCGTCCTCCTGGAACGGGACGAGAACTTCCCGGAACCGGCGGAGCTGGAGGCCGAGTTGACCACGATCCGCCGTGCGCTGGAGGCAGGGGCCGTCGAACGCGTGAAGACAGAACTCCGGTCGGCCGCGCTCGCCGCCACGCGAGACAGGGAGACCGGAGCCGTCAGCGGCGAACCGCTCCTCGCGGCAGCCGCCGCAGGACGACGGGACACGGCCGCGGGCCGCGCCGGGGAGGTCGGCGCCGGATCGCGGGAAGCGGCCCGGGGCCACGGTGATGTGCTGCTCGTGGCGACCGGCGCCGGAGCGCGGCAAGCCGTCGCGGACGGGGGCCGCGTGGTGCGGCACGACCATGAGACCGGGGCGGCCGGGGCGACACGGGGCGTCTCCGGCCTGCCCCGTCCGGAAGGGGTCGGCGACGCCCGGCAGCGGCTCGGGCTGGCGCAGGCCGCGTTGCTGTCGGCGCTGGTCGCGGGCACGCCCGTACCCGAGGGGTTCGACCGGGTGCGGATCGGTGTCCAGGCGCGGGCGCTCGCCGCGAAGCGGGCGGACGTCGTGGCGAAGGTCGCTCCCGAGTTGCCGGTGATCCTCGGGGACGGGTACCGCACGGCATTCCTCGGCTACGCCCGGAGGCGCCCGATGACCGCCGGATACCGGCGCGACGCCCTCTCCTTCGCCGAGCACCTGCTGTCCGCCGGGCGCCTCGAAGACACGCGGGCACGGCGGGAGCTGCGGGAATGGTGGCTGGAGCGGTCGGGCCCGGCACCGCGCTCCCCGCGGCCCGGTCACCGCCTCGCCCGCGCCACGCGCAGGGTGCTGTCGCGGCGTTGACGGGCGAGGGGCCCGGCCCCTCGCCCCTCGTATCACTCCCGCCGGGCTTGCGGAGGAGATCCGCCGGTCCTCGCACCGGCCTTCTCCGGCACGGCATCGCCCGCCGGGGCGTCGCCGCGGCCGTAGTGGTGCGTGGTGAACATGTAGAGCAGACCGGTGCCCACTACGACCGCGCCGCAGAGCAGCACGATCCAGTTCTCCCACCACGGCTTCTCCGGGGTGCGCGCCCAGCAGATGTTGACGATGGCGAAGATGCCGTACGCCAGCGCCCCGATGTTCACCGCCAGGCCCCAGCGGCCCAGGGTGAACTCCCCCGCCGGACGCCAGCCCTTGAGCCGGGCGCGCAACGCGGCCAGGACCACCATCTGGAACGAGGCGTAGATGCCGAGGATCGCGAACGAGACGATGTTGGTGAGGGCGTCCTCGGAGGCCAGTGAGGCGAAGGCGATGAGCAGCGGCACCGCCGCGGAGACGAACAGCGCCCAGCTCGGCACCGCACGGGCGTGCACGAACCGCCGCAGCAGCCCATGCCCGACGATCATCTCGTCACGGGCGTAGGAGTAGATGAGCCGCCCGGCCGCGGCCTGGAGGCTGATCGTGCAGGACAGGAACGAGATCAGCACGACGGCCATGACCAGCCGGGCCCCGGTCTCGCCCATGGCGTCGTACAGCACGTCCACCACCGGGTCGGCCTGCTCCCCAGAGATGACCGCGTCGTAGTCGGTGACCGACAGCAGCAGCGACATGCAGGTGAACGTGGCCGCCGCGCCGCCGATGTAGATGGTGCGGCGCATCGCCTTGGGGATGACGCGGCCCGGGTGCTCGACCTCCTCGGCGGTGTCGCCGCACGCCTCGAAGCCGTAGTACTGGTAGAAGCCGATGATGGCAGCGGCGAGGAAGACCGGCAGGTAGGAGCCGTCTCCCTCGGTGCCGTAGGTGTCGAAGATGACGCCGATGTTGTGGTGGCGGTGGGTGGCCAGCAGGTAGATGCCGACGACGAGGGCGCCGATGAGCTCCCCCGCGAAGCCGATGATGGCGGCCGCCGACAGCGCCTTGGTGCCCAGGTAGTTGATGAGGATGGCGACGACGATGAGCACGGCGGTGCACAGCACGGTGGTGTGCACGGTCGGGTCGAAGCCGAAGAGGATGGCGATGTAGGGCCCGGCGCCGTAGGCGACCGAGGTGATGGTCACCAGCAGCGCCCACATGTACACCCAGCCGGTCATCCACGCCCAGCGCTTGCCCCACAGCCGTCGCGCCCACGGGTAGACACCGCCGGCGATGGGGTACTGCGCGACGACCTCGCCGAAGATCAGCGCGACCAGGAACTGGCCGCAGCCGGCGAGCACGAACGCCCAGATCATCGGCGGGCCGCCCTCGGCGAGCGCGGTGCCGAAGAGGGTGTAGGTGCTCACCACCGGGGAGAGGTAGGTGAAGCCGAGGGCGAAGTTGGCCCAGGGGCCCATGTCCTTGCGGAACTCGGAGCCGGGCTCCCCCGACGGGACGCCGGACGCGGCTGCGGCAGGTGGCGTTCCGGTCACGGCCGGGACCTCCGTCCGGCGGTGATCAGGTCAGCGGCCCGTTCGGCGGCGAGCAGCACGGTCACCATCGGGTTGATGGTGGGCATCGTCGGGAACACCGACGCGTCGACGATCCGCACGCCGTCGAAGCCCCGGAGTCTCAGCTCGGGGTCGCAGACGGCCAGGGCGTCGTCCGCGGCGCCCATGCGGCAGGTGCCGGCCGGGTGGTAGACGGTGTGGGCCACGCGGCGGCCGTACTCCGACAGGTCGGCGTCGGAGACGACGTCCGGGCCGGGCGCGACCTCGCGGACGAGCCAGTCCCGCAGCGGGTCGGTCGCGGCGACCTCGCGCGCCACCTTCAGACCGTCCACGATGGTGCGCTCGTCGTGGCCCTCGGGGTCGGTGAAGTACCGGAAGTCCAGGGCGGGGTGCTCGGCGGGGTTGTTGCTGCGCAGCCACATGCGGCCGGTGGAGCGGGCCCGCGGCACGTTCGGCGTCATGCAGACCCCGTACCGCGGTACGGGGTAGCCGAGTCGTTCGGTGTTGACGGTGAACGGCACCTGGTAGAAGTGGAACATCAGGTCGGGGCGCGGCTGGCTCTTGTCGCGGCGCAGGAACAGGCCGGCGTCGGAGTCCATCGCGGAGTTGGGCGGCAGCGGTCCCGCGGTCTCCCAGACGATCACGGACTCGGGGTGGTCCAGGAGGTTCTCCCCGACACCGGGCAGGTCGGCCCGCACCTTGATGCCCAGGGCGCGCAGGTCGTCGGCCGGTCCGATGCCGGAGAGCATCAGCAGGCGCGGGGTGTCGATGGCGCCCGCGCACAGCAGGAGTTCGCGCTCGGCGCGCACGGTTGCGGGTTCGCCGTCGGCGCCCCGGACCGCGACCCGGGTCAGCCGGTCCGACGCGTCGGGGATGAGCCGGTGGGCCCAGGTCTCCAGCTTCAGCGTGAGGTTGGGCCGGCCCAGCACCGGGTGGAGGTACGCGACGGACGCGGAGGAGCGCAGGTTGCCCTCCGGCTGGTAGGCCAGCGAGAAGAAGCCGGTGCCGTCGGCGAAGGGCTCGGCGTTGAAGTCGTCGACGACGGGGACGCCGAGGGCACGGGAGGCCGCGGTGACGAAGTCCTCGGCGATGGGATTGCGGTCGGCCTCGGCCACCGGGACGATCTGCGTGAGCAGCCGGTCGCGGTAGGGCAGGATCGTCTCCGGGTCCCAGCCGGAGCAGCCGTGGCTCACCCAGTCGTCCAGGTCCTGGGGCAGCGGCAGGAAGCTGATCAGGGTGTTGTGCGAGGAGCAGCCGCCGAGCACGCGGGCCCGGGAGTGCAGGATGTGCGAGTTGCCGCGCGGCTGCTCGACGGTGGTGTAGCCGTAGTCGAACTCCGAGCCGAGCAGGTTGATCCAGTTGCGCAGACGCAGGATGCGCTCGTCGCCGACATCAGTGGGACCGCCCTCGATGACGCAGACGCGGCAGTCGGGGTCCTCGCTCAGCCGGGCGGCGAGCACGCAGCCGGCGGTGCCGCCGCCGACGATGACGTAGTCGTAGGCGGACTCGTCGCCGTGCGCGGGAGTGGTGGCCATGCGGTGCCTTTCTTCAGCGGCCGGTGCCCACGGGCGGACGGCCCTTCTCGGGTGGCCGGTGCGCCGCGGGCCGACAGCCCTTCCTCGATGGCCGGTGCGCCGCGGCGGACGGTCTTCTTCGGTCTCGTCGTGGATCGGGCCGGCCGTGGGGGTGTTGCCGGTGGGGCGCTGGTCAGCCCTTGAACCAGCCGGAGGGGGCGGGGGCGAGGTTCTGGTAGATGTGCTTGGCCTCCTGGTACTCGCGCAGTCCCGTGGGGCCGAGTTCGCGGCCGACGCCGGAGCGGCCGAAGCCGCCCCACTCGGCCTGCGGTACGTAAGGGTGGAAGTCGTTGATCCACACGGTTCCGTGCCGCAGCCGCTGGGCGACGCGCTGGGCGCGGCTCGCATCCGAGGTCCACACCCCGCCGGCCAGGCCGTAGCGGGTGTCGTTGGCCAGTTCCACCGCCTCGTCCTCGCCGCGGAAACGCTCGACGGTGACCACCGGGCCGAAGACCTCCTCCTGCACGATGCGCATCGACCGGTCGCAGTCGGCGAAGATCGTCGGCAGCAGGAAGAACCCGCGGCTGAGGGCCGGGTCGTCGGGGCGGGTGCCGCCGGTGACGAGCCGGGCGCCCTCCTCCTTGGCGACGGCGATGTAGCCCTCGACCTTCTCGCGGTGTTCGGCGGAACTGAGCGGGCCGCTCTCGGTGCCCTCCTCCAGGCCGTTGCCGAGCCGGATCGCCCGGGCGCGCTCGGCGTAGGCCTCGACGAACCGGTCGTGCAGCGCGTCCTCGACGAGCAGGCGCGAACCGGCCGAGCAGACCTGCCCGGAGTGCAGGAAGGCGGCGTCGAGGGCGTAGTCGACGGCGGCCTCGAAGTCGGCGTCGGCGAAGACGATGTTGGGGTTCTTGCCGCCCAGTTCCAGGGCGATGTTCCGCGGCCCCTCGGCGGCGCTGGCCATGATGGCCCGGCCGGTGTGCAGGCCGCCGGTGAAGGAGACCAGATCGACGTCGGGGTGGCTGGTCAGGGCCGCACCGACGGTCGCCCCGGAGCCCAGCACGAGGTTGGCGACGCCGGGCGGGGCTCCGGCCTCCTCGATGAGCCGGATCATGGCGATCGTGGTGAGGGGTGTGGTCTCGCTGGGCTTCAGGACGAAGGTGTTGCCGGCGGCCAGGGCCGGGGCGACTTTCCAGGAGGCCTGCAGCAGCGGGTAGTTCCAGGGTGCGATGAGCGCGCACACGCCGACCGGCTGGTAGACGACGCGGCTGAGGACGTCAGGACCGACGTCGACGACCCGGCCGCCGTCCTTGCCCGCGAGTTCGGCGAAGTAGCGGAAGGCGTTCGCCACGTCCTCCACGTCGATGCGGGCCTCGGTGAGCGTCTTGCCGGTGTCGAGGGTCTCGGTGCGGGCGATGTCCTCCCGGTCGCGCAGCAGCAGGTCGTGGACGCGCAGCAGGAGGTCGGCCCGGCGGCGGGAGGGGGCGTTCGCCCAGTCCTCCTCGGCGAAGGCGCGCCGGGCGGCGCGCACGGCGCGGTCGACGTCGGTGGCGTCGGCCTCGTCGACGGTGGTGACGACCGAGGCGTCGTAGGGGTTGACCACCTCACGCCGGCCACCGGCCGACGCCTGCGTCCACTCGCCGTCGATGTACAGCTCACCCACCGCGGGGCCTCCTTCGCGTCCGGCCGGAGCCGATCGGCTCGACGCTCAGCAACATGGCCCATCGGGCGGGCGGCAGCCACGGGGCACACCGCCGCGACGGCGTCCGGGCGGCCCAGAGGACCCGGGTGGGCTAGTCGCCCGGCTCCGGGTCTGTGCGCCCGAGTGTGCGGGGCCGACACCTGGATCCCACGCACGGAAGACGCCCGTACATTTCACACCTGTTCACCCAGGTATGCGAATTTCTGCCTCTCCCCATTCGTCCCTGACCACCCCCGAACTGTCCGCACTACCGCCGCGAGTTCGCCGCCCGCCCACAGCCCGCCACCGAGCCGAAGCGGAACGTCACAGACCGACAACACTCCGTCCGGATCGTGAACAAGGCATGGTGTTTTCGGGACCGTGTCACATACAAACAACATATGCTCTGGGTTCTTTTCCTGCTGGCGGCCTGGGCCGTGGCCGGCACGGCGTGCACGCGTCTGTGCCTGGCCGCCGTACGCGCCGCGGCCGTGGACGCGAACACCGGCGCGGGTCGTGAACTCACGCTGTACGAGGCCGCGTTCCTCTCCGGCGGCCCCCGCCGGGTCGCCGACGTCACGCTGGTCGCGATGGCCCGTCAGCGTCGGCTGCTGCTGGCGCACACCGGCTGGGCGACGGTCGTCGACCCGCGCGGGCGGGACGATATGGAGCGGTCGGTGATAGGGGCCATCGGTCCCGAGGGGCAGTCCCGGATCGCGCCGGTGCGGTCCACGGCCGCCTCGGCCGACGCGGTACGCGGGATCGCCGAGGGGCTGGTGCGCGCGGGGCTCGCGGTGCCGGACAGTGCCCGTACGACGGTCTCGACGGCCGTGCGGCAGGTCCGCGTGGCCGCCGTCGCCGTCCTCGGGCTGGGCGTGGCCGCGCTGCTGACGCCCGCTCCGCCGGACATGCCGCGGCACCTGGTCGCCCTGTGGTTCGCGCTGCCGCTCGCCCTGACCCTGAGCTGCCTGGCCGTCGCGCGGGTCGAGATCCACCCCTACTCGCGCTGGGCCTCCCCGGCCGGGCGGCAGTTGCTCGGCACCCTGACCCGGACGGCGGACGGCACAGCCGACGACCGTACGTACCTCACCTCGGTGGCCGTGCGCGGCGTCAGCGCGATCGGCGAACCGGACCTGCGCGCCGCGTTCGCGCACCGCGGGTCGCACGACTGACCGACCGGGGCGCACACGGGGCACGCAGCCCGACACCGGCGGACGGTGCTTGCCTTCGCCTCGCGCCGAACGAAACATCCCTTTCGTCGCCACAGTGCACCGAAGGGATACGCATGAGAGCCGCCCTCCTCTACTCGGCCGCCGGGTCCTTGCTGCTGAGCACCCTCGTCGCGGCCCCGGACACCGAGGACCCGACGGGGGCGGCGGAGCGGCGCGGCGCCGCCGTGGCCGCCGCGCGGGCGAAGGCGGCCGGTGTCGACTTCGGCCCCTGCCCCGACGCGCAGGACCTGCCCGGCAGCATGCGATGCGCAACGGTGCGCGTCCCGCTGGACTACGCCCGCCCGGACGGCGAGCAGATCGAACTCTCCGTCAGCAGGGCCCGGGCCACGCGGAAGGACCCGCACCACGGCGGGCAGACGGTCGCACGGCAGGGCGCCCTGCTCTTCAACCCGGGCGGACCGGGCGCCACCGGCCTGTACTTCCCGCTCATCGGCCTGCTCCCCGAATGGAAGCGGATCGCGGCCGCGTACGACCTCGTCGGCTACGCCCCGCGCGGGGTCGGCCGTTCGGCGCCGCTGTCGTGCATGGACCCGAAGCAGTTCTTCGAGGGGCCCTCGCAGGCACCGGCCCACCCCTCGGAGTCGTACAAGAAGGAACGCATCGCGCGGGCGAAGGCGTATGCGCGCGGCTGCGCCGAGCGCGTGGGCGGCGCCCTGCGGCACTACCACTCCCTCAACAACGCCCGCGACCTCGACGTGCTGCGCGCCGCGCTCGGCGAGGAGCGGCTGACCTTCATGGGCTCGTCGTACGGAACGTACTTCGGTGCCCTGTACGCGACGATGTTCCCCGGGCACGTGCGGCGGATGGTGTTCGACTCGGTGGTCCACCCCGGCCTCCACCGGATCTGGTACCGCAACAACCTCGCCCAGTCGGCGGCGTTCGAGCGCCGCTGGGCGGACTTCCGGACCTGGGTCGCCCGGCACCACGACGTGTACGGGCTGGGCGCGACCGCGCGGGAGGTGCTGCGCAGCTACCAGCGGGCGAGCGCGCGGCTGGCCGCCGAGCCGGCGGGCGGGAAGGTCGGACCGGGCGAGTTGCAGGGGGCGTTCCTGCAGGCCGGGTACTACGACGACCAGTGGCCGCACCGGGCACACGCGCTGTCGGCGTACCTCAAGGGCGACCCCAAGCCCCTGATCGAGCAGGCGGAGCAGCATCCGCAGGCGGCGGCCGAGGCGGAGAACGCACGCGCGGTGTACCTGGCCGTCGAGTGCAACGACGCCCCCTGGCCCACGGACTGGACGGTGTGGGACCGGGACAACACCCGGCTCGCGCGGCTGGCGCCCTTCGAGACCTGGGACAACGTGTGGACGAACCTGCCGTGCGCCTACTGGCGGGCGCCCCGGCAGCGGCCGCTCGACGTCGGCGCCGGGCCGGGCGAGCTGCCGCCGACGCTGATCCTGGCCGCCGAGCGGGACGCCGCCACCCCGTACGACGGCGCCCTCGACCTCCGCGACCGTCTCGCGGGCTCGGTCCTGGTGACGGAGCGGGACGCCGGCGCCCACGGGCTGGCGGGCGGCCCGAACGCCTGTGTCAACGGCCACGTGGAGGCGTACCTGCTGGAGGGGCGGCTGCCGGGACGGAGCGCGGAGTGCGCCCCGCACGCCGAGCCGAAACCGGCGGCCCCGGACAAGGCCGGGGCCGCGGCTCGCAGAAGCGTCCGCTGAATCAGGCCAGCGAGGCGACCAGCTCGGCGATGTCCTTGCGGCGGCCCGTGTAGAACGGCACCTCCTCGCGGACGTGCCGGCGGGCCTCCGAGGCGCGCAGGTGCCGCATGAGGTCGACGATGCGGTACAGCTCGTCGGCCTCGAAGGCGAGGATCCACTCGTAGTCGCCGAGGGAGAACGAGGCGACGGTGTTGGCGCGCACGTCCGGGTAGCCGCGAGCCATCTTGCCGTGGTCGGCCAGCATGCGGCGGCGGTCCTCGTCGGGCAGCAGGTACCAGTCGTAGGACCGCACGAAGGGGTAGACGCTCACGTAGTCGCGGGGCGTCTCGTCGGCGAGGAACGCCGGGATGTGCGCGCGGTTGAACTCGGCGGGGCGGTGCAGCGCCATGTTCGACCAGACGGGCTCCAGGGCGCGGCCCAGCTTCGTCCGGCGGAAGAGGTTGTACGCCTCCTGCAGCGCGTCGCTGGTCTCCGCGTGCCACCAGATCATGAGATCGGCGTCGGCGCGCAGGCCCGAGACGTCGTAGGTGCCGCGGATCGTCACGTCCTTGGCGGCGAGCTGGTCGAACAGCTCCTGGACCTCGTCGGCGTACCCGGCGCGGTCCTCGGGGAGGACGTCCTTCAGCTTGAAGACGGACCAGAGCGTGTAGCGGATGACCTCGTTGAGGTCCTTGGCCAGCTTGCCCTTGTTCGGGATGCGGTCGGGCCCGGCGCTGGAGGCCGTGGTGGAGGCGTCGTCACTCATGCCTCTCATTCTCCCGCTCCGCCGTGCAGGCTCTGCACCGGGTGGGCGGTGAGCTCCTGCACAGCTACCGGGTCACCGTGGATCCGGTCGACGGCTGCGTACGCGCTCGCGATGCAGGCGGGGATGCCGACGCCGTCGTACGCGGCACCGCAGACGGCGAGGCCGGGGAGGCGGGCGATGTGCTCACGGATGCGGGCCACGCGCGCGTGGTGGCCGACGGGGTACTGGGGCAGGCCGTCGTCCCAGCGGGTGACGTGGGTGGCGACGGGTGTGGCGTCGAGGCCGGTCGCCGCCTTCAGGTCCTGCCGGGAGACGTCGGCCAGCTCGCTGTCGTCGCGCTTCAGGATCTCCGTCTCGCCGTACCGCCCGACGGAGGTGCGCAGGACGACCAGGTCGGGGTTCTCGTCGGCGATCCAGCCCCATTTCTGCGAGGCGAAGGTGGACGCCTTGATGGTGTGGCCGTCGACCGGCGGTACGAGGAAGCCGCTGCCGTCGGGCAGGGCCGTCCCGGCACGACGGTAGGCGAGGGTGACCAGGGCCATGGAGGCGTACTCGACGGCGTCGAGCTCGGCGGCGGCCCCGGGACTCTCGGCACGCAGCAGCCGGGCGGCCGCAGGAGCGGGCGCGGCGACGATCACGGCGTCCGCCCGCCACTCGCGCTCACCGGAGGCGACCTGCCATCCGCCCTCGGGCGTGCGGCGCAGCTCCGTGACCGGTGTCCGGGTGAGGATCTCAGCCCCGCGCGCCCAGACCGAGTCCGCCACCGCGAGGGGCAGGGTGCCGATGCCACCCCGGATGCCCATGAAGACCGGGCCGGTCTGCTGGGAGGCGGCCGCCTTGGCCTGCAGCTCGCGGACCCCTGCCGTCAGGGAGGTGTGGGCCCGGGCCACCTGGAAGAGCTGCGGAACGGCCGAGCGCATGGAGATGCGGTAAGCGTCCCCTGCGTACACCCCGCCCAGCATGGGCTCCAGCAGGCGGTCGACGACCTCCCGGCCGAGGCGCCGCGCCACGTACTCCCCGACCGCCACGTCGTCGCCGACCTCGGTACGGGGCAGCTCGGCGTCCTGCTCGATGCGGGCGAGGCCCTCCTCGGACAGCACGCCGGCCAGGGCGGACGCGGTGCCGGGCACGCCCATCACATGCCCCCTGGGAAAGGGGCGCAGGGCGCCGCGGGTCCACAGCGAGGCCGTCGCCGTGGCCGGGGGCTGGAGGCGGTCGGCGAGGCCCACCTCGCGGGCGAGGGCCACGGCCTCGGGACGGCGGGCCAGCATCGACTCGGCGCCGAGGTCCACACGCGCGCCCGCGACCTCTCCGGGCAGCAGCTTGCCGCCGATCCGGCCGGAGGCCTCCAGCACGGTCACCCTCGCCCCGCGGTCCAGCAGCCGGTGCGCGGCCGCCAGCCCCGCGATGCCCGCCCCGATGACGACGACCCGCCCTTGAACTTCGCGCATGCCTCCAGCTTCTCAGACCCCTCTGACAGCGCCGCCGCACCCCGTTGTCCTTCACGAGTCCCGACCGTGACCGCATCGGAACCGTCCCGGACCAAACGATCGGCGCTCCCCCGGCGTCGAAGAAGCGTCAGCAGAATCGACCCCCGGGGGATGCCCGCATGCGCACACGACGATCCCGACGATCCGTACGACACCCTGCCTCGGCCCTGGCCGCGCTCCTGCTGGCCGCCTCCCTCGCGCTCACCGGGTGCGGCGGCGCAGACGACAACGGCGGCAGCGGTTCCACCGCCGACCGCGGGGCCGCCGCCTCCCGGGCGGACGACAAGGCCGTCTCCGGGGAGGCCGCCCCCGGCGGCCCCGGAAGCGGCGCCAAGGCCACGGCGCCGCCGAAGCTCGCCGCGAGCCACATCATCCGCACGGCCTCCCTGACCGTGCGGGTCAAGGACGTCCCGAAGGCACTGGACCAGGCCCGCACCGGCGTGGAGAACGCGGGCGGCTACGTCGGCAACGAGACCACCACCCGGGACGCCGAGGGCCACGAGCGCACCCGGGTCGTGCTGCGCGTGCCCGTCGAGAAGTACGACGAGGTCCTCGCGGAACTGGAGGGCTCCGGCAAGCTCCTCGACCGCAGCGCGAAAGCCGAGGACGTCACCGACCAGGTCGTGGACGTGGAGAGCCGGATCAAGACGCAGCGCGCCAGCGTGGCCCGGATCCGCGAGCTGATGGACCAGGCCACCAAGCTCAGTGACGTGGTGACCCTGGAGGGTGAGCTGAGCACCCGCCAGGCCGACCTGGAGGCGCTGCTCGCCCGGCAGAAGTCCCTGAAGGACCGCACCAGCCTGGCCACCATCACCCTGTCGCTGTCCGAGACGCCGGTGAAGAAGGCGGCCGAGGACGACGATCCCGGGTTCGTGGACGCGCTCGCGGGCGGCTGGAGCGCCTTCGTGACGATGCTGCGCTGGCTCGCGGTGGCCTTCGGCGCGGTCCTGCCGTTCGCGGCGGTGGGGGCGCTGATCGTCCTGCTGTGGCTGCGCCTGGTACGCCCTCGCCTGCCGCGCCGCCCCGCGCCGGTGCCCGCGACGACCGCGCTCGGCCCGCTGCCGACGGCTCGGCCGGCGCCGGAGTCCACGCAGCCGCGACACCCGGGTGAGGGGGACTGAAATGCCCTGCTCCCGTAGCGTGTTCGCATGAACATGAGCCGTACACGGGAGCGACTGGTCGTCATCGGCGGTGACGCCGCGGGCATGTCCGCGGCGTCACAGGCGCGCCGTCTGAAGGGCCCCGACGAGCTGGAGATCGTGGCGTTCGAACGGGGCCACTTCACGTCGTACTCGGCGTGCGGCATCCCCTACTGGGTCGGCGGCGACGTCACCGACCGGGATCAGCTCATCGCCCGCACCCCGCGGGAGCACCGCGCCCGGGACATCGATCTGCGCCTGCGCACCGAGGTGACGGAGCTCGACCTCGACGGGCAGCGGGTACGCGCGCGTGACGTCGGCTCGGGCGAGGAGTCCTGGACGTCGTACGACAAGCTCGTGATCGCGACCGGCGCCCGGCCGATCCGGCCGGACATGCCCGGGGCGGACGCGGCCGGGGTGCACGGTGTGCAGACGCTGGACGACGGCCAGGCGCTCCTCGACACGCTGGAGGGCACGCGGGGCCGCCGCGCGGTGGTGGTCGGGGCCGGCTACATCGGCGTGGAGATGGCCGAGGCGCTCATCAAGCGCGGCTACGAGGTCACGGTCGTCAACCGCGGCAGCGAGCCCATGTCGACCCTCGACCCCGACATGGGCCGCCTGGTGCACGAGGCCATGGAGGGCCTGGGCATCACGATGGTGAACGACGCCGAGGTCACGAAGATCCTGACCGGCGACGACGGGGCCGTGCGGGCGGTGGTCACACAGGACCGCGAGTTCCCCGCGGACGTGGTCGTGCTCGGCATCGGCGTCAGCCCCGGGACCACCCTCGCCAAGGCCGCCGGCCTCCCCCTCGGCCCGCACGGCGGCCTCCTCACCGACCGCTCGATGCGGGTGCGCGGCCATGAGGACATCTGGGCCGGTGGCGACTGCGTCGAGGTCCTCGACCTCGTCTCCGGCCAGGAGCGGCACATCCCGCTCGGCACGCACGCCAACAAGCACGGCCAGGTCATCGGCACCAACGTCGGCGGCGGTTACGCGACCTTCCCGGGCGTGGTCGGCACGGCGGTCAGCAAGGTCTGCGACCTGGAGATCGCGCGCACGGGATTGCGCGAGAAGGACGCCCACCGCGTCGGGCTCCGCTTCGAGTCGGTCACCATCGAGTCGACCAGCCGCGCCGGCTACTACCCGAACGCCTCCCCCATGACGGTCAAGATGCTCGCCGAGCACCGCACGGGCCGCCTCCTCGGCGTCCAGATCGTCGGCCGGGAGGGCGCGGGCAAGCGGGTCGACATCGCGGCGGTCGCCCTCACCGCGGGCATGACGGCGGAACAGATGACGACCCTGGACCTCGGCTACGCCCCACCGTTCTCCCCGGTCTGGGACCCGGTCCTGGTGGCGGCCCGCAAGGCGGCGGCGAAGGTGCGCGGTTCTTCCCTGTGAGACGCGGCGGGCCCGTGCCCTCAGGGGCG
>NZ_JBIBAF010000003.1:0-364635 GCF_042899705.1 Streptomyces sp. NPDC013187 | reverse complement strand
GCGGTTCCCTGTAAGGCGCGGCGGGCCCGTGCCCTCAGGGGCGCGGTTCCCTGTAAGGCGCGGCGGGCCCGTGCCCTCAGGGGCGCGGTTCCCTGTAAGGCGCGGCGGGCCCGTGCCCTCAGGGGCGCGGTTCCCTGTGAGGCGCGGCGGGTCCGTGCCCTCAGGGGCGCGGGGAACTGCGCGACAAGCCACAGCGAACCCGCACCCGGCAACGCACCCCCGCACCCCCGCACCCCCGCACCCCAGGGCGAACGGGCTACGCAGTCCCGGCCGTACCGGTGATCCGGTCGATCGCCTGCCGCGCCTGCTCCGCCGGCGGCCGGGACGGCAACGAGGACACGGAAGCCGACGCAGCCGTCACCGCCGGCGGCTGCTCCCCCGCCGGCTTCGCGTGCGAGGCCACCCGGGTGGACCGCAGCCGGTGACTCACCGCCTCCTCCAGCGTCACGGGCCGCCGCATCTGGGTGGCCAGCCGCCCCGCCTCCTGGCCGAGGCGTGCCACGTCCTCCCAGGGCAGCCGCACCACCAGCGTCAGCTCCGCCTCGCCGTCGGGCAGTGCGTGCATCGCGGGAGTAACTCGGTCGTTCATCGCCTGTTCCTCACGTCGGCCCCGCGACCCGCCTTCCCCGCGCCGCGGGCGGTTGCCGAGACATACGCACGCCTGGACGACTGCGTTCACCGGCGCCCCCTGCGACCGCGCGCAGTGTCGGAAATCCTTCGGATCCTCCTCCTCGATGTCGATTCCCGGGGCTCCGCGGGCGGTGGCTGGCCCACGGCGTGGACTGGCTGAAAAGTGACACCGTGCCGGCGACCCCGCCGCACCGGAACGGAGTAACTCGTGAACGTCGGAACAACGGCGACCGGACCACGGCGGAGTCCGAAAGCCACGCTGGTCATGGCCTGCGTCGGGGTGTTCGTCGCCTATCTGCCGGTCACCAGCGTCTCGGTGAGCCTCCCCGCCATCCAGCGGGCCCTGCACGCCTCGACCTCACAACTGTCGTGGATATCCGACGCGTTCGTCCTGCCCATGGCGGCCCTCATCCTGACCGCCGGTGTCTTCGGAGACGTGCACGGCCGCAAGAAGGTCTTCCAGGCGGGCCTGGTGTTCGCCGCAGCCGGGGCGATCGTGGCGCTGTGCGCGCAGTCGGTCCAGGTGCTGTGGGCGGGGCAGGCACTGGCCGGGCTGGGGGCGGCCGCGCTGCTGCCCACCACGCTGGCGCTGATCAGCCACGCGGTGCCCGACCCGCACGAGCGGGCCAAGTTCGTCGGCCTGTGGGCCGCTTCCCTGATGGCGGCCCTGGCCGTCGGCCCCTTGCTGGCGGGCGTGATCCTCGAGCACGCCGCCTGGCGGTGGATCTACCTGCCGGCCATCCCGGTGGCCGTCCTCACCCTGGCGGTGGCGGCGCCCCTGGTGACCGACTCCTGGGCGCCGGGTTCGCGCCGGCTGGACTGGCCCGGCCAGATCACCGCAGCCGTGGCGATCACCGCGCTCGTCTACGGCGTGATCGAAGGCGGCGCCGGCTCCTTCACCGAGCCCAGGGTCGTCGTCGCCCTCGTGCTGGCCGCCGTCGGCGCCCTCGCGTTCGTCCTGGCCGAGCGGCGCAGCGCCGGCCCCATGCTGGACCTGACGCTCTTCCGCAGCCCGGCGTTCAGCGCCACCACGCTGATCGCGATGATCACGTTCCTGGGCCTGATCGGCTTCTTCTTCGTCCTCAGCCTCTACTTCGGCATGGTGCAGCGGCTCGACACGCTCGACGCGGGGTACCGGCTGCTGGCCGTGACGGCAGTGTGCCTGCTCGTCGGGATCGTGGCAGGGCCGTTGATGCGCCACGTCCCGGTCCGCGTCCTCATCCCCTGCGGTCTGCTCGTCATGACCGGGGCCCTGCTGTCCCTGACCGCGCTCGACGCCGGGACGCCGTTCGGCGCGCTGGCCTGGCGGCTGGCCCTGCTCGGTCTCGGTCTGGGCCTGGTCGTCACGCCCATGACCGCCACCGCGGTCGCCTCCGTGCCGCATCACCTGGCGGGCATGGCGGCAGCGGGCAACAACGCCTTCCGGCAGGTCGGCGGGGCCCTCGGCCCGGCCGTGCTGGGCGTGCTGCTGACCACCAGGACCACGGACACGCTGCCCGGTCACCTCGCGGACGCCGGCGTGGACGGCGCGACGGCGCAGCGGATCACCGCAGCCGTGGACGCCGACGGGCTGGGCGTGGTGGCCCGGATGGACCTGGGAGCCGAGACCGGCAGGGCCCTGGGTGCCCTGTCCGACGCCTTCCTCGACGGCCTCTACCTGTGCCTCGTCGTGGCCGCTGCGCTCGCGCTGCTCGCCGCGGTCGTCGGGATGCTGCTGCTGCGCACCCCGCGGGCCGCGGCCCAGGCGGCCGCCGGGAAGGCGGAGCCGCAGCGCGAACGCGAGCCGGAACCGGTTCTCGTGGGTGCGCCCGGCGGGCACGGTGCCGCCCCGGCCCCGCTCCCCCGGCCGGACGGGCCGCGCCCCGCCGTCGGCGAGGCCGCGGCCGGGTCCCCGCACGGGCCCGTCCTCTCCGGCCGGGTCTGTGACAGCGCCGGCAACGGGCTGACGGGCGCCACGCTCACCCTCGTCTCACCGGCCGGGACGCAGATCGGCCGGGTCGTGGCCCACGGCGCCGGCCGCTACGAGCTGACCGCCCCCGCGGCAGGGACGTGCGTATTGATCGCCGCCGCGGACGGCCACCGGCCCCGGGCCACCACGGTCGTACTGGGCGAGCGGCCTGTGGTCCACGACCTGGTGCTGACCGGAGGCAGCAGGATCGGCGGCGCCGTGGTGACGGCCGATGACGGAACCGCCGTGGAGGGCGCCCTGGTCACGGTCACCGACGCACACGGCGACGTACTGGCCGGCGCCACGACCGACGCGGCAGGGCGTTTCGGCTTCGGTGAGCTGCCGGCGGACGACGTCACCCTCACGGTGAACGCCTCCGGGTTCCGGCCGGAGGCACTGCCCGTCCGGGCGTCCGGTCACGCGGCCACCGCGTTGCGGGTGCCGCTGCGGCCGGGCGCCCGGCTGCGGGGCGTCGTCCGGGCGGGTGCCCACCTCAGGAGCCTGACCGACGCGCGGGTCACCTTGGTGGACGCGGCCGGAAACGTCGTCGGCAGCACGACCACCGGCCCCGACGGCTGCTTCGCCTTCACCGGCCTGGACACGGGCAGCTACTCGGTGATCGCCGCCGGGTACCCGCCGGTGGCCGAGAAGGTCACCGTGGACGGCCGGGCTCCGGCGGACGTCCCGCTGGAACTGGGCCACCCGGGCAGCTGAGAGCGGTGGCCGGCCGCCGCCCGGCCTCGCACCGGATCCGGTGATACTGGGGCCCGGGGCAGCCGGATCCGGTGCGGCGCACGGTCGCGGGAGCGGGCGCCCCAGCCGCACGAGCAGGAGGAACCCGGTGCAGTCCCAGGCACTCGATCCACTCGACCGGAAGCTGTTGCAGGCGCTGCAGCTCGACGGCCGGGCGCCGTTCAACCGGATCGCGGACGTCCTGGGAGTGTCCGACCAGACCGTCGCACGCCGCTTCCGGCGGCTGCGCAGCACCCTCCAGCTGCGGGTGCTCGGCATCACCGACGAAAGCCGGCTCGGCGGCAACACCTGGCTGCTGCGCCTGGGCTGTACCCCGGACACCGCCGAACAGCTGGCGAGCGCACTCGCCCGGCGTCCGGACACCGCCCACATCAGCGTGATCTCCGGCGGCACCGAGGTGCTGTGCGCCATGAAGCCCCGCACGCGGCAGGCGAGGGACGAACTGCTCCTCCACCGCCTGCAGCGCAGCCCGCGCGTCACCTCGGTCAGCGCCCACTGCCTGCTGCACCGCTTCTACGGGGGCCCGCTCGGGTGGCTCAGCAAGATCAACGCCCTCTCCCCCGCCGAACGGGCCGCCCTGAGCCCGCCCCCCATCGGCCCGGGCAGGGACGGCGTCGTGCTGGACGATGCCGACGAGGCGCTGCTCGCCGTCCTCGCCCGGGACGGACGGGCCCCGCTCACCGAGCTCCAGGCGAGCACCGGCCTGTCGGAATCGGCGGTGCGGCGGCGCCTGGACCGGCTGCGCTCCACAGGGGTCCTCTACCTGACCGTGCAGGTCGACAACGAACACTTCGGCAACGACGTCGTCGCCATGCTGTGGCTTACCGTCGCCCCGGCCGCCCTCGCCGAGGTCGGCCGTGCTCTCGCCTCGCACGTCGAGGTGAGTTTCGCGGCGGCCACCACCGGCCGGGCCAACATCGTCGCCGCCACCCTGCACCCCAGCACCGGCGACCTCTACACCTACCTCAGCGACACCATCGGAGCCCTGGACGGGGTCCGCTCCGCCGAGACCACCCTCACGCTGCGCCAGGTCAAGCAGCTCGCTTACGAGCCCGGCCGCTGAGGGAGGGTGAGGGCGCCGAGGACCCTCGTCAGCGGGCCGTCCGCGTGTGGACGTACTCCACCAGCCGGGTCAGCGCGTCCGGGTCGGTGGACGGCATGACGCCGTGGCCGAGGTTGAAGACGTGGCCCTCCAGGTCCTTCGCCGACTCCAGGACCTCGCGGGTCTTGGCCTCGACGGCCTCCGTCGGGGCGAAGAGCACGGTCGGGTCGAGGTTGCCCTGGAGCGCCTTGCCGGGGCCGATGCGGCGGGCGGCCTCGTCCATCGGGACGCGCCAGTCGACGCCGACGACGTCCGCGCCGGCCTCGCTCATGAGCGGGAGCAGCTCGCCGGTGCCGACCCCGAAGTGGATGCGCGGGACGCCGTAGCCGGCCACGGCATCGAAGACCTTCGCCGACGCGGGCAGCACCGAGCGGCGGTAGTCGACGGGGGCCAGCGCACCGGCCCAGGAGTCGAACAGCTGCACCGCCGAGGCGCCCGCCTCGATCTGCACCTTCAGGAACGCGGCGGTGATGTCCGCGAGGCGGTCGAGCAGGTCGGCCCACAGTTCGGGGTCGCCGTACATCATCGCCTTGGCGTTCTCGTACGTGCGGGACGGGCCGCCCTCGACGAGGTAGCTGGCGAGGGTGAAGGGGGCGCCGGCGAAGCCGATGAGGGGCGTGGCGCCGAGCTCGCGGGTGAGCAGGCCGATGGCCTCGGTGACGTAGGAGACGTCCTCGGGGGTGAGGTCGCGCAGCTGCGCCAGGTCCTCCCGGGTGCGGATCGGGCGCTCGACGACCGGGCCGACGCCGGGCTTGATGTCGAGGTCGATGCCGATGGCCTTGAGCGGGACGACGATGTCGCTGAAGTAGATCGCCGCGTCCACGCCGTGCCGGCGCACCGGCTGAAGGGTGATCTCGGTGACCAGGTCGGGCCGCATGCAGGACTCGAGCATCGGGATGCCCTCGCGCACCTTGCGGTACTCCGGCAGTGAGCGCCCGGCCTGCCGCATGAACCACACCGGTGTGTGCGGCACGGGCTCGCGCCGGCAGGCCTTGAGGAAGGCGGAGTCGTATGCGGCGGACGGCTGCTGGGCCCGAGGGGCGTCGTTGGCACTCACGGGCCAAGTTTCGCACGCCGCCGAACGGCGTGATTCAGCCCCTGGAGAGGCGCGGGGTGTCTAGCCCGGCACCCGGGCTCCGGTCCCCGTAATCTTCCCGCATGGCTGCGGCTCAGGGACGACCGTCGGACGGCGCCGGCGGAATGGACGAAGCGAAGGACACCGAGAACGACCGGCGGGAGGCGGACTCCGTCCCGCTGCCCTTCCGGGCCGCCGTCGACGCGCTCAAGGCGGCGCGGCTGCGGCCCCAGATCGAGATCGAGCCGACGCCCCCGCCGAGGCGGCTCGCGCCTCACAGCCACGCGCTGGAGGCCGCGGTCGTCGACGGTGACCAGGACCTGGCCGACGGCCGGCTGGTGCTGCTGCACGACCCGGCCGGGCACGACGCCTGGCGGGGCACGTTCCGGCTGGTGACGCTGGTGCGTGCGGAGCTGGAGCCGGAGATGGCGGCGGACCCGCTGCTGCCGGAGGTGTGCTGGTCCTGGCTGACCGGCGCGCTCCAGGCGCGCGGGCTGACCTACGGGGAGCCGAGCGGCACCGTCACGCGCGCGAGTTCCCACTACTTCGGCGGGCTGTCCGCGCGCCCGGCCGCCTCGCAGATCGAGATCCGTGCGTCGTGGACGCCGCGTGAGGGCCTGGGCGGGGTCCCGGACACGGCCGCGCACCTGGCGGCGTGGTGCGATCTGCTCGCCCAGATCGCGGGGCTGCCCCCGGCCGTTCCCGGAGACGCGTCGGTGGTGACGCTGCCCCAGCGGCGAGGCCCGCAGTCCCGCTGACCGACCCCTGACCTCCCCGATCGCCCCCCTGACCGCCCCGCACTGATCGACCTTGTGCGGGGCGGTCAACCATGTCCGGTCGACGATCACACCTGAGTACCCCTCTTGGCCGAATCACTTTGTCGATACGGCCACTTTCGACCGCGTATCGACGCAGACCGAAACCGTTCGACCTTCGAATGATCGACCGCGTGTCCGAATTGCACGGATTGTTATCACCGATTCGTGATCATTCTCTAAAGGCGGACGGGTTCGGTGCCGAAGACGACTGTGACCTTGAAAGCACGGTTCGTCCCGGCTTCACCCCCACGAGCCGGCCCCTTCCCGCACCCCAGGAGGCCTGGTGTCCGTTCTCCTCGAGCAGCCCGCAAGCCTGGTCGCCTACCGCCCGAACAAGCCGACCGCCATGGTGGTCGTGGCCGACCCGCGCGTCCGCTCCACCGTCACCCGCCACCTGTGGGCGCTCGGTGTGCGCGACGTCATCGAGGCCTCGTCCATCGCGGAGGCTCGTCCCCGCATCGGCAACCCCCGCGACATCTGTGTCGCAGACGTCCACCTGCCGGATGGCTCCGGCCTCACACTGCTGTCGGAGACCCGCGCCGCGGGCTGGCCCAACGGGCTCGCCCTCTCCGCCGCCGACGACATCGGCGCCGTGCGCAACGCACTCGCCGGCGGAGTGAAGGGTTACGTCGTCACCGGCACCCGCACCAACGTCGGGCTCCCCACCCGGCCGGGCGCCGCCCCCATCGGCGCCGCCGCCGCGCGACTGCACCGCCGCCCCCCGGGTGCCCCGAGCCACCCGGGCGGCTACCGCGAACTGTCCGGCCGCGAGGTCGAGGTACTGCGGCTGGTCGCGGAGGGTCAGTCGAACAAGGCGATCGGCGTCTCCATGGGCCTGTCCGCCCTGACCGTCAAGAGCCACCTCGCCCGCATCGCCCGCAAGCTCGGCACGGGCGACCGTGCCGGCATGGTCGCGGTCGCACTGCGGACCGGGATCATCCACTGACCCGCTCCGCCGCGACCCCTCGTGATCGTCCCCTCACGTGACGCGGGACCCGCCGCCGCCCCCGCGCACGTCACTCACGGTTCGTGAACCCGCCGCTTCCCCGACATGACTGGTTTGCGACCCTCGAGCGCCCGCCGACGGAACGTTCCGTCGGCGGGCGCTGTCCATACATGGATACCCTTGACAGGTGACCGACGCCCACGACACCGCAGCAGACAGCTCACTGCGAACCACCGGAGGCGCTCCTCCGGACGACGGCGGATCTTCTGCTACGGAGGCGCCGACCCCATTGCTGGAACCGCGTGAGGGCATTCCGCCCGTCATCGCGGACGAGGCCGCCCTGGCCCGGGTGATCGCCTCCTTCGAGGCGGGATCCGGGCCCGTCGCCGTCGACGCCGAGCGCGCGTCCGGCTACCGCTACGGGCAGCGCGCCTATCTGGTGCAGCTGCGCCGCGAAGGCGCCGGAACGGCACTGATCGACCCCGTGGCCTGCCCCGACCTGTCCGCCCTCGGTGACGCCCTGTCCGGCGTCGAGTGGGTGCTGCACGCCGCCACCCAGGACCTGCCGTGCCTGCGCGAGATAGGCATGGTGCCGACGCGGCTGTTCGACACGGAGCTGGCCGGGCGGCTCGCCGGGTTCCCCCGGGTCGGCCTCGGCGCGATGGTCGAGAGCGTGCTGGGCTTCGTCCTGGAGAAGGGACACTCCGCCGTCGACTGGTCGACCCGCCCCCTGCCCGAGCCCTGGCTGCGCTACGCGGCGCTGGACGTCGAGCTGCTCGTCGACCTGCGCGACGCGCTGGAGAAGGAGCTGGACCGGCAGGGCAAGCTGGAGTGGGCCCACCAGGAGTTCGACGCGATCGCCTCGGCTCCCCCGCCGGAGCCCCGCAAGGACCCGTGGCGGCGTACGTCCGGCATGCACAAGGTGCGCCGGCGGCGGCAGCTGGCCGTCGTACGGGAGCTGTGGCAGACCCGGGACCGGATCGCGCAGCGGCGGGACGTGTCGCCGGGCAAGGTGCTCGGGGACGCGGCCATCGTCGAGGCCGCGCTGGCGGTTCCGGCCAATGTGCACGCGCTGGCCGCGTTGAACGGTTTCGGCCACCGCGTCGGCAAGCGACAGCTGGAGCAGTGGCAGGCGGCCGTGGACCGGGCGAAGGCGCTGAGCGAGGCGCAGCTGCCCCAGCCGGGGCAGCCGGTGACGGGCCCGCCGCCGCCGCGCGCCTGGGCCGACAAGGACCCCGCGGCCGCGGCGCGGTTGTCCGCGGCCCGGGCGGGGGTGTCGGCGCTGGCCGAGCATCTGGGCATGCCGCAGGAGAACCTGATCACGCCGGACACGGTGCGGCGGGTGTGCTGGGAGCCGCCGGCGGTGGTGGACGCGGAGTCCGTCGCGGCGGCGCTGGCCGGGCATGGTGCGCGGCCTTGGCAGGTGGAGCAAGTGACCCCGGTTCTCGTGAAGGCGCTGTCCGCCGAGGAGGCCTAGCCGCCGTAGGGCTTCGCGTCGTGTGGCGGCTGCGGGTGGCCTTGGGCTTGCCGCGCAGTTCCCCGCGCCCCCGAGGGGCGTCTACTTCGTGGCACCTCGAGTGAAACCGTTGTAGATGTAGCGCTGGAGGCACAGGAAGACGATCAGGGTCGGGAGGATCACGAGGATCGCTCCTGCCGCGATGGTCTCCCAGTGGGCTCCGAACGGGCCCTTGAAGCGGAACAGCGACGTCGAGATCACGCCAAGATCTTCCGAGGGCATGTAGAGGAACGGGATGTAGAAATCGTTGTAGGTCGTGATGCCTTTGACGATCACCACCGTCGCGGTCGCCGGCTTCAGCAGCGGGAAGATGATCTTGCGGTAGATCGTGAAGGCGTTCGCGCCGTCCAGGCGGGCCGCCTCGTCCAGGGACGTGGGGATGGACCGGACGAACTGCAGGAAGATGTAGATCGAGACGATGTCCGTGCCCATGTACAGGGCGATCGGCGCCCACAGACTGTCGAACAGGCCGAAGCTGTTGACGATCTGGAAGGTGGCCACCTGGGTGGTCACGCCGGGGACCAGCGCGGCGACCAGGAACAGGGCCAGGACCGCCTTGCGAAAGCGGAACCGGAAGCGGTCGATGGCGTAGGCCGTCATCGAGCCGATGAGGACCGTGCCGCCGATGGCGACGACCAGGATGATCGCCGTATTGCCGAAGGCCGAGAGCATCCGGCCGTCCTGGAACGCCGTCACGTAGTTGTGGAGGTTGAACGGGTCTTCGGGCAGCGCGAGCGCTCCGCTGCCGTCGGCCATCTCCCGCTCGGACTTGAGGGAGGTCAGGAACACCGCGGCGAGCGGGAGCAGGACCACCGCGGTCGCGGCGATCAGCGACAGGTACACGAGGACGCGGGTCACCGCGCGGCGGGTCATACGAGGTCCACCTTGTCGTCGGGGGCGAGGCGCCGCTGCACCCAGGTCACCGCCAGGACGATCAGCAGCAGCACGAGCGCGGCCGCCGAGGCGAGGCCCGTCTTGTTGAACTGGAAGGCCAGCTTCACGGTCTGGATCACGAACGTCTCGGTGCCGGTCGCGCCGCCGGTCATGATGTACGGGATCTCGAAGACCGACAGGGAACCCGAGATCGAGAGGATCACGGTGAGGGACAGCACCGGTTTGATGCCCGGCGCGATGATGTACCGGAACTGGTGCCAGCGGTTCGCGCCGTCCAGTTCGGCCGCCTCGTACAGCTCGCCGGGGATCGACTGGATCGCGCCGAGGAACAGCACGAAGTTCAGGCCCAGGTAGCGCCAGACGGAGACGCCGGCCAGGGAGGTGTTCGCCGACTCCGGGGTGCCCAGCCAGGCCCGGTCGCTCTCCACGCCGAACAGGCTCAGCACCGAGTCGAGAGTGCCGCCGTCCTGGAAGAAGTAGAGGAAGACGAACCCGATCGCCACCCCGTTGATCAGGTACGGGAAGAACAGCACACCCTTGAAGAAGTTCCGGAAGCGGACGTCGAAGCTGAGGATCGTGGCGAAGTAGAGCGCGGCGACGATCTGGACGACGGAGGCCGCCAGGTAGTAACCGCTGACCCAGAAGACCTCGAACAGCTCGGGGCGGGTGAAGAGTTCGGTGTAGTTCTCTGCCCCCGTGAAGTTCAGTTCGGGGCTCACTCCGTCCCAGTCGGTGAAGCTGTACGCGACCATGTTGGCGATCGGCGCATAGGTGAAGACGACCAGGAGTGTGAGCGGGGCGAGCAGGAAGAGCCAGGGGGTGGCCCCGCGCCACAGGCGTGCCGGGCGCGGGGCGGGGGCCGGAGCCGGGGCGGCGGCCGCCTTCGCGGCGGCCTCGACGGCCGCCGTCTCGGTGGTGCCCGTCATCAGGACCCCAGCGACTTCTGCGTCTCGGTCCACTTCTCGCCGAGGCCGTCCAGGAAGTCGTCCGGGTCGCCCTTCCGGGCGCCACGGGCCATGTCGACGAGTTCCTTGCGGTAGTCGGGCTTGTTGATGCCCACCTCGGACTGGTTCTCGATGGTCTTCAGCTCGGCGCCCTTGCTGTCGTCGAGGTCGAGGAGCTTGACGCCCGCCTCCTCGTACGGCTTCAGGACGTCGGGCAGGGGGGCGTCCTTGAGCGGGGACAGCGCCAGGTTGTCCTCGGCGTAGCCCGACTTGTCGGTGAACCAGTCGATCCAGGCGCGGGCGGCGCTCTTGTGCGAGGAGTGGATGTTGACGGCCTGGTTGTAGTCGGGCGACGTCACCGCGCAGAACGTGCCGTCCTTCTGGGCGGGGAAGGGCATGAACCCGATGTCGTCCGGGTCGGTGCCCGCCTGCTTCGCCGCGCCCTGCATCTGGATGACCGCCCAGGAGCCGAGCCACATGGTGGCGATCTCGCCCTTGGCCAGCTTGGGCTTGGACGCCTCCCAGTTGGTGGTCGTCGGGTCCTTCTCGACGAGCCCCTCGTGCACGATGTCGTACAGCAGGCTGTCCGCCACCCGCAGTTCGCCGCCCTCGGCCCAGGGGTTGCCCTCGGCCCACCTGGTGGTGGCCTGCTCGTCGCAGCTGACCGAGCCCCTGACGCCCGTCCACTGGCTGAGCGGCCAGCCGTCCTTGAAGTTGGTGTAGTAGGGGACCGCGTCGGTCTTCGACTTGATCGCCTTGAGGCCGGCCAGGAACTCGGCCGGTGTCGTGGGCCAGTCGGTGACCCCGGCCTCTCTCCACACCTTCTTGTTGTAGACGAAGCCCGGCAGCGCGCCGAGCGGACTCTGGCCGTAGACCTTGCCGCCGACGGCCGTGTAGTCGGTGAAGCGGTACTTCTTGCTCCGCTCCGCCTGGCCGCCCAGCGAGGCGAAGAACTTGGGGTAGTCCTTCTTCTCGATCACCGCCGGGATCATGAGGACGTCCCCGTAGTTCTCCGTGTTCATACGGATCTTCACTTCGCCCTCGTAGTCGGTGATGCCGTCGAACTCGACCTTCACCTCGGGGTACGTCCTGTTGAACTCGGCGGCGTACTTCTTCATCGTCCCGTCCTGCACGAGGTCGGTGCGGTGGGTGAGGACGGTGATGGTTCCGCTGACCTTGGCGGGATCGTCGGGCGCCTCGGCGTCGGCGCCCTTCGCGGAGCCCCCGGTGCCGGTACAGCCGGAGGCCAGCAGGGCGGCGCCCGCGGTGAGGGCGAGGAGGGTACGGCGGTTCATGTGCATCAGCTCCGTTCGCGGAGGGGAACTCGGGACGGACGAGCACGTGCGGTATGGCTGGTTCGGAACTCTGACAGCGTGTACTCAACCGGTAAAGTCCCAATCCCGCCAACGATGCGATACCGACACACGACTCTTCACTGAACCGGTTAAGGGAGTGCGCATGCTGGAGGCCACACCGCTCGGCGACGGATGGATCCTGCGGCACGACTCGGACAGGCTGCCGGCCACCGTGCCGGGGTGCGTGCACACCGACCTGATGGCCGCCGGGGTGATTCCGGACCCGTTCCTCGGCCGGAACGAGACCGAGGTGGCGTGGGTGGGGCGCCGGGACTGGACGTACGAGCGGGAGATCGGCGACCCAGGGGGGCAGGAGCAGACCGACCTGGTCTTCGACGGGCTCGACACCGTCGCGGAGGTCTCCCTGGACGGGCGGCTGCTGGGGAAGGTGCGGAACATGCACCGCTCGTACCGGTTCGACGTGACGGGCCTGTCCGGGCGGCTGTCCGTGCGGTTCGTCTCCGCCTACGCCGAGGCCGAGGCCGTGCGGGGCCGGGTGGGTGAGCGGCCCGCCGCCTACGCCGAGCCCTACCAGTACCTGCGCAAGATGGCCTGCTCCTTCGGCTGGGACTGGGGGCCGACCCTGGTGACGGCCGGGATCTGGCGGCCGGTGCGCCTGGAGCACTGGTCGACGGCCCGGATCGCGCGGGTCCGCCCGCTGGTCACCGTCGAGGACGGCACGGGCGTCGTCGAGCTGGCCGTCGACGTCGAGCGGACCCGGGTCGAGGCACCGCTCGCCGTGGAGGCGACCGTCGCGGGGGTGCGTGCGCGGGCCGAGATCGAGGGGTCCGGCGGGGTCGTACGGCTGCGGGTGCCGGACGCGCGGCTGTGGTGGCCGCGCGGGTACGGCGAACAGCCGCTCTACGACGTCGAGTTGAAGCTGCTGCACGGCGAGGACGTCCTGGACGTGTGGCGGCGGCGGGTCGGCTTCAGGACGGTGGAGCTGGACCGGCGGCCCGACGCGCACGGCACCGGCTTCACCCTCGTCGTCAACGGCGAGCGGCTCTTCGCGCGGGGCGTCAACTGGATCCCCGACGACGCCTTCCCGTCCCGGATCACCCGCGAGCGCTACCGGGAGCGCCTTGAGCAGGCGGCCGGCGCGGGCGTGGACCTCGTACGGATCTGGGGCGGCGGCATCTACGAGAGCGAGGACTTCTACGACGCCTGCGACGAGCTCGGGCTGCTGGTCTGGCAGGACTTCCCGTTCGCCTGCGCGGCCTACCCGGAGGAGCAGCCGCTGCGCGGCGAGGTGGAGGCCGAGGCCCGGGAGAACGTCGTACGGCTGATGCCGCATCCGTCGCTCGTGCTGTGGAACGGCAACAACGAGAACCTGTGGGGCTTCCGGGACTGGGAGTGGGAGCCGCGGCTGGCCGGGGACTCCTGGGGCGAGGGGTACTACCTGGGCCTGCTGCCGCGCGTGGTGGCCGAGCTGGACCCGACCCGCCCCTACACGGCGGGCAGCCCCTGGTCGGGGTCGTGGGACCACCACCCGAACGACCCGGCGCACGGCACCCACCACTCGTGGGAGGTGTGGAACCGGGAGGACTACGCGGACTACCGGCTGAGCGTGCCGCGCTTCGTCGCCGAGTTCGGCTGGCAGGCGCCGCCCGCGTACGCCACGCTGCGCCGTGCGCTGCCCGGGGAGGAGCTCACGCCGGACTCCCCCGGCATGCTGCACCACCAGAAGGCGGACGACGGCAACGGCAAGCTGGAGCGGGGGCTCGCACGGCATTTCGCCGTGCCGGACGGGGACTTCCACCGCTGGCACTACCTCATGCAGCTCAACCAGGCGCGGGCGATCGCGGCCGGGATCGAGCACTGGCGTGCCCACTGGCCGGTGTGCGCGGGCACGATCGTCTGGCAGCTCAACGACTGCTGGCCGGTGACGTCTTGGGCGGCGATCGACGGGGACGGCCGCGAGAAGCCGCTGTACCACGAGCTGAGGCGGCTGTACGCGGACCGGTTGCCGGCGATCCTGGCGGGGGACGGCGGGTTGGAGCTGGCCGCCGTGAACCAGACGGCCGGGGAATGGACGGGGGCGCTCACCCTGCGCCGGATGTCGGTCGCGGGCGGGACTCTGGGGCAGACGGGTGTGAAGTTCACGGCCGGAGCACGGGCCGTGGCCCGGGTCGAGGTGCCGCGCGAGCTGACGCCCGTCGGGCCGGAGGAGTTCCTGGTCGCCGACGTGGACGGGCTGCGGGCGGTGCACTTCCCGCTGCCGGACCGTGAGGTCTCCTACCCGCGGCCCGGGTTCGATGTCGCGCTCGCCCCGGGGGGCATCACCGTGACCGCCCGCACCCTGGTCCGGGACCTGCTGCTCCAGGCCGACCGGCTGGAGCCGGGGGCGCGGGCCGACCGGGGGCTGGTCACCCTGCTGCCGGGCGAAGAGGTGACCATCGGGGTGCGCGGCTGGAAGACTCCGGACGCGGAGACCGCCCGTTCGGCCCTGTACTGCGTGGAGCCCACCCGATGACGGCAACACCGACCCCTCGCGTCACCATCAAGGACGTCGCCGCGCGCGCCGGTGTGTCCAAGGGGGCGGTGTCCCTCGCGTTCAACCACAAGCCGGGGCTGTCGGAGGCCACCCGGGACCGGATCTTCCTCGCGGCCCGGGAGCTGGGCTGGTCGCCGAGCCTCACCGCGCGGACGCTGGCCGGATCGCGGGTGGACGTGGTCGGTCTTGCCGTGTGCCGGCCGGCGCGGGTGCTCGGCCTCGAACCCTGGTACATGGAGTTCGTCTCGGGCGTGCAGAGCGTGCTGGCCGAGCACTCAAGCTCGCTGCTGCTGAGGCTCGTACGGAACATGGACGAGGAGGTGGGCGTCCAGGAGACGTGGTGGCGGGGGCGGCAGATCGGCGGGTCGATCCTCGTCGACTTCCGGGCGGACGATCCGCGGGTCGCCATGGCACAGCGGCTCGGGATGCCGGTGGTCGCCGTCGGGCACCCCTCGCTGACCGGGGGGCTCACCTCGGTCTGGACGGACGACGCCACGGCCGTGACGGAGGCGGTGCGGTACCTGGCCGCGCTGGGACACCGGCGGATCGCCCGGGTGGGCGGGGCGGCGGACCTCGGGCACACGGCCATCCGGACGGCGGCGTTCGACGAGGCGGCGGGGGCGCTGGCGCTGGCCGGGGCCTGGCAGGTCGCGACGGATTTCTCGGGGGACGCGGGGGCGCGGGCGACGCGCTCGCTGCTGACCTCGGCGCAGGCCGACCGGCCGACCGCGATCGTGTACGACAACGACATCATGGCGGTGGCTGGGCTGTCGGTGGCGGCGGAGATGGGACTGCGGGTGCCGGAGGACGTGTCGCTGCTGGCGTGGGACGACTCGCAGCTGTGCCGGCTGACGCATCCGACGCTGTCGGCCATGAGCCATGACGTGCACGGGTTCGGGGCGGAGGTGGCCAGGACATTGTTCTCGGTGATCACCGGGGGCGAGGGTGGGTCCCATCCTGTGCCCACGCCCGTGCTGACGCCTCGGGGGTCCACTGCGCCGCCTCGGTGAGCGCCGTACGGGGGCGCGGGTGCGTTGTGGCTGGTCGCGCCCGCGCGGCGGAGCCGCACATCGATACGGCCCCGCGCCCCCGAGGGCACCGCACCACCCGGGGATCAGATGTGACCTTCGCCGCTCCGCCTGCCAGGACTGTGCAGCTACGTTACCCATAAGTAGCATGGGCCTGAGCGCGCGCTCAGCGCATCGCAGCAGCAATGCAGATCCTGACCCTGGAGGAGAGCCATCGTGCCTCGTACCGTCAGGGACGTCGTCTTCGTCGACGGCGTCCGCACCCCGTTCGGCAAGGCGGGCCCGAAGGGCATCTACCACGAGACCCGTGCCGACGACCTCGTCGTGAAGGCGATCCGGGAGCTGCTGCGCCGCAACCCCGGACTCGACCCGAAGAAGATCGACGAGGTCGCCATCGCCGCGACCACGCAGATCGGTGACCAGGGCCTGACCATCGGCCGCACCGCCGGGATCCTCGCGGGTCTCCCGCAGTCCGTTCCTGGCTACTCCATCGACCGCATGTGCGCCGGCGCTCTGACCGCCGTCACCTCGGTCGCCGGTTCCGTCGCCTTCGGCGCCTACGACATCGCCATCGCGGGCGGTGTCGAGCACATGGGCCGTCACCCCATGGGCGAGGGCGTGGACCCGAACCCGCGGTTCGTCTCCGAGAAGCTGGTCGACGAGTCGGCCCTGTTCATGGGCATGACCGCGGAGAACCTGCACGACCGTTACCCGCAGATCACCAAGCTGCGCGCCGACGAGTACGCCGTGCGCTCCCAGGAGAAGGCCGCCAAGGCGTACGCCAACGGCAAGATCCAGGCCGACCTGGTGCCGGTCTCGGTCCGCCGCACCTCCCCCGAGGCCGGTGAGACGGGCTGGGGCCTGGTCACCGCCGACGAGCCGATGCGCCCGGGCACGACCCTGGAGAACCTCCAGGGCCTGAAGACCCCGTTCCGCGTCCACGGCCGGGTCACCGCGGGCAACGCGGCCGGTCTGAACGACGGCGCCACCGCCTCGCTCATCGCCTCCGAGGACTTCGCGCGGGAGCACGACCTCCCCGTGAAGATGCGCCTGGTCTCCTACTCCTTCGCGGGCGTGGAGCCGGAGGTCATGGGCTACGGCCCGATCCCGGCGACGGAGAAGGCGCTGGCCCAGGCGGGCCTGTCGATCTCCGACATCGGCCTGTTCGAGATCAACGAGGCCTTCGCCGTCCAGGTCCTGGCCTTCCTGGACCACTACGGCATCGCCGACGACGACGAGCGCGTCAACCAGTACGGCGGCGCCATCGCGTTCGGCCACCCGCTGGCCTCCTCCGGCGTCCGTCTGATGACGCAGCTGGCCCGCCAGTTCGAGGAGCAGCCGCACGTCCGCTACGGCCTGACCACCATGTGCGTCGGCTTCGGCATGGGCGCGACGGTCATCTGGGAGAACCCGCACTTCGAGGGGGACAAGTGAGCACCACCGCCGAGCTTCTCAAGCAGGCTTCCGAGCTGTTCCCGGACGAGGTCGTCACGAGTGCGCACGTACGCCACTTCGACCTCCCCCTGGGTGCCGGGCGCTTCGCCCTGATCACCCTGGACAACGGCCACGACCACACCAAGCCGACCACCTTCGGCCCGGCCTCGCTGGCGAACCTGAACGCCGCCATCGACCAGGTCGAGAAGGAGGCGGCGGACGGCGAGATCGTCGGCGTCGGCATCACCGGCAAGCCGTTCATCTTCGCGGTAGGCGCCGACCTCAAGGGCGTGGAGATCCTCAAGGAGTACGAGCACGCGCTCGCCATCGGCAAGGGCGGCCACGAGGTCTTCAAGCGGCTGTCCGAGCTGGCCGTGCCGACCTTCGCGTACTACAACGGCGCCGCGATGGGCGGCGGTGTCGAGGTCGGTCTGCACTGCACCTACCGCACGGTCTCCGCGGCCCTCCCGGCGTTCTCCCTGCCCGAGGTCTTCCTGGGCCTCGTCCCGGGCTGGGGCGGCTGCACGCTGCTGCCGAACCTGATCGGCCCCGAGAAGGCCGTCTCGGTGATCATCGAGAACAGCCTCAACCAGAACAAGCAGCTCAAGGGCAAGCAGGTCTACGAGCTCGGGATCGCCGACGCGATCTTCGAGGGCGCGGACTTCCTGGAGCAGTCGCTGATCTGGACCGCCGCCGTCCTCAAGGGCGAGCTGGAGATCGAGCGCCCGGTCATCGACCGCGGCGAGGCCTGGGACCAGGCCGTCGCCAAGGGCCGCTTCATCGCGGACTCCAAGGTGCACGGCGCGGCCCCGGCCGCCTACCGCGCCCTGGACATCATCGCCGCCGCCAAGAACGGCGACCTCCAGCAGGGCTACGACGCCGAGGACAAGGCCCTCGCCGACCTCATCATGGGCGGCGAACTGCGCTCCGGCATCTACGCCTTCAACCTGGTGCAGAAGCGCGGCAAGCGCCCCGCCGGCGCCCCGGACAAGAACCTGGCCCGCCCGGTCACCAAGGTCGGCGTCGTCGGCGCCGGTCTGATGGCCTCCCAGCTCGCGCTGCTCTTCCTGCGCCGCCTGGAGGTCCCGGTCGTCCTCACGGACATCGACCAGGAGCGCGTCGACAAGGGTGTGGGCTACGTCCACGCCGAGATCGACAAGCTGCTCGGCAAGGGCCGCATCAACCAGGACAAGGCCAACCGCCTCAAGGCGCTGGTGTCCGGTGTGCTGGACAAGGCCGAGGGCTTCGCGGACGCGGACTTCGTCATCGAGGCCGTGTTCGAGGAGATCGGCGTCAAGCAGCAGGTGTTCGCCGAGGTCGAGGCGGTCGCCCCGGCGCACGCGATCTTCGCCACCAACACCTCCTCGCTGTCGGTCTCCGAGATGGCGTCGAAGCTCAAGAACCCCGAGCGGGTCGTGGGCTTCCACTTCTTCAACCCGGTCGCGGTCCTCCCGCTGCTGGAGATCGTCCGCGGCGAGAAGACCGACGACGCCTCCCTGGCCACGGCCTTCGCCGTCGCCAAGAAGCTGAAGAAGACCGCGGTCCTCACCAAGGACGCCCCGGCGTTCGTCGTGAACCGCATCCTGACCCGCTTCATGGGCGAGATCCAGAACATCATCGACGAGGGCACCCCCGTCGAGGTCGCCGAGAAGGGCGTCGAGCCGCTCGGTCTGCCGATGTCGCCGCTCGTCCTGCTGGAGCTGGTCGGCCCCGCGATCGGCCTGCACGTCTCGGAGACCCTCAACCGGGCCTTCCCGGACCGCTTCACGGTCTCCCCGAACCTCGCGGCCGTCGTCAAGGCGGGCAAGCGCGGCTTCTACGTCTACGACTCCGGCAAGCCGGAGCTCGACCCCGAGGTCGCCGCGCTGCTGAAGCAGGGCGACACCGTCCTGACGGAGGAGCAGGTCCGCGACCGCGTGCTCGACGCGGTGGCGCAGGAGATCGGCATCATGCTCGACGAGGGCGTCGTCGCCGAGGCGCAGGACATCGACCTCTGCCTGATCACGGGCGCCGGCTGGCCCTTCCACCTGGGCGGCATCACGCCGTACCTGGACCGCGAGGGTGTCTCCGAGCGCGTGAACGGCAAGAAGTTCCTGGCGCAGGGCGTCGCGAGCGTCCCCGCGTGACTCTTCCGGTGGGATGAGTGAGAAGAGGGCCTCCGCGGTACGCGGAGGCCCTCTTCTCATGCGCCGGGCTGTTCGGCGGCTTCGAGCCGTGTCCTCAGCTCGGCGTTCTCCGTCTCCAGGACGGCGATGCGCTTACGGGCGAAGTACAGCTCCAGCACGGCATCCTGGAACTCCGCGACGAGCTGCTCGGGTGTCAGTTCCATCTCGCCCGCCCTAGGCCTGGGCCAGGAGGGTGACCTTGCCGTTGCCACCCTTCCAGTACAGGGCGCCGCCGCGGGAGAAGAGGGAGCCGCCGCCCTGTTCCTTGGCCGGTTCGGCGGGGACGTCGTCGAGGCGCGCCGCGCCGTCGAGCCGCGTCGTGCCCTCGACGAGCAGGGCGGGAGCCTCGGACCGCTGGACCACATGGAGCTGACCGCCGGGCGTGGCCCCGATGTTGATGCCTATGCCGGTGCGTCCGCTGCCCTTGACGACGAAGTCTTCCAGGCCGGGGTTGTTGCGCAGCACGATCAGCGCGCCCTTGGTCGGGGCGTCGGTCGCGGTGACGAAGATGCCCTGGGCGGCCGTCCCCTTCGTCGCGAGGTTGATGGAGATCCCCGAGGCGCCGTGGTCCGACCCGTCGGCGTACCCGTTGTGGGTGATCTTCAGTGTGCCGCGCTGGGCCCGCTCGGCGCCGCTGAGGTACATCGCGGACGACTCCGGGTTGACCGACGTCACGTTCAACGCCGCCTTGTCGCCGGACGTGGCCGCGTAGTTGATCTTCACGGCGTACTCGGTCGGCGACGCGCCGTAGAACGCGGCCGGGGCGGCGTACTGGGTGTAGCCGTCGTCGGCCACCGCCTCCGATCCAGCGGCGACGGTCACCGCGCCCGCGGTGAAGGCGCCGAGGAACAGTCTTCGTCCCACTGCCATCTGAACTCCCCTTGTCTGCAGGTACCGTGCGAGGTCGATGCACGGGAGGCCGAGCCGGGCCATCCTAAGGTGGTCATTCGGTGAAGATCACACAAAGGCCGAGTGTGACCCGCGCGGGCTCCCCTCAGAGCTCCTGCCACGCGGTGAGCGCCAGCCCCGGCTCGTCCTTGCGACAGGTGAGCAGCACGGTCCCCGTCGAGGGCGACAGGGAGGCCGCGACGACCTCCTCGTGCTCGTCGAGCGCCACCGGCACGACGGCGTCGGCAGGCAGCCGGGGACCGGACTCGGTCCACCAGGCACCGGCCGACTCCTGCTCGGTCGGATACGCGGCGAAGGCGACCCGGCCACTCGCCGACCGCTGGGCGAGCACGGTGCAGTCGTACCCCTCTATGACACACCGGACCGCGGAGACGGGCCCCGGGCCGGCGGCGGCCACCAGGGCCACCGGCTTCTCACCGGGACGCCAGGCGCACAGATCACCGGAGCCGTCGGTGAAGAAGAGGGTGATGTGCTCGGCGGACGTGGCGAGCGCGCGCAGGGTGCCCGGACGCACGGGAGCCTCGACGCCCTCGGCCCGCACCGGCTTCTTGCCGTCCGACTCCTGCCGCCAGCGCAGAATCCCGCCGGGTACGGAGGCGTACAGCTCGACCAGCCCCGACTCGCCGGTGACGGCTGCCAACTCCCCCTCGACGTCATGCCCTTCGAGGTCCAGCCAGCCTCCCCAGCCGCCCTTCACCTTCTGGTTGCGCAGGCTGACTCCGCCGCTCCCGTTACGGACGAAGACATAACCGCGCCCCGCCCCGTCCACGGTCACGGCGGGCGGGCCCGTACGATCGCCCTTCTTGTCCGGGTGGCCGATGGGAGTCCAGTCCAGGGGCGCGAGGTGGGGGCGGAAATGCGTGGAGTGCACGAGCCCTGACTCCCCCGGAGCGGTGGGCCGCCAGGCCGCCAGATGTGCGTAGCCGTCGGCGCCCTGCCCGACCGCCGCCTCCGGGTGCAGCTTCTGGGCACCGCCGACGGTTCGCGGGTCGTCCTCCCAGGGGCCTCCGGGGCCGCGCTCGGCACGGCACAGGACGGCGTCGCCGGAGGGCAGATACACGGTGAGGCGGCCGTCACGGCCGCGGATGAGCCAGTCGCCGTTCACCAGTTCACTTTATGCGGGCCCGACGGCTCGGCGCGCGGCCCACCCCCGCCGTGCGACCCTGGCCGCATGAACGATCCTTCGCCTCTCCTCGTCGTGGTCGACGCCGCGAACGTCGTCGGTTCGGTGCCGGACGGCTGGTGGCGGGACCGTCGGGGTGCGGCGGAACGGCTGCGGGACCGGTTGGCGGCGGAGGGAGTTCCTGCCGTGTCCGGCCCGGTGGAGATCGTCCTGGTGGTGGAGGGGGCCGCGCGGGGCGTGGAGTCCGTGCCCGGGGTGCGGGTGTCGTCGGCGCCGGGCAGTGGGGACGATCACATCGTGGAGGTGGTCGCGTCGGCCGGCGACCGTCCCGTCCTGGTCGTCACGGCGGACCGGGAGCTGCGGAGGAGAGTCGGGGGGCTGGGGGCGGAGGTGGCGGGGCCGCGGTCGGTCCGTCCATAGGACGCGGCCCTGACCACCCTCCGGCGGTCGGACGAAGGCTACGGCGTGCCACCACCCACGCTCGGCTGTTCCTCCCCCGTCTCGCGGCGGGCGAGGCGGCTGTGGGTGCGGCCGTACAGGAAGTAGACGAGGAAGCCGGCGGCCATCCAAACGGCGAAGCGGACCCACGTCTCGGCCGGCAGGTTGATCATCAGCCACAGCGACGCGCACACCGACAGGATCGGGATGACCGGCACCCACGGGGTGCGGAACGCCCGAGGCAGGTCGGGCCGGGACTTGCGAAGGATGATCACACCGATCGCGACGACCACGAAGGCGAACAGTGTGCCGATGTTCACCAACGCGGCGAGTTCCGTCAGCGGCGTGAACCCGGCGAGGATCGCGATGATCACGCCGAGCAGGATGGTCGGCCGGTGCGGCGTCTTGAACCGCGGGTGGACGTGCGAGAAGAACCGCGGCAGCAGTCCGTCCCGGCTCATCGCGAAGAACACCCGGGTCTGCCCGAGCAGCAGGATCATGCACACCGTCGTCAGACCCACCGCGGCGCCGAAGCTGATGAAGCCCGCGAACCACGGATGCCCGGTCGCCTTGAATGCGTCGGCCAGCGGCGCGTCGACGGACAGCTGGCTGTAGTGCTGCATGCCGGTGACGACGATCGACACGAGGACGTACAGCGTCGTGCAGATCAGGAGGGAGCCGAGGATGCCGCGGGGCATGTCGCGCTGCGGGTTCTTGGTCTCCTCGGCGGCCGTGGCCACGACGTCGAAGCCGATGAAGGCGAAGAACACGACCGAGGCGGCGGTGAAGATGCCCATCACGCCGAAGTTGGACGGAGCCCAGCCGAACATCAGCTGGATCAGCGGGGAATCGAGACTGGAGCCGGCCTCGACGGGCTTCTCCTTCGGGATGAACGGGTCGTAGTTGGCGCCCTTGACGAGGAACGCGCCCGCGATGATCACGACGAGGACGACCGTCACCTTGATGGCGACGACGATCGACGTGATCCGCGCGGACAGCTTCATGCCGAGCACGAGGATGCCGGTGAGGACGAGGACGAGCGCGGCGGCGAGGATGTCGAAGCCGAAGGCGTCGGCGCCCTCCCTGCTGCCCAGCCCCGCGGGCATCGTCCAGCCCGCGTTGTCCATGAGCGACTGGATGTACCCGGACCAGCCGACGGCCACCACCGCCGTACCGAGTGCGAACTCCAGAACCAGGTCCCAGCCGATGATCCAGGCGGGCAGTTCTCCGAGGGAGGCGTAAGAGAACGTGTAGGCGGACCCGGCGACCGGGACCGTGGACGCGAACTCGGCGTAACAGAGGGCGGCCAGGGCGCAGGCGACGCCGGCCGCCACGAACGCCAGAGCCGTCGCGGGCCCGGCGTTGTCCTTGGCCACGGTGCCGGTGAGAACGAAGATGCCGGTACCGATGATCACACCGACGCCGAAGACGGTCAGATCCAGCGCGGACAAGGACTTCTTGAGCGCGTGTTCTGGCTCCTCGGTGTCGAGGATGGACTGCTCGACCTTCTTCGTCCGGAAGAGGGTACTGCTCACGGGGTACCTCCCACGCTTGTCGTCCTCGACATGATCGAGAGGTGGCACCATCCATATGCCCCGGCACGGACCAATTCACGCCAATGGGCCGGTTCCACCACCCTCACGGTGGGGAAACCGGCCCATCTCGAACCCGTTCGGCCGGGCCGGCCGTATCGGCCCCGGCAGTCGCGTCAGTCGCGCGCGGCGTCCACGGCGTCCGCCGCACTGCGCTCGAACCGCCCGTCCAGCTTGGCGACCAGCCCGGTCACCTGCCGGGCGATGTCCGGCGCGGTGAGCCCGATCTCAGCGAGGACCTCGGCCCGCGAGGCGTGGTCGAGGAAGCGCGGCGGGATGCCGAAGTCCCGCAGCGGCACGTCGACCCCCGCGTCGCGCAGGGACTGCGCGATCGCCGAGCCGACGCCGCCGACGCGGCTGTTGTCCTCGACGGTGACGACCACGCGGTGCTGTTCGGCGAGCGGGGCCATGGCCTCGTCGACGGGCTTGACCCACCGCGGGTCGACGACCGTCGTGGAGATGCCCTGCTTGTCGAGCAGGCCGGCGATCTCCAGGCACATCGACGCGAGGGCGCCCACGGAGACCAGCAGGACGTCCGGCCGGTCGGTGCCGGGCTCGCGCAGGACGTCCATGCCGCCGACGCGGCGCACGGCCGGCACGGCGGGGCCGACGGCGCCCTTGGAGAAGCGGACCACGGTCGGCGCGTCGTCGACGGCGACGGCCTCGCGCAGCTGCGCGCGCACCTGATCGGCGTCGCGCGGGGCGGCCAGCCGCAGCCCCGGGACGACCTGAAGGATCGACATGTCCCACATGCCGTTGTGGGAGGCACCGTCGGTACCGGTGACTCCGGCCCGGTCGAGCACGAAGGTGACGCCGCACTTGTGCAGGGCCACGTCCATCAGCACCTGGTCGAAGGCGCGGTTGAGGAACGTGGCGTACACGGCGAACACCGGGTGCACGCCGCCCGTGGCCAGTCCGGCCGCGGAGACGGCGCCGTGCTGCTCGGCGATGCCGACGTCGTAGACCCGCTTGGGGAAGCGCTTGGCGAACTTGTCCAGGCCGACCGGCTGGAGCATCGCCGCCGTGATGGCGACGATGTCCTCGCGCTCCTCGCCGAGCTTGACCATCTCCTCGCCGAACACGGACGTCCAGTCGGCGCCGGAGCTGGCGATCGGCAGGCCCGTGTCGGGGTGGATCTTGCCGACGGCGTGGAAGCGGTCCGCCTCGTCCTGGAGGGCGGGCTGGTAGCCGCGGCCCTTCTCGGTGAGGCAGTGCACGATGACCGGCCCGCCGAACCGCTTGGCCTTGGCGAGCGCGGACTCCAGGGCCTCCAGGTCGTGCCCGTCGATCGGGCCGACGTACTTCAGGCCGAGGTCCTCGAACATGCCCTGCGGGGCGATGAAGTCCTTCAGGCCCTTCTTGGCGCCGTGCAGGGTGTCGTAGAGCGGCCGTCCGACGACGGGCGTGCGCTCCAGGACCTCCTTGGTGCGGGCCAGGAAGCGCTCGTAGCCGTCGGTGGTGCGCAGGGTCGCCAGGTGGTTGGCGAGACCTCCGATGGTCGGCGCGTAGGAGCGCTCGTTGTCGTTGACGACGATGACGAGCGGGCGGTCCTTGGCGTCGGCGATGTTGTTCAGCGCCTCCCAGGCCATGCCGCCGGTCAGGGCGCCGTCACCGATCACGGCCACGACGTGGTCGTCGCGCTCCATGATCTGGTTGGCCTTGGCGATGCCGTCGGCCCAGCCGAGGACGGTCGAGGCGTGCGAGTTCTCGATGACGTCGTGCTCGGACTCGGCCTGCGAGGGGTAACCGGACAGGCCGCCCTTCATCTTCAGCTTCGAGAAGTCCTGGCGGCCGGTGAGCAGCTTGTGGACGTAGGACTGGTGGCCGGTGTCCCAGAGCACCTTGTCCTTGGGCGAGTCGAAGACCCGGTGCAGGGCGATGGTGAGCTCCACCACGCCGAGGTTGGGGCCGAGGTGACCGCCGGTCTTGGAGACCGCTTCGACGAGGAAGCTCCGGATCTCCTCCGCCAGCTGGTTCAGCTCCTCCAGGTTGAGCCGGTCCAGATCGCGCGGTCCCCTGATACGGGTCAGCAGCGGCACCCGTGCCTCCTTGCAGTAGAGCTGTTGCCGGGCTTGTCGAGTCTAATGTTCCGCCTTCGCGGGCGGCGCCGAGGCTGTGCGTCGTACGTCACGCGTTCGGCTCTACCCATGGTGCGCCACGCCTACGACACAACTGTGCCCGGCACCTGGAAGGTGCCGGGCACAGGGGGTTTCGCGGATGCTAGGCGCGCCCGGCGGTCTTCTGCGTCTTGCGCGTCACGGCGTCGATCACGACCGTGGCCAGCAGCACACCACCGGTGATCATGTACTGCACCGGGGAGGCGATGCCCTCCAGGGCGAGGCCGTACTGGATGGACACGATCACCAGGACACCGAGCAGCGCGTTCCAGGTGCGTCCACGGCCGCCGAACAGCGACGTGCCGCCGATGACCGCCGCGGCGATCGCGTTCATCAGCAGGTCACCGCCACCGGCGCCCTGGTTGGCCGCGGCGATCTTGGAGGCGATGAACAGGCCGCCGACCGCGGCGAAGGTGCCGGAGATCGCGAACACCGAGATCCGGACCATCTCCACGTTGATGCCGGCCCGGCGGGACGCCTCGACGCTGCCGCCGAGCGCGAACACCTTCCGGCCGTACGCCGTGCGCCGCAGCACGAAGTCCGTGACCAGCAGCACCGCGATGAAGATCACCACGGCGAGTGGCAGGCCCTTGTACTGGTTGAAGACGATCGCGACGGTGAAGGCGACGACAGCCAGCAGTACGGTCCGCACGATGGTCTCGCTCAGCGGCCGGGACGGCACGCCCGCGGCCTCGCGGCGCCGGTTGCCGAGGAAGGAGCTGAGGAAGAACCCCGCGGTCACCACCGCGGCCAGACCGTACGCGGCGGCCACGTCGGAGAAGTAGTAGCTGGTCAGCTGGGCCACGACCCCGTCCGGGTCGAGGTTGATCGTGCCGTTGTCGCCGAGGATCTGGAGCATGAGGCCGTTCCAGAACAGCAGACCGGCCAGGGTGACGGCGAAGGCGGGGACGCCGATCTTCGCGAAGAAGAAGCCGTGCAGCACACCGGCGACGGTGCCGGTGAGGATGGCCAGCACGAAGGCGAGCCACTCGTTCATGCCGTTGGTGACGTTCAGCACCGCGAACGAAGCACCCGCCACACCGGACACCGAGCCGACCGACAGGTCGATCTCGCCGAGCAGCAGCACGAACACGATGCCGACGGCGATCATGCCCGTGCCGACCATGGCGACGGACATGTCGGACAGGTTGCCCGCGGTGAGGAAGTTGGAGTTCAGGCTCGTGAAGATGAGCCAGATGATCGCCAGGCCGATGACGACCGGGATGGAGCCCAGGTCACCGGACTTCATCTTCCGCTTGAACTCGGTGACGTAGCCCTTGAGGCCCTGCTCACGCACCAGCAGCCGGGGGTCGACGACCGTGACGGCGGCCTTGGCCGCCTCGGGGTTCTCCACGACGTGTTCTTCCGGAGCCGCGGAGGTCTTGTCGATGCTCACTTGGAAACCTCCCCGTTCGTGCGCGCCGCACGGCGGGTCACGGCGTTGTCGGTGGCGCCGGTGATGGCGGAGATGATCTCTTCCTGCGAGGTCGACTTGACCTCGAAGACGCCGTTGTTGCGCCCGAGGCGCAGAACGGCGACCTTGTCGGCGACGGCCTTCACATCTGCCATGTTGTGGCTGATGAGGATGACGGCGTGGCCGCGCTCGCGCAGCCGCTCGACCAGGTCGAGGACCTGCGCGGTCTGCTCGACGCCGAGGGCGGCGGTGGGCTCGTCGAGGATGACCAGCTTGGGCTCGCCGAGCATGGAGCGGGCGATGGCCACGGTCTGGCGCTGACCGCCGGAGAGCGAGGCGATCGGGATGCGCACGCTGGGGATGCGGATCGACAGCGTGTCGAGCAGCTCCCGGGAGCGGCGCTCCATCTCCACCTCGTCCAGGACGCCGCGCTTGCGGAGCTCCCGGCCGAGGTACAGGTTGCCGACGACGTCGATGTTGTCGCAGAGCGCGAGGTCCTGGTAGACGGTCGCGATGCCCAGGTTCTGGGCGTCGTGCGGCTTGTTGATCTGGACGGACCTGCCGTCCCATTCGATGACGCCCTCATCGATGGGGTGCACGCCGGCGATCGTCTTGACCAGCGTGGACTTTCCGGCTCCGTTGTCGCCGACCAGGGCGACCACCTCACCGGCGTGGACCTCAAGCTCTACGTCGGTGAGCGCCTGAACGGCACCGAACCGCTTGGAGACCCCGCGCAACGCCAGCACGGGCGTAGCGGACACGTGAACCATCTCCTTCGCCGCCTGACCCGGCGGGAGGTTGTGCAGAAGGGTGGGAGGAGTGATCGCTCCGGCGCCCCGCATAGCTTGCGGGGCTGATGTGGCGGGGCGCCGGAGGAACTCGGGGGCGAACCGGTCCCCGCATGGAGTCACGGGAGTCCGGCTCGGACTCCCGTGCTCCGCAGGGGACTTGGCGGTTGCTTACTCGAGACCGATCTTGTCGCAGGCGGCCTTGTACTTGCCCGCGCAGATCTCGTTCACGGTGTAGATGCCGTCCTTGATGACGGTGTCCTTGATGTTGTCCTTCGTCAGCGAGACGACCGGGACGAGGACGGAGGGGACGGCCTTGGTGGTCGGGCTGTCGACCTTGTCCTTGGCGATCGAGTCGAGCGACTTGCCCTGGGCGAGGGCGACGGCCATCTCGGCCGCGACGTCCGCCTCCTGCGGGTAGGGCTTGTAGACGCTCATGTACTGCTCACCGGTGACGATGCGCTGCACACCCGCGAGCTCGGCGTCCTGGCCGGTGACGGGGATGTCGGCGATGCCCGCGGCCTTCAGGGCCGTGATGATGCCGCCGGCCATGCCGTCGTTGGCGGAGTAGACGCCGACGATCTTGTCCTTGCCGAGGGCGGAGATGGCGCCCTCCATGTTGGAGTTGGCGTTCTCCGGCTTCCACTCCTTGGTGTCGTACTCGCGGCCGATCTTCACCTTGCCGTCGAGCACGGAGTGCGCGCCCTGCTTGAACTGGGCGGCGTTCGGGTCGGTGGAGGACCCGTTCATCATGACGATCTGGCCGTCCTTGGCCTTGTCGCCGAGGGCCTTCAGCAGGGCCTCGCCCTGGGTCTTGCCGACGGTGACGTTGTCGAACGAGGTGTAGGCGTCGATCGGGCCCTCGGCCAGGCGGTCGTAGGCGACGACGGGGATGCCCGCGTCCTTGGCCTTCTTCACCGAGCCGGCGATGGCCTTGGAGTCCACCGCGTCCACGATCAGCACGTCGACCTTGTTGGTCACCATCGTGTCGACCTGCTGGTTCTGCGTGCTGGCGTCCTGCTTGGCGTTGGCGTAGACGACCTCGCCCTTGCCGTTGGTGAGCTCCTTGACCTTCTTCTGGATGAGCGGCCGGTCGAACTTCTCGTAACGGGCGGTCGCGTTCTCCGGAAGGAGCAGGCCGACCTTGATGTCGTCGCCCTTCTTGGCGGACCCGGTGGAGTCGGCGTTGTCGCCCGACTCCTTGGCGCTGCCACAGGCAGCAAGCGAAACGGCCATCGCACCGGCGGCAATAGCGACAGCGGCGCGACGCATACGCGTGTTCACTTCAAAAACCTCCCTGACGAGGCCGCGACATTGCGGCCGAGGTGGCTGGAAGTCAACTCGGCCACACGTGCGACGTCAAGAAGTAAATCCTTAACGAGATGGCAACGGTGCCATCCGTTCTCTAAGTGAAGGCAGGGGTGGCCGCCTTCAGTGCGCCCGGGGCAGTTCCGTCGAGAAGGGTCGAATCGCCCATCTCGCTGAGGGCGAGAGCGAGCGCTCCGAGCACCTCCGCACGGCCACCGAGGGCACCGGGGAGAACGGACAACTGGCGTGCCGCACTGGGGATCGCGTAGCGGCCGACGGACTCCCGGATCGGCCCGAGCACCAGCTCACCGGCCTCGGCGAGATCACCGCCGAGGACCACCCGGCTCGGGTTCAGCAGGTTGCAGAGATTGGCCACTCCACTGCCGATGTGGCGGCCGACGTCGGCGATCACCCGACGGCAGCCCGGGTCTCCGTCCCGCGCGAGCCGCACGACGCCTTCCATGGTCAGGTCGGTGCCGTGACTGGACTGGAGGAGCGGGAGCACGTAGCGCGCGGCCGCGAAGGTCTCCAGGCAGCCGCGGTTTCCGCAACGGCAGACCGGGCCGGATTCATCGAGTGTAATATGTCCTATTTCTCCCGCGGTGCCGCCGGGGCCCCGGTAGATCCTGCCGCTGATCACCAGGCCGGCGCCGACACCGCTGGCGACCTTGATGTAGGCCAGGTCCCGGACGCCTCGGCCGCTGCCCCAGACCATCTCGCCGAGGGCGCCGAGGTTGGCGTCGTTGTCCACGTGCACGGGGACGCCGAGGCGGCCGCGCAGCTCCTCGGCGGGCTTGGTGCCGGTCCAGCCGGGGAGGATGGCGGTCGAGCCGAGGGTGCCGGACTCGACGTCGATGGGACCGGGGACGCCGAGGCCGACGCCGGCGATCTTGGAGGCGTCGACGCCGGTGGCTTCGATCAGGCGGTTGACCAGCTGTTCCGCGCGGTCGAAGCCCTGGGTGGACGAGGCGTCCACGTCCAGGGGCTCGGACTCCTCGGCCAGGACCTGGTGGGCGAGGTTGCCGATGGCGACGCGCAGGTGGGTGTGGCCGAAGTCGACGCCGATGACGATGCCGGCGTCGCCGCTCAGCGACACGCTGCGGGCCCTGCGGCCGCCGGCGGAGGTCGGTGTGACCTCGACGGTGCCGCCGTCCTTCAACTCCCGGACGATGTTGGAGACCGTCGCCGCGGACAGGCCTGTCGTCCTCGCGATCTCGGCCTGGGTGAGGGAGCCCGCGAGACGCACGGCTCGTACGACCCGCTCCAGGTTGGCTCGGTGCAGCGATGACTGCGACCCCGGAGTCTCCACGACGACCTCCTGCGCACGGGGCCGCTTCAATGAGACCCCGTCTATGTCCAACTAGTGAACTCTAAGCTGAGCCGTTCGGGTCGCCTCCCGTCAAGAGGTTGAACTGATTCCGGGGCGTGCGCGAGTCGTTGCGGAGCGCTATGTGGGGGTACGCGCTTTCTGCCTGCGGCGGCCTGTGCGGGTGTCCGGGGGTGCCCGTCTTCGCCTGTCGGTGGGGGGGGTGGGGCGGGGCCGCGCCGGGGGGGTGTCCGTCCTCGGAACGGCGCGATGGCCCCCCTACCGACTGACCGGCGTCGACGCGCCGACCGCTGCGGGCGGACACCGCCCGACACGTCCCCTTGCGTCGTACGGCGGGTGCGGCGCGCGGGGGCGGGCGCCCGTCCCGCCCAGCTGCGGGCATACGTGCCGCCAAGGGCGGCACGGGTGGGCGCAGCGGCACCTCGTCGCGCCGAGCTGCGCAACGCCCCCTGCCCCAGCCCCACCGGCCCGGGCTACTTCAGCGCACCCGCCGTCAGCCCCTGCACCACCTGCCGCTGGAAGATGATGTACGCCGCAAGCACCGGCAGCATCGCCATCACCAGGCCCGCGAACAGGCCCGACCAGTCGCCCTTGTAGCCCTGGCTGACCGCCAGCTGGACCAGACCCTGGGTGAGGACGCGCTTGTCGGGGTCGGTGTTGAGGACCGTGGGGAGCATGTACTGGTTCCACTGGCCCAGGAAGTTGAAGATGCCGACGCTGATCAGGCCCGGCTTGGCCATGGGCAGCATGATCTGGAAGAACGTGCGGCTGTGGGAAGCGCCGTCCACGAAGGCCGCTTCGGCGATCGACGTCGGCAGGGTGCGGAAGAACGCCGTGAGGAAGAACACCGTGAACGGCAGCGAGTAGGCGATGTAGACCAGGATCAGGCCGTGGATGGTGTTCAGCAGGCCCATGTTGTTCACGACGTAGAACAGCGGCACCAGTGCGAGCATGATCGGGAAGCTCATGCCGCCGATGAACAGGAAGTAGATGAAGCGGTTGCCCGGGAAGTCGAACCGGGCCAGGACGTAGGCCGCCATGGAGCCGAGGACCAGCGTGCCGATCAGCGAACCGCCCACCACGAGGACCGTGTTGAGGAAGTAGTCGCTCATGTTGGCCTGGGTCCACGCCCGCGACCAGTTGTCGAAGTGCAGGGAGTCCGGGAGCGACCAGGGTGAGCTGAAGATGGAGCGGTCGTCCTTGAAGGACGTCATGACCGCCCAGAGCAGCGGCATGACCACCATGAACGCCCAGATGACCAGGACGCCGTGGGAGAAGACGTTGAGGACCGTGCCCTCCTTCTTCTCCTTCACGGGAGGGGGCGGCTCGATGTCGGTCTTGGCGATCGGGGCTCCGGACTCGGCCGGCAGCGGCGCGGGAGTTTCGGTCGTCTTCATCGGTCAGTACTCCAGCCGCTCGCGACGGCCCAGCCGCATCACCACGGCGGCGAAGGCCAGCGTGACGACGAGCAGGGCGACACCGATGGTGGTGGCATAGGCGGCCTGCCCGTCACGGAACGCCTTCTGGTACACGTACAGGACCATGACGGTGGTCGAGTAGTCGGGACCGCCCGGCCCGGTCGTCATGATCTGCACGACCGCGAACGACTCGGCGCCCAGGGCGAGGATGCCCATGTAGACCCAGCCGGACTGCACCGTGTCCCAGAGGAGGGGCAGGGTGATCCGGAAGAACGTGGTGAAGCGGTTGGCGCCGTCCAGCAGGGCCGCCTCGTACATGTCCGCCGGGATGGAGGCCATGCCGGCGGAGAAGAGGACGACGAAGAAACCGACCGTGGACCAGACGAGGACCGCCATCACCGCCCAGAGGGCCAGATCCGGGTCGCCCAGCCACAGCGGCTGGACGGTGTCGAGGCCGATCCCGCGCAGGACCGAGTTGATCGCTCCGCTGTCCGGGTTGTACGCGAACGCGAACAGCAGCGCGACGATGGCGATCGAGAGGACCTGCGGGAAGAAATAGACGATCTTGTAGAACGAGGAGCCCCGGACACCGGTGACCACCGGGCCGTTCTTCCTCTTTCTGCCACCCACGTTGATCATGAAGGCGAAGAACAGCGCGAGGCCGATCGTCACCACCGGCAGCAGGAGGGCGAACAGCAGGCTGTGCTGCAACGACTTCCAGAAGATCTCGTCGTCGAGCATCCGGCTGTAGTTGTCGAAACCGACCATCTTGAATTCGGGGCTCAGGCCGGTCCAGTCCGTGAACGAGTAATAGATGGACTGGATGAACGGCCAGACCACGAAGAGCGCGTACAGTCCCAGGGGCAACGCCAGGAACCCCACGATGAACCGGTACTTGCCGTGCTGCATCGCCACTCCGGTGCCGTGTGCGGAATTTGGGTTTTCCGGTGCCGTTACTGGTGCTTGTAGTGCTTGATGGAATTGTCCTTGGCGGTCTCGTCGGCGAAGCCCTGGATCTTCTTGATGGCCTCGGCGGGAGTCAGGCGGCCGGCCATCATCTCGCCCAGGCCGGAGACGCCGATCTTCTCCTTCTGCAACTGCACGTACCAGTCCTGCATACGGGGATTCACCACGTTCTCGCCGGCCTTGTCCAGGGCCGCGACACCGGATTTCAGACCGGGGGTGAGGGCGATGCCGTCGGTGCCGCCGTTGTACGCCGTCAGCGACTTCACCTTGCCGGTGAAGTTCTTCGAGGAAGCCTCGCTGAGCATGATGCGCAGCTGCTCCATGCCGCCGGCGGCGTTCTTCGCCTTGGCCGGGACGATGAAGGGCTCACCGCCGGAGGCCCAGATCGTGCCGAACGGCATCTTGTCGGAGGAGTCGATGCCGGTGGGCGCGGAGACGGCCAGGTCGAAGTCCTTCGGGATGACGTTCGCCGACTCGTTCTCCACCCAGGAGCCGTTCGGGATGAACAGCGCCTTGCCCTCGGCCCACGCCGTCTGCGACTGGATGTGGTCCAGGCCAGGGGTGCCCTTGAGGACGTAGCCCTTCTTGTAGAGCTCGTAGTACGCCTCGAAGCAGGCCTTGACGGCCGGGTGTTTCCAGGCGTTCGGCTCCAGGTTGTCGATCGCGTCGAGGACCTCGCGGCCGCCGACCTTGCCGATCATCGGGTAGAGCGAGAAGGGGAGGTAGTACGGGTATTTGCCCGCGTACGTCCAGCCCGCCATGCCCTTCTTCTTGGCCTTCGCGCAGACCGCGAGCATCTGGTCCCAGGTCTCGGGGTACTGCTCGTCGAGCGAGTCCAGGGCCTTCTGCGAGTACCAGACGCCGTACACCGTGTAGGCGTAGTAGAGGATCCAGACCTTCTCGCCGTCGAACTGGCCCATCTCCACGATGCCGGGGCGCAGCGTGTCGCGGACCTTCTTGCCCGGGTCGTCGTAGGAGGGCGCGTCCAGCAGCGGGGTGAGGTCGGTGAGCTGGTTCTTGCCGACCAGGACGCCCATGTCCATCTGCTCGGCGCCGGAGTTGTCGATGAGGTCCGGCGGGGTGCCCTGGTTGAAGCGGGGCTGGAGCGTGGACTGGATCTTCTGGGTGGCGGAGAACTTCACCGTGACCTTGGGGAAGTTCTTCTCGTAGATCTTCACGGCGTCCTCGGCGTATTCCTTGCCGAAACCGCCGTCGAACAGGACGAATTCCATGCCGGCCGTGTCGTTGACGGCGAGCGGGTTCTTCGCGGTCTTCTTGCCGGCCTTGGCCTTGTCACCGCTGTCGTCGCCGCCGCTGCTCGCGCAGGCGGACAGGAAGCTCATGGTGGGGACGGAGATCAGCCCGAGTGCGGCAGACCTCTTGATCAGATCACGGCGGCCGACACCCTCGGTGCCGTGGTTCTCTGCGGAAGTGGATCCCATGCTCAAGTCCTCGCCTTCTCCAGGACTCAGGCGGTGAACCGGATCCTCCCCGGCACCGCGATCGGGTCAAGCTGGGTCGTGCAGGAAAGTGCGGGTGGTGATGTGCGGATCGGGTGAAGCGTGCGACAGGTATAGTCCACTTCCCGCCAGCGGATCAACATCGAACACAGGGTTGGCCGTGGGTCTTATCCGAGTTGAGACCTCGCGGAAGCATGAGTGGCCCGGGGGCGCTCCGCCGGAAATATGCCGGTCGTCGCGCCCGAATGCCACAGGCAACACCCTTGACACTCCCTGCCACTTGGGCGACTACTGGTCCTTGCGTATCGATGGTGACAACGTTGTCCACTGCGCAGGGAGGGTACCCGTTGATGCAGCGGAAAGCTCGGCACGGATGGGGTTCGGCGGTCGTGTCGGCGACCGCCTTCGCTTTGACTCTGGGCTCGCAGGGGGTTGCGGTCGCACTGCCGCAGGCCGCCGGAAAACCCGATCGGGGGTTCGCGTCCTCGTTCGAGGCGGACGACCCTGTTCCGGACTGGTCGAGCACCGTCGACACCGACCCCGACGGCCGCAAGCGCACCTCGGGTGTCGACGGCGGCTACAGCAGCGGCATACCGGGCAACGTGACCGATCGCGTCACCGACGTCCGGGCGAGCGCCGAGAACGCGGGCGGCGGTGAGGTGAAGGAGAACCTCGTCGACGGCGAACCGAGTACCAAGTGGCTCACCTTCGAGCCCTCCGGCTGGGTCGAGTTCGACCTGGACAAGCCGGTCAAACTGGTGCGCTACGCACTGACGTCGGCCAACGACCACGACGAGCGCGACCCGAAGGACTGGACCCTGAAGGGCTCCGCCGACGGCAAGGACTGGAAGACCCTGGACACCCGTTCCGGCGAAACTTTCTCCGAGCGGTTCCGGACGAAGACGTACGACCCCGCCGCAGCAGGTGAGTACCGGCACTTCCGGCTGGACGTCACCGGGAACAACGGTGGCGACATCCTCCAGCTCGCCGACCTCCAGCTGTCCACGGGCGGCACCGACGGGCCCGTCCCGCAGGACATGCTCTCCCTGGTCGACCGCGGCCCCAGCGGCTCCCCCACCGCCAAGGCGGGCGCCGGATTCACCGGGAAGCGGGCCCTGCGGTACGCCGGACGGCACACCACCGAGGGGCGGGCGTACTCGTACAACAAGGTCTTCGACGTCAACGTGGCCGTCGGCCGGAACACGCGACTGGCCTACCGGATCTTCCCGTCGATGGCGGACGGCGACCTCGACTACGACGCCACGAACGTCTCCGTCGACCTCGCCTTCACCGACGGCACCCGTCTGAGCGAGCTGCGCGCCACCGACCAGCACGGCTTCCCGCTGACCCCGCAGGGGCAGGGCGCGGCGAAGATCCTCTACGTCAACCAGTGGAACGACGTGGCCTCGCGAATCGGCTCGGTCGCGGCCGGGAAGACCGTGGACCGGATCCTGGTGGCGTACGACTCCGCCAAGGGCCCGTCGAGGTTCCGGGGCTGGCTCGACGACATCGGCATCGAGTCCGTCGCGCCCGAGCGGCCGAAGGCACACCGCTCGGACTACGCGGTGACCACCCGCGGGACGAACTCCAGCGGCGGGTTCTCGCGGGGCAACAACTTCCCGGCGACGGCGGTGCCGCACGGCTTCAACTTCTGGACGCCGGTGACCAACGCGGGTTCGCTCAGCTGGCTGTACGACTACGCACGGGCGAACAACGCGGACAACCTGCCGACGATCCAGGCGTTCAGCGCGAGCCACGAGCCGAGTCCCTGGATGGGCGACCGGCAGACGTTCCAGGTGATGCCGTCCGTGGCCACCGGGACCCCGGAGTACGGGCGGGAGGCCCGGGAGCTGGCCTTCCGGCACGAGAACGAGACGGCGCGCCCGTACTACTACGGGGTGCGGTTCGAGAACGGGCTGAAGGCCGAGATGGCGCCGACGGACCATGCGGCGGTGCTGCGCTTCACCTACCCGGGCGACGACGCGAGCGTTCTCTTCGACAACGTGACGGACCAGGCGGGCCTGACGCTCGACAAGGAGAACGGAATCGTCACCGGCTACTCGGACGTCAAGTCCGGGCTGTCGACGGGCGCGACCCGGCTGTTCGTCCACGGCGAGTTCGACCAGCCGGTGACCGAAGGTGACTCCAGCGGCGTCAAGGGCCACCTGCGCTTCGAGCCCGACGACCGGACCGTCACCCTGCGCCTGGCGACTTCGCTCATCAGCATCGACCAGGCCGAGGACAACCTCCGCCAGGAGATCCCGGAAGGCCGGTCCTTCGAGGCGGTGAAGAAGAGCGCCCAGCGGCAGTGGGACCGGCTGCTCGGCAGGGTCGAGGTCGAGGGCGCAACGCCCGACCAGCTGACGACGCTGTACTCCAGCCTGTACCGGCTCTACCTGTACCCGAACTCCGGTTTCGAGAAGGTGGGTGGCGAGTACCAGTACGCCTCGCCCTTCTCCCCCATGCCGAACCCGGACACCCCGACGCACACCGGCGCGAAGATCGTCGACGGGAAGGTGTACGTCAACAACGGTTTCTGGGACACCTACCGGACGACCTGGCCCGCGTACTCGTTCCTGACGCCCTCTCAGGCCGGTGAACTGGTCGACGGGTTCGTGCAGCAGTACAAGGACGGCGGCTGGACCTCCCGCTGGTCCTCCCCCGGTTACGCGGACCTCATGACGGGGACGTCCTCGGACGTGGCGTTCGCGGACGCGTACGTCAAGGGCGTGGACTTCGACGCGGAGGCGGCGTACGAGGCGGCGGTGAAGAACGCCACGGTCGTACCGCCGGACCCGGGCGTCGGCCGCAAGGGCATGGCCACCTCCCCCTTCCTCGGCTACACGAGCACCGAGACACACGAGGGCCTGTCCTGGGCGCTGGAGGGTTACCTCAACGACTACGGCATCTCCCGCATGGGCCGCAGGCTCTACGAGGAGACGGGTGAGCGGCGCTACAAGGAGGAGTCGGCGTACTTCCTCAACCGCGCCCGGGATTACGTGAACCTCTTCGACTCGAAGGCCGGCTTCTTCCAGGGCAAGGACGCCGAGGGCGACTGGCGGGTGGAGTCCTCGAAGTACGACCCGCGCGTCTGGGGTCACGACTACACCGAGACAAACGGTTACGGGTACGCCTTCACCGCTCCGCAGGACAGCCGGGGTCTGGCGAACCTGTACGGCGGCCAAAAGGGTCTGGCGGACAAGCTCGACGACTACTTCTCCACGCCGGAGACGGCCTCCCCCGAGTTCGTCGGCTCCTACGGCGGTGTCATCCACGAGATGACCGAGGCGCGGGACGTCCGGATGGGCATGTACGGGCATTCCAACCAGGTCGCCCACCACGCGATCTACATGTACGACGCGGCCGGGCAGCCCTGGAAGGCACAGGAGAAGGTCCGTGAGGTGCTGTCCCGGCTGTACACGGGCAGCGAGATCGGGCAGGGCTACCACGGTGACGAGGACAACGGCGAGCAGTCGGCCTGGTTCCTGTTCTCCGCGCTCGGCTTCTACCCGCTGGTGATGGGCAGCGGCGAGTACGCCATCGGATCGCCCCTGTTCACCAAGGCGACCGTGCGTCTGGAGAACGGGCGCGAGCTGGTGGTGAAGGCGCCGCGGAACAGCGGGAGGAACGTGTACGTGCAGGGGCTGAAGGTGAACGGCCGGACCTGGACGAAGACCTCTCTCCCTCACTCGCTGGTCGCCGGGGGCGGTGTGCTGGAGTTCGACATGGGCCCGCGGCCGTCGTCCTGGGGCACGGGCGAGCACGCGGCGCCCGTGTCGATCACCCGGGACGACGAGGTGCCGACGCCGCGCGCGGACGTGCTGGAGGGTGACGGCGCCCTGTTCGACGACACGTCGGCGACGGGCGCGGCGGTGACCTCCGTGGATCTCCCGGTCTCCGAGGGCACCGAGGCGGTCCAGTACACGCTGACCTCGTCGGCGGACCGGGCGGAGGCACCGGCCGGGTGGACGCTCCAGGGCTCCTCCGACGGCACGACGTGGCGCACGCTGGACCGGCGCTCCGGTGAGTCCTTCGCCTGGGACAGACAGACCCGCGCGTTCTCCGTGAGGTCGCCGGGTACGTACGAGAGGTACCGCCTGGTCCTCGACGGTGAGGCCATGCTGGCGGAAGTCGAACTGCTCTCCTGAGCAGCCGAGTTGGGGGTCCGATGCCGCTTCCCGTGCCCGTCCTGCCCGAGGGTGTCGATCCGGCCTGGCTGCCGCCCGCCGCCTTCCGGACGGTCGGTGGCCGGCGGACGCTGATCCGGGGATCGGGTCCGCTGGTGGAGACGGTGCACGGAGAGGTGGCCGAGGCCTGCCGGGGCTTCGGGGGCCGGGTCGTACGGGACGCCGAGCCGGGCGGCTCGTACGACCTGGTCCTCGGCCTCGGTACCGGCGTCGGTGACGCCGAGGGCTTCACGTGCGCGCGTCAGGGCGGCACGACGACCGTCACCGCCTCCGGCGGCCGGGGGCTGCTGTACGGGCTGTTCCACGTCGTCCGCCTCGGAGAGGCGGCGTTCCGGGGCGGGTGGGCGCCGGAGACCCATCGCCCGGCGCAGGCGCTGCGGATGCTCGACCACTGGGACAACGTGGCCGTGCACCCGGTCATGGGCCAGGTGGAGCGCGGGTACGCGGGCGGCTCACTGTTCTGGGAGGACGGCAGGGCACGGGGCGAACTCGACCGGGTGCGGGCCTACGGCAGGCTGCTCGCGGCGTGCGGAATCAACGCGCTGTCCGTGAACAACGTCAACGTGCACGCGACCGAGGCGCTGCTGCTGACCGACCGCATCGGTGAAGTGGCCGAGATCGCCGGGGCGTTGCGCCCCTACGGCATCCGCACCCATCTGTCGGTCTCCTTCGCGTCCCCGATCACGCTGGGCGGGCTGCCCACCGCCGATCCGCTGGACGAGGCGGTGCGCGGCTGGTGGGCCGAGGCGACGCGGCGGGTGTACGAGGCGATACCCGACCTCGGCGGGTACGTGGTGAAGGCCGACTCGGAGGGACAGCCGGGGCCGTTCGCGTACGGCCGCAGTCATGCCGAGGGCGCGAACGTGCTGGCGGCGGCGCTGCAGCCGTTCGGCGGCACGGTGCACTGGCGGGCGTTCGTCTACGACCACCGCCAGGACTGGCGGGACCGCACGACCGACCGGGCCCGGGCCGCGTACGACCATTTCGTGCCGCTGGACGGGGAGTTCGCGTCCGGCGCCGTGCTCCAGGTGAAGCACGGGCCGATGGACTTCCAGGTGCGCGAACCGGTCTCGCCGCTGCTCGGGGCCATGCCGCGGACCCGGCTGGCGGTGGAGCTGCAGGTCACCCAGGAGTACACCGGGCAGCAGCGGCACACGTGCTGGCTGGGCCCGATGTGGAGCGAGGTGCTGCGGTTCCGGCACGCACAGGGTTCGGCCGTGGGCGAGTCGGCGCGGGGCGGGCTCGTCGCCGTGTCGAACGTCGGTGACGACCCGTTCTGGACGGGGCATCCGCTGGCACAGGCCAATCTGTACACCTTCGGGCGGCTGGCCTGGCAGCCGGACGCCGAGCCGGGCGCGGTGCTCGACGAGTGGATCGCGCTCACCTTCCCGGACGCCCCGGCACGGCTGGCCGACGGGCTGCACGCCGTGCTCGACGGCTCGTGGCGGACGTACGAGAAGTACACCGCTCCCCTGGGCGTCGGCTTCATGGTGCAACCGGGGCACCACTACGGACCGAGTGTGGAGGGGTACGAGTACAGCCCGTGGGGGACCTATCACTTCGCCGACCGGGACGGCGTCGGGGTCGACCGCGGGGTGACGGGCGGTACGGGGTTCGCCGGGCAGTACGGCACACCGTGGGCCGAGCTGTACGAGTCGCCGGAGACCTGCCCGGACGAGCTGCTGCTGTTCTTCCACCACGTGCCGTACGGGCATGTGCTGAAGAGCGGGAAGACGGTGGTCCAGCACATCTACGACACCCACTTCGAGGGTGTCGAGGAGGTCCAGGAGGCCCGGGCGGTATGGGCCTCGCTGGCCGGGCTGGTGGACCCGGCGCGCCATGCCCGGGTGACGGAGCGCTACGAGGAGCAGCTCCGCAGCGCCCGTGAATGGCGGGACCAGATCAACAGCTACTTCCTGCGCAAGTCCGGGGTGCCGGACGAGCGGGGGCGGCGGATCTACTGAAGGATCGCCACGCCCAGCGGATCGAGGACCAGGGGCTGTCCCCCGTCCACCCGCTTGCCGGAGAGCAGGTCGGTGGCCGTGCCGAGCGCTGTCAGGTGGGCCGGTTCGCAGGCGTGGTTGAGGAGGAAGAGCAGGCGGGTGCCGTCGGGGGTGACCCGGCTCGCGGTCTCCACCGCCGGGTGGTCGGCGTAGGGGCCGAGCAGGTCGTGGCGGGTCAGGACCCGGCGGACGACCTGGTCGACGCCCTGCTGGTCGAGGGCGGTGGCGACGTACCAGCCCTCCCCGTCGCCGAAGGGGTGGCGGGTGACGGCGGGGGTGCCCGCGTAGAAGTCGGTGCCGTAGGTGGCGACCGGTTCGGCCCCGCGCGGGAGCACGATCTCGAAGACGAGCCGGGCCCGCGCCCCCAGCTCGGGGACGGTCTGGGTGAACTCCGGTGGCCGGGCGTCCCATTCGTCGACGCGGATGCCCATGAGGGGCGCGAGCGGGCCGGGCACGTCGGTGAGGAAGGCGCGGTCGTGCTCGTCGACGCGGCCGGAGAGGAACGTGGTCAGGACGGTGCCACCGCGGGCGGCCACGGCTTCGAGGCGCGGGGCGAGGTCGCCCTTGGCCATGTGCAGGACGGGGGCGAGGACCACGTCGTACGGCGTGAGGTCGGCGGTCTGCGGGATCACGTCCACGTCGGCGCCGGCCTCGCGGGCCGCCCGGTAGTACGCGTGGACCACGTCCGGGTACTTCACCAGCCGGGACGGACCGTCGGAGATCTCCAGCGCCCACCAGCTGTCCCAGTCGAAGAGGAGCGCGGTGCGGGCCGGGGTCCGGGCGCCGAGGGTCCGCTCCCCCAAGGCCTCCAGCTCCCTGCCCAGGGACGCGACCTCCCGGAAGACCCGGGTGTCGTCGCGGCCCGCGTGGCCGATGACGGCCCCGTGGTACTTCTCGCAGGCGCCCCGTGAGGCGCGCATCTGGAAGTACAGGGCGGCGTCCGCGCCGTGGGCGATGGCCTGGAAGGTGGCGAGGCGGAGTTCGCCGGGGCGCCGCAGCGGGTTGACGTCACGGCACGCCGTCGTCGACGGGGTCTGCTCCATCAGCCAGAACGGGGCGCCGTCCTTCAGGCCGCGCATCAGGTCGTGGGCGAGGGCGGGCCGGGTCGGCGGGGCGTCCGGGGGCGGGTAGTTGTCCCAGGACGCGAAGTCGAGGTAGGGCGCCCAGCGGTGGTAGTCGAGGGGGCGAAACAGGCCCATGAAGTTGGTGGTGACGGGTGTGTCGGGGTCGTGGGCCCGGATCACCTCCTTCTCGGCCAGGAAACAGCCGAGGAGGGCGTCGGTGGTGAAGCGGAGGTAGTCCAGGGTGATGCCCTGGAAGGCGGTGTGGTCGGGGCCGCGCCAGTGCTCGGTGAGGGCGTTCGGCGGCTCGATCTGGTCCCAGGCGGTGTAACGGTGGGACCAGAAGGTGGTGCACCAGGCGTCGTTGAGGGCGTCGAGGGTGCCGTGCCGGTCGCGGAGCCACTCCCGGAACGCCCCGGCGCACAGCTCGCAGTAACAGGCGCCGCCGTACTCGTTGTTGATGTGCCAGGCGAGCAGGGCCGGGTGGTCGCGGTAGCGTTCGGCGAGGCGGGCGGCCATCGCGGTGGCGTGTTCGCGGTACGCCGGTGAGCTGGGGCAGAAGTTGTGGCGCTGGCCGTAGCGGTGGCGGCGGCCCTCGAAGTCGGTGCGGTTGACCTCGGGGTGCCGCTCGGCGAGCCAGGGCGGGACGGCGGCGGTGCCGGTGGCGAGGCACACCCGGCGTCCCTCGGCGGCGGCCCGGTCCAGGATGCGGTCCAGGGCCGTGAAGTCATAGGTGTCCGGAGCCGGTTGGGTGAGGGACCAGGTGAAGACGCCGACGGTGAGGGTGTCGATGCGGGCCCGGGTGAACAGGCGGTGGTCCTCGTCCCAGACCTCCCTCGGCCACTGCTCGGGGTTGTAGTCGCCGCCGTAGCGGATCTTGCGCGTCATGCGGTGAAGTCCTTCCGCGTCTCGGCGATCACCGAGCGGCTGCCGTGCAGCAGGGACAGCAGCAGCGGGGCGGCCAGCAGGGCGGGCAGGGCCTCGGTCAGCCAGGTCGCCGACGCGGCCGTCAGGACCAGCAGGGAGGCGGCGGCCAGGGTGGCGCGGCCGTGCCGGAACAGGAAGTACGCGGCGAGGCGGGCGGTGTCCCGGGCGCGGAAGGCGAACAGGGACGTGAGGACGAGGGCGTGAGCGCCCCAGAGGAGGGAGCCGGTGCCGATCACCGCGAGCAGCAGCGCCCACCAGCCGGGCAGGCCGGTGGCGGAGAAGTGCGTGAGGGTGAAGGCGATGACCGTCAGCCACGTCAGCAAGGGTGTCCACAGCTTCAGCGCCGGTACGGCGTTGAGCCGCCAGCCGCGCAGGTAGGCCCGGGCCGGGTGCAGCTCGGTGAGGTCGCGGCTGCGGTGGTGGAGGGCGTAGAGCGCGGCGGACAGGGCCGGCCCCAGCGGCAGCAGGCACAGGGCCGCGAGGGGGAGGTTGGCGGGCTCGGGGCCGAGCAGGAGCAGCCCGGCCGGGCCCGGGGACGCGGCGACGAGGAACAGCGCCTCGACGGTCAGGAGGGTGTGGATCAGGGCGGAGGCACGGGAGAGGGTTCCGGTGCCGAAGTCGGAGGTGCGCGCGGTGCTCATGCGGCGGCCCTCCGGCCGGGCAGCCGCCGCACGCGCCGGACGCCCTGCCACGACGGGGGCCGGTGCACCGCCGCGCCACAGGTGAGCCGGCCGCGCGGCGCGCCGGGGGCGCGGATCACCCGTTCTCCTTCTTGAACCGCTCGTAGGCCTTGTTGTGCAGGTCGACGAGCTGCTGCATGTTCTTCGACTTCAGCTCGGCGAGGTAGGAGTTCCACTGGGACAGCGGGCGTTTGCCGAGGACGAACTGGAGGGTGTTCTGGATGACGTGGTCCTTGAGCGGGGTCTCCCAAAGGGTGGCCTGCTCCTGCTCGAAGGACTGGAGGGGGTGGGCCGGGTCGATGGGCAGCTGCCGGCGCTGGGCCATGGCGTCCTGGAACTTACGCTCGTCCGGGCTGAACATCGAGGAGACGAGCTCCCAGCTGCCGCCGTAGGCGAAGACGCCGTTGTAGAAGCCGAAGTCCTTCTGCAGGTCCTTCGGGGCGTCCGGGTCGGAGCCCATGAGGCTGATGCCGGGCTTAGGCTCGTACCGGCCTCCGGAGCGCGTGTGGGTGACGCCCTCGACACCCCAGCGGGCCAGCCGCTGGCCCTCGTCGGAGTACCAGAGCCAGTCCACGAACTGCATCATGGCGACGAAGCTGTCGCTCTTCAGCGCCTTGCTGGAGATCATGACACCGTTCTCCAGCCGGCTGCCGCCCAGCACGACGGGGCCGGCGGGCCCGAGCGGCACCGGCACCATCTCGATCCTCGCGCCCTTGACCTGCTTCTCCAGGTTGTACCGGTAGTCCTGCACCAGGACCTGCGGGTTGGCGCTCATCACGTAGGACTTCTCGGCGAGCAGCTTCTGCAGCGCCTGGTCGTCGGTCTGGCTGAAGCTCTCCGGATCCATGAGCTTCTCGGCGACGAGTTTGCGCAGGTACTCGACCATCTGCCGGTAGGCGTCCTGCGCGCCGGTGAAGACGTATTTCTGGGCCTTGTGGTCGAAGCTGATGTTGTCGTACGTCCAGCCGGATCTGACGCCGAAGGCCTGGCCGAGGTAGCTGAACAGCGCGCCGCAGGGGAACGGGGTGTTGGTGCTCCACCGGTCGGTGAAGGGGTACTTGCCGGGGTGCTCCTCCTTGAGTGCCTTGAGGACGCCGTACACCTCGTCCCAGGTGGTGGGCAGGCTCAGGCCGTGCTGGTCGAGGACGTCCGTGCGGAAGGACAGCGAGTAGCCGGCCTTGGGCTTCTCGTGCAGACCGGGCAGCAGGTAGTAGCTGCCGTCGGACTGGCGGATGGAGTCGAGCTCGGGCTCCAGCTTCCACTTGCGGACCTTGTCGCGGAAGTTGGGCATCAGCTTCACGTAGTCGCTGACCGGGAGGATCGCGCCCGAGGAAACGAAGGCGACCTCCGAGGGGTGGTAGGTCTTCGGGATCAGGAAGGGTGCGTCGCCCGCACCGATGAGGACGCTGCGCTTCTTCTCGTAGTCGGCGAGCGGGACGTCGATCGGCTTGAGCGTCACGCCGGTGCGCTTGGTCAGCTCCTTCCAGAACAGCCAGTCGTTCTTCATCGGATACACCGGGTTGTTGTTGTGCAGCACCGAGAAGGACAGCGGCCGGGAGGCCTTGAACTGCTGCCCGGCCCGGTAGTTCTTCATGGCCCCGTCCTGCTTCTTCGACAGGTCCTTGCCGTCCCCGCCGTCGTCACCGCCGCCGCAGCCGGTGACCGTGGCGAGGCCGATGAAGCCGGCCGCGGCGAGCATCCGGCGCCGCGACAGCTGTCCTTCGTTCTTCACGGGAACCCCCTTGTTTCCGTATGCCAGTTGAGGAGAGGTGCGGCGGTCAGCCCTTGACCGCGCCGAGCATCACGCCCGAGACGAAGTAGCGCTGGACGAACGGGTACACGCAGAGGATCGGCAGGGCGGTGAGGACGATGGTCACCGACTGGATGTTCGCGCCGACCTGGCTGAGCTGCTCGGTTCCGGCACCGGCGTTGCCGCCGCCGGTGGCGCCCTGGATGAGGTTGCGCAGGTAGACCGTGACCGGCATCAGTTCGGTCCGGTCCATGTACAGGAACGCGCTGAACCAGGAGTTCCAGAAGGACACCGAGTAGAAGAGCACCATGGTCGCCACGACCGCCTTGGACAGCGGCAGCACGATCCTCAGCAGGGTGCCGTAGGTGCTCAGGCCGTCGATCTGCGCGGCCTCCTCCAGCTCCGTCGGCAGGTTCTCGAAGAAGGCCTTCATCACCAGCAGGTTGAAGACGCTGATCGCGTTCGGCAGGGCGATCGCCCACACGCTGTTCTTCAGGCCGAGGCTGGTGACCAGGATGTAGTTCGGGATCAGGCCGCCGGTGAAGAACATGGTGAACACGGCGATGCCGACGAGCACACCCCGGCCCTTGAGCTGCTTCTTCGACAGGACATAGGCGTAACAGGTCGTCAGGACCATGGCGACCGCCGTTGCCACGACCGTGTAGAGCACGGTGTTGCCGTAGTTCCGCCAGAACATCGAGTCGTGGAACACGATCCTGTACGTGGTGAGGTTGAAGCCCTTGGGCAGCAGGGTCACCTCACCGGCCCGGATCTGCCGCTCCCCGCTGAAGGACCGCGCGATGATGTTGACGAAGGGGTAGAGGGTCACCAGCACGACGAGCGTGAGGATCACCCCGTTGACGCCCTGGAAGATCCGCTGGGAGCGGCTCGGCCTCACCACAGGCTCGTCCCCACCGTGCGGCGCGAGAGCGTGTTGGCCGACGTGATCAGGACCAGGCCGATGATCGCTTCGAACAGGCCGATGGCGGCGGCGTAGCTGAAGCTGTTGGACTCCACGCCGGAGCGGTAGACGTACGTCGAGATCACATCCGCGGTGGGATAGGTCAGCGGGTTGTACAGCAGCAGCACCTTCTCGAAGCCGACCGCCATGAACGTGCCGACGTTGAGGATCAGCAGCGTGATCATGGTGGGGCGGATGCCGGGCAGGGTGACGTGCCAGATCTGCCGCCAGCGGCCCGCGCCGTCGATGCGGGCGGCTTCGTACAGGTCCTCGTCGATCGTGGTGAGCGCGGCGAGGTAGAGGATCGTGCCCCAGCCGGCGGTCTGCCAGATCTCGGAACCGACGTAGACGGTACGGAACCACCCGGGTTCCTGGATGAAGCGGACCGGATCGTGGCCGAGCAGGCCGAGGACGTGGTTGACGGGGCCGTCGCTCGCCAGCATCTGCATCGTGATGCCAGCGACGATCACGATCGACAGGAAGTGCGGAAGGTACGACACCGACTGCACGAACCGCTTCAGGGAGCGCCGGCGCACCTCGTTGAGCAGCAGCGCGAGCACGATCGGGATCGGGAAGCAGAAGACGAGCGTGAGCCCGCCCAGCCACAGGGTGTTGCGGAACACCTGCCAGAAGGTGGGGTCGCCGAGGAACATCCGCACATAGCGCAGGCCCACCCATTCCTCACCGAAGATCGAACCGCCGGGCTCGAAGCGCCGGAAGGCGATGACGTTGCCGATCATCGGCAGGTAGCGGAAGACCAGGAAGAACAGCAGCGGCAGGATCGCCAGCGAGTACAACTGCCAGTCGCGGCGCAGTGCCCGGCGCCATCCGGTCCGGGCGGGTGCCCGCTTGCCGCGCCGGGGAGCGGCACGGGCCGGCGGCTGGTCCTGGGTGCCCGGCGGGGCCGGTGTGGTGGACGTGCTCATTGCTCGGGCCTCCCGTGGACATGGGACGCGGAACCGAAACTTTCGAGCTCTTACCGGTAACTTGCGGCAACTTAGGGGGCTCAGAAAGCGCTGTCAATGGGTGCTGCAGCACTCGGGCGGGACGCCTGTGGCGCGGTTGCAATCTCACCGGCGCTGGGTAGGACCCCGGAGTCGACTGCCCTTGCCCGGCCGCAAGTTTCTGGATTGTCACCGACTCCTGCGAGGTGGTGCCGTGCCCGCGTGCGACCTGCCACTGACCGAACTGGAGCGCCACCGCCCGGACATCGAGGAGGCGGATCGCCGCCGTGGGCAACAGCCAGGGAGGGCGGGCCGGCCCTGGCGGTCGCAGGGCTCGTGCCCGGCCTGGCGGCATGAGTGACCACCGCGCCGCTGCTGTGCGGGATCCGGCGCGCGCTGGACCTCACGGACGCCGGGCCCTAGGGCGAGATCGCCGCCTACCTCTCCGTCCACCGGGGCGCCGAGCGCGCCGCCTTTCGCCCCTTCTCCTTTGTCGAGGGCGTCTCCTTCGCCGCCGCGCGCAGGCCCCGGCCCACTTCGGGGTGGGCCTGCGGGACACGGTGTGCCCGCCGAGCGGGGCGTACGCCGCCTTCAATCGCTACGCGAAAACTGACCGGCACGGACCCACGCAGGGAGATCCACGCCCATCCGTTCAACGGACACGAGGGCGGCGACGCGGTCCAGGTGCGACGCCAACTGGATTGGCTGCGAGGGGTGCTGGACTGACGCGGTGACGGCACAGAGGCGGCCGACGCGGTGCAGGCGCGACGCCGACCGGATGCTGCGAGAAGTGCTGGACTGATGCCGTGCCGGCACAGGGTCGGCCGACACGGTGCGGACGCGACGCCAACTGGCTCGGCTGCGAGGGGTGTCGGGCTGACGCCGTGCCGGCACGGGTTCAGCCCGACGCGGCGATGGCGCAGCCCGGAGGCTGCGCCGCTCTGCCGGTCCCTCCTCGGGTCACCCCGCGACCGGGGACTCCGCGGTGCAGCCGCCGGCGCTCACCAGCCCCTTCGCGGTCTGCTCCTCGATCACCTTGCCCTTGTGGATGATCTTGCAGCTGATCTGGGAGCCTTCGGGGTCCGCGGCGACGGGCATGACCGCCGCGGGCATGATGCCGCGCAGCGTGACCGTCTTCTTCCAAGGCAGTTCGGGCTTCGAGACCGACTCGATCTTCGGTTCCATGGCCTTACCCCCGCCGCCGTGGAATTCGATCGAGTCGATGTTCTTCCCCGTCACCTCGTAGGTGACCTCGTACGTCTCGTCCACCGCCTTGTCGACCTGGTCGACCGCCTCGGAGCAGGCGGTGAGGCCGAGCGCGAGACCGGTGACGGCGACGGAACAGACGGCTGCGCGAAGGATGCGCTTCAAAGGGATCCCCCCGGATCATGATGGTCGAGCCCCGCAGCCAACCGCAAAGGGAAAGTAAAGTCAACTTCCTTTCGGCGCAGGCCTGCTGGGCCATCGCAGGCGCCGGCCGCCCGTCACTCCTCCCGCCCTCTCCGGTGGAGGCGTTCGGCGCTTCGACAGGGCTCCCCGGCCCACACCCTTGCCCCTGAGCCGTTTACATCTGTGCCGCCGGGCGCTAACTTCCGCAACAGGCGGGGTGGGAGCGCTCCCATCACGGTGGACCGGAACCCGCCCCCGAGACGCTCCCACCCCGCGCATCCGTGCACACACATCCGCAGGCCCGTACCCCCACGAACGGATGATGCTGTCATGATCTTGACAAGAAAGCCCGGAGGATCCACGATGCCCCGGCCGGCGCTCCCCTCCTCCCGGGTCAGAGCACTCTTCCTCGTGCTGCTCTCCCTCCTCGTCACCGTCCCGGCCATCGGCCTGGTCATGACGACCGGTGGCGAGGCGGAGGCGCACGGCACCCCCATGAAGCCCGGCAGCCGAACGTTCCTGTGCTGGCAGGACGGCCTGACGGACACCGGCGAGATCAAGCCGGTCAATCCCGCCTGCCGAGGCGCGCAGCAGGTCAGCGGCACCACGCCGTTCTACAACTGGTTCTCGGTGCTGCGCTCGGACGGCGCCGGCCGCACCCGGGGCTTCGTACCGGACGGCGAACTGTGCAGCGGCGGCAACACCAACTTCACCGGGTTCAACACGCCCAGCAAGGACTGGCCGCTCACCCATCTCACCTCGGGTGCGGCCATCGACTTCTCGTACAACGCCTGGGCGGCGCACCCGGGTTGGTTCCACGTCTACATCACCAAGGACGGCTTCGACCCCACCAAGACGCTCACCTGGAACCACATGGAGGAGCGGCCGTTCCTGAGCGTCGACCACCCGCCGCTGAAGGGCTCCCCGGGCACGGTCGAGGCCAACTACTCCTGGACGGGCAAGCTCCCCGCCGACAAGTCGGGCCGGCACATCATCTACATGGTCTGGCAGCGCTCCGACAGCCAGGAGACCTTCTACTCCTGCTCCGACGTCGTCTTCGACGGCGGCAACGGCGAGGTGACCGGCATCAAGGAGCCGGGCAACCCGTCGGAGCCGGTGCCCGGCACCTGCACGGCCACCCGCAGGACGACCGGCACCTGGAACGGCGGCTACCAGTCCGAGGTGACCGTCACCAACACCGGCACGGTCCCGATGCTCGGCTGGATGGTCGACTGGACCCTCCCGGCGGGCCAGAAGGTCGACAGCCTGTGGAGCGGCAGCGCCACCTACAACGGCCAGGCGGTGATGGTCCACAACGCCAACTGGAACGGCTCCCTCGCACCAGGCAAGAGCACGACGTTCGGATACGTCGTCTCCGGGTCGGGAGGTGACAGCACGAGCAGTCTGCCGTGCCGGGTGGGCTGAACCACCGGACGGGCGGGCCCGGTGACCGGGGCGACGGTGACCGGGCCCGTCGGCACGAGGACGCGGGCCGGCCGGAGCGCGCCGGCCGGCCCGCTCCCCGGATTCCCGCTCGCGTAGGTTGGCGTCATGGTGGAGGGGGCGAAGGCCGCGACCGGATCGGCGGCCACGAGCGAACAGACCGGAGAACGAACGCCGGCGCACAGCGGCACGAGGGAACGGGGCGGTCCGGCCCGCTCGTCCCTCTGGATGGCACTGGGCACGATGGTGTCCCGGGCAACGGGGCTCATCCGGCAGGTCCTCCAGGCGGCGGCACTGGGCACGGGGCTGCTCGCGAGCACGTACAACACGGCGAACACCGTGCCGACGAGTCTGTACACCCTGGTGATCGGCGGTGCGCTCAACGCCGTGCTGGTGCCGCAGCTGGTGCGGGCGCGGACCACCGAGGCCGACGGCGGAAGGGCTTTCGAGCAGCGGCTGGTGACGCTCGTCCTGTGCGTCCTGGCCGCCGGGACGGCGCTGGCCGTGTGGGCCGCGCCGCAGATCGTGGGCCTGTACATGCGCGACACCGCGGACAGCCACGAGGCGTTCGAACTGACCGTGGTCTTCGCCCGGTTCCTGCTGCCGCAGATCTTCTTCTACGGCGTGTTCGGCATCCTGGGACAAGTGCTCAACGCCCGGGAGAAGTTCGGCGCGATGATGTGGACGCCGGTGCTGAACAACGTCGTGCTGATCGGCATGTTCGCCGCGTACCTGGGGCTGATGACGGTCCCGGACCGGGTGGCGGACATCACCGCGGCGCAGGTGCGGCTGCTGGGGCTGGGCACGACGGCCGGCATCGCACTTCAGGCCCTCGCCCTGATCCCCTTCCTGCGCTCCGCGGGCTTCCGGTTCCGGCCCCGCTTCGACTGGCGGGGCACCGGCCTGGGCAAGAGCGTCCATGCCGCCAAGTGGACGTTGCTGTTCGTCCTGGTCAACCAGGTCGCGCTGACCGTGGTGACGAACTTCGCCAACGCGGCGGACCAGGCGCTGCCGGATGCCGGCGCCGGCTACTCGGCCTACATGTACGCGCAGACCATCTGGATGCTGCCGCAGTCGATCGTGACCGTCTCCCTGGTGACCGCGCTGTTGCCTCGGATGAGCAGGGCCGCCGCGGAGGGCCGGGTCACCGAGCTGCGCGCCGATCTCTCGCGGGCACTACGGGTCAGCGGGGTCGTCATCGTGCCGGCCGGATTCGTCTTCCTGGCGCTGGGCCCTCAGATCTCCGCGCTGCTGTTCGCCCACGGGGCGGCCGACGCGGCGACCGCCCAGCCGCTCGGCCAGATGCTCCAGGCGTTCGGCCTCGGGCTGATCCCGTTCTCGGCGCAGTACCTCCTCCTGCGGGGCTTCTACGCGTTCGGGGACACCCGCACCCCGTTCTTCATGGCGGCGTGGATCGCCGCGGTGAACATCGCACTGGTCACTTCCTGCCATCTGCTGCTGCCCGCGCGCTGGGCGGTGACCGGTATGGCCGGTGCCTACACCGTGTCGTACCTGGCCGGGCTGGCCGTCACGGCATGGCGGTTGCGCGGCAGGCTCGGCGGCCGGCTCGATGACGGGGAGCTGCGCCGCACGTACACGAAACTGGTGGCCGCTGCCGCCCTCGCCGCGGGGCTGGGCTGGGGAGCCGCCCGGTCCTGCGCCGCGTGGCTGGGCACCGGCACCTGGTCCACCGCGCTGAGCCTCGCCGCCGGAACGGCCGCGATGGCGGCGGGCTACCTCGCCCTGGCCCGGCTGATGAGGGTCGGTGAACTGCGCGGCTTCGCCGGTCGGCGGTGACGGCGTCCTGTCGGCTCGCCCGGGCGACGTCCGGCTCGGACACAGGGACCGACCGCCCCATATGTCGGGGTTATCCAGGTGTGCGATTCTGTTGTGTGGGTGCCCTGCCGCTCGTGTGCGGCGTGGATCCGCCATGGGAGGCGCGAACCCGCGCCGCCGTTCCCGTGCCCGCGTCGTCGTCGCCTGAGTTCCGGGGACTCCCACCTGCCGGTGGCTGCGGCATGGACGGGAGGTGGATGCGGACATGCCCCACTACGGCGATGCCCGGGCCGCGATCCCCGGCCTCCGGGCGCCGGGGGACGGGGGCACCGGTCCGCCTCGCCCCGCTCCGGAACCCGCCGCGCGAGCGCGGCTCCTGGCGTTCGCGGGGGTGACGCTGGCGTCGGTGTACGTACGCGGCGAGGAGGGGACCGAGCTGCGGCTGGTGGAGTCGGCCGGGGCCGAGCCGGAGCAGCCGTACCGGTTGCCGGGGCGGGTGGCGGTCCCGGTTCCGGGGGGCTCTCCCGGCGCGGGGTCGAGCGGTCACCCCGGGCCGACGCCGGACGTCGGCACCCCCGGCACCCCTTCCCCCGCCCCCTCCCCCGGTGCCGGTTCCGGCGGTACCGCTTCCGGCCCGGAGACAGCAGGCGGCGGCCCGGCCGTCGCCGAGGCCTATCTGCGGGGGCGGCCCGTGTGGCTCTCGGGTGTGCGGCTCGCCGGTGGGGAGGGCGGCGTGGCCGCCTCCGCCCCGCTCGGGGCCCTGCCGCTGGGGGCCGCCGGTGGCTGGCTGGGCTCTCTCGTCGTGGTGGGAGAGGCCGGGGAGGGGTTCGGGTCCGAACAGCGGGAGTTCCTGGAGCGGTACGCCGAGGCCGTCGCCGAGCGGCTGCGGGGCGAGGCCGACCGGTCGGCACCCTCGCCGCTGCTGGATTCGGCCCTGCGCGCCATGGGGATCGGCTCCTTCGCCCTGTCGCCCGGGACCGGGCTGGTCGAGACGGACCCGGCGTTGCTCGAACTCGTCGGCATCCCCGAGGGCGGTTTCGACGGCAAGACCGACACCCTGCTCTCGGTCAGCGTGCCGGAGGACGTCCCGGCGCTGATGTCGGTCATCGAGCCGTCCGCACAGGCCCCGGGCCGCCGTGAGCTGGAGTTCCGTATCCGCAGGCCCACCGGTGAACTCTGCTGGCTGCGGCTGAACTGCCGGGTGCTGAAAGGGCCCGACGGCGCTCCCGAGCGGGTGCTGGGCGTGGTGAGCGCGGCGCCCGTGCTGCGCCGCAGCGCCAGCGACGTCGCCCGGATCCAGTGGCTGACGGCCGCGCTCGACGACGCCACGACCGTCCGGGACGTCAGCCGTGTCGTCGTCGCCGCGTTGCGCGAGCCGCTGGGCGCCGACCGGGTGGCGCTGGCCGAGCTGCTGGAGGACCGGCTGGCGGTCACCGTGCTCGATCCGCCGGGTGCCGGTGCCTGGCCGGAACTGTGGCGCCGGGAGTGGCGCTCGGAGTGGCCCGACGCGCCGGTCTCCGCCCTGCCCACGCTCCAGGCGGCACTGCGGGACGGGCGGATGAGCCTGTGGCCTGCGGGTTCCGCCCTGGAACCGGGACTCGCGGGGATCGGGCCCGGCGGGCTCGCCGTGCTGCCGTTGCCGGCCAGGAGCGGGGTGGCCGGGGTATGCCTGGTCGGATGGGACAGTCGGCACGAGTTCGCGCCCGAGGAGCGGGCCCTGCTGACCGCGACCGCGGGGCTCGTCGGGCAGGCCCTGAAGCGCGCGCACGCCTACGACGCCGAGCAGGAGCTCGCGACGATGCTCCAGCGCAGCCTGCTGCCGCGCCGGCTCCCCCGGCTCCCCGGGGGCACGGCCGTGGCCCGCTATCTGCCCGCCCGGCGCGGACTCCAGGTGGGCGGCGACTGGTACGACGTGATCGCACTGTCGGAGAGCAAGGTGGCCCTGGTCATCGGGGATGTGCAGGGACACAGCGCCGGGGCCGCGACGATCATGGGGCAGATGCGTACGGCGGTCCGCGCCTACGCCGTGGAGGGGCATCCGCCGGACGTGGTCGTCGCGCACGCCAACCGGCTGCTCGTCGGCATGGAGACCGACCTGTTCGCCACCTGCTGCTACGTCGAACTGGACATGGAGGAGGGCAACGCGCTGTTCGTGCGGGCCGGTCACCTGGCACCACTGGCGCGCCATCCCGACGGCGGCACCGAGGAGATCGCGGTCGAGGGCGGACTCCCGCTGGGAGTCCTCGCGGACGCGGAGTTCCCGCTGACGGCCCTCGCGTTCGCCCCGGGATCGGTGCTCGCGCTGGTGACGGACGGTCTGGTCGAGTCGGCGGACCTCCAGGTGGACGAGGGGATGCGGCTCGTGCGCCGAGCGCTCGCCGCGGCCGATCCAGCCGACCCGGGACGGATGGCCGACGCACTGCTCGGCGAGACCGGGCGGCGTGAGGACGACGTGGCGGTGCTGCTGCTGCGCTACGACGGGATGCGGGTCCGGCCGGTGCGGGCGGGCTGGGTGGTGTGGCGGCTGCCGGACGCGGTGATGCACGCCCGCCGGTTCAGCGCGCGCACGCTGCGTTCGTGGGGCATCGCCGCCGAGGCCGACACCGTCCTGCTGGTGGTGTCGGAGCTGGTCACCAACGCGCTGGTGCACACGCAGGGCGCGGTCCGGGTGGAGCTGACCCTGGCGGCGGACCGGCTGCGGGTGACCGTGAACGACTCCTCACCGCGGGCACCGGCCAAGCCCGTGGTCGTGGACTGGGAGTCGACGGGCGGGCGTGGGCTCTTCCTGGTCGAGGCCATGTCGGCGGCCTGGGGTTCGGTGCCGGTGGGCGGCGGCAAGCAGGTGTGGAGCGAGATCGTCGTCACCCGTCGGGAGACGGAGCCCGGTGAGGAGCCGGACGAGGAACCGGAGACCGAGCCGGAGGAGGAGCGCAGGCCGGGCCGCGTCTGGGGCCTGGGCCGCGACCGGGCCTGGGGCCTGGGCCGCAACCGGGACCGCCGCAAGGCCCGCGACCAGGGCCCGCGCCACAGCGACGAACAGGCCACGAGCCGTACCGGCGACCCGGCCGTACGCGACCCCGGAACCCGCGAGGGAGGTCCCTGATGCGTGGCCTCGGTCTGCGGGGGGCCGCCGGGCTGCTGGCGGTCCTGCTGGCCGTGTCCCTCGCCGGGTGCACGGACGACGGCGGGGAGGGCGAGCTGACCATCGGGCTGCTGCTGCCCAGCCGGGCCGTGCCCCGCTGGGAGAAGTCGGACAGGCCCCTGATCGAGAAGCGGGTCAAGGAGCTGTGCTCCGAGTGCAGGGTCGTGTACGCCAACGCCGAGAACGACGCGGCGAGCCAGCGGCAGCAGATGACCTCCATGATCACCCGGGGCGTCTCGGCCCTGCTCCTGGACGTCGTCGACCCCAAGGCCCTGCGCTCCTCGGTGCACGCGGCGCAGCGCGAGGGCATCCCGGTCGTCGCCTACGACCGCCTCGCCGAAGGCCCGATCTCGGGTTTCGTCAGTTTCAACGGCGCCCAGGTCGGCAGGCTCCAGGGCCAGGCGCTCCTGAAGGGCATGGGCGCCCGGGCCGACGGTGGCCGCGTCGTCATGGTGAACGGCGACCCGTCCAGCCCCAACGCCGCCTGGTACGAGGGCGGGGCACGGGCCGTCCTCCGGGGCGAGGTGCGGATCCTGAAGTCGTACGACACCGTGGGGTGGCGTACGGAGAACGCGCACGACCACATGTCCGCCGCGGTCAGTGCCCTCGGCCCGGGCGCGATCGACGGGGTGCTCGCGGCCAACGACTCCATCGCGGCCGGTGTCATCGCGGCCCTCAAGAGCGCCCGTGTCGCGCCGCTGCCCCCGGTCACCGGGCAGGACGCCGATCTCGACGCCGTGCAGCGCATCGTCGAGGGCGAGCAGTACATGACCGTCTACAAGCCGTTCCGGCTGGAGACCGAGGCGGCCGCCGCGATGGCCGTGGCCCTGGCACGCGGAAACGACATCGACTCCCTGGTCACGACGACGGTGGACAGCCCCACGACCGAGGACGTCCCGGCGGTCCTGCTCACGCCCACCGCCGTGACGCGCGAGACGATCGGCCGGCTCGTCCGGGACGGCGTCTACACGGTCGACCAGATCTGCACCCCGAAGTTCCGCCCGGCCTGTGACCGCGCCGGGCTCACCCGGTGAGCGAGGTGGTCCCCGTGGCCCATCCCCCCGTCCTGGCGTTGCGTGGCATCACCAAGCGGTTCGGCGGCGTCCAGGCGCTGGTGGACGTCGACCTGCAGGTCCGGGCCGGTGAGGTCGTGGCCCTGGCGGGCGACAACGGGGCGGGCAAGTCCACGCTGGTCAAGGTGATCTCCGGGGTCAGCCCCGCCGACCGGGGCGTCATCGAGTGGGAGGGGCGCCTCGTCCAGATCAAACGCCCGCACGACGCCCACGCCCTGGGCATCGCGACCGTCTACCAGGACCTCGCCATGTGCGACAACCTGGACGTCGTCGGCAACCTCTTCCTGGGCCGCGAGATCGACCGCGTGGGCGTCCTCGACGAGGTGGAGATGGAGCGCCGTGCCCGTGACCTGATGCGGGCGCTGTCGATCCGCATCCCCGACGTGCGGGTGCCGGTCGCCGCGCTCTCGGCCGGGCAGCGGCAGGCCGTCGCGATCTCCCGCTCGCTGATGGGCGCCCCGAAGGTGCTGCTGCTCGACGAGCCCACCGCCGCCCTCGGCGTGGAGCAGACCAGCCACCTGCTCGACCTGATCGAGGAGGTCCGCGACCGCGGTATGGCGATCATCCTCATCAGTCACAACATGGGTGACATCAAGGCCGTCGCGGACCGGGTCGCCGTGCTGCGGCTGGGCCGCAACAACGGTCTGTTCGACGTGAGCACCGTGACCCAGGAGCAGATCATCTCCTCCGTCACGGGGGCGGCGGACAACGCCGTGGCCCATCGCTCGAAGGGCGGCGAGGAGGCGTGGCCGTGAGCCGCGGCGGGCCGTCGCGGGACGGTGGACCGGCGGGGCCGGGCAGCGCCGGTCCGGTCACCACCGAACGCGAGCAGGGCGCCCCCCGCGGCTGGCGGGACAGTGTGCGCCAGTACGCGCTGGAGGTCCGCGGCAGTGTCCGGGGCGGAGAGCGAGGGCCGCTCCTGGTGCTCGCCGGGCTGCTCGTGATCTGGATCGTCTTCCAGGGGCTGGACGACAAGTTCCTCTCGCCGCGCAACCTGTCCAACCTCAGCGTGGACATCGTCGGGACCGGGCTGGTCGCCGTCGGCATCGTGTTCGTGCTGCTGATCCGGGAGATCGATCTGTCGGTCGGCTCGGTCAGCGGCCTGGCGGGTGCGGCGTTCGCCGTGCTGAACGTGAACCACGGCGTGCCGGAGTGGCTGGCGGTGATCGTGGCGGTGGCCACGGGGACGGCCGTGGGCGCCTTCCACGGGTTCTTCCATGCCTGGCTCGGCGTGCCCGCGTTCGTGGTGACGCTGGCCGGGCTGCTGATCTGGAACGGCCTGACGCTCTACCTGCTGGGGGCCAGCGGCACGATCAACATCGACGAGGAGGGCCTGGTCGCCTCCCTGACCAGTCGGCACTTCGGCGACGACCTGGTGGCGTACGCGGTCGCGGCACTCGGCACGGCCGGGTACTTCCTGGCCGCCCACCGCCGGCGCAGCCGCCACCGGGCGGCCGGGATGCCCTACCGGACGGAGGGCGACATCGGGATGCGCACCGGTCTCCTGGCGGTGGTGGCCTTCGCCGGTGCCCACACCCTCAACCGGTTCCAGGGGCTGCCGGTGGCGCTGCTGATCTTCCTGGTGGTGCTGGTCGTCTCGGACTACCTGTTGCGCCGCACCCGTTACGGGCGGCGGGTGTACGCGCTCGGCGGCGGGGTCGAGGCGGCGCGGCGGGCCGGCATCGGGGTGGAGCGGGTGCGGGTGGCGATGTTCATGGTGTCGGGGACGCTGGCCGCGTTCGGCGGGCTGTTCGTGGCGTCGGGACTGACCTCGGCGAGCCCCACGACGGCCCGGGCCGCCGGTTCGGGGATGCTGCTGATCAACGCCATCGCGGCGGCCGTCATCGGCGGGACGAGTCTGTTCGGCGGGCGGGGCTCGCCCTGGTCGGTGCTGCTCGGTGTGGTGGTCATCCAGTCCATCGCCTCGGGAATGGGGCTGCTGGGGGTTCAGGACGCCGTGCAGTTCATGATCACCGGCGGGGTGCTGCTGGCCGCCGTGGCGGCCGACGCGCTGTCCAGACGGGCTCAGGCCCGAGGCGACCGATCATGAATCGTGACATGCCCGATACGGCCTGATTGTTATGTTTCCCATGAAATGCCTAATGGAGAGCAAAGGTGGGTAAGGGCGGAGATGTCATGAAACGCAGCCGCCTCATCCAGGCGGCCGTGGCCGTCACGGTCGCCGCCGGTCTGATCCTCTCCGGGTGCGGTGACACCGATCTTCCCGACGGCGAGGAGCAGGCCCGGCTCAGGGTGCTCGCGACGGACGTGCCGCAGATCCAGACCCTGAAGAAGCTCACCAAGAAGCATTTCACGGCGGAGACCGGCATCCCCGTCGACTACACGTTGCTGCCGGAGAACGAGGCGCGGGAGAAGATGAACCGCGAGTTCGCGACCCAGGCCGGCACCTACGACGTGGCGAGCGTCAGCGCGTACGAGGTGCCGATCTACGCGGACAACGGCTGGCTCGCCCCGCTGGACTCCTATGTGAAGGCCGACGAGGACTTCGACCAGGACGACGTGTTCCCGAATCTGACGTCCTCGCTGACCGGCGACGACGGCAAGCTCTACGCCGAGCCGTTCTACGGCGAGGGCTCCTTCCTGATGTACCGCAAGGACCTGTTCCGCGAGGAGGGGCTGGCCATGCCGGCGAACCCGACCTGGAAGCAGGTCGCCGACCTCGCCGCCCGGGTCGACGGCTCGGAGGGCGCCAGCGGCATCTGCCTGCGCGGCCTGCCCGGCTGGGGCCAGAACCTCGCCCCGATCAACACGGTCGTCAACACCTTCGGCGGCGCCTGGTACGACATGGACTGGAACGCCCGGCTGACCTCACCGGAGTTCAAGGAGGCCGTCGGGTTCTACGTCGACCTGGTCCGCTCCCACGGCCAGCCCGACGCCGAGCGGATGGGTGTGCTGGAGATCCTGGACCATTTCGTCCAGGGCAAGTGCGCCATGATGTACGACGCCACGTCGCTGGCCTCGTCGATCGAGGCCGACAGTTCGCCGGTCAAGGGCAAGGTGGGCTATGTTCCGGCCCCGCACGAGAAGACCGACAAGGCCGGCTGGCTGTGGACCTGGGCCTGGGGCGTCCAGCAGGCGTCCGAGCGCAAGGACGCCGCCTGGGAGTTCATCTCCTGGGCCTCCTCCAGGCAGTTCCAGGAGCTGGTCGGCCAGGAGATGGGCTGGACCTCGGCGCCCGCCGGGAACCGCAAATCGCTCTACGAGAAGCCCGAGTACCAGCAGGCGGCCGGCGCCTGGTACCGGCAGGAGTACACGGCGGCGACGGACTCCGCCGACCCGAATGACCCGGGCGTCGGCCCCCGCCCCTACACCGGCATCGGCTTCCTGGGCATCCCCGAGTTCGCCGTGCTGGGTACGGCGGTGTCCGAGCAGATCGCCGCGGCCATCGCCGGCCGGCAGTCCGTGGACGCGGCCCTCGACAAGGCGCAGGACCTCGCCCAGGCAGCGGCGGCGAAGTACCGCGGCGAGTGACCCGGCCGCAGCCCACCGTGGCCCGCCCGTGAACGGCGCGGGCCGCGCCCCCGGTGACCCGGGGACGCGGCCCTCGAACTGCCGTGATGGTCCGCTTACTTGCGGATTACTTGCGGATCAGGCTGCGCAGCACGTACTGCATGATGCCGCCGTTGCGGTAGTAGTCCGCCTCGCCGGGGGTGTCGATGCGGACGACCGCGTCGAACTCGACGCCGGTGTCGGTGGTGACCTTCACCGTGCGCGGGGTGGTGCCGTTGTTGAGCTCCTCGACGCCGGTGAAGTCGAAGGTCTCCTCACCGGTGAGGCCGAGGGACGCGGCCGACTGGCCCTCCGGGAACTGCAGCGGCAGGACGCCCATGCCGATGAGGTTCGAGCGGTGGATGCGCTCGTAGGACTCGGCGATGACGGCCTTGACGCCCAGGAGCGCGGTGCCCTTGGCGGCCCAGTCGCGGGACGAGCCGGAGCCGTACTCCTTGCCGGCCAGGACGACCAGCGGGATGCCCTGCTCGATGTAGTTGCGCGAGGCGTCGTAGATGAACGACACCGGGCCGCCGTCCTGCGTGAAGTCGCGGGTGTAGCCGCCCTCGGTGCCCGGCGCGATCTGGTTGCGCAGGCGGATGTTGGCGAACGTACCGCGGATCATGACCTCGTGGTTGCCGCGGCGCGAGCCGTAGCTGTTGAAGTCGCGGCGCTCGACGCCGTGCTCCGTGAGGTACTGGCCGGCCGGGGTGTCGGCCTTGATGGCGCCGGCCGGGGAGATGTGGTCGGTGGTGACCGAGTCGCCCAGCTTGGCGAGCACCCGGGCGCCGGAGATGTTCTCCACCGGGGCCGGCTCGTGGGCCATGCCCTCGAAGTACGGGGGCTTGCGGACGTAGGTCGACTCGGCGTCCCACTCGAAGGTGTTGCCGGTCGGGATCGGCAGCGCCTGCCACTGGGCGTCGCCCGCGAAGACGTCCGAGTAGGACTTGGCGAACATGTCCTCGCCGATGGCGTTGGCGACGACGTCGTTCACCTCGGCCTCGGAGGGCCAGATGTCCTTCAGGAAGACCGGGTTGCCGTCCTGGTCGGTGCCCAGGGCGTCCCGGGTGATGTCGACCTTCATGGAACCGGCGAGCGCGTAGGCCACGACCAGCGGCGGGGACGCCAGGTAGTTCATCTTGACGTCGGGGTTGATGCGGCCCTCGAAGTTCCGGTTGCCGGAGAGGACCGAGGTGACCGCGAGGTCGTGGTCGTTGACGGCCTTGGAGACCTCCTCCGGCAGCGGGCCGGAGTTGCCGATGCAGGTGGTGCAGCCGTAGCCGACGAGGTTGAAGCCGACCTTGTCGAGGTAGGGGGTCAGGCCCGCCTTCTCGAAGTAGTCGGTGACGACCTTGGAGCCGGGGGCGAGGGTGGTCTTGACCCACGGCTTGCGGGTCAGGCCCTTCTCCACCGCCTTCTTGGCCACCAGCGCGGCGGCGACCATGACGTACGGGTTGGAGGTGTTGGTGCAGGAGGTGATGGCCGCGACCGTCACCGCGCCGTGGTCGATCTCGTACGACGTGCCGTCGGGGGCGGTCACGGTGACCGGGTTGGACGGGGCGCCGTTCGGGATCGTCGAGGGCGCGTCGGAGCCCGGGAAGGACTCCTTGCTGGCCTCGTACTCGTCGTTGACGTAGTTGCGGACGTCCGTCTTGAACTGCTCGGCGGCGTTCGCGAGGACGATGCGGTCCTGCGGGCGCTTCGGACCGGCGATGGACGGGACGACCGTGGCGAGGTCGAGCTCCAGCTTCTCGGAGAAGTCGGGCTCGGCGGCCGGGTCGAGCCAGAGGCCCTGCTCCTTGGCGTACGCCTCGACCAGGGCGAGCTGCTGCTCGCTGCGGCCGGTGAGCCGCATGTAGTTGATCGTTTCGTCGTCGATCGGGAAGATCGCGGCGGTGGAGCCGAACTCCGGCGACATGTTGCCGATGGTGGCGCGGTTCGCCAGCGAGGTGGCGGCGACGCCCTCGCCGTAGAACTCGACGAACTTGCCGACGACGCCGTGCTTGCGCAGCATCTCGGTGATGGTCAGCACGAGGTCCGTGGCGGTGGTGCCGGCCTGGAGCTCGCCGGTGAGCTTGAAGCCGACGACGCGCGGGATGAGCATGGAGACCGGCTGGCCGAGCATGGCGGCCTCGGCCTCGATGCCGCCGACGCCCCAGCCGAGGACGCCGAGGCCGTTGACCATGGTGGTGTGCGAGTCGGTGCCGACCAGGGTGTCCGGGTAGGCCTTGCCGTCGCGGACCATCACGACACGGGCCAGGTGCTCGATGTTCACCTGGTGGACGATGCCGGTGCCGGGCGGGACGACCTTGAACTCGTCGAAGGCGGTCTGGCCCCAGCGCAGGAACTGGTAGCGCTCCTTGTTGCGGCCGTACTCCAGGTCGACGTTCTGCTTGAAGGCGTCGTTCGTGCCGAACTTGTCGGCGATGACGGAGTGGTCGATGACCAGCTCGGCCGGCGCCAGCGGGTTGATCTTCGCCGGGTCGCCGCCCAGCTCCTTGACGGCCTCACGCATGGTCGCGAGGTCCACGACGCAGGGAACGCCGGTGAAGTCCTGCATGATCACGCGGGCCGGCGTGAACTGGATCTCCTGGCTTGGCTGGGCCTGCGAGTCCCACCCGCCGAGGGCACGGATGTGGTCGGCGGTGATGTTCGCGCCGTCCTCGGTGCGGAGCAGGTTCTCCAGCAGGACCTTGAGGCTGTAGGGCAGGCGGGCCGAGCCCTCCACCTTGTCCAGCCGGAAGATCTCGTACGACTCGTCGCCCACCTGCAGCGTGCTGCGGGCGTCGAAGCTGTTCGCCGACACGACAGTCTCCTTCATTGATGTGCGCGTACCACCACGATCCTGCCGCCACGGCATCTTGGCCGATCCGCTAAGGTAAGGCTAAGTTAGGTAACCCTTACCGCCGGATTGATGGCGGCGTGCGGCTGCGGTGCTCTCTCGGCAGATATCTCGATGTCGAGATAACTCTAGTACACGAGCGCCGGATGGTCATGCCCCGGCGCCCGCCGTGCGGTCATGCGCGCCCTTTTCCCGGGTATCCGAACCGGGTACCCACGCGCGACATCCACGCAAGACGGACATCCATGTAAGGCAGACATCCACGCAAGACGGAGGGGAGACAGGCATGCCGCTCACGTTCCGCAAGAGTTTCCGGATCCTTCCGGGGGTGCGACTGAACATCAACAAGCGCTCCTGGTCCATCACCACCGGCGGCGGAAAGAACGGCCCGCGCTACACCCGCAGCAGCACAGGACGTCGTACGACATCGATGGATCTGCCCGGACCTTTCGGGTGGCGGCGCACCACGAGGGAGCGTCGGCACTGAGGGGGCGGGGCGGGATTGACATCCCGTCACCCGTTCGGCCCCCCTGTCGGGCGGCATCTCATATCTGAGATAACCTCAGCCTCATGGCAGACGACTACCTCGTACGCATCGGCAAGCTCATCCGTGACGCCCGGCAGCACCGTGGCTGGACGCAGTCGCAGCTGGCCGAGGCGCTCGGCACCAGCCAGAGCGCCGTCAACCGGATCGAGCGCGGCAACCAGAACATCAGCCTTGAGATGATCGCGCGCATCGGGGAGGCCCTCGACAGCGAGATCGTGTCGCTCGGCTATGCCGGTCCGATGCATCTGCGGGTGGTCGGCGGGCGCCGGCTGTCCGGCGCCATCGACGTGAAGACGAGCAAGAACGCGTGCGTGGCGCTGCTGTGCGCCTCACTGCTCAACGAGGGGCGCACGGTGCTGCGCCGCGTCGCCCGCATCGAGGAGGTGTACCGCCTCCTGGAGGTGCTGAGCTCCATCGGCGTGCGCACCCGGTGGATCAACGACGGCGTCGACCTGGAGATCGTGCCGTCGGCCGAGCTGAACCTGGCGGCGATCGACGCGGACGCGGCCCGCCGCACCCGCTCCATCATCATGTTCCTCGGCCCGCTGCTGCACCGCATGGACCAGTTCAAACTGCCCTACGCCGGCGGCTGCGACCTCGGCACACGCACGGTCGAACCGCACATGATCGCGCTACGCCGCTTCGGCCTGGACATCGCCGCCACCGAGGGCCAGTACCACGCCCGGGTGGACCGCGCGGTCAGCCCCGACCGTCCGATCGTCCTGACCGAACGCGGCGACACGGTCACCGAGAACGCCCTGCTCGCGGCCGCCCGGCACGACGGCATCACCGTCATCCGCAACGCCTCGTCCAACTACATGGTCCAGGACCTCTGCTTCTTCCTGGAGGCCCTCGGCGTCAAGGTCGACGGCATCGGCACCACCACCCTCACCGTGCACGGCGTGCCCACCATCGACGTCGACGTGGACTACTCCCCCTCCGAGGACCCGGTCGAGGCGATGAGCCTGGTCGCCGCGGCCGTCGTCACCGAGTCGGAGCTGACGGTGCGCCGGGTGCCGATCGAGTTCCTGGAGATCGAGCTGGCCGTGCTGGAGGAGATGGGCCTCGACCACGACCGCACGCCCGAGTACTTCGCCGACAACGGCCGCACCCGCCTGGTGGACCTGACCGTACGGCCCTCCAAGCTGGAGGCGCCGATCGACAAGATCCACCCCATGCCGTTCCCCGGCCTGAACATCGACAACGTCCCGTTCTTCGCGGCCATCGCGGCGGTCGCCCAGGGCCAGACCCTCATCCACGACTGGGTCTACGACAACCGCGCGATCTACCTGACCGACCTGAACCGCCTCGGCGGCAGGCTCCAGCTCCTGGACCCCCACCGCGTCCTGGTCGAGGGCCCGACCCGCTGGCGCGCCGCCGAGATGATGTGCCCGCCGGCCCTGCGCCCCGCGGTGGTCGTCCTGCTGGCGATGATGGCGGCGGAGGGCACGTCGGTGCTGCGCAACGTGTACGTCATCAACCGGGGTTACGAGGACCTGGCGGAGCGACTGAACTCGATCGGGGCACAGATCGAGACGTTCCGGGACATCTGAACAAAGGTCTGCACTCAGCCCAAACGCTTCTCCCTGCCGGAGCCCCGAGGCTGCGCCGCTCTCGCCGAGGATCCGATGGCGATCGGCGAGAGCGTTTCGTACGGCCGGCACACGCTCAAGCGGCCAAGCCTCGGCCCTGCCTTGCGCTGGTGCCGGCGGGCGTACGGTACGTCCGCGGCACGGGCGGCGGGCAATGCGTTGATCTGTGTAGCCGGCCAGGCGGAACTCCCGCCTACCGCGAGGCCCACCCGCACTGTCATCCGGCGCGGCACCTGGACGTGGGTCGAGCCCGGCGCACACGCCCCCGTGCGGAGAGCCTTCCGCATCGTGGCTTCCCCTGACACCCGCAAATCGACTCCGCGATAAATATCAGCGCGATCGCACCCTGATGACCACGAATCGAGTACCCAAAAATCGCGGCGAGGTGAAGCAGTACGATCACTAGCGATAATTCTCGATCACCTCGGCATGGCCCTTTGCTTGGCCGCGTTAAGCTGGCTTCCTTGCAGAACTTTCCCTCAACAAGGGCGACGTTCAGTTGACGCAGCAGCAAAATTCGGCGGAGAGCAACGATCCAGAGCCGCGCGGTTCCGGCGACGCCCGACCCAAGTGGTATCGCCGCACAGGTTTCATCACCGCTATATCCGCCATCACGGTCGGAGTCGTCGGGGGATGGCTGCAACAGGGAGGTATCAGTTTGGTGACCACCCTCTTCAGCGAAGAGCAACCCATCGGCCCCACCGTGACCTCTACGGCAGGAGCCCAAGGCGGTTTCTGGAGCAGCGACCCCACCATCTGCCACACCTGGCTCTTCCGGAAGGATCCAAAGCCTTTTGAAAGAAAAATGAACAAACTACTGCACGGACACAAGAAGACTCAGGGTGACGTGAGCCTCGAGGAGGAGAAATATCAGCATGACGTCCTCGAGAAGGCACTCACCGACTATGGGGCTGAGCCGCTCACCGGATATTGGGTGGACGTCACCGTGCAAGGCAGGGACAACAACTCCATCCTCCTCACAGGGCTAGACATTGCTGTAGAGGAGCACAGGAAGGAGATCCCTGGCACGTTGGTGGACATCAACTCGGGGTGCGGCGCAGGGGCACCACCACGAATCTACGTTGTGGACCTGGACGCGAAACATCCACGTCCCACCCTTTCCAAAGAAGATCCACATACCGGCGAAATGAAACCCGACAAGGATGGAACGCCGTTCCCATACAAGGTGAACTCTTCAGAACCGGAGGTTCTGCATCTGATCGCCACCACTGACTCATACGCGACATGGACGGCTGAACTTCACTGGGTTTCAAAGGGACGCAAAGGAAGTACAGTGATCGACAACAAAGGGAAGCCGTTCAGTTCCTACGACAGGTCGAAAATGGCCCGGGTTGAGTACTCACTCTTCGACCGTGCCCTGACCAGGTATTAGCGAGCTCATACGCCGCCCCGCCGCCAGCCGAGCCATCGCACTGCACACCAAGCAGTCCGGGGCATGTCAGCGGTCCCTCTCGCCGTCATGTCCGTGCACCGAGTACAGCTGCAGGGCGAACCCCAACACCTCCCACCACGTGTCGGCTACGCCTCCTGCCCTCTCACTCTCCCCGCGCGCATGTCGTGCGTGAGCTATCCTCCGCGCATGCGCGGACAGTTCACCGGCTGGCCGGAGCAGGCCATGGACGTGTTGTGGCAGCTCCAGGGCGAACCGACCCACGCGACCCGCGAGCGCTACCGCACGGACCGCGAACGCCTGATCCGGCAGCCGATGATCGCCCTGCTCAACGAGGTAGCGGACACCGACCCCCGGTACGAGGACTTCTCCGTCTGGCACTACCGCACCGACTCCTGGTGGTGGCAGCACCAGTGCGCGGTGATCCGGCTCGGCCGCAAGATCGAGATCGGTCTCCGGCTCTCCCTGGACGGCCTGCGGATCCAGGGCGCCTGGTGGTACCCCGACCCAGGTCAGGTGGACATGTTCCGCAAAGCCGTGGCCTCCGAGAGGAGCGGCCGCGAACTGTCCGCCATCGTCGAGGACGTGCGGAAGCAGGGCTACGACATCTCCGGGGACGTGATGAAACGGCCCCCGCGCGGCTATCCGGCGGACCACCCCCGCCAGTACCTGCTGCGCCACCGTTCGCTCATCGCCGCACAGGCCCTCGGCTGCGAGGAGTGGCTGCACACGCCCGAGGCGGTCGCCCGGGTCCTCTCAGCCGCCGCCGACCTGGACGCCCTGCTGATGTGGCTGGTCCGCCACGTGAAGCACGCCGCCTGACATCACGAGATCGAGCTCCAGGGCCGCCGGGAGGGTCTCGGTAGATCCCCCGTCGGACCGCTCACGCGCAACGGCATGGCCTTCTCCGAGCACACCCCCATGATGGGCCTGGCGCCACTCCCACCAGGCCCAGCGGCCAGTCACGGAACGAAGACGACGCTCAACAACCGGTCCCCGCCGGGAGGTCGGCGACCGCGTCCCCTACTGCGGTCGCATCAGGTGCAAGTCCTCACCCCATGCGTCCAGCACCGCGCTGTGCCCGGATCGCCGGGCCACCGCCTCGACCTTGGCGAAGAGGCGCCGCTGGGTCGACACATCACCTGTCGCCGAGATGCTGTCCGCAGCGTCGAGCAGCTCGGCGGTGTCCCAGCCGGGCAATGGAAACCGGGCGAGCTCCCATTCCAGATACTTGTTGAACGGGCGGGGCCGACGGTCGAAAGCGAAAAGCAACTCGAACAGGAATCGGATGCTGTCGGCGGCATCGAGCCTGGATGCAAGCGCATGACCGTCTCGCGCGTTCTTGACCGAGCGGTAGAGGGAGTTGGAGTAGGCATCGAGCCATTTGTCCGCCTCTTGGAAGGCTTCATCGGCGCCGAGCCGTGCCTTGTCAGCGAGGATCCGGGCGATACCGCCGTCGAGCCGGTCGAGTACAACCACGCCCCGCGCGAGTGCGTAGCGATCGAAGTCTGGCATTCCAGCGGTGCCGCGGAACTCGTCCAGGGAGACGATCACGAGGTCGAGCTCCGTGGTGCGGTGACCAGCGAACCGGGAGAGGTCCGTCTTCCTGCCATCGTCGAGAACGACGTACAGGTCATGGTCGGAGTGCTCGGTGGTCATGCCCTGGTGGGCCCGAGAACCCTTCAGGACGAGGCCGACGACAGCCGGGTCAGCGGTCGCGAGTTCAACGAACGCGTCGTAGGTGAGGGCCTTCTGAGCAGTCATGGTCGACTCCGGGTGTGATGATGATGGGAATGCCAGCCACGCGGTCCCGAACGCACCGGGCCACTCACCGTCTACAGCGTGGCTCAGCCGCCGCCCGCAGGAATACGACGGGAACGGAACAGGTGCTCTGCGCCTGTAGTCACGGACACGTGCCTTGCGCACGCTCAGAGTGTTGCCATCAACTCGCTTCGACCCACTCTTCGACGAAGGCGCATAGCCGGCGAATCAAGCTCAGGCAGGAGGCGGGGTCCGTGGTGTCCTGCATGTGGAATGCACCCTGGAGCCGCTGTTTCCCCGAGGCGTTCACGGAACTCGGTCCGGCGGGAGACAGCCACGAGCCACGCCGCAGTTCTCCGCTCGCGCCACCCGCCCTCAAGGGGCAAGCTGCCGCTGAGCTTCATGTAGCGCCCCTCGGGCGTGACATAGCGGCGAACCAGAGCCGGCAGTTCGGGATGCTCGTGGGCATGGCGCAAGCGCGCCAGGGCGCAGAGGTCGGTCACGCGCATGGGGCCGATCCTGCCTGTCGGGTGTGCAACGAGGCCACCCTCTTTTTGAGGTTGCGCCGCCGGGCCAGGGAGAGTGGCGCGGCACCTGGGCGGCCTGCAGGCCCGCAACGCTGCCGCCTTGCGCTGACGGCCGTCGCTCCGGCGTCGATGAGCTGCATTGACGCGCGATCGGCATGCCGACTGGCTTTCCAGTCACCCCTCGGGGCTCTGACCGGCCCGGATCGCCGCCCCGCTCAGAACGGTCTTCACCCCGAGTACCGGGTTGAGAGGCTCCACGAGCTCTGCGACGGCGACGGCCACGAGGCGGGCGGGTGCATCACCCTCCAGCAACGCGCTCACGTACTCGATGGCCTCCGCGGGCGAGAGCACAGGCAGCCTTTGGCGCAGTGTCCGCACAGCATGCATCCGTCCGCGCGCGGCGGCGACTTCGCACAGCGCATCGTGTAGATCGTCTACCGCGGTGCGCACCGGCAGCCCACGTACCCGGGCCCGATAGTCGGCCTCCCACTCCCCGGTCACCGCCGAGACGACGCCTATCGCGTGCAGTCCGCCGTCGACGCGGTCGACCAGGTACGGCCCGTTACCGCCCAGCATGAACTCCGGGTTCCGGGTGCGTACGAACTCCTCGGAGGTCCAGAAGACGATCCACACCAGCTCGTGCTCCTCGACATCGACCACAGCCATCCGCATCGCGTCCACACCCGCGGCCCGGAACTGCTGATAGTCGCGCTCCAGTTGGTCCTCGACAGCCCGAACGGCGGCCTCTCGTTCGATCACGCATGCAGCTTCCCGCACGGACCTCATTCTCGACCAGCGAAAGCACACGGCCCAGGGTCACCTACGAGGGGGCTGGCGGACCGCCTCGGCCTGGAATACGACAGCCATGGAACGTCAGGGGCGCCGCAGCGGCGGACCAGACCAGGTCGACGGCCAGGGTGGACTGCCCGAAGTGCTGGACGACGATCACCGGACCGGCCGCGGACCGGTCGCCCGGAGCAATCCGATGGCCGGATTGGACAGGGTCGGCCCCGGTCGCGAGCCAGCCGAGCGCGGGAAGGGATCGGGTGGGGCGCCACGTGCATTGAGCACACGGCGCGCACTGCAACCAGACCACGCCTTGCGGTCTAACCGTCGCCGTGATGCTCGGACAGCACCTGCGCAGCGGGGATCGGTATACCCCCCTTGACGGCCAGTGCGGACGAGCGGCCGGCGAACGCGGGAAGGACACATCCAAGGGGGGCGTTCCGCGCTCAGGCGCCGTCGCGGCCGGCGCTCCAGAGTCGGGGAGGCATCGCCTGCTCGCATGCCCCAGACTCGAAGAAGGAGAGTGCCGGTCGATCGCGTGTAGGGGGCCGGGCCTGTGCATGACGTGCCGTTGTGGCTGTGGGCGGTGTTCGCCGTGACCGTGCTGGTGTCGCTGGCGGTGGATCTGCTCGCCCACCGGCAGGCACATGTCATCGGCTTTCGGGAAGCTGCCGCCTGGAGCGGGGTCTGGGTGGGTCTCGCCGTCGTCTTCGGCGCTGTTGTCTTTCTCGTGGTCGGCACCAGCGCAGGGGTGGAATACACCACCGCTTGGCTGCTGGAGAAGAGCTTGTCGGTCGACAACCTCTTCGTCTTCGCGCTGATTTTCGGCTACTTCAAGGTGCCCCGCGCCTACCAGCACCGCGTGCTCTTCCTCGGCGTCCTGGGCGCCCTGGTCTTCCGGGGCCTCTTCCTCGCCGCCGGCGTCGCCGTGGTCAGCCGCTTCACCGCCATCCTGTTCGTCTTCGCCGCCATCCTCTTTTACAGCACCTACAAAATCCTGAAAGAGGAGGACGACAGCTTCGATCCCGGCAAGAGCATCGCCGTCAAGCTGCTCCGCAAGGTCATTCCGGTGCGGGACGACTACGCGGGCACCCACTTCTTCGTCAAGGAAGCCGGCAAACGCGTCGCCACCCCGCTGCTGGCCGTCGTCGCCGCGATCGAGGCCGCCGACCTCGTCTTCGCCGTCGACAGCGTGCCCGCCGTCCTCGCCGTCAGCAGCGACGCCTTCATCGTCTACACCAGCAACGCCTTCGCCATCCTGGGGCTGCGCGCCCTGTACTTCATGCTCGCCGGTCTGCTCGACCGCTTCCACTACCTCAGCACGGGCCTGGCTCTCATCCTCTCCTTCATCGCCGTCAAGCTCATCCTCCAGGCATCCCACAAAACGATCAGCTCCGCCGTACCCGAGATCCCTTCACCCGTGAGCCTCGCCGTCATCGTCACCGTGCTGACCATCTCCGTCGCGCTCAGTGTGCTACGGCCCCCGACCACCCCCGACGGTGACCGCATCACCCCGGACGGCGTCCGCTCCACCGGCCCGGCCCCGGCCGATGACAGCCCGGGCACGGCAGGTCCGGAGTCCTCCGATCGGCAGAACACCGTCGAACCGCCTGACGCCAAGTGACCGGCCGGAGCCACTCCAGCCCGCGCCAGGGGCCCGGACCGAACCGCGAATAGTCGATTCAAAAGCCTCCCAAAAACGCGCAAAGTGGTCGTAAAATCGTTCCATGAACACGGAGCGGAAACCGCAGGAGACCAAGCCGTCCAGCCACGTCTGCCGCTCATGCAAGCAGCCGGTCGACACCGTGGTTGAACGGCACAAGACGATGGGCATGTACGTGCCGATCTGGGCCCCCGGCCCCTGCCACAACCCTCGATGCCGGCAGTACGTCCCCGAGCAGGCACCGGTCCGCGCCGTGCGCGTCAGCGCTCGGCGAACCTGATCGAGAGCGACGGACCGTGGCGGGAGGACACGCGCCCGGGTGGCACCGGGCGGAGGTCGCCGACGATGCCGCGGAGCGTCTCGCTTCGCCTGTCAGCTCGCACAATGAGTGGGACCCGCTGGAGGAGGTCATCGTCGGGCGCCTGGAGGGTGCGACGATCCCCTCCAGGCATCCGGTGGTGGCCTGCAACATGCCCCCGTGGGCGGCCCGGGTGCAGGGCCTCGTCGCCGGCTGCAGATATCCACGTGCGCTGATCGAGCAGGCCCAGCATGAGCTCGAGGAGTTCATCGTCCTCCTGAGGCAATCCGGCGTCACAGTTCGGCGCCCGGACACGGTCGACCACCGGCGCCGCTTCGGCACCCCCGACTGGACCTCACGCGGCTTCTGCAACACCTGCCCGCGCGACAGCATGCTCGTGATCGGCGACGAGATCATCGAGACACCGATGGCCTGGCCGTGCCGGTACTTCGAGACCCATTCCTACCGGCCGATACTGAAGGACTACTTCCGGCGCGGCGCACGCTGGACGGCGGCACCCAAGCCGCAGCTCACCGACGAACTGTTCCGGACGGGTTTCCGTACCCCAGGGCCTGGCGAACCCATGCGCTACATCCTCACCGAGTTCGAGCCCGTCTTCGACGCCGCGGACTTCGTTCGCGCGGGACGGGATCTGTTCGTCACCCGCAGCAACGTCACCAACCGTCTGGGGATCGAGTGGCTGCGCCGTCACCTCGGCGCCGAATATCGCATCCACGAGATCGAGAGCCGCTGCCGCACTCCCATGCACATCGACACGACGTTCGTCCCCCTCGCGCCCGGCAAGGCCCTCGTCAACCCCGAATACATCGACATCGACCGCCTTCCCGCAGTCCTCAGTTCGTGGGACGTCCTGGTCGCTCCCGAGCCCGACCCGATCCAAGACCGTCTTCTCGGCATCACATCGATGTGCGGCAGGTGGCTCAGCATGAACGTACTCATGCTCGACGACAAACACGTGGTCGCCGAGCGCCACCACACGAGCATGCTGCGTGCGCTCGAACGGTGGGGGTTCGAGCCGATCCCGTGCGACCTCCTCCACTACGCGCCGTTCGGCGGCTCATTCCACTGCGCGACGCTCGACACCCGCCGGCGCGGCACGCTCGAGTCGTACTTCAACTGACCGGGGTGAGTAACTGTCGAAGCCGCTTCGACTGCGGGGCGATCACAGCCTGGGGCGTGCCGGCCCGGTGATTCGACGGGCTGGTGCTTCAGTAAGCGCAGGTCGGCCCGTCACTCGTACCGGTACTTCAGCGAATCCGCCTCCGCCTGCTCGATGTCGGCGATCGTCAGCTCCGGCATTCGCAGCTGGGCCAGCGTCACCTCGGCCGAGGTCGGCTGGGCGTCCGCCGGCAGCCACTGCTCCGGCTTCCACGCCCCGCTGCGCAGGAGCGACTTGGGGCAGTGCGGGTAGACCTCCTCGATCCCCAGCACCAGCGCACTGGCCGGCGGCTTGCCCACGGCGGTCAGCTGCGACAGCAGCTCCGGGCGGGTGGAGACGCAGGCCCGGCCGTTCACCCTGAGCGTCGTGGTGCGCCCCGGGATGACGAACAGCAGCCCGGCCCGTCCGGTGGCGATGACGTTCTGCAGGGTGTCCAGACGCTTGTTGCCGGTCGCGTCCGGTATCGCCACCGTCCGCGCGTCCAGGACGGCAACGAACCCGGCGGGGCCGCCGCGCGGGGAAACGTCACAGTTACCCTCGGCGTCCGCGCTGGCGACCAGGACCAGCGATGAGCAGCCGATCAACCGCCGGGTCTGCTCGGTGAGTTCGGTCATCTGCTTGCGTATGGCCGTGTCCTTCGGCAGTTCGTAGACCCGACGCAACGCGTCCTGATCGGGCACGGCGTCGAGGCGGAGCGAGTCGAAGGCACTGCCGGGAAGGGATGTCGTCATGCCACCGACCCTAAAGGGCAGGCCGACCCGCGACTGATCTTGGTCGGTGAGTACGGGGCCATGGAGACGGTCGCGCCGGCTGATCCCCCCAGCCGAACCGGCGGGCCGGCACGCCCGGAGATCCTTGCGGGTCGGCCCGTTGGGGCCGGGGACTCATAGGCGGTCCTGCGGATCTCCACTGCCTGACGGTCACACTCCGATGAGCTGCCCGAAGAATCGCCGGTGGGTCCCCCGGCATCGATGCCGGGGGACCCGCCTGCGTCATGACGCCGCTTCGTCCCTCACTTCCGCCGGTGCCGAAGCAGGCCCTTGACGACGAACACTCCGATGACTACGGCGACCAGCACGAAGAGGACTTGACCCCAGACAGGAAGGTCCGGGCCGCCTCCGGGAGCTGCTATCAGGGTCTGGTGCACAGTCGTTTGATCCTTTCGTTTGTCAGAAGCTCGTCCAGCGTCACCACGTGTACTTGGCCTTTGCGGAGCACTTGGGGTTGCTGGAGTACTCGGTAGAGGCGCCAGCGGCAGTGTCGCCCTGCGTGCTTGCCGAGGCCCGGTAGTACCCGGCCGAACACTCGACCTCTCCCGTGGCGCCGCTGTTGGCGTCGCTCCCGCTGGCTTCGACACCGCCGCTCACACCAGGGGTACCTGCTCCGAGGCTGAGGCTCGGATGAACTGACCCATCGTCATTGACAGTGATGCCACCGCCCAGGCACAGGTAGTAGCAGCCTTCGAGGTTGAAGCCGAACGATGCCAGTCCCGAGGGGTCGATGCGGTTGACGGGGTCGCCCTCGGCGTAGAGGTAGGGGTTCTTCTCCTGGCCGGAGGGGTCGACGCTGGTGAAGCGGCCGATGTTGGGGTCGTAGTAGCGGGCGGAGAAGTGGTACAGCCCGGTCGGGTCCTGGAAGCCGCCGGCGAACCGGTAGGGCTGGGAGACCTTCTCGGTGGTGGTGCCACGCTCGACGCCTCGGGGGCTGTAGGCGTAGGTGTTCACCTTGGTGCCGGTCTCGTCCGCGAGCGCGACGACGGAGCCGAGCGCGTCGGTGAGGTAGTAGTACGACTTACCCCCGGTCGTCATGGAGTTCAAGGTGCCCCCGGGTTCCCGGTTGAATCCCATGTCCACCCCGGCCGTGGTCTTGGCCGACAGGCCGAGCGGGCCGTTGTGGAAGAAGGTGTCGCCGAGCTTGATGCGCTCACTCTGATCGGTGGAGCCGTACTGGCCCGTGTAGGTCTTGCCTCCGACGGTGATCGACGTCAGCTGGCTGTAGTCGGACCAGGTCTCGCCGGTGCGGGTGCCCTCGGGCGTGGAGGCGCCGGCGGTCTCGTTGCCGATCTTGTCGTAGGACCAGTTGGCGGTGGAGCCGTTCTTGGCGGCGATCTGCTGGGCGTCGTTGATGGTGTAGGTGGTGCCGCGGGGGCAGCCGGGGTCGACACCCTGGCTGGTGAGGTTGCCGGCCTGGTCGTAGCAGTACTGCCAGGAGGAGTTCAGCGTGGTGCCCTTCTCCTCCTTGGCGTAGTAGAAGCGGCCGGCGCTGTCGTAGGTGTAGGTGGTCTTCAGCCCGGCGACCGCGTCGGTGCGGGTGCGGATCTTGGTGCCGTCCTTACCGGCGTTGGAGTAGGAGTAGGCGAGGTCGACCAGGGTGCCCTTGGGCGAGGTCGCCTTGATCTTCTCCGGTCGGCCGGACTCGTCCGGGGTGACCTCCTGGACCGTGCCGCCTGGATAAGTTGTCCTGGTCCGGAAGTCGTTGGCGTTGTACTTGAACGTGGTGGTCTTGCCGGTCGGGTCCTTCAGCTCGGCGAGCTTGTTGACCTCATTCCAGGTGAAGTCGGTGACGCCGGCCGGGTCCTCGTAGGTGTCGACGTTGCCCGCCGGGGTGTAGGTGAGCTTGGTCTGCGAGCCGTTCTGCAGGGTTCGGATCGCCTCCCGGGACAGCGGGTCGAACTGGTACTTGGTCACGCCGGTGGCGTCGTCGCGCTGTCTGAGGTTGCCGTCGCCGTCGTAGTGGTAGCGCACCATGGCGTTGGTGGAAGAGACGAGGACGACGCGGTCCCGGTTGTCGTACTGGTAGACCGTTTCGATGCCGCGTCCGTCGGTGACCGTCTTCGGCCGTCCCAGCGCGTCATAGGTGTAGACGGTGGCGCCGAGCGGGGCGGGCGGGGTGACCTTGGACAGGTTGCCCTTGGCGTCGTAGAGGAACGATGTCGAGACCGACTTGGTCGCCGACATGGTGGTCGTGACCTTGCAGATCTGGCCTTCGAAGCCGTTGCAGGTCGGTGTGGCGGGGTTGTAGTCGAAGGTCCGCTTGCCTCCGCCGGTGCCCGTCACCGCGACGGTCTTGGTGTTGCCGGCCGTGTCGTAGGTGTAATCGGCCTTCTCGCCGTCGGCACTGGTAGCCGTGCCGGGCAGGTCCGCGCCGGAGATGGTCTGATACCCGGTCAGTGATGCGGTGGCGCCGGTAGGCAGTTCCGCGGAGGTGGGGTTGTTGCGGGAGTCCCAGCCGTAGTCGATGACGTTCCCGGCCGCGCCCCCGACGCCCATGGCGTCCTCGGCGGTGTCGATGTTGTGGTTGGCGTCGAAGGCGCTCTTGCGGGTGTGCCCGAGTGCGTCGGTGACCTTGGTGACCCCGCCGTCCACGTTGTGCTCGTGCTGCGTGGCATGCTGCTCGGGGTCGGTGACCGTCGTCGTCCCGGCTGCCGACGGGTCGGTGCTCGAGTAGGCGTAGGCGTACGTGGGCCCTGTGTGGCCAGAGCCGTCGAAGTCGGTGGCCCGCAGCATGGACCGCACGCGGTTCCGGTCGTCGTAGGTGAAGACCGTGACCCGTCCCTCGGGTGTCGTGATCTTCGTCAGGCGGCGGGAGGAGTCGTAGCCGAAGAGGGTCGGCTTGCCCTCGGTGTCGGTGGTCTTGGCCAAGTCGCCGGCGGCGTTGAGGTCGAAGACGGCGGTGCGGCCGGTGTGGTCCTTGGCCTGCCATTGACTCGCGTCGGTCTTGACCAGGTCGATCCAGCGCCCGGATCGGGTCTCGGTCAGTTTGAAGCCCTTGTGCTCGGTTCCCTCGTCGTGCTGTTCGACGGTGGTGGTGCCCTTGTTCTTGTCCGTGACCTTGGTCAGTGTGCCGTGCTCGTCGTAGGTGTCCTTCGAGCCGGACTTCCGGTCGGTCAGCGTGTAGGTGCCATCGGCGTTCTTCTTCAGGTCCTTCGAGTAGCCCTTGGGCGTGGTGTAGGTGCCGTCGGTGTTCTCGGTGAAGCGGACGGTGGCGCCGGTGGCGTCGTAGAGAACGACCTCACTGGTGAAGAGATGCAGGTAGCGCTCGTACTCCTGCCACCACCGCTGGGACACCTTGCCCCACGGCGCGTCGAACGAGTTGTACGTCCGCGCCAGACGCAGCTTCTTGCCCACGCCGGCGATCTCGAAGTCGGTGGCGGCGAGCATCAGGTTGCCGGTGGAGAGATTGATCCTCGCCACCAGGGAGTCGGTGATCCGGAAGTCCGAGATCTTGTGCCAGGGCACCGCGCCCTGATCCTCCGGGACGTATACCGCAGCTGCGGCGTCGCCTGCCACCGACGCGGACGCGGTTTCCGGGGGCCTGGGTATCTCACCGGTGCGTGCACGCCCCTTCTGCTCCGCCCGCCACGCGGCCTGCTCCTTCGTCGGTTCGGCCTCCGCCTCACCGGGCACGGGCTGAGTCGTGCCGACCTTCACCGGCGGCATCGTGAAGTCGGTCTTCTTGCCCCACACCGACGTGGGCCCCGGATCCGCCGGCGAGGGCGCGGCTGACGCCGGTGCTGCCGGAACGACCAGCGACAGCGTCGCCAGTGCGGCTATAAGTCCGTAGCGCAATGATCTGCGGGCACGCCGGACAGGCGTGCCCGAGGCACGTGGATGCATGCATTCCCCCACAGCAAGTCAGACCCGGAGACCCCTACGGTCACCGAGGCCACACAACCTGTCACAAGAGGCACACAAGCTGACGCGCCCTGCCCGCAAACTGTCTTCACATGCGGCACGGAATCAGCCGCACCTCTTCCGGCTGTTTGACCTGCCGCACGCACGACAAGACCCCGCATTGCGGGACAATCTGGCCCTACGGCAAGGCAGTAGAGGCTTCTGGGATCGTCCGAAGGGTTGCTCGCCGGGCAGTCTGCCAGGGCTCTTGAAATGCCCCAGGGTGCCGGTTCGCCGTCACGGGAACCCGTCACCCTCGATCAGCACCGGTCAGAAAGTTTCCATACGGCAAGAAAATCCTCACAAGTCTCGCTAGGCTGAGCTTGGTTGCTCCAGACCACACCCGTTACCACGGCTCTCGTCTGTCCCTGTGGAACGACCGGTCGCCTTGGCTTATCGGATGGGGGCCAGTCATGCCTTGGGGGCGGAAACGAAGACGTCCTGCACCCGCACCGCAGCCGGAGAAGGATCCTCTGGCGTTCGAACTCACCCGCGCCGACTTCCAGACCCTGACCCGAGTGATCGAACATGCCAGGGAGTGTCTGGAAGCGGGAAGCAGCGCCGACCCACAGACGATCCGCAACGCCAGCGGAGCCGAGTTGCTGCCGTTGCTCTACTCTCGAGCCGGCGCCGCGCTCGCGTCCGGCGCCGGTGGTGTGCCCATGCTGGTCTGCGAGATCCGCCACGTGGCAGCCGCAGTGGTCAACCTGGAGTCCTACGAGGGGCACGAAGCCATGCTGTGTGAAGGGCACGCTCTCCTGGAGCGGCTGGCTGTGCTCGGCAGGCATGCACGGACGGGACGGACAGTGGACGGAATCCTCAGGTTGCCCCGGTCGGCTCCGCAAGCACCGTGCGGGTGACCGTGACCGTCGGCCACCGCCGACCGCCCCGTGTTTCGAGAGTCGGGATGACGGCGCCGCGCACCGAACCAGGGCGCCGCACGCCGCGTCGGACGGTCAGCGGTCAGCGGCCGACTCGCCCACGCGAGACGCTCGACCGGGGAACCCGCCCGGGCGTACCTCCCCTTCCTACTTCCGATCGACGAGGGGAGTGAACTCATCGACGTAGATCTTCGGTACCTGCGGAACCGGGCCCATGTCCTTCGAGCCGATCAGCGCATCATCCCGTCCGGTTCTGCCCGGCGGGACGTCCTGCAGCCAGAACCGGCTGAACGCGGTCCAGCCCTCACCGTCGGCGATGCTGATTTGGACCGAATACGTCGTATCCCGCTTGTTGGTGTTGGCGACCTCGACCTCGGTACGCACACCGCTGCTCTCCGGCGTGGCACGAACGACCAGGTCTCCGTACACCAGGACACGCGTACGGCCTTCGGAATGCACCGATGGCACAGGCGAGGGACGTGCCTGCGGACTGCCCTGCGCCGCGCTCGGAGAAACCGGCCGCCGCGAAGCGGGGGCCTTGTCAGCGGCGCCGTCCGTACACCCGGCGGCCAGCACGCACGCCGCGGTCAGGCACAGTGCCCGGATCATCCACCGGCCGGGCACTCCTGTGCCTGGCCTCACTGGGCGGAATCAGCCATCTGCTCGCGCGCGGCGGTGACTTCCTTGCCGTGCTGCTCCTGAATGCCGGTCAGCCGGCTCTTGTGGTCGGCGATCTGCTTGTCCTGGATCGCCGACTCCACACCGAACCAGATCTTCACCAGGTCCGTCTGCTTCTTGCAGTCGATGTCGTCGACCGCCAGCGCGATGGACTTCTGCGTCGGCTTCCCGTCGTTGGTGACGCCCTGGTCCATGGCCTTGTACGGATCGGCAAGTCCCGCGTGCCCCTTGCCGTCCATGCAGGACGACCACGCAGCGGTGGCCTTGACGACCTTGTCGTCCTTCATCGACTGCACCAGGCTGTCCCCGGCGAGCTGCGCCACGAAGGTCGGGTCGTCCTGCTTCACACCGAGCTGCTCCTTGGACCAGCCGACGCAGCCGCCCGTCTTCAGCTTCTTCCCGTTGTACTCCGCCCGAGCCGGCTTCGTGCCCCGGTTCGGGGCGGCCACCGGTCCTCCCGCCTTGACCGCGTTGGGCGGTTCGGGCTTGGTATGGCCGGTCAGGACCTCGACCTCGGCACCGGACAGATCACGCATGGGCTGCGTGGTGTGCTCCTGCAGGGCCGGAGGGAGCTCGTAGCCGTACTTCTCGGCCTCACCCCGGTCGGTGATGCCATAGCGGCGTTCGATGTTGGCATCGTTGTCGCTGGGGGGCGGGTTGGCGCCGGCTCGCGGCAGCGTCAGGTCGATGCCGTAGTCCTTCATGCAGGACTGCTGAAGATCGTCGGCGGCCTGCTCGACGGTGACCTGGTCCTCGTAGGAGGCCATGTATGCCTCCAGTGGAAGGGTCAGATCCTTGGTCAGGCCACTGGTGGGGATCTTCTCGGGCCAGTTCTCCTTGTTCACGATCGGTCTGCCGTCGGCCGCGTTCTGCGTGGTGTGCGCGCTCGTGCCGGCTGAGCAGGCGCTGACCAGGAGAGCTGAAGCGGTCAGGGCTACGGCGGTGGCGGTCCGCTTGAGGTTCTGCACGGGAGTTCCTTCTTACGCGAAGTGGGAGGATGCGTTGTTGTTCTTCAGGGCGGAGATCAGGTCGGTGATGTTGCAGTCTCCGTAAGGGCCGTTCTTCGCGAAGTACTGAGAGGTGCCGCCGTAGCCTGAGTTGTAATACACGCGGTAGTTGTCGTCCTCGGCGCAGTTCTGCACGGACGCCGCATTGTTCTTCATGTACTGGCCGTTGCCGTTGCCTCCGTTGCCGAAGACGTACCGGTAGGTCGTCAGTGACGAGCCCTCGTACTGACTTGTACCCCAGTGGTCGGACACGTTGCTGTAGAACGTGGTGTACGCCGACTTGATGTAGCCATCCTGGATGGCGATGTCCTTCGAGTTGTAGAACAGCCACAAATCACCGTACGAGCAGGTGATCCAGGGAACGTCGCAGTTGTCGCTGACGTTGTAGGTGGCCGCCTGGGCGGGTGCGGCGCCGAACAATAGCGCCGCACTCGCAGCAAGGACGGTTCCGGCCGCAGCCAGCTTGGTGCGGGCAGACTTGACTGCCATGATCACCCTCCCCCCGACCGGCGCCGGACGGCGTCGGTGACACGGTGTCAGTTACCGCCTGCACGGGCTTTTTCGCACCGTGCAATATCCGCGGACGGGCGAGAAGCTATCACCCCCCTGCGTAAAGGAAGGCACAAGAATTCGATGAGCAATTGTCAAGAGTTCTGGTTCGGGTGACGCGTGATGGGGCGGCGGCTCTTTCCACGCTCGACGAGGACTCCGCGTCGAACGTGGCCGCATGGTGCTCCACGCGCAGGACGTGGCCGCCGGAACGGCTGATCGCGGGGCGGGGCGTCGAGGAGCCCTTCACACGGGAGGCGCCCCCCTCCCACTCGGGCAGGCCCGTGCCCGGTCGGCGAAGCGGTGCAACGGGCACGACGGTGAATAAACGGACAGCGCATTCGCGCAGGTCAGAGGCTCAGGTCGGCGGAGCGCCGCAGGTCACAGCGCCCGCTGGTCCTTTGCCGGACGTCCGAAGGGGGCGCGTCCTCAGGTGTGGGCCCGCCGAAACGGGAAAGTCCGGCCGTGTGGACGCGCTCCTGCTGACCTTCGGGCACAGCACCGCCGGCCGGGACCGGATCGGCGAGCTGCTGCGCGATGCCGGTGTGACGGCCGTCGTGGACGTGCGGACCGCTCCCGGCAGCCGCCGGGATCCCGATCTGCTGCGGGAGCGGCTCGCCGAGTGGATGCCGGCGGCCGGCATCTCCTACCAGTGGGAACCCGCCCTCGGCGGGTTCCGTCCGCCGCCCGCGGACAGTCCGGACGTCGTGTGGCGCAACGAGTCCTTCCGCGGGTACGCCGCCCACACCCGCTCCCCCGAGTTCGTCGCGGCCATGGACCGGGTGCTGCGAGAGGCGGCGCACACGCGTACCGCCGTGATGTGCAGCGAGGCGGTCTGGTGGCGCTGCCACCGCCGGCTGATCGCCGACTTCGCGATGCTGGCCCGCGCTGTCCCTGCCCAGCACCTCATGCACGACGGGCGTCTGAGTGCCCATACGCCGACACCGGGAGCCCGTCTGCGCGACGACGGGCTCCTCGTGTACGACGCCCCCACCGGGCCGACGCGGGGCTGAGCCGTCAGTACAGCTTGTTCACCGCCGTCACCGTCGTGGCCTTGAAGTCCGCCACCTGGGCGTGCTGGAAAGTGCCCATCTGGCCCCACCGGACGATCGTCACGGTCGCGCCGTCGCGGCCGACCGAGAAGAGGCCGATGTCGGAGGAGCCCCAGGCCGAGGCGGTGTGGATGCCGTAGACGTCGGCGCCCTCCTCGACGTTCAGCCGGCCGTAGTACTTCTGCGTCGCGGTGATGTCGGGGTCCTGCTGCATCAGCTTCTTCGCGCAGCCGGCCAGGTCCTTGCGCAGCAGCGCCGCGAACTCCTTCGCCCACTGCTCGCTGCGCCCCTCGACCGTGAGCTGCTGGGCGTTCGTGTCGTACTCCGTCCAGTAGTCCCGGTGCGTGGTGATGGACGGCAGCGCGTCGCCCACGCACATCGGCAGCGGGTCGGGCTGGCCGGCGGTGACCGGACCGGCGTACCAGGGCGAGGCCGGGTGCGGCGGCAGCTCGGCCGGCTCCAGGAACCGGGGCGTGTCGGAGTCCGGCGCGGTGGCCGCGACGGCCGGCACGGCGGCTGCGGCGACACCGGCGACGGCCGCCAGCGCGGCCACGGCGGTACGGATGCCTCGGGTACGGATCTTCATGGTCTCCCCCATTGGTTTCCCCCGGCTTTCCCGGTCGGGTGCGCGGGCTTCTGCCCTTGCCCCCTGTACGACCCGGCACCGGCCGTATCCGTTGCCCTGTGGACCTGCTACGGATCCGTCCCGATTGTCACCGGCCCGCTACTGCGGACCGAGCCGCTCGCCGAGGGCGGCGACGGCGGCCGGGCCGTGGCCGGCGGCGAGGAGGGGGCCGCGGATGTCGCGCTCCGGTTCGGGGACGTAGCCGATCAGAACGTCGGCGGGGCCCTGGATACGGACCTCTCCGAGGACGGCGGGCAGGAGGAGGGTGCGGGCCCGGTCCAGCGGGCCCGTCCAGGAGCCGGCGGTGACGGTGACGGGGGCGCCCGCGTTGGTGAGGATCCGCACGGTGGAGAAGCGGTACGACCAGGGCGTCGCCGTGCCGGCGGACCAGCGTTCGAGGGCGAAGTGCGGGCCGGCGCAGAGCACGGTGCGTACGACGCCGTCGTCCTGGTGAACGCTGAGGCCGGGGTGGAACTCGGGTCGGGGGCCGGGGCGCCACTCGTCGAGGAGACGGTCGAGGTTGGCGTGCCACTCGTCGTCGGGGACGGGTGAGCCGTCCTCCATACGGCGGCGCATGGCGTGCTGCTGGATGTCGGACGTCTGCTCGATCTCGTACACGAGGGTGTCCGGGCCGAAGCTGTGCAGGGTGCCGCCGGGGACGTAGACGGTCTGTCCCGCGTGGACCGGCAGGCGGCGCATGACCGCGTCGAAGTCCTGCGCCAGCAGCGCCCGGTGCAGGGTGTCGCGGTCCACGCCGGGGCGTACTCCGACCAGGGCGGTGGCTCCCGGAGCGGCGTCCAGGACGTGCCAGGCCTCCGTCTTGCCGTGGGGTTCGCCCTCCAGGCGCCGGGCGGTGACGTCGTCGGCGTGCAGATGCACCGGGAGCGCCCCGCGGCCGTCGATGAACTTGGTGAGCAGCGGGAAACGGGGGCCGGGCGGGAGCCGGGAGCCGAGCAGTTCGACCGGGTGCTCGGCCATGACCTGCCTGAGAGTGCGCCCGGCGAGGGGGCCGTCCAGCACGGTCGAGGCATCGCCCTCGACGTCGCTGACTTCCCATGTCTCGGCGACCGGCCCGTCGGGCAGCCCGGTGCGGCCCAGCCGCTCGGCGATGGCCCGGCCGCCGAAGACGTGCTGCTTGACGGGGGTGGTGAGCCGCAGCGGATGCCAGTCCACGTCCCTCCTCGGACGGGTCGGTTGCCGGTCTCGCCCCGGAGTACCCCCGGGTCGAGGAGCACATGCGTGCGGCATCCGGCGGGCCCGTGACGAGCCGCGGACTCGCGGATGCCGCGCCTCGCGCCCGGCGCGCGCCGCTCGCCCGACCGTGATCCGCTTCACACCGCCCCGGGCCCGGGCCCGGGCCTTACAGGGCGTAAAGCGACCGAAGAATGGATATGGGTCATACGGCGATACGCGAGGAGTGTCCGACGTGCCCGGATGCCGGGTGCAGCGGCTTCAGGGGAGGGAGCGCGCATGGACGGCCGGCCCTTGCACGTCGGACCGCAGCCGGAACCCTTGTACCTCGAACCGCGGCTGGAGCCCCGGCTGGAGTCGCTCATGGCGGCGCACGGCACGCTGCACTCGCTCGTCGACGCGCTCGGCTCCCCTCTGCACGTCGTGGTGCCGGACCAGATCGCCGAGAACCTGGAGCGGTTCCGGTCCGTGTACCGGGCGCACCATCTGTCCGGACAGGTCTTCTACGCCCACAAGGCCAACCGGTCCAGTGCGCTGCTGCGGCGGCTGGCCGCGACGGACGCGGGCGTGGACGTGGCGTCGCTGGGCGAACTGCAGCACGCGCTGGGTTCCGGGTTCGACGCCGGCCGGATCACGGCCACGGGCCCGAAGAACCCCGAGTTCCTGTGGCTGGCGGCCCGTGCTGGGGTCACGGTCAGCGTCGACGCCGCCGCCGAACTGGACCAGCTCGCCGCCCTGGTGCGCAAGCACGCGCTCGGGCCGGTGCGGGTGCTGCTGCGGCTGTCGGGCTTCGAGACGTCGGGGGTGAAGGTGCTGAGCCGGCGCAGCCGCTTCGGCACGCCGGTAGGGGAGTTGGAGCTGCTGCTGGAGGCGGTCGAGCGGCATGCCGACGCCGTCGATCCCGCGGGGGTGGCCTTCCATCTGGACACGACGAGCGTCGCGGAGAAGGCGATCGCCCTCGAAGGATGCCTGGCCGCGCTGGAGTTGTGCCGGAGCCGGGGGTTGCGGCCGCGGGCCGTGGACGTCGGCGGCGGGTTCGGCGTCAGCTATCTCGCCGAGCGGGAGCAGTGGGAGGCGTACACGAGCGGGCTCACCGCGGCCGTGCTCGGCCGACGTCCGCCGCTGACGTGGGGCGGGCACGGCTACGGGCTGCGCAACGAGTCGGGCACCCTGCGCGGCACACTCGGCCTCTACCCGGCCCACCGGCCCGTCGCGGGAGCCGCCTACCTGGACGAGGTGCTGGCCCAGCCCGCCGCCTCACTCGGCGGACGCCCGCTGGCCGCACTGCTGCTGGAGCACCTGTACGACCTGCACACCGAGCCCGGCCGGGCGCTGCTGGACCAGTGCGGACTCTCGCTGGCGCGGGTCCTGGAGGTCCGTGGCCAGGAGGCCGGTGGGCCGCTGCTCGTACGGCTGGCCGCCAAGGCGGACGACATCGCCCTGGAGGACCACGGCGTGCTGATGGACCCGGTCGTCCTCCCCCGCGGCGGAGACGGGCCGGGCGGGGGGCCCGTCTCCGTGCACCTCTTCGGCAGTCTCTGCCTGGAGAGCGACCTGATCACCCGGCGCACGGTGTTCCTGCCGCGCCGCCCCGAACCGGGCGACCTGCTGGCCTTCGCCAACACCGCGGGCTACGCCATGGACTTCCACGCCACGCGCGCCCAGCACCAGCCCGCCGCCCGCAAGGTCGCGGCCTGGCAGGACGGCGACGCCTGGCGCTGGTGCCTGGACGACCAGTTCTGGCCGATCACGCCCTCGAGGGGAGCTCAGTGAGGTACGACAGCATCACCGAGGCGATAGGCAACACCCCTCTGGTGCGGATAGACCCGGCCGTGCACGGCCTGCGCAACATCGACCTGTACGCCAAGCTGGAGATGCTCAACCCGTTCGGCTCGGTCAAGGACCGGGCCGCCTGGAGCATGGCGGGGCCCCTGCTGCCGGAGGCGGCCGAACACGGCAGCCAGGTGGTCGAGTTGTCCAGCGGCAACACCGCCAAGGCCCTCGCGGTCATCGCGGGCATGCACGGTCTGGGCTTCAAGAGCGTCACCAACCGGATGCGGGTGCCGGAGATCAAGGACCTCCTGCTGCTGCTCGGCGCGGAGATCGAGGAATTGCCGGGGCAGAGCGAGTGCCTCGACCCGACCGCCACGGACGATCCGCTGACCCTGTTCCACCGGACGCTGTCCGCCTCCGGCAGCGCCTATCTGCACACCGACCAGTACTTCAACCCGCGCAACACCGAGGCCCATCTCACCGGCACCGGGCCGGAGATCGTCAAGGACCTTGACGGCCGGGTCCCGGACTGGTTCGTCGCCTGTGTGGGCACCGCCGGTTCCTCCACGGGGGTCGCCCGCGCCCTGCGCGAGGAGGACCCGTCGGTACGGGTGGTCGGGCTCGTCGCAGCCAAGTCCGACTTCATCCCGGGGATCCGCACCATCGACGAGGTGCAGGAGGTCGGCCTGTTCGACCCGGACACGTACGACACGATGGCGTCGGTCAGCGCCGATGAGGCGATCGAGGGGATGCTGACCCTGAACCGCCGCTGCGGCATCCTCGGCGGGCCCACCGCAGGGGCGGCCTACTTCGGCGCGGTCCGTCATCTGCGGGCGCTGGACGAGGAGTCGGAGGAACGGCGGACCGCGGTGTTCATCGTCTGCGACCGGGTGGAGAGCTATCTGAGCTATGTCCGGCAGCGGCGCCCCGATCTGCTGGGCCGGCCGCCGAGGAAGAACTCGCCCGCCGACCTGTCCGACGCGGAGGTCGGCCGGGCGCCGTCGATCGGCGTGGCCGACGCCCGGCGCTGGATCGACACCGACCGGCCGCTCGTGGTCGACCTGCGCAGCCCGTACGCGTACGCGGCGCTGCACATCGACGGGTCGGTCAACATCGTCGACGAACTGTTCGCCGAACTCGTCCGGGGCGGCCTGCCGTTCAGCAAACGCCGGTCGGTGCTGCTGGCCTGCCCGGTCGGTGAGCAGTCCGCGCGCTACGCGGCACTGCTGACCCGGATGGGCCACCCCGACGTGCGCAGCCTGGCCGGCGGCGTCATCGCCTGGCGGGACGCGGGCGCGCCCCTGGTGCGGGACTGACCGGCATGAGCGCACCGATCACCCGCGAGGATCTGCGCCCGTGGCAGCAGAAGCTGCGCGCCCAGTTCCCCATCGTCACCGGGCATCCGGAGCTGGCCTACCTGGACAGCGCTGCCACGGCGCAGAAGCCGCAGGCCGTGCTGGACGCCGTACAGACGTACCTGACGACGTCCAACGCCAATTCCGCGCGGGGTACTTACACCTGGGCCAACCGGACCACGGAGCTGGTGGAGCGGACCCGTGAGCGCGTCGCCCGGTTTCTCGGGGACGCGCGGCCGGAGCGCTCCGCCGTCCACTTCACCGGCGGCACCACCGAAGGGCTGCGGACCGTCGCCCGCGACTGGCTGCCGGGTTTCCTGCGCGACGGCGACGAGATCGTCGTCCCGGACGCCGACCACCAGGCCAACATCGTGCCGTGGCTGGAGGCGCAGCGGCTGCTCGCTCGCGAGGGCGTGCGGGTCCGGGTGGTGCCGATGCCGTACCAGAGCGGCTCCGGCGACTACGACCACCGGGCGCTGGCCGAACGGGCGGGCCCACGCACCCGGTTCGTCGCCACGACCCATGTGCACCACGTGTACGGCGGTGACATGAACGTGCAGCGCATCCGCGAGGCCGTCGGCCCGGACGCGGTCATCTGCCTGGACGCCGCGCAGAGCGTCGGCCATCTGCCTGTTTCGGTGGGCGAGTTGGACGTGGACTTCGTCGTGTTCTCGGGCCACAAGGCGCTGGCGCTGCCCGGCTCCGGGGCGGTGTGGGCCCGGCAGGCGCGCGGGCCCACGTTCGCGCCCGGGGGCTGGAGCGGCACCCCCAACACCGTGGGCATCGCCTCTCTCGAAGCGGCCCTGGACTGGCTGGAGGCGGCCGGTGTCGACCGGATCGAGCGCTGGACGGCCGATCTCGCGACCCGCCTGACGGAGGGTCTGCGCCGGCTGGACGCCTACGAGATCCTCGGCTGCCCGCTCAGTCTGGCGGCCGGCACGACCGTGCAGCGCCGCCGGGGCATCGTGACCCTGCGGCACCACGCCATCGACTCGGGCGACCTGGGGTTCATCCTGTTCAGCCACGGGTTCATGGTCCGCTCGGACCACCACTGCCAGGGCGACGCGGGCGAGAAGACCGGTTCGGTGCGGGTGAGTCTGCACGTGTACAACACCGTTGAGGAGATCGACCGGCTGCTGTCGGTGCTCGCCTCACTCTCATGACACCGCCGATTATGCGTAATGGGAACCGTTTCCAGCTGTAGGCTCTGACCGGCAGGAGTCAGGTGCGATACGGCGAGGTGGCGCGACCGGATGGGGCTGAGTCTGGCGACGGCGGAGCGATGGGTGGAGCGCTGGGAGCTCCAACAGCAGCGGTACGCCGTCGACCGCGAGGAGCGGTTCACGGTGATCGCCGATGTCGTGGAGCACGCCACGGCGGGGTGTGCGACCGCGCCCCTCATCGTGGACCTCGGCTGCGGGCCCGGCTCCCTCGCCGCCCGGCTGATCCGGCGGCTGCCGGACGCGGAGATCGTGGCCGTGGACCGGGACCCCCTCCTGCTGGAGCTGGGCCGCACCCACCACCCGGACGCGGCCCGCTACGTCGACGCAGAGATCGGAGCGCCCGGCTGGACGTGGGCCCTGGATCTGGACCGGCCCCTGGACGCGGCGGTCTCCACCACGGCCCTGCACTACCTCGACCGCGACACCCTGCTCGCGACCTACCGGCAGCTCGCCGTGCTGCTGCGCCCCGGGGGGGTCCTCGTCAACGGCGACCACCTCCCCCAGGGCGAGACGGGCCCGGCCGGGATCGCCGCCCACGTCGGGCGGTGCCGGGCCGGCCGGCAGCGCGTGTTCACCCATGAGGACTGGGGCTCCTGGTGGGCGGCGGCCGGCGACGACCCGGAGCTGACCGACCTGCTCGCGGAGCGCCGCCGCCGCGCGGCACCCGACACCGGCCGCCCCGCGGAACTCCCGGTCTCCGCCCACGTGGAGCTGCTCCGGCAGGCCGGCTTCGACAAGGCCGGTCCGGTGTGGCAGTACGGCGACAGCTGCGTGGTCGTGGCGGTGCGCTAGCCAGGCGATTCACTCGTGCGTCACACGTCAGGTGGCGGGCGGCGGCGGGGCCGCGGACAATACATGCAGGGATCGCTATATGTTAATGTCGGCATACCGGACCCGGCCCGATACGCCGCGGCCCGCCCCCAGCACACGCAAGGAGCTCCCCCATGGCCACCGCCCAGCACATCACCCACGAGGACCACGCGCACACCCACGGCGACGACTGCGGGCACCTCGCCTTCCCCCACGACGACCACACCGACTACGCCCACGACGGCCACATCCACCGGACGCACGAGGGCCACACCGACGAGTGCACGAGCGACGACCACACGGTGCACCAGAACCACGACCACCAGCACGGCGACAACTGCGGCCATCTGGCCGTGCGGCACGACGACCACACGGACTATGTGCACGACGGCCACCGCCACGCCGCCCACGAGGGACACTGGGACGACCACTGATCCCGCTCGCACCCCCGGAGAGGCGGAGGGCGAACTGAGAATCGTTGTCATATGCTAATATATGCATATGACAACGACGCCCTCTCCCCCGACGGACGAGCCGGACCCGACCCTGCAGGCCGCCGCCGAGCTGCTGCGTGCCCTGGCCTCGCCCGTACGGCTGGGCATCGTGCGGGAGCTGTCCGGTGGGGGGAAGTACGTCCATGAACTGGTGACCGCACTGGGCGTGAGCCAGCCGCTGGTCTCCCAGCACCTGCGGGTGCTGCGCACCTCCCGGATCGTCACCGCCCGGCGTCAGGCCCGCGAGACGCGGTACAGCCTCACCGACGACCATGTGGCGCACATCGTGCTGGACGCCATCCGGCACGCAGGGGAGTAGCGCCTCAGGTCAAGCCGTCCCACTGGACCGTGCGGTCGCACCAGCGCTCCAGCAGGGTGCGGTCGTGGCCGACGGCCAGCAGGGCGGCGCCGGTGGCGGCCCGGTAGTCCTCGACGGCCGCGACCAGAGCGGCGGCGGTGGAGGCGTCGAGCATCGCCGTCATCTCGTCGCACACCAGCAGGCGGGGGCGCAGCACCAGGGCCCGGGCGAGGCAGGCGCGTTGCAGCTGGCCGTCGCTGACCTCGTGCGGCCGCCGGGTCAGCAGGTCGGGGGTGAGACCGACGACGGGGGCCAACTCCGCGATGCGGCCCGGGGCTTCCGCGCCGCGACCGGTGGCCCGCAGGGGCTCGGCGATCAGGTCGGTGAGCGGCAGCCGCGGGTCCGCGGAGAGCCTGGCCTGCTGGAAGACGACCCCGAAGGCGGTGCGCCGCTCTCGGGGGGCGCGGTGGCGCCAGCGCCGTACGGGCTCGCCGTCGAGGAGCAGGGTGCCGGAGTCGGGGCGGTGCAGCAGGGCCGCGACCCGCGCCAGGGTGGACTTGCCGCAGCCGCTCGGGCCGAGCAGGCCGACGGACTCGCCCGACGCGACGGTCAGGGATACGTCCCTGACCACCGGGGCGTTCCTGACGTATCCGGCGGTGATGGAGCGCAGTTCAAGCACGGACGTCCTCCGGCACGTGCGGGTGGTGGCAGGCGACCGTGCCGGGGGGCGGCTCGGTGGCGCAGGTGTCGGTGGCCCGGTCGCAGCGGGCGGCGAAGGCGCAGCCGGCCGGGAGGTCGCCGAGTTCGGGCGGCATGCCGGGGATGGGAGTGAAGGCGCGGTCGGGCAGGGCCTGGAGGAGGCCGCGGCTGTAGGGGTGGCGGGGCCCGGGTGAGCCGAAGAACGCGGTGGCGTCGGCGAGTTCGACGATCCGTCCGGCGTACATGACCGCGACCCGGTCCGCGATGCGCTCGGCGGCCGCCAGATCGTGGGTGATCATCAGCAGGGCGCGTCCGCGGCCGCCCTCGCCCGGGTCGTCGACGTGCCGGCGCAGTTCGTCGGCCGTACGGTCCACCAGGTCGCGGTCGAGTCCGGTGGTGGGTTCGTCGGCGAGCAGCAGGGGCGCGTCGCCCACCAGGGCCAGGGCGGTGGCGGCGCGCTGGGCGAGACCGCCGGAGAGCTGGTGGGGGTGGCGGTCGAGGTGGTCCGCGGGGAACGCGGCCCGTTCGGCGGCGGCCTCGGCGGCGGCCCGCAGGGCGGCGCGCCCCCGGGTCGCGGTCAGGGCGGCGACCGTCTCCTCCAGTTGGGAGCGGACGGTGCGGACCGGGGTGAGGTGGGCGGCCGGGCTCTGCGGTACGAGACCGATGAGCCGCCCTCGTACGGTGCGGGCGAGGGTCCGCTCGCCGGCCGTGAGCAGGTCGAGGTCACCGAGGAGGGCCGAACCGGCGGTCTGGGCGTTGCCGGGGAGCAGTCCGAGCAGGGCGGAGGCCAGTACGGACTTGCCGCAGCCGCTCTCCCCGATCAGGGCCAGGCACTCGCCGGGTGCCACGTCGAACCGCGCGTCGGTGACGGCGGCGACGCGGCGCCCGCCGGGCATGAGGAACCGCACGGACAGGCCGCGCACCGACAGCACGGGGGCCATGGAGTCCATACCGGCGCTCACAGCATCAGCTCCGATCGGTGGCGGGGGTTGATCCGCTCGCGCCAGGCCCCGGCGAGTCCGGCGATGGCGAGGGTGGGGACGATGAGGAAGAGCCCCGGGAAGAGGGTCGGCCACCACTGGCCGGCGAGGAGGGAGCCGCGGGCGGTCTGGATGAGGGTGCCGAGGCTCGCCGTGTGCGTGGGCAGCCCGAGCCCGAGGAAGGACAGCGCCGACTCGTGCCACATGGCGTGCGGCACCATCAGCACGGCGGCGAGCGCGGCCTGCGGGAGGACGGCGGGCAGCAGGTGCCGTACGGTCACCCGCCACCGGGAGGCCCCGCCGGAGACGGCGGCGTCGATGTAGGGCCTGGACCGCAGGGACAGCACCTCGGCACGGACGATCCGGGCCGTGGACAGCCAGTGGGTCAGTGCGACCGAGATGACCACGGGCCACACCCCGGGGCGGAACATGGCGACGATGAAGATGCCGAGCAGCAGATGCGGCACGGACGAGAACGTGTCGACCACCCGCATCAGGGCCCGGTCGGCCCAGCCGCCCAGGGCCCCGGCCGCGGCGCCCACGGCCGTGCCGACGACGGTCGCGGTCAGCGCCGCAGCCACGCCGACGAGCAGCGAGACGCGCAGTCCGTAGACGCAGCGCAGCAGCAGGTCGCGGCCGACGTCGTCGGTGCCGAACGGGTGGGCCCAGGAGGGCGGTTGCAGCTTGGCGGCGAGGTCGACGGCCTGCTGGTCGAGCTGGACCAGCGGCGGCACGAGCAGCACGGCGAGGACGGTCGCGGCCACCAGCGCGGCGGAGGTGCGCACGCGCAGGGCGCGGGTCGAGCGGCGCCGGGGCCCGTGCGAGCGCCACTCGGTCCGCTCCGGGGCGGCGGGCGCCGGGGCGTCACATGTCACTGAGCTTCACCCTCGGGTCGAACAGTCCGTAGAGCAGGTCGGCGAGCAGGTTCCCGGCGAGCACCGCCGCGGTGGCCAGGGTCGTCAGGGCGGCGAGCAGCGGGAAGTCGACGGCGGTGGCCGCCTCGACGGTGGCCGCGGCGATGCCCGGCCAGCTGAAGACGCTCTCCACCAGCAGCGCGCCGGTGATGAGTTCGGGCACGCGGGAGCCGATGAGCGTGAGCACCGGGAGGAGCCCGGAGCGCAGGGCGTGGCCGAGCAGGACGGTGCCTTCGCTCAGGCCGCGGGCGCGGGCGCCGCGTACGGGGTCCTCCGCCAGGGCGTCGCCGACGCCCTGGCGTACGTACAGGGTGAACCAGGGCAGCTGGGACACGGCGAGGACACCGGCGGGCAGCAGGACATGGCTCGCGACCTGGCCCGGCGTGACCTGTTCACTGCCGGTGTCGGTCAGGCCGCCCGCCGGGAGGACGTCCCACTGGAGGGCGAACAGCCAGACGGCGAGCAGTGCGATCCAGAAGACCGGTGCCGCCTCCAGGGTGTAGGCGAGGGAGGTGACGGTCCGGTCGGTGAGCGAGCCGGGGCGGCGGGCGGCGAGCACGCCGAGGACCGTGCCCACCAGTACGGCGGCGGCGAAGGCGAGCGCGCAGAGCAGCGCGGACCACACGAGCCGTTCGCCGATGACCTGGGCGACCGGCTGCCGCATGACGCTGGAGTGGCCGAGGTCGCCGGTGAGGGCGGAGGTCAGCCAGTGCCACCAGCGGGCGGCGAAGGGCCGGTCCACGCCGAGGTTCTCGCGCAGCCGGTCCAGGGTCTGCTGGTCGGCGCCGAGCGCGGCGGTGCCGGCGTAGGCCTTGACGGGGTCGAAGGGGGAGGCGGCGGCGATGGCGAACACGCCGAAGGTGACGACGAGCAGGACCGGGACGGCGAACAGGGCCCGCCGTCCCGCCAGTCGTGCCATCGCTCCCCAGGGGAGGCGGGTCACTTCTTCGGCTGCCAGTCCTCGATGTTCCACCAGGGTCCGCTGGCGAAGCCGTGCTCGTGCGGCTCCAGCTGGGTGTTCAGGTTCTCCCAGCGGTCGGCCAGCACGTAGAGGTGGTCGATGTGGGTGAGGAAGGTGTAGCCGGGGTCCTGCACCAGGGCGCGCTGGAGCTTGTCGTAGGCGGACGTGCGCTCGGCCGGGTCCTGGCTGCGGCGGCCGTTGTCGAGGGCGCGGTCCACGGCCGGGTTGTCGTAGCGCGCCATGTTGTTGAAGCCGTCGCCGGCGAGGGAGGAGTGCAACAGGGTGTAGAGGCCGAAGTCGGGGTCGCCGGTGCTGCCGAAGCCCGCGAGGACGGCCGTGTCCTTCATGCGGGGCTCGATGACCTCCCAGGTGGCGCTCTCCACCTTCACCTCGATGCCGGCCTTCTTGGCGTCGGAGGCGTAGGCGAGGGCGTGGTCCTGGCGGACCTTGTCGCCGGAGGGGTAGAGGAGGGTGAAGGCGGCCCGCTGTCCGTCCCGGGTGCGGATGCCGCCCTCGCCGGGCTTCCAGCCGGCCTCGTCCAGGATCTTGCCGGCCTTGCCGAGGTCCTGGGCGCGCTCGATGTCCTCGGTGAAGGCGGGGTCGTCGACGGGCAGCGGTCCGTAGGCCGGGCGGCCGGCACCGTCCAGGATCTTGTCGACCATGGCCTCGCGGTCCACGGCGGCGTCGAGGGCCCGGCGGATCGCGCGGTCGCCGGTGACCTTGTTCCCGGTGGGGAGGGTGACGGCCCGGAAGTCGTAGGACCGGGCCTCGTAGGTGCGCTTGGCGTCGTCGCCCTTGAACGTGGCGGCGAGGTTGGGCGGGAGGACCGCGCCGTCGAGGTCGCCGGAGCGCAGGCGGGTGGCGCGCACGTTGTCGTCGCCGATGACCGCCATGGTGAAGGTCTTCACCTTCGGCTCGCCGCCCCAGTAGCGGGGGTTGGCCTTGAAGGTGAGCTTCTCGCCCTTGCTCCACTTGGCGAGGACGTACGGTCCGGTGCCGACCGGCTTCGTGTTGAAGGAGCCGGTGTTGGGGTCCTGCTCACCCGCGATGTGCTCGGGGACGATGGGCAGGACCGTGCGGGCGGCGAAGGGGGCGTAGGGGTACTTGAGCGTGAAGACGACCTTGTCGTCGCCGCTCGCCTCGACCTTCTTGACGGCGTCCAGCTCGCTCTTGAAGGTGTTGTTGGTCTTCGGGTCGAGGGCCGTCCGGTACGTGTAGACGACGTCGGCGGCGGTCAGCGGTTCGCCGTCGCTGAACTCGACGCCGTCGCGCAGGGTGTAGGTGTACGTGCGGCCGCCGTCGGTGATCTCGGGCAGTTCGGCCGCCAGCGCGGGCTTCAGCTTCAGGTCGGCGTCGTGGGCGAGGAGCCCGTCGAAGATCTTGGAGTTGCCGTCCTTGCCGTAGCCGAGCAGCGGGCTGAGGGTGTCGGGTTCGGAGGCCACCCCGAGCACGACCGATCCTGCGGACTTGCCGTCGCCCGAGCCGCCGCCACCGGGGGCCGAGCAGGCGGTGACCGCCGCGGCCAGCGCCGCCGTGACGGCGGCCCCTCGTATCCGACGGGTCGACATGTGACCTCACACCCTTTGTTGCCCTGATCCTGTTGTTGCAAAGACCTCGCAATTAAACAGGATCGGCGGGCGCCCCGGAATCGAACGCCCGCCGAACGGTTCACCGCCGGGCTCGGGCCTGCGTCAGCGTGACGTCCTGGTCCTGGACCGCGAGGAAGACGGGCAGCGGCAGGACGCCGAAGCTGCGCAGCTCCACCACGGTGGCCTGGACGTGGGCAGCCCCGGCCACCAGCGCGCTGGATCCGGTACGGCCCGAGTTCACCCAGCGGTGCTCGGCGCCGTCGCACACGGCCCGGGTGCCGCCGATGCCGTAACGGGTCGTGGAGGCGCCCTGACTCACGGAGGAGCCGACGAAGACCGGGCCGCTGGAGCCGGCGCAGCGGTAGGTGCCCGACAGGGTGACGGTGCCGTCGGCGGCGATCCGGCCCACGGCGTCGACCTTCACGGAGCCGGTGGGGGCGAGGGTGGACGCGGTGGCGGGCGCCGCGCCCGCGAGCAGGAGCAGCGCGGCACCGGCCGCCGTGCCGAGAAGTGGACGTACACGCATGAAGGAAACCTCCCGAAAAGGGTTGGATTGCGGCTTCCACTCGTACCCGCCCCACGGGCCCGGCGCCCGTCATCCTCACCCTTCGGTGGCTCGACCGCGCCGGCCGTCGTGGAACCGTCCCGGGAATGTCCGGGGCGTGTCACGCTTCCCGCCGGGCCGTTCCGATGAGCCCGGGACGGGAGGATGGTCTGTCTGTACGAGTCAGACGAACCCTTCGGATGGCCCTACCGACGTGGAGGTGCGCCATGTGTGCCCACCAGCCCCAGTGCCCCGCGACCGACTCCCCCTCCCCCGCCGCGCACATCGTGGCGTCCCGCCCCGAGCAGGGCTGGAGCCTGCTGTGCGACGGGACGGTCGTCTTCGACGACACCGGCGAGCTGCTCCCCGACGGACGCGTGGTGCAGCCCCGCCGGGTGACGGCGCAGGGCCTGGCCGTCGCGGCCTGACCCGAGGCCGCTTCACGGCGGCACGACGGTCCCGCTACGGCAGGACCGCGAAGCCGTCCAGTTCCACCATCGCCTCCGCGTCCCACAGCCGGACGACCTGGACGACCGCCATGGCGGGGTAGTCGCGACCGGCCGCCGCACGCCACAGTCGTCCGAGTTCGGGAGCGTGCGCGCGGTACGCCTCGACATCCGTGGCGTAGACGGTGACACGCGCCAGGTCGGACGGTGTGCCGCCGGCCGCGGTGAGGGCGGCCAGCAGATTGGCGAGGGCCCTTTCGAACTGCTCGGGCAGGGTGCGGCCGACCAGCTTGCCGTCGGCGTCGAGGGCGGTCTGACCGGCCAGGAACACCACCCGCGACCCGGAGGCCACCACGGCGTGGGAGAAGCCGGCCGGCGGGGACAGCTCGGGCGGGTTGACGCGCTCGGTACTCACCGGGCCTCCTGGCGGGCGTACAACTCCTTGGCGATGATGCCGCGTTGCACCTCGCTGGCCCCCTCGTAGATGCGCGGGGCGCGCACCTCGCGGTAGAGGTGTTCGAGCAGATGGCCGCGTTGCAGGGCCCGGGCCCCGTGCAGCTGGACGGCCGCGTCGACGACGTACTGGGCGGTTTCGGTGGCGAGCAGTTTCGCCATGGCGGAGCGCCGGGGCACGTCCGGGTCGTCCGCGTCGTACGCCGATGCCGCCGCGTGGACCATGAGCCGGGCCGCCTCGGTACGCAGGGCCATCTCGGCGACCTGGTGGGCGACGGCCTGCAGGTCCTTCAGTCTGCCCCCGAAGGCGTCCCGTCCGGCGGTGTGGGTGAGAGTCGCGTCGAGGGCCGCCTGCGCCATGCCGATGGCGAACGCGCCGACGCTGGGGCGGAACAGGTTGAGCGTTCCCATGGCGACCCGGAAGCCGCGGTCGGCCTGGCCGAGCACGTCGTCGGCCGTCACCGGCACGGCGTCGAAGTCGAGCGCGCCGATCGGGTGCGGCGAGAGCATGTCGAGACCGCGGCCGGTCAGGCCCGGACGGTCGGCGGGCACGAGGAAGGCCGTGACGCCCCGGGCCCCGGCACCCGGGGTGGTGCGGGCGAAGACGGTGTAGAAGTCGGCCTCGGGGGCGTTGGAGATCCAGCACTTCTCACCGGTGAGCCGCCAGCGGGCGGGGCCGTCGGGGGCGGCGGTGAGGGCGGTACTCTCCGGGGGGCGGCCGTCCCGCGAGGCGTCGTGCTTCCCTGCCCGCAGCGCCCGCCCCGGCGCGTCCGGTGCCGGGCCACCCCGCAGGTCGGTATCCGCATCCGCCCGCGGCGCCGCGTCCGACGACCGGCCACCCTGCCGCTCCCCGCCCGTCCGTTCCACCCGCAGCGCCCGCCCCGGCGCGTCCGATGCAAGGCCGCACCGCAGGCCGCCGTCCGCCTCCGCCCGCAGGCCCTGCGCCACCGCGTCCGACGACCGGCCACCCTGCCGGTCCCCGCCCGTCTCCTCCACCCGCAGCGCCCGCTCCGCCGCCTGCGGCGACCGGCCGCCACCCAGGCCGCCGTCCGTCTCCGCCCGGAGCTCCAGTGCCGCCGCGTCCGATCCCGCGCCGGGCTCGCTCAGGGCGAAGGCCGCGATCGCCGTGCCGGCGGTCACCCGGGGGAGCCAGTGGTCGCGTTGGGCCCGTGTGCCGTACGCGTGGACCGGGTGGGCGCCGAGGCCCTGGAGGGCCAGGGCCGTCTCGGCCTCCGTGCAGGCGTAGGCCAGGGACTCGCGCATCAGGCACAGGTCGAGCGCGCCCGAGGTGAACAGGCGTCCGAGCAGCCCGAGGCTGCCCAGTTCGGCCACCAGGGCGCGGTTCACCCGCCCCGGTTCGCCCTTGTCGGCCAGCGGACGGAGCCGCTCCGCGGCCAGGGCACGCAGTTCGGCGCACCAGGCGAGTTGTGCCGGTTCGAGTGAGAATGCGGTCATCGCCGATCCCTTCTCCGCCACCCTGCGTTCCGGCTGGGCCACTCCGAGGCTATCGCGGACCGTTGACTGTCGTCACCAACACGATACGCTCCAGGGGCGAGCCCACCACGCCAAGGGGGCGAACCGTATGAATCCACGGGGCACGGCCCATGTCGACACCTTCGCCCGGGACCATCTGCCACCCCCGGACCAATGGCCCGAGCTCCGCTTCGACTTGCCGGAGCTGCACTACCCCGAACGGCTCAACTGCGCCGCCGAACTGCTGAACGGCCCGCCCGACGACCGCCCGGCGTTCCTCACCGTCACCGGCGAGCGGTGGACCTACGGCGATCTGCGCGCCCGCGTCGACCGCGTCGCCCACGTGCTCACCGGCGAACTCGGCGTCGTCCCCGGCAACCGGGTGCTGCTGCGCGGCCCCACCACCCCGTGGCTCGCGGCCTGCTGGCTGGCGGTGCTGAAGGCGGGGGCCGTGGCGGTGACGGTGCTCGCCCAGCAGCGCCCGCACGAGCTGAGCACGATGTGCGAGATCGCCCGCGTGCGGCACGCCCTGTGCGACATCCGGGCCGTCGACGACCTCGCCAAGGCCGAGGTACCGGGCCTGCGGATCACGACCTACGGCGGTGACGCCCCGGACGACCTCCTGAACCGCCCGGCGCCCGGCACACCGTACGCGGCCGTGGCGACGGCGGCCGACGACGTGGCGCTGATCGCCTTCACCTCCGGCACCACCGGCCGTCCCAAGGGCTGCATGCACGTCCACCGGGACGTGCTGGCGATCGCCGACACCTTCTCGCGGCACGTGCTGAAGCCCGGCCCCGACGACGTGTTCACGGGCAGCCCCCCGCTCGGCTTCACCTTCGGCCTCGGCGGCCTGGTGGTCTTCCCGCTGCGGGCCGGGGCCAGCGCGCTGCTCCTCGAACAGGCCGGGCCCCGGCAGCTGCTGCCCGCCATCGCCCGGCACCGGGCCTCCGTGCTGTTCACCGCCCCCACGGCGTACCGCGCGATGCTCGACGAACTCGACGGGCACGACCTCTCCTCCCTGCGCCGCTGCGTCTCGGCCGGCGAGAACCTCCCCGCGGTGACCTGGCAGGCCTGGCACGAGCGCACCGGCCTGCGCGTCATCAACGGCATCGGCGCCACCGAGCTACTGCACATCTTCATCTCCGCGGCCGACGACCGGATCCGGCCCGGGACCACGGGCGTGCCCGTGCCCGGCTGGCACGCGCGCGTGCAGGACGCCGACGGCGAACCCGTGCCCGACGGGCAGCCGGGCCTGCTCGCCGTGCGCGGCCCGGTCGGCTGCCGCTACCTCGCCGACCCACGGCAGCGGGACTACGTGCGCGGCGGCTGGAACGTCACCGGCGACACCTACGTCCGCGATCCCGACGGCTACTTCCGCTACGTCGCCCGCGCCGACGACATGATCATCTCGGCCGGGTACAACATCGCCGGCCCCGAGGTGGAGGACGCGCTGCTGCGGCACCCGGACGTGGTGGAGGCGGCGGTGGTCGGCCGTCCCGACGAGGCCCGCGGGCAGGTCGTGCTGGCCTTCGCCGTCCTCAAGGAGGGCGCGGAACGGGACGCCGAGGCGCTGCGCGCCTTCGTGAAGAGCGAGCTGGCGCCGTACAAGTGCCCGCGGGAGATCGTCTTCCTGGACGCGCTGCCGCGCACGGCCACCGGCAAGCTCCAGCGGTTCAGACTGCGCGCCCCGGGGGTACCGGAACGCGACCGGGAATGATCCGTACGACCTAAGATGATCAACGTGTCCGACCAGCATGCACCACGGTCTCTCATCGTCACGCTCTACGGCGCGTACGGCCGCTTCGTGCCGGGCCCCGTGCCGGTAGCCGAACTGATCCGGCTGCTGGCCGCGGCCGGCGTGGACGCCCCGTCCGTACGCTCCTCGGTGTCGCGGCTGAAGAGACGCGGACTGCTCGTTCCGGCCCGCACCGCCCAGGGCGCGGCCGGTTACGAACTGTCCCCGGACGCCCGCCAGTTGCTCGACGACGGCGACCGCCGCATCTACGCCTCGGCCCCGCCCGAGGACGAGGGCTGGGTGCTCGCGGTGTTCTCCGTGCCGGAGTCGGAGCGGCAGAAGCGGCACGTGCTGCGCTCCCGGCTGGCCGGGCTCGGTTTCGGCACGGCCGCTCCGGGGGTGTGGATCGCGCCGGCGCGACTGTACGAGGAGACCCGGCACACGCTCCAGCGGCTGCGGCTCGACGGGTACGTCGACTTCTTCCGCGGTGACCACCTCGGGTTCGCCCCGACCGCCGAGGCCGTCGCCCGGTGGTGGGACCTGGCGGCCATCGCCAAGGAGCACGAGGCGTTCCTCGACCGCCACGCGCGGGTGCTGCGCGACTGGGAGAAGCGCGAGGACACCCCGGCCGAAGAGGCCTACCGGGACTACCTCCTCGCGCTGGACTCCTGGCGCCACCTCCCCTACACCGACCCGGGCCTGCCGTCCGAGCTGCTTCCCGCCGACTGGCCGGGGGTCCGCTCGTCGGCCGTGTTCCGGGGGCTGCACGAGCGGCTGCGGGACGCGGGGGCGGGGTTCGTGGGGCTCTGACACCCGCGGGCGCCGCCCGGATTGCCGCGTCTGCTCCGCTGTGGAACGGTCGACGATGTCCGTGAGTGGACGGAGCATGCGGCGGGAGGCGGACCGAGGGATGACCGTCACCACACCACCGAGGACGGCGGGCGCCCGCGCGGACCGGCTCTGGAGGACGGCGGGCCAATGCGCGGACCGGCTCCCGAGAGCGGCGGGCGCCGACGCGGACCGGCTCCCGTGAGGCGGCTGGGACGCTCGGTGCACGGCGGGTGGCGGCGGGCCGGGGCCCACACCCTCGTGCGGCAGGGCCGCGAGGTGGAGTTGATGCACCGGGCCATGGGGTTCGCCACGCTCGCGCTCGTCACGCTGGCACCCCTGCTGATCGTGGTCGCCGCCGCCGACCCTCTGGGGCGGGGCGGGTTCGCCTCGTGGCTGGCCGACGGCATGGGGCTGTCCGGGCGGTCCGCGCGGGTGCTGACGGACATCATCAGCCCGCCGCGCAAGGTCATCGGCACCACGAGCGTGCTGGGCGGGGTCGCGCTGGCCGTCTTCGGTGTCGCCTTCGGCGGGAGCGTGCAGAACGGCTACGAGCGGATCTGGGGCCTGCCCTCGGGCCCGTGGCACCGTGTCTGGCGGCAGGCGGTGTGGATGATCGCGATGACCGCGTACCTGTACCAGGAGGTGCAGACGCGCGGCCTCGTCTCGGGGCCGGAGCGGATCGCGCTGAGCTCGGCGTCCGGCGTGCTGTTCTTCTGGTGGGGGCAGCGCTTCCTGCTGGGCGGGCAGGTCCCCTGGCGCTGTCTGCTCCCGGGGGCGCTGGCCACCATGCTGGGGCTGGGCGGCCTGCGCATGTTCTCCTACTTCGTCTTCACGCCCCTCATCGTCACCAACGCGATCAGCTACGGAGCGGTCGGCGTCGTCCTCGTCGTGGAGTCCTGGCTCATCGGCGTGGGCTACGTCGTCTACGGCGGTGCGCTCCTCGGCCGCTGGGCCCTGGAGCACCACGGGCAGCGGAACCGCACCGGGTAGAGCCGGCCCCGTCCCCCTTCTGTACGAACGCACATGCCACCCCCGGGGCCCTCAATCCCGGCTCATGCGAATCAACAGGGGGCCTTTCCCTCGCATCTGCGGCATTATCATCGGCGCATACCCAGCAGAGGGAGAAGCCCCGTGATGACCCGTACCGTGCGCCGGACCCGCCGCCCGCTCCAGGCGGCCGCCGTGGGAGCCGCCGCCCTGCTGGCCCTGAGTGCCTGCTCGTCGTCCGGCTCGGATTCCTCGGCGAAACCGGACTCCTCCGGGCCGGGCAGGCTCTCCGGCGAGGTGACCGTGTTCGCCGCGGCCTCGCTGAAGGAGAGCTTCACGACGCTGGGCGAGCGGTTCGAGAAGGACCACCCGGGCACGAAGGTCACCTTCAGCTTCGGCGGCAGCGACTCCCTCGCCGCGAGCATCACGGGCGGCGCCCCGGCCGACGTGTTCGCCGCGGCCAGCCCCAAGACGATGAAGATCGTCACGGACGCGGGGGACGCCTCGGGCGCGCCCGCGACCTTCGTCCGCAACAGGCTGGAGATCGCCACCCTGCCGGGCAACCCCGGCAAGATCTCCTCGCTCGCGGATCTCACCGAGGCGGGCCTGAAGGTCGTGCTCTGCGACAAGGAGGTGCCGTGCGGCGCCGCGGCGCAGAAGGCCCTCGACGCGAGCAGTCTGAAGCTGACGCCGGTGTCGTACGAGCAGGACGTCAAGGCCGCGTTGACGAAGGTCGAGCTGAAGGAGGCCGACGCCGCCGTCGTCTACCAGACGGATGTGCGCGCGGCGGGTGACAAGGTGGAGGGCGTGGAGTTCCCCGAGTCGGCCGACGCCGTCAACGACTACCCGATCGTCCTGCTCAAGGACGCGCGGAACGCCGAGGCGGCCAAGGCGTTCATGGCGCTGGTGCGGTCCGCCGAGGGCCAGAAGGTCCTGAGCGGGGCCGGGTTCCTCAAGCCGTGACGCTCCCGACCGACCAGCCTCGCGCCGCGACCGACACCCTCCGGGGCGGTCCGCGGCGCCGGCGCGTCCGCACGGGGGTTCCGCTGCCTCTGCTGATCCCCGCGCTGATCGGGCTGGCCTTCCTGATCGTGCCGCTGATCGCCCTGCTCGTGCGGACCCCGTGGCACAGCCTGCCCGCGCAGCTGACCAGCCCGGACGTCTGGCAGGCTCTCAAGCTCTCCCTGATCTGCGCGACCCTTGCCACCGGCGTGAGCCTGGTCATCGGCGTGCCGCTGGCCTGGCTGCTGGCCCGCGTCGACTTCCCCGGCCGCGGCCTCGTACGCGCCCTCGTCACCCTGCCCCTCGTCCTGCCCCCGGTCGTCGGCGGTGTGGCGCTGCTGATGGCACTCGGCCGCAACGGCATCGTCGGGCACTGGCTCGACGCGTGGTTCGGGGTCACGCTGCCCTTCACCACGGCCGGGGTCGTGATCGCGGAGGCGTTCGTGGCGATGCCCTTCCTCGTCATCAGCGTCGAAGGCACCCTGCGGGCCGCCGACCCGCGCTACGAGGAGGCGGCCGCCACCCTGGGTGCCTCCCGCTTCACGGCGTTCCGCCGCGTCACACTGCCCCTCATCGCACCCGGCATCGCGGCGGGCGCGGTCCTCGCCTGGGCCCGGGCGCTCGGCGAGTTCGGCGCGACGATCACCTTCGCCGGCAATTTCCCCGGCCGCACCCAGACCATGCCCCTGGCCGTCTACCTGGCCCTGCAGAGCGACCCGGAGGCCGCGATCGCCCTCAGCCTGGTGCTGCTGGCGGTGTCGATCGCGGTGCTCGCCGGGTTGCGCGACCGATGGATGAGCGCCGGATGACCCCGACCCCCGCCGCCGGCACCTCCATCGACGGGCTCGACGCCCATCTCGTCGTGGACCGGGGCGGCTTCCGCCTCGACGTGGCGCTGACCGTCGCGCCCGGCGAGGTCGTCGCCCTGCTCGGGCCGAACGGCGCCGGCAAGACCACCGCGCTGCGGGCCCTGGCCGGTCTGACGCCGCTCTCCGGCGGCCATCTGCGGCTGGACGGCGCCGAGCTGGACCGTACGCCGCCGGAGGCCCGTCCCGTCGGTGTCGTCTTCCAGGACTATCTGCTCTTCCCCCACCTCACGGCCCTCGACAACGTCGCCTTCGGCCCCCGCTGCCAGGGCGCGACCAAGGCCGAGGCCCGGGCGCAGGCCGCGGAATGGCTCGACCGCCTGGGCCTCGCGGCGCACACCGGCGCCAAACCGCGCAGGCTGTCCGGCGGCCAGGCCCAGCGCGTCGCCCTCGCCCGGGCCCTGGCGACCCGGCCCCGGCTGTTGCTGCTCGACGAGCCGCTGGCGGCCCTGGACGCCCGCACCCGGCTGGAGGTGCGCGCCCGGCTGCGGCGCCACCTGGCCGACTTCGAGGCGGTGGCCGTGCTCGTCACCCACGATCCGCTCGACGCGATGGTGCTGGCCGACCGGCTGGTCGTCGTGGAGCACGGCCGGGTCGTGCAGGAGGGCACCCCGGCCGACATCGCCCGCCACCCCCGCACGGACTACATCGCACAGCTGGTGGGCCTGAACCTCTACCGGGGCGAGGCCGACGGCCACGCCGTCCGGCTCACGGACGGCCCGTCCCTCACCACCACCGAGGTGCTGTCCGGCCCGGTCTTCGTGGCGTTCCCGCCGAGCGCGGTCACCCTTCACCGTGAGCGGCCCACCGGCTCCAGCGCCCGCAACCTGTGGCGTTGCGAGGTGGCGGGCCTGGAGACCCACGGCGACCAGATCCGGGCCGACCTCACCGGTGAACTCCCGCTCGCCGCCGACCTCACGACGGTCGCAGCGGCCGAGCTCGATCTCCACCCGGGGGCGGAGGTCTGGGCGACGGTGAAGGCCACGCAGACCCACGCCTACCCGGTCTGAGGCGCTCGGCGTCCCCACGGGTCAGGCCGCCGTCCCGACCGGCGCGCCCTCCGGGACGACGGTCCCCTGCACGACGCGGCGGCGCCGGACCGGCAGGAGCGTCGGGTGGGCGACGCCCCAGGCCGCGCCCTTGCAGATGATCTCCTTGTAGAGCGCGGCGAGCCGGCCGGTCAGGGCCGCGGACTTCGCGCGGTCGTCGGCGGTGACGTACTGGATCAGGCCGTCCTTGCGGCCCAGGGAGATGCACTGGTTGAAGTAGCGCACCGGCACGGTCGGGACCTTCCCGCCGGTCAGGCGGGCCGCGATGGCGTCGGCGGCCTGCCAGGCGGTGGGGACGCCCGAGGCGCACGACATCCGCAGCGGCTTGTCTCCGGGGCCCATCGCCAGGGCCGCGTCGCCGACGGCGTACACGTCCGGGTGGGACACCGAGCGCATGGTCTCGTCGACCACGATCTGTCCGGTGCCGGAGACCTCCAGGGTGGTGGCCTGTGCGATCGGGTGGACGGCGAAGCCCGTGGTCCACACGGTGACCGCGGCCGGGAGGGTCGTGCCGTCGGCGGTGGTGACGCGGTCGGCGTCGACGGCGGTGACGGCGGTGTGCTCGTGGACGGTGATGCCGAGCCGGTCGAAGGTCTTCCGCAGGTGCCCGGTGCCCTTGGGCGAGAGCCAGTCGCCGAATCCGCCGCGGACGGCGAGGGCGACGTCGAGGTCCGGCCGGGCCTCGGCGATCTCGGTCGCCGCCTCCACCCCGGTGAGGCCGCCGCCGACCACGACCACGGACTCCCCGGCGGCCAGGCCGGCCAGACGCTCGCGCAGCCGGAGCGCTCCGGGGCGGCCGGCGATCTCGTGGGCGTGCTCGGCCGTACCGGGCACGCCCTGGTCGTTCCAGCCGCTGCCGAGGGCGTACACGAGGGTGTCGTACGGCAGGACCTCGTCCGCCCCCTGCCCCGCGCCTTCGGGAGCGGCGACGGTGACGGTCCGGCGGTCCACGTCGACGGCGGTGACCTTCCCCTGCTTCAGCGCGACGCCGGTGCCCTCGAACATCTCGTCGAAGGGCCGGGATGCGAGGTCCTGCCCGGTTGCGAGCTGGTGCATCCGGACACGCTCGACGAAGTCGCGCTCGGCGTTGACGAGGGTGATGGCGACGTCTTCGCGGTGCAGTCGCTTGGCGAGGCGCCCGGCGGCGGTGGCTCCGGTGTAGCCGGCCCCGAGGACGACGATGCGGTGCTGCATGGCGTGGCTCCTGTCATGACGGCTGTCTTCAGCGGGTTCGCCTCTTGAACCGGGCGGCCCGCCGTTTCCTGACAGGAACGTGGCGTGATGCACGTCACACCATGGTCGGTCGGGTCAGAAGACCGTGAGCAGGGGTTCTCCGTGGTCGCCTGCGGCCCACAGCCGGGTCGCGCGTTCGAGCTTGTCGGGGTTGACCTGGTTGCGGAACGCGGCGATGCCGTCCGCGGCGACCTCCAGGCACATGACGCCGATGACCCGGCCATCGACGACCACCACGAGGGCGGGGTCGCCGTTGGCGGTCCAGGCGTAGACCTCGGGCGAGCCGCCGACCAGGGCGCGCTTGGCCGCGCTGGGCTTGAACAGGCCCCGCATGAACTTGGCGACCGCGAGGGCGCCCTCGAACGCCCTGGCGCGGGCCGGGACCTTCCCGCCGCCGTCGCCGATCGCGACGGCGTCCCCGGTGAGCAGCTGCACGAGCGGCTCGGTCCTGCCGCTGGAAGCGGCCGCGAGGAACTCGTCGATGATCCGCCGGGCGGCGGTCTCGTCGATCTCGGTGCGGGTGCGGGCCCTGCCGTCCGCGACGCGCTTCTTCGCGCGGTGGAAGATCTGCTGGCTGGAGGCCTCGGTGATGTCGAGGATCTCGGCGATCTCCCGGTGCGGATAGTCGAAGGCCTCCCGCAGGACGTACACGGCCCGCTCGTTCGGGGAGAGGCGCTCCAGCAGGACGAGCACCGCGTACGAGACCGATTCCCGCTGCTCGGCGGTGTCGGCGGGCCCCAGCATCGGGTCCCCGGCGAGCAGCGGCTCGGGCAGCCACTGCCCCACATAGGTCTCACGCCGGGCACGGGCCGAGGTGAGCTGGTTCAGGCACAGGTTGGTGAGCACCTTCGTCAGCCAGGCCTCGGGGACCTCGATGCGGTCGGGGTCGGCGCCCTGCCAGCGCAGGAACGTCTCCTGAACGGCGTCCTCGGCCTCGCTCGCCGACCCGAGCAGCCGATAGGCCACGGCCTCCAGGCGCGGTCGGGAGGCTTCGAACCGGTCCACGTCGTCCAGGGTCAGGGGCATGCCACGGATCCTAACGTCCCCGGGCGTCGGCGCCTCCGAGATCCAGTCGCGGTTTGGGGGCGTCCAGGCGGCCCGTCTGGGGACGGCGGCTGCCCGCGCGGTACGGGGCCGGCCAGGGCGCGCCCGGGCCCGTGTAGCCCTGCTCGGCCGCCGCGTGCAGGGTCCAGTGGGGGTCGTAGAGGTGGGGGCGGGCGAGGGCGCAGAGGTCGGTGCGGCCCGCGAGGATCAGGGAATTGACGTCGTCCCAGGAGGAGATCGCGCCGACGGCGATCACGGGGATGCCGGTGGTGTGGCGGATCCGGTCCGCGAACGGCGTCTGGTAGGACCGCCCGTACTCCGGCCGTTCGTCCGCGACGACCTGGCCCGTCGAGACGTCGATCGCGTCGGCGCCGTGCGCGGCGAAGGCCCGGGCGATCTCGACGGCGTCCTCGGCACTCGTCCCTCCCTCGGCCCAGTCGGTGGCGGAGACGCGGACGGTCATGGGCCGCTCCCCCGGCCACACGTTCCGTACGGCGTCGAAGACCTCCAGCGGGAAACGCAGCCGCTTCTCCAGGGAGCCGCCGTAGGCGTCGGTGCGCCGGTTGGTCAGCGGGGAGAGGAAGCCGGACAGCAGGTAGCCGTGCGCGCAGTGCAGTTCGAGCAGGTCGAAGCCGGCCCGGGCGGCGCGGACCGCGGACGCCGTGAACTGCTCTCGGATGTCGGTCAGTTGCGCGCGGGACAGCTCGCGAGGTGTCTGACTGAACGGCTTGTACGGGAGCGCCGAGGGGGCCACGAGCGGCCAGTTGCCCTCCTCCAGCGGTTCGTCCATGCCCTCCCACATCAGTTTCGTGGAGCCTTTGCGGCCACTGTGGCCGAGCTGCACGCCGATGGCGGTGCCGGGCGCCCGGGTGTGCACGAAGTTCGTGATCCGCTTCCAGGCCTCGGCCTGCCGTCCGGTGTAGAGGCCGGTGCAGCCGGGCGTGATGCGGCCCTCCTCGCTGACGCACACCATCTCGGTCATCACCAGCCCGGCCCCGCCCAGCGCCCGGGCGCCCAGATGGACGAGGTGGAAGTCGCCGGGGACACCGTCGACGGCCGAGTACATGTCCATGGGCGAGACGACGACCCGGTTGCGCAGGGTCAGTCCGCGCAGCCGGAACGGCGTGAACATCGGGGGTGTGCCGGGCGGGCAGCCGAACTCGCGCTCCATCTTCTGTGTGAAGTGGGCGTCGCGCAGCCGCAGGTTGCCGTGCGTGACGCGACGGCTGCGGGTGAGGAGGTTGAAGGCGAACTGGCGGGGCGGCTGGTCCAGGTACAGGGGGAGGTTCTCGAACCACTCCAGGCTGGCCCGGGCCGCACGCTGGGTGGAGGCGACGACCGGTCGCCGCTCCGCCTCGTAGGCGGCCAGGGCCTCGGGCAGGGTGTCCCGCTCCTCCAGACAGGCGGCCAGGGCGAGCGCGTCCTCGACGGCGAGCTTGGTGCCGGAGCCGATGGAGAAGTGCGCGGTGTGGGCCGCGTCCCCGAGGAGGACGACGTTGCCGTGCGACCAGCGGTCGTTGACCACTGTGCGGAACGTCGTCCACGTGGAGTTGTTCGACTGCAGGGGGCGGCTGCGGAGCGCCTCCGCGAAGATCTTGGCGCAGCGCTCGATCGACTCCGCTTCCCCGAGCTCGTCGAAACCGGCCGCGTGCCAGACCTCTTCGCGCATCTCGATGATCACCGTGGAGGCGTCGGGGGCGTAGGGGTAGCCGTGGAGCTGCATGACGCCGTGTTCGGTCTCGGCGATCTCGAAGCGGAAGGAGTCGAAGGGGAAGTCGGCGGCGAGCCAGATGTAGCGGCACCGGTGGGTCGTCACCCGCGGGCGGAAGACGTCCGCGTGGGTCTCGCGGGTGATGCTGTGGATGCCGTCCGCCGCGATGACCAGGTCGTGGGTGTGCGGCAGGTCTTCGGGGGCCTCGGTGTGGAAGCGGAGGTCGACCCCGAGGTCGCGGCAGCGGGCGTGGAGGATTTCCAGGAGGCGTTGGCGGCCCAGGGCCGCGAAGCCGTGGCCTCCGGAGGTGTGGCGGGTGCCGCGGTGGACGATGTCGATGTCGTCCCAGCGGGTGAAGTGCTGCTGGAGGGCCTCGTAGACCTCCGGGTCGGCGTGCTCTATGCCGCCGAGGGTTTCGTCCGAGAGGACCACGCCGAAGCCGAAGGTGTCGTCGGGGGCGTTGCGTTCCCAGACGGTGATGTCGCGGGACGGGTCGAGGCGTTTCAGCAGGGCTGCGGCGTACAGGCCACCGGGGCCGCCGCCGATGATTGCCACGCGTAGTGGGTGGCCGTTGTCGTGGTGCGGCTGCGGGTGCGTTGGGGCTGGTCGCGCAGTTCCCCGCGCCCCTGGAGGGGTTGCGGTCACCGTCCGCTCCATTTGGGAGGGCGCTTCTCCGTGAAAGCGGCGTGGAATTCCGCGTAGTCCGCGCTGTTCATCAGTAGTGCCTGGGTGGAAGCATCCAATTCCACTGAAGCTGCGAGAGGCATGTCCAGCTCTGCTGTCAGCAGGGCCTTGGTCTGGGCGTAGGCCAGGGCCGGGCCCTCCGCCAGGCGGTGGGCCAGTCGCTGTGCGGTCTCGTCCGCCCGGCCTTCCTCCGTCAGTTCGCTGATGAGACCGATGCGCTCCGCCTCGACGGCGCGGACCGGGTCGCCCAGCATCAGCAGGCGGGTCGCGTGGCCCAGTCCGACGACCCGGGGCAGCAGGTAGGCCGCGCCCATGTCGCCGCCGGAGAGGCCGACGCGCGTGAAGAGGAAGGCGAAGCGTGCGGTGGGGTCGGCGACGCGGAAGTCCGCGGCCAGGGCGAGGACCGCTCCGGCGCCCGCCGCCACGCCGTGCAGGGCGGCGATCACCGGGAACGGGCACTCCCGGACGGCGCGGACCACCTGGCCGGTCATCCGGTTGAAGTCCAGCAGCTGTGCGGTGTCCATGCCGAGCGTCGCGCCGATGATCTCGTCGACGTCGCCGCCGGAGCAGAAGCCGCGGCCCTCGCCGGCCAGCACCAGGGCCCGTACGGACCGCTCCCGGGACAGCTCCGCGAGCAGATCGCGCAGGTCGGCGTAGGCGCCGAAGGTGAGCGCGTTGAGTTTCTCGGGGCGGGCGAGGGTGACGGTCGCGACGCCGTCGGCGACGTCGACGCGCAGATGCTCCCAGCCGGGGGTGCGGGCGGCGGAGCCGGTGAAGGGACTCATGACGTGCGGCCTCCTCGGGCGGGCACTGCCTCACTGAGCTCTACCCCTCGAAGCTATCACTCATCCGTGACTGTCGTCATGAGTGCGCGATAGACCGTGCGGGTAGGACTTCGGTGCGGGCCCGGCGTGACCTGGCCCGGTTACATCCGTCACAGATCGTCCACACCGGCGTAACGGCGGGAGCAGCTGTGCGCGGCGGCGCGTTCACCTGGGTAAGCCGTCCGGCAAGGGGGCAAGGGCGCCTCCGACGGTGCCCCTCGGACGCCTCCGAAGAGCGGCGCCGTACCATTCATCAGGTTGAAAGCAGGATGTCCTGCTCCATGAACGGACCCGCCGTGTACGAACTGCCCTCAGCCCCCGCCTCCTGGCGCATCGCGCTGCCGCACACCGCAGCGGCGGTGCCCGTGGCCCGCGCCCTGGTCCGTACGGCGCTGGCCGAGCTCGACCACGGGGCGGACTGCGACACCGCGGAGCTGCTGACGGCGGAGCTGGTGGCCAACGCGGTGGAGCACACCACGGGCGAGACACCGATAGAGCTGGTCGTGGAGCTGATGCCGTCGGGCTGCCAGGTGGAGGTGCACGACACCGACCCGGCTCCGCCCGGCGACCTCACCTGTCCGGCCGGCGGACCGCCCGACCCCTGGCAGGAGCACGGACGCGGGCTGCTGCTGATCCGCGCCCTGAGCTCCTCCTGCGGGCACCGGCCGACCGAGTCGGGCAAGGCGGTCTGGTTCAGGCTGTCGGCGGTACCGGCTCAGCGGCGCCGGCCGGTGTGACCGGGGCGAGCCGGGAGGCCCGGCGCCCCTGAAGGCCACAGGGACCGGCCGCGCGGCAGGGCCTGATCAGGCCAGGGTCGCCACCATGACCGCCTTGATGGTGTGCATCCGGTTCTCCGCCTCGTCGAAGACGACCGAGTGGGCCGACTCGAAGACCTCGTCGGAGACCTCCAGGTACTCCAGGCCGTACGCCGCGTGGATCTCCTGGCCGACCCTGGTGCCGAGGTCGTGGAAGGCGGGCAGGCAGTGCAGGAACTTCACGTCCGGGTTGCCGGTGGCGCGCAGGACGTCCATGGTCACGGCGTACGGGGCGAGGGCGGTGATGCGCTCGGCCCAGACCTCCTTCGGCTCGCCCATGGAGACCCAGACGTCCGTGGCGACGAAGTCGGCCCCGCGGACGCCCTCGTCCACGGTCTCGGTGAGCGTGATGCGGGCGCCGCTGGTCACGGCGAGCGCACGGGCCCGGTCGACGATCTCCTCGGCCGGCCAGTACTCCTTGGGCGCGACGAGCCGTACGTCCATCCCGAGCAGGGCGCCGGTGACCAGGTAGGAGTTGCCCATGTTGAAGCGGGCGTCCCCGAGGTAGGCGAAGGAGACCTCACTCAGCGGCTTGGCGCAGTGCTCGGTCATGGTCAGCACGTCGGCGAGCATCTGGGTGGGGTGCCAGTCGTCGGTGAGCCCGTTGTAGACGGGGACACCGGCGTGCGCCGCCAGCTCCTCCACCTTCTGCTGGCTGTCGCCCCGGTACTCGATCGCGTCGTACATCCGGCCCAGCACCCGCGCGGTGTCCTTGACCGACTCCTTGTGCCCGATCTGGGAGCCGAAGGGGTCGAGGTACGTGGTCGAGGCGCCCTGGTCGGCGGCCGCGACCTCGAACGCGCAGCGGGTGCGGGTGGAGGTCTTCTCGAAGATCAGCGCGATGTTCCGGCCCTGGAGGTAGCGCGGTTCGATCCCGCCCTTCTTGGCGGCCTTCAGGTCGGCGGCCAGCTCGACCAGACCGCGGAACTCCTCCGCGGTGAAGTCCAGCTCTTTGAGGAGATGGCGGCCGGCGAGGGCGGTCGGGACAGTCGCCATGAGGGCGCTCCAGGGATACGGGGACACTAACTGCTGAAATACTATACGAACCTCGGCATGTATATACGAGAGCCTCTCGGGACGGGGGTGGCAGGGACAGGGGTGGCAGGGACAGGGGTTGCAGGGGCCTCAGAGCTCATGGGCGTCTCAAGGGTCATGGGGGTCTCAGGGTCTGAGGGCTCATCGGGCCGCCCTCAGAGGCATCAGGGGCATCAGGGGCATCAGGGGCCTCCTACACCGGATCACGTTCGACCGGGCAGCTCATGCATCGCGGCCCGCCCCGGCCCCGGCCCAGCTCGCTGCCCGGGATCTCTATCACCTCGATGCCCTGTTTGCGCAGGTGGGTGTTGGTGGTGGAGTTCCGCTCGTAGGCGACCACGACCCCGGGTTCGACGGCGAGGACGTTGCAGCCGTCGTCCCACTGCTCGCGTTCGGCCGCGTGCACGTCCTGGGTGGCGGTCAGCACGCGGATCTCGTTCAGGCCGAGGGCGGCGGCGATCGCGCGGTGCATGTGCTCCGGCGGATGGTCGGTGACCTTCAGCTCCTTCTCGCCGACGCCGGGCTCGATGGTGTACGAGCGGAGCATGCCGAGGCCCGCGTACTGGGTGAAGGTGTCGCCGTCGACCATCGTCATCACGGTGTCGAGGTGCATGAAGGCACGCCGCTTGGGCATGTCGAGGGCCACGATCGTCTCGGCGGACCCGGCGGCGAACAACTTGTGGGCGAGCATCTCCACGGCCTGCGGGGTGGTGCGCTCGCTCATGCCGATGAGCACGGCTCCGTTGCCGATGACCAGCACGTCCCCGCCCTCGATGGTCGACGGGTAGTCGGCCTGCCCCTTCGACCACTCGTGGAACGTCTCGTCGCGGAACAGCGGGTGGTGCCGGTAGATCGCCTCGAAGTGCACGGTCTCGCGCTGCCGGGCGGGCCAGCGCATGGCGTTGATGGACACGCCGTCGTAGATCCAGGCGGAGGTGTCGCGGGTGAAGAGGTGGTTGGGCAGCGGGCCCAGCAGGAAGCCGTCCAGCTCCATGACGTGGAAGCGCACGGAGGTCGGCTCCGGGTGCACGTCGAGGAACTCGCGTTTCGTCATGCCGCCGATCAGGACCTCGGCCAGGTCCCGCGCGGGCATGTTCTCGAAGGCGGCTCTGAGCGGGTCGGTGGCCAGCGGGCCGTACTCCTTCTCGTCGAAGACCCGGTCCAGGACGAGGGATCTGGCCGCCGGGACCTCAAGGGTCTCGGCCAGCAGGTCGCCGAAGAGATGGACGGCGACGCCCCGGTCGCGCAGCACGTCGGCGAATCCGTCGTGCTCCGCGCGGGCCCTGCGCACCCACAGCACGTCGTCGAAGAGCAGCGAGGTCTTGTTGCTGGGGGTGAGCCTTTTGAGCTCGAGATCGGGCCGGTGCAGGATGACGCGGCGCAGCCGCCCGGCCTCGGAGTGGACGTGGTATGCCATGCCTCCATCCTGACCAACGGGGCGCCTCTTGACCCCTCCGCCCGCCCGGCATTCTGTTCTCGTCCCCTTGACGACAATCCCGCCCTCCGGTTATCGTCTAGCAGACGAAAAGAGGGGGTTCGATGGCCGACATCACCCGGCGCCTCGGCTGGCGCCATCTGCGCGGGGCGCCCACGGCGCACATCCGGCACCACCGCGGCGGCAAGCTGCTGCACGACGGTCCGGGGCTCAGCTTCTGGTTCCGCGCGCTGACGGCCGCGCTTTCCGAAGTCCCGATGGACGACCGCGAGTTGGCCATGACCTTCCGTGCCCGTACGTCCGACTTCCAGGACGTGGCGGTGCAGGCGACCGTGACCTACCGGATCGGTGACCCGGCCCTCGCCGCCGCCCGCATGGACTTCTCGATCGACCCGGACACCGGGGTCTGGCGGGGCGCGCCCCTGGAGCAACTGGGCACACTGCTCACCGAGACGGCCCAGCAGCACGCGCTCGACGTACTGGCCCGCACCCCCCTGTCCTCCGCCCTGGTCGACGGGGTGACGGCGGTGCGCGAGCGGGTCGCGGCGGGCCTGGACGCCGAGCCCCGGCTGCCGGCCACCGGCATCGAGGTGGTCGCCGTCCGCGTGATGGCACTGAGACCCGAACCGGAGGTGGAACGGGCCATGCGCACCCCGGCCCGCGAACAGATCCAGCAGGAGGCCGACCGGGCGACCTACGAACGGCGGGCCGTCGCCGTGGAGCGCGAGCGGACCATCGCCGAGAACGAACTGGCCAGCCAGATCGAACTCGCCCGCCGCGAGGAGCAGTTGGTCGAGCAGCGGGGCACCAACGCCCGCCGGGAGGCGGAGGAGCACGCGGCCGCGGACGCCGTACGGGCCGAGGCGGAGGCGACACGTTCGGTACGGCTGGCCCGCGCGGAGGCCGAGGGAGTGCGCGCGGTCGGCGACGCGAAGGCGCAGGCCCAGGCCGCCTGGCTGAAGGTGCACGAGGACGTCGAGGTCGCCACGCTGCACGCCCTCACCGGAACCCGGCTCGCGGAGAACCTGCCGAACATCGACAGCCTGACGATCTCCCCGGACGTGCTGACGGGGCTCCTGGCCAAGCTGGGCGCACGGGAGCCGGAGTGAGTCTCGCGCCGCGGGCCGTTCTGGTCCATCGCACCACGGAGTACGAGGAGTTGGTGGCCCACCACGGCACCCACGGCCAGGCCGCCTTCTTCCTCGCCTCCCGGGGCCGGGACATCGGGGAGGTCGCCGAACGCCATGAGCGCACCCGCCGGGCGCTCGCCGAGGTGACCTCCGCGATTCCGCTGACCTGGCGTCAGGCCCGGGTGGAGCGGGCCGACCTGGACCGTTTCCTGTTCGCTCCCGAGGACGTGGTGATCGTGGTCGGCCAGGACGGACTGGTGGCGAACGCGGCCAAGTACCTGTCCGGTCAACCGGTGCTAGGCATCGACACCGAGCCCGGCCGCAACCCCGGTGTCCTGGTACGGCACCGCCCGCGGGACACGGCGGAGCTGCTGGCGGTGGCCGGCGCGAGCGTCGACGAGCTGACGATGGTCGAGGCCGTCGCGGACGACACCCAGCGGCTGGTCGCCCTCAACGAGATCTACCTGGGCGCCGCGGGCCACCAGACAGCCAGATACCGCCTGGGCCTGGAGGGCGACGGGGGTGTCGTCGAGGCCCAGGCCTCCTCCGGGGTGCTGGTGGGGACGGGGACCGGGGCCACGGGCTGGCTCCGGTCCTTGTGGCAGGAGCGGGGCGGTGCCCTGCGGCTGCCGGCCCCGACGGAGAACCGCCTGCTCTGGTTCGTCCGCGAGGCCTGGCCCTCCCCGGCCACCGGCACCTCCCTGACCGCCGGCGAACTCCCCGCCCCCGCCCGCCTCCGTCTCACCGTCGAGTCCGAACGGCTGATCGCCTTCGGGGACGGGATGGAGAGCGACGCGGTGGAGCTGACGTGGGGGCAGACGGTGGAGGTGGGAGTCTGCCGGGAGCGGTTGCGGCTGGTGGGGTGAGGGGGTGGCCGGTGGGTCACCCCCTCACCCCGCACGCCCGGGCCCAGGGCTCACAGCCGCGGGTCCACCGGCTCCGACTCCAGCGCCAGCACCCCGAACACCGCCTCGTGCACCCGCCACAGCGGCTCGCCCTCGGCCAGGCGGTCCAGGGCCTCCAGGCCCAGGGCGTATTCGCGGATCGCCAGGGACCGCTTGTGGTTGAGGAACCGCGAGCGCAGGCGGGCGAGGTTCTCCGGGCGGGTGTACTCCGGGCCGTAGATGATCCGCAGGTACTCGCGGCCGCGGCACTTGATGCCGGGCTGCACCAGGCGGCCCTGGCCGTCGCGGACCACCGCGCCGACCGGCTTGACGACCATGCCCTCGCCGCCGCGGCCGGTCATCTCCAGCCACCAGTCGACGCCGGCCTGCACCGACTCCGGGTCGGCGGTGTCGACGTAGAGGCGACGGGTGGTCTGGAGCAGGCCGCTGCCGTCGTGCTCCACGAGCCGGTCGAGCAGGGCGAGCTGCTCGTCGTGCGGCAGGCCGGCGAGGCTGCGTCCCTGGACCGCGAGCATCTGGAACGGTGCCAGGCGCACGCCGTCCAGGCCGTCCGTGGTCCAGCAGTAGCGGCGGTACGCCTCGGTGAACGCGGCGGCGTCGGTGGCGCGTTCGCCGGTGCGGGTCAGCAGACCGGCCACGTCCACGCCGCGTGCCGCCGCGCCCTGGAGGGCGGCCAGCGCCTGCGGGAGCACCGCGCCGGACGCGGCGCCCACGGCGGCGTACTGCGAGCGCAGCAGTCCGGACGCCTTCAGCGACCAGGGCATCAGCTCGGCGTCCAGCAGCAGCCAGTCCGTCTCCAGCGCGTCCCAGAGGCCGGCCTCGTCGGCCGCCTTGCGCACCCGGTCGAGGATCTCTTCGGTGAGGCCGTCGTCGTCGAGGAAGGGCCGTCCGGTGCGGGTGTAGAGGGCTCCGGTGGGCCCGTCCACGCCGAACCGCTTGCGGGCCGCCTCCGCGTCGCGGCACACCAGGGCCACCGCCCGCGAGCCCATGTGCTTCTCCTCGCACACGACCCGCGCGACACCGTCGTCCTTGTACTGGGCGAAGGCCTCCTCGGGGTGCTCCAGGTAGCCCTCGACGTGACTCGTGGCCGTCGGGGCCATGGTCGGCGGGAGGTACGGAAGCAGCCGCGGGTCCACCGCGAAGCGGCTCATGACCTCCAGGGCCGCCGCCGCGTTCTCCTCGCGGATCGCGACGCGTCCCTGGTGCCGGGTCTCGACGACCCGGCGGCCCCGCACGTCCGCCAGGTCCAGCGGACGGCCGTCCTGCCCGCCCGGCGCCTCGGAGCGCAGCGGCTTCGTCGGCTCGTACCAGACCTGCTCCGCCGGGACCTCGGCCAGCTCGCGCTCCGGCCAGCGCAGGGCGGTGAGCTTGCCGCCGAAGACCGCGCCGGTGTCCAGGCAGATGGTGTTGTTGAGCCAGGTCGCCTCCGGCACCGGGGTGTGGCCGTAGACGACCGCGGCCCGGCCCCGGTAGTCCTCCGCCCACGGGTAGCGCACGGGCAGGCCGAACTCGTCGGTCTCCCCGGTGGTGTCGCCGTACAGGGCGTGGCTGCGGACGCGCCCGGAGGTGCGGCCGTGGTACTTCTCGGGCAGACCGGCGTGGCAGACGACCAGCCGGCCGCCGTCGAGGACGTAGTGGCTGACGAGGCCGTCGAGGAACTCCCGTACCTCGGCGAGGAACTCCTCGCTCTCGCCCGCCATCTGCTCGATGGTCTCGGCGAGGCCGTGGGTGTGCTGGACCTTGCGGCCGCGCAGGTAACGGCCGTACTTGTTCTCGTGGTTGCCGGGCACGCACAGGGCGTTGCCGGACTTCACCATCGCCATCACGCGGCGCAGCACGCCGGGGCTGTCCGGGCCGCGGTCGACCAGGTCGCCGACGAAGACGGCCGTACGGCCCTCCGGGTGGACGCCGTCGACGTAGCCCAGCTTGCCGAGCAGCGCCTCCAGTTCGGCGGCGCAGCCGTGGATGTCGCCGATGATGTCGAACGGGCCGGTGAGGTGGGTGAGGTCGTTGAAACGCTTCTCGGTGACGACCGTGGCGTGCTCGACCTCCTCTACGCCCCGCAGGATGTGCACCTTGCGGAAGCCCTCGCGCTCCAGGTGCCGCAGCGAGCGGCGCAGTTCGCGGGTGTGGCGGTGGATGACCCGGCGGGGCATGTCGGCGCGGTCGGTGCGGGCCGCGTTGCGTTCGGCGCACACCTCCTCGGGCACGTCGAGCACGATCGCGATGGGCAGCACGTCGTACTGCTTGGCCAGGTCGATGAGCTGGCGGCGGGCGTCGGACTGCACGCTGGTCGCGTCCACGACGGTGCGGCGGCCGGCGGCCAGGCGCTTGCCCGCGATGTAGTGCAGGACGTCGAAGGCGTCCTTGGTGGCGCTCTGGTCGTTCTCGTCGTCCGAGACGAGGCCGCGGCAGAAGTCGGAGGAGATGACCTCGGTGGGCTTGAAGTGCCTGCGGGCGAAGGTGGACTTGCCGGAGCCGGTGGCCCCGACCAGCACCACCAGGGACAGGTCGGTGACGGGCAGCACGCGCCCCTGCTGTGTGTCGGTCATGCCGCCTTCGCCTCCTTCGGGCTGGTCATCGTGAACACGGCCATCTGGGTGGGCGGCCCCACCTCGGGGTCGTCGGGGCCGACGGCGACGAACTCGACGCCGTAGCCGTGCCGTTCGGCGACCGCCTCCGCCCAGGCGCGGAACTCCGCGCGGGTCCATTCGAAGCGGTGGTCGCCGTGCCGGACGTGGCCGGCCGGGAGGGACTCCCAGCGCACGTTGTACTCGACGTTGGGGGTGGTCACGAGGACCGTCCTCGGCCGGGCCGAGCCGAACACCGCGTACTCCAGGGCGGGCAGCCGGGGCAGGTCGAGGTGCTCGACGACCTCGCTGAGCACGGCGGCGTCGTAGCCCTTGAGCCGGACGTCGGTGTAGGCGAGGGAGCCCTGGAAGAGCCGGACGCGGGAGGCCTGCCGCTCGCCCATGCGGTCCAGCTTGAGCCGCCGGGAGGCGATGGTGAGGGCGCGCATCGACACGTCGACACCCACGATCTCGGTGAACGCCGGGTCCTTGAGCAGGGTCTGCACCAACTGGCCCTGCCCGCAGCCGAGGTCGAGGACGCGGGCGGCGCCGGACTGCCGGAGCGCCGTGACGATCGCCTCGCGGCGCTGCACGGCCAGCGGGGTCGGTTTCTCCTCGGCCTCGGTCTCCGCCTCGACCGCGTTGTCGATCTCCTCGACCTCGCTGTCGTCGGCCTCGGCGAGCCGCACCAGCTCCAGGCGCTCGGTGGCCTGCCGGGTCAGCGACCAGCGGCGCGACAGGTAGCGGCTGGTGATCAGCCGCTGCTCCGGGTGTGCGGGCAGCCAGCCCTCACCGACGCGCAGCAGCTTGTCGACCTCGTCGGGGGCGACCCAGTAGTGCTTGGCGTCGTCGAGGACGGGGAGCAGGACGTAGAGATGCCGCAGGGCCTCGGCGAGGGTGAGCGCGTCCGACTCCAGGACCAGGCTCACGTACCGCGAGTCGCCCCAGTCGGGGAACTCGCTGTCCAGCGGCACCGGTTCGACGGTGACGGTCCAGCCGAGCGGCTCGAAGAGCTTGCGTACGAGGTCGGGGCCGCCACGGGCGGGCAGGGCGGGCACCTCGACGCGCAGTGGCCTGGCCTGGCCGGGCAGCTCCGGCCGGGCGTTGCAGACGCCCTTCATCGCGCTGGAGAAGACGCTGCTCAGCGCCACGGCGAGCAGGGAGGAGGCCGCGTAGGGGCGGTCGTTGACGTACTGCGCGAGGGCCGCGTCCGGGGCGCCGCCGCGGCCCTTGCCCTTGCCGCGCCTGACCAGTGCCACCGCGTCCACTTCCAGCAGCAGCGCCGCCGTGCAGCGCCCGGCCTCGGCCTCGGGGTAGAGGACGTGGGCCGTGCCGTAAGAGGTGGAGAACGCCTGCGCGTTGTCGGGATGCTTGTGCAGCAGGTAGCCGAGGTCGGTGGCGGGGCGTTCGGGAGTGCCGGTGGTGGTGATGGTCAGGAACATGCGGAGGGCCTCTCCGGCTGGTGGATGTTTTCGGTGCCGTACGCGCGAGAGCCCCCAGGAAGGGTGATCCTGGGGGCTCGGCAGGACGACGTCCACAGCTTCGCACACCTGTGCCCACCAGCGCCTTCGTTTATCGAGGGCGGTCGGGCGGGCCCTCTACGAGAGCTGCGACTGCACCTGCGCGGAGATCAGCTCCAGGTGGTCGAGGTCGTCGAGGTCGAGGACCTGGAGGTAGATGCGGCGGGAGCCGATCTCGGCGTAGCGGCCGATCTTGTCGACGACCTCGGCCGGGGAGCCGGCCAGGCCGTTGAGCTTCAGCTCGTCGACCTCACGGCCGATCGCGGCGGCCCGGCGGGCGACCTCCGCGTCGTCCCGGCCCACGCAGACCACGAGGGCGTTGGAGTACGTCAGCTCGTCGCCGCGGCCCGCTTCCTCCGCGGCGGCGCGGACCCGGCCGAACTGGCGCTCGCTGTCCTCGACGGAGCCGAAGGGCATGTTGAACTCGTCGGCGTACTTGGCGGCCAGCCGCGGGGTGCGGGACGGGCCGTGGCCGCCGACGAGCACGGGGATCTTCCGCTGGGCCGGCTTGGGCAGGGCGGGAGAGTCCGTGAGGTCGTAGTAGGTGCCGTGGAAGTCGAAGGTCTTGCCGGGGTCCGTCCCCCACAGGCCGGTGACGACCTCCAGCTGCTCCTCGAGGCGGGCGAACTTCTCCTTCGGGAAGGGGATGCCGTAGGCCTTGTGCTCCTCCTCGAACCAGCCGGCGCCGAGGCCGAGTTCGACCCGGCCGCCGGACATCTGGTCGACCTGGGCGACCTGGATGGCGAGCACGCCGGGGAGCCGGAACGTGCCGGCGGTCATCAGGGTGCCGAGCCGGATGCGCTTGGTCTCGCGGGCGAGTCCGGCCAGGGTGATCCAGGCGTCGGTGGGGCCGGGCAGGCCGTCCACGTTGCCCATGCGGAGATAGTGATCGGAACGGAAGAAGGCGTCGAAGCCGAGATCCTCGGTGGCCTTGGCGACGGTGAGCAGAGTGTCGTAGGTGGCCCCCTGCTGGGGCTCGGTGAAGATGCGCAGATCCATGCTTCCATCCTGCACGCCGGGGTGTGCGATCACGCGGTCGGTCCCCCGTACCGTCCGGTCCCCGGTCGGGTGAAATTACGTCAATACCGCGGGGCCCTGGCGACCGGGCCAGTGACCGGCCCCGATGGTGATCGTTGGCTCGGGCGGAGCCGGAGCCCCCGGCTTCCGCACCGGGGGGTGGACCGCCGGGGCGTCACCCGCGTCGGCCTCCCCGGGGGCCGGGGGCCGAGGAGGCCGTCATGTCCGAAGAGACCGTGCCGCAGCAGGGCGGGACCGGGCAGCCGAAAGGGCTGTTGCAGCAGATGGAGGAGCTGATGGCGGCGTTGAACGCGGATCTGTCGGCGTTGGACGCGGACCTTCAGGTGGGGGATGTGGAACGGAGGGTCGTCGAGGAGGGACAAGCGGGCTAGGGGGCCGGGGACCGCACGGCCGGCCGAGCGGGTCGCGCCTCCTCCCACTCGGCTCAGGACCCCCGCCTCCTCCCACTCGGCTCAGGACCCGCGCCTGCTTCGGCTCGAAAGGGTTTTGCGCCTCCCTGCCCCGCGCCCTACCCCGCTTCTCGCTCCGGCAACGCCTGTTCCCGGTCCGCGAGTCTGCGGAGCATCTCCAGGACGCGGTCGCGGGACTCGTCCGCCGCGTCGATGGCCTCCATGCACTGCCAGTACGTGCCCTCGTCGTCGGCGGCGCTGGCCAGGGCGACCAGGGCGATGCCGACCTCGCCGAGGAGGCCGCCGAGGTGCATCAGGGTGTGGCGGGCGTCGCCCAACTCGGTGAGCTGGCCCGCCCGCAGCTCACCGGGGGCCAGCACCGGCGGGTCGAGGACACCGCAGCCCCGGCCCGCCAGCTCCGTCAACCCCAGTGCCTCGCCGCGCAGTTCGGGTGGTCCGGCGACCGCGAGGCGGCTGCCTATGGCCTGCGCGAGGGCCTGCGCCTGCCACACCTCGGCCAGGGTCTCCCGCGCGTCCTTGCCCGCCGTCAGGGACCGCCTGCTCGTCACGATGAGCCGCACCGCGTCCATGCGCTGCCCCCGTCTTGTCCGACGCGCTGCGCGCGTCCGTCTGCCCGCACTCCCTTGTTCACTACCCAGAGTGAAGGGGTGTGAGACGAAAAGCCAGAGGAAGGCGGAAAATTGCGGACAACGATTCGGATGCGGGCCGCTTTTCAATTACGCAGAGTACAACTGGATTTCTTTGTTCCAGGCGACGGGGCGTCCGTCAGATCGGGAACCTCCGCTCGTTCCGGTCGATCTTCGCGTCCAGCGCCGCCAGCGGGTCGACGCCGAGCACCTCGCACAGCTGGAGCAGATACGCGAGCACGTCGGCGACCTCGTCGGTGACGCGGTGCGCGGTGTCCGGGTCGGCCATGACCCGGGCCGACTCCTCGGGCGTCAACCACTGGAAGATCTCGACCAGTTCGGACGCCTCGACGCTGAGGGCCGTGGCCAGGTTCTTGGGGGTGTGGTACGGCTGCCAGTTCCGCGCGGCGGCGAACTCGGCCAGCCGGCGTTGCAGTGTCGCCACGTCGAGGGGCTCGCCGTGGGGGCCGGGCTGCGATGCGTCCAGTGGATCAGTCACGGTCCAGGTGTACCACCGTGGCCCCCGCCGTCCCGGCGGCCCACGAACCGTCGCTGACCGCGCCGACGAGCCGGATGTGCCCCCGCTCGCACATCCGGGCCGCGAGGCCCAGCAACTCGCGTCGTTGCCGTGGGTCCAGACCCCGGTCGAAACCGTCGGCGAGGATCGTGAGCGACTGCAGGGCGGCGGGCACCTCGCCGACCGGGTCGACCTCCAGCACACCGGGTCCGGTGAGGAGAACCAACGCGAAGGCGAGGTAGCGGAGTTCACCGTGGCCGAGCCGGCCGAGGTCCGTGTGGAAGCCGTCGCCCCGGTCGACGGCTGCGGCGACCGTTCCGTTGCCGTTCAGCCGGGCGAGCACGTCCTCCACCGGCCCGCCGCATCCGGCCCGCACCGCCGCCACGAGCTGCGCGTGCCGCCGCCCGCACTCGGCCCGGGTGCGCCACAGCACGTCCGCGAGGTTGCCGCAGCCACCCCGGAGGCGGCCGGAGCCGGCCACCACGGGGTCGCGCATACGGGCGGGTTCGGGGTCGCAGGCGAAGGCGGAGCGCAGGGCGACGACCATCTGCTCGGCCGCCGCCAGCACCCTGCGCTGCCCCGGTGTCTTGCCGGCGACGCGCAGGGGCAGCAGGGCGGTGCCGAGCCGGTCGTCCGGGAGCGGGCCGCGGGTCACGGGCGTCGGCCCGGCCGTGTGCCACGCGGCCTGCACGGCGCGCTTGCCCGGGTCGCGCAGGGCGGTCTCCAGGAGGACCAGCCCGTCGGCCGTCAACCGCTCACCCACGACACGCAGTTCGGGCTCGGCCTGCACGGCCACGTCGAGACGGACCGGGCCGGCGGGGCCGTCGGCCGTGCAGCCGATGCGGAAGCCGCGGCGGCGCTGCGCGTCGGGCCGGGCCCGCTCCGGCACACAGGCGACCGGGTCGGGGAACGCCTCACCGAGCTCGGCGCCGCCCCCGAGCCGGGCGAGGGCCTCGTACGCCCGCAGCGCGCTGGTCTTGCCGCAGCCGCTGCGACCGGCGAGCAGGGTGAGGGGCCCGAGCGGGAACGCGGCGCGCCGGTGGGTGGTGAAGGCGGCCAGGCGCAGTTCGGTGACGCGGGGGCGGTCGGGGTGGACGGGGAGAGCGGGTGGGACGGGTGCGGCGGACCGGTCGCGGAGGGCCGGCCGGTCAGGGGGCGCGGGCCGGTCGGGGAGAGCGGGTGGGGTCATGTCCGGACGAGCGGGCTGGGTCATGTCCGGACGGTAGGGCTCCGTCGGCGGGACGAACCGTTCCGTCGTCGAGGGCTTCCTACGAACGAGCTACGGTCACACCCCTGGGAGGCCCGCCCCTTCCATCAGCCCCGTCACCTCGGTCCCCGCCGGCGTCAGCAGGAACACGTTGCGGTCCACCCGGTGCATTCCGCTGGCCAGGCCGAAGACCACGCCCGTGCTGAAGTCGAGGACCCGCTTGGCGACCTCCGTCTCCGCGCCGGTGAGGTCGAGGAGGACGGGAACGCCCGCCATCAGCCGCTCGGCGACGTCCCGGGCATCGGCGAAGACGTTCACGCGCAGGACGACGAAACGGCGGCGGGTCTCGGTCTCGGCCTCCGGTATGGACCGGTGGCCGACGGCGGACGGCCAGGCGTCCCGGCCCCGCAGCGGCACGACCTGGGCGAGCCCCTCCCACTGTTCGTCGGTGACATCGTGGCTGTTCACCGGCATGCTCCGTCCTGGCTCGCGCTCGCTGTCTGCATCGGGCAATTCTTGCGCAGAGTCACCCGTTCGGCCCAATGCGACACGCTCCGCGACCTCAATGCACCTCACAACGGCCGGAAGGCGGCTGTGTGACGGGCGTAACTCCCGATGATCAAGCCGTGTGACAGAGGCGTAACGGGCGATTCGTACCGTCGAGGCATGACCACGACCCCCGGAGACCGGCCGGACACACGGCAGGTGCGCACCGTCTGCTCGTACTGCGGTGTCGGCTGCGGCCTCGTGCTCGATGTGGGGGCGGGCCCGGACGGGCGGCGCACGGTGCTGAAGGCGTCCGGTGACAAGGCGCATCCGGCGAACGCGGGGCGGCTGTGCACGAAGGGCGCCACCACGGCCGACCTGCTCGCCGCGCCCGGGCGGCTGACCGGCGCCCTGGTGCGGGACGTCCGGGGCGAGGAGGCGGTCCCGGCGCCCGTCGCCGACGCGATCGCCGAGACGGCGGCGCGGCTGCGGGCGATCGTCGACGAGCACGGGCCGGACGCGGTCGCCTTCTACGTGTCCGGGCAGATGAGCCTGGAGGCGCAGTATCTGGCGAACAAGCTGGCCAAGGGGTTCGTGGGCACGAACCGGATCGAGTCGAACTCACGGCTGTGCATGGCGAGCGCCGGCACCGGCTACAAGCTGTCGCTGGGCGCGGACGGGCCGCCGGGGTCGTACGAGGACTTCGACCGGGCGGACGCCTTTCTCGTCATCGGGTCCAACATGGCCGACTGCCATCCGATCCTGTTCCTGCGGATGATGGAGCGGGTCAAAGCGGGCGCCAAGCTGATCGTCGTCGACCCCCGGCGGACCGCGACGGCCGCCAAGGCGGATCTGTTCCTGCAGGTCAGGCCGGGGACCGATCTCGCGTTGCTGAACGGCCTGCTGCATCTGCTGCATGAGGGAGGGCATACCGACCCGGAGTTCGTGTCGGCCCACACCGAGGGCTGGGAAGCCCTGCCCGATTTCCTCGCCGACTACCACCCGGCCGCCGTCGCCGGGATCACCGGCGTCGACGAGGACGACCTGCGCGAGGCGGCCCGGATCATCGGTGCGGCGGGCAAGCGGTGGATGAGCTGCTGGACCATGGGGCTGAACCAGTCCACGCACGGCACCTGGAACACCAACGCCCTGGTCAATCTGCATCTGGCGACGGGAGCGATCTGCCGTCCCGGCGCCGGGCCGTTCTCCCTGACCGGGCAGCCCAACGCCATGGGCGGGCGTGAGATGGGCTACATGGGGCCGGGGCTGCCGGGGCAGCGGTCGGTGCTCGTGGACGAGGAGCGGGCCTTCACCGAGGAGGTGTGGGAGCTGCCGCCGGGCACGCTGCGCGCCGACGGGGCCGGGCAGGGCACCGTCGACATGTTCCGGCGGATGACCGACGGGGAGATCAAGGCCTGCTGGATCATCTGCACCAACCCGGTCGCCTCGGTCGCCAATCGCCGTACGGTCATCGAGGGTCTGGAAGCCGCCGAGTTCGTCGTCACGCAGGACGTGTTCGCGGACACCGAGACGAACGCGTACGCCGATGTCGTCCTGCCCGGCGCGATGTGGACCGAGGCCGAGGGGGTGTTCGTCAACAGCGAGCGCAACCTCACGCTGACCCAGCAGGCGGCGGACCCGCCCGGGGAGGCGATGGCCGACTGGCGGATCATCGCCGAGGTGGCGTGTGCGATGGGCTACGAGAAGGGGTTCTCGTACGACAGCGCCGAGCAGGTCTTCGAGGAGATCCGGCGGTTCTGGAACCCGAAGACCGGCTGGGATCTGCGTGGGGTCTCCTACGCGCGGCTGCGCCAGACGCCCGTGCAGTGGCCGGCCGCGCGGGAGGACGGGCCGGAGCGCAATCCGATCCGGTACGCGGGTGACGAGGGGCTGCGCTTCCCCACGGCTTCCGGACGGGCCGTGTTCTTCGCGCGGCCGCATCTGCCCGCCGCCGAACTGCCGGACGACGACTATCCGTTCGTGCTCAACACCGGGCGGGTGCAGCACCAGTGGCACACCCTCACCAAGACCGGGAAGGTCGCCAAGCTCAACAAGCTGAATCCCGGGCCGTTCGTGGAGCTGCACCCGGAGGACGCCGCGGCGCTCGGGGTCGACGAGGACGACCTCGTGGAGGTGGCCTCCCGCCGCGGGCGGGCCGTGCTGCCGGCCGTGGTGACGGACCGGGTGCGGCCGGGGTGCTGCTTCGCGCCGTTCCACTGGAACGACCTGTTCGGCGAGTACCTGAGCGTCAACGCGGTGACGAGCGACGCGGTGGATCCGCTGTCGTTCCAGCCGGAGTTCAAGGCGTGCGCGGTGTCGCTGGCGAAGGTGGCGGCGCCCGCGCCGCAGGCCCCGGCCCTGACGCCCACGGCCGTGACGCCGGGCACCGCGAACCCCTTCGGACTGGACCCTTCCCCTCCCCCGGTGCTCTCCGCCCAGGAGCGGCAGTACCTCACCGGATTTCTCGCGGGCCTCGGCTCGGGCGCCCCCGGGGTGCCGGTGCTGCCGCCCGACGCGCCCTTCTCGCCCGAGCACGCGCTGTGGGTCAACGGGGTCCTGGCCGGGATGTACTCACGCACCGGGGCGGCGGCGCCGCAGGACCGGCCCGGGCGTGAGGTCGTCGTGCTGTGGGCCTCGCAGACCGGGAACGCGGAGGAGTTCGCCACCGCGACCGCCGAGCGGCTGACCTCGACGGGGCACCGTACGACCCTCGTCGGCATGGACGACGCCGACGTCGGCACGCTCGCCCGCACGGCCGACCTGCTGTTCATCACCAGCACCTTCGGGGACGGCGACGCGCCCGACAACGGCTCCGGCTTCTGGGACGCGCTCTCCGGCGAGCTGGCCCCGCGGCTGGACGGGGTGCGGTACGCGGTGCTGGCTTTCGGCGACTCCTCGTACGACGACTTCTGCGGCCACGGGCGGCGGCTGGACGCGCGCCTCGACGAACTGGGCGGGGTGCGGCTGGCCCCGCGCACGGACTGCGAGCCGGACTTCGAGCCGTCCGCCGGGCAGTGGCTCGACCAGGTGCTCTCGGCGCTGGGTGAGAAATCCGCGGCCCCGGTCGCGAAGCCCAGGGCCGGGTCCAAGCCGGTCACCACGGCCCGGCTCGTCGGCAACCGGCTGCTCAGCCGGGCCGGGGCGGGCAAGGAGGTCCGGCGGTTCACCCTCGACACGAGCGGGACGGACCTGGCGTACGAGGCCGGGGACGCGCTCGGTGTGCGGCCGGTCAACGCGCCCTCGCTGGTGGAGGAGTGGCTGGCGGTGACCGGGGTGGACGCAGGGGCGGCCGTGACGGTCGACGGTGTCGGCGAGGTGCCGTTCGGTGAGGCGCTGCACCGGCATCTCGACATCACCCGGATCACCCCCGATCTGCTCCGCTTCGTCGCCGAACGCGCCCGGGACAAGCACGAGTTGCGCAGGCTGCTGCGGCCGGACAACAAGGACGGGCTGGCGCAGTGGAGTTGGGGTCGGCAGGCCGTGGACGTGCTCGCCGAGTACGCGGTGCGGGCGAGCGCCGAGGAGTGGGCCGCGGTGCTGCGCAGGCTGCAGCCGCGGCTGTACTCCATATCGTCCAGCCCGCTGGCCGACCCCCACCGGGTGTCGCTGACGGTGTCCGTGGTGCGGTACGAGAACCTGCACGGCCGGGCGCGCGGCGGGGTCTGCTCGCCGTACCTCGCGGACGCCGACCCGGACACGGAGGTGCCGGTGTTCGTGCAGCGCTCACCGCACTTCCGGCCTCCGGCGGACGCCTCGACACCGATGATCATGGTCGGCCCCGGCACCGGTGTGGCGCCCTTCCTGGGCTTCCTGGAGGAGCGGCGGGCGCTCGGCCACCGGGCCCCCTCCTGGCTGTTCTTCGGGGAGCAGCACCGGGCGACGGACTTCTACTACGAGGAGGAACTGACGGCGCTGCTCGACGAGGGCTGGCTCACGCGGCTGGACACCGCCTTCTCCCGGGACCAGCGCAACAAGGTGTACGTGCAGGACCGGATGCGCGAGCACGGGCCGGAGCTGTGGCACTGGCTGCGCGACGGGGCCCGCTTCTACGTGTGCGGTGACGCCTCCCGGATGGCGAAGGACGTGGACCGGGCGCTGCGGGACATCGCGGTGGCGCACGGCGGGCTGGGCGAGGCCGAGGCCGCCGCTTACGTGAAGCAGCTCGCGGCGGACAAGCGGTACGTGCGGGACGTGTACTGAGCGGTGCATCGAGCCGAGCCGTGCACTGGAGTGAGACGTGTACTGAAGTGAGACGGACTGAGCTGGGACGTGCACTGCACCGAGCCCGTGCACTGCACCGAGCCCGTGCACTGCACCGAGCCGTGCGCTGACCGAACAGGCCCCTTACCCGGAGCACACCGGAATCTTCACCTCCCTCCGGGTCCCGCTCACCGGCGGCGATTAGCGTCCTGCGGCGTGTACTCGGCAGAAACGACGCTGGTGGTGCCCGGCCCGCGCACCCAGTCGGCGGTCTCCACGCCGCCGGCTCCCCCGGCCCAGTGGCACCGCGTCCTGACCCTGCTCGCCGACATCGGTCTGCTGATCGGCACGCGGGCGGTGTGGACGTCGGCGGCCGGTCACCGTCCTGCCGTGGCCGCCGTGATCTCGCTGTGCTACGCCTCGATCCTGACGTGCGGGGTGCTGGCCCTGGTCGTCCGCCGGGTCCGGTCGCTGGCCAGGGTGGATCTGTGCGTGCTGGTGACGGGCGTGACCCTCACCCTGTGCGCGTGGATCATGCTCCACAACGGCTCCGACGAGGCTCTGCTCACCACCCAGGCGGCGCGGGAACTGGCCGCGGGGCGCCCGGTGTACGGGCAGCCGTGGCCCTGGCTCTTCGGCCACGGCGTGGCCCTCACCCCGACGGTGACCGGCGGCTACGACTTCACCTACGGCTACCCGCCGCTCGCCCCGCTGTTGACGGTGCCGCTGCTGTGGCTGGGCCACGGGGGCACTCCGGCGACGGCGGTGAGCACGGGCGCGCTGATCACCGGGACGGTCGTGCTGTGGCGGATGCTTCCGGCGCCGTGGCGGTCGGCGGCGACCCTGGTGTGTCTGGGCTTCGGGATGCTGCCGTCGTACGGGCGGCTCGGCTACCCGGCGGTCGTGGCGCTGGCGCTGCTGGTGCCGGTGGTGGTGCGCTGGCCCCGTACCGGTGAGGGCGGGCGGCTGGGGGCCGCGGGCCTGGGACGGGCGGTGTGTCTGGGTGCGGCGTGCGCGGCGCAGCAACTCCCCTGGTTCCTGGCACCGTTCCTGCTGGCCGGGATCTACGCGGTGCGGCGCGGTGAGCTGGGCGGCCGGGCGGCGGCGCTGGTGGTGCTGCGGTTCGCCGGGGTGGCGGCCGGCGGGTGGCTGCTGATCAACGCCTATTTCGTCGTGAGCGAGCCGGGGCGCTGGCTCACGGGGATCGCCCTGCCGCTCACCCAAGGGGCCGTGCTGCACGGCCAGGGCGTGGTCGGCATCTCGCTGTACCTCACGGACGGCAGCGACCGGATCGGCTGGTACTCCCACGCGAGCCTGCTGCTCTTCGCGGGGCTGCTCGCCCTGTTCGCGCTGTTCGTACGTCGGCTGGGGCCGGCGGCGACCGTGCTGCCCTGGTGCGTCTTCTACCTGGCGACCCGGTCGCAGGACGGCTACTACCTGCTGATGACGCCGCTGTGGCTGGCGGCGGCGGTGACCGCTCCGGCGTCGGCGTTCGTCCGGGCGTGGCAGCCTCGTGCGGGCCTGCCGAGGGGAGTGCGCGGCCGTCCTGCGCGTGTGGCCGCGACCGTGCTGTTGCTGGCGCCGGCGGCGGCCTGCGCGGCCGTGGCGGCGACGGGCACACCGCCCTTGCTGATGCGGGTCACGGCGGTCCGGCACCCCACCGCGGCGACCGTCTCCCGCCTCGCCCTCCAGGTCACCAACACCGGTGACACCGCGCTCACCCCGCACTTCATGCTGACCACCGGCCAGGGCATGGGCCCGTACTGGCGGGTCGTCCGGGGCCCGCGCACCTTGTCCGCGCACGGCACCGCCCCCTACGAACTCCGCCCGCCCGCGGGCCGCTTCCCACTGCCCCGCCCCGGAGCCCGGATCCGCCTGCGCGCGTTCACGGCGTCGCCGCAGACGTTGTCGAGCGCGGATGTGCAGAAGGTCGCGCGCCCGGGCTGACCCGGGTGTCAGGCGGTGGCCCGGGTGAAGCGGAGGCCGGCGGTGACAGTCGTGCGGCCGCGGATCATGCCCAGCTGGTTCCAGCCCATGCCGAACTGCTCGCGGTCCACGCCGAACTCGGTGTCGAGGGTGAGGCCCGTGGCGTCCCTCTCCGTCACGCGCGCGGTCAGGGACAGCGGCCTGCTGATGCCGCGCACGGTGAGCTGTCCGACCACGTGCACCTGGTCCCCGTCGCGGAGCTCGGCGCTGCGGGCCGCGAAGGTGATCTCGGGGTGGTGGTCGGCGTCGAAGAAGTGCTCGGACCTCAGGTGGGTGTCGCGCTTGGCGTTGCCGGTGTCGAGGGAGGCGACGTCGAAGGTCAGGGTGCCGACGGCGGACCCGTCGGGCCGGACCTCGCCCGTCCCGCCGAGGGCGCCGAAGGTGCCCTTCACGGTGACCAGGCCCCACATGGTCTTGTGCCGGATGCCGACGGTCGAGGCGGTCGCGTCGAGCTGCCACTGTCCGGTTTCCACGGCGACGGTCATGATCGTTCTCCTCGGCAAGTAGTGCAAATTTGGATGACTGCTGGGCACGCTAGCCGCTCATCCAAATTTGAACAACCCTTCTTCTCCAAATTTGGACGACAGGTAGACTCGAGGGCATGTCCGACCCGGAGGAGCACCCCACCGACCTGCCCGAATGCCCGTCCAGCGGCGATGGCGGGCTGCTGCCGCCGGAGTTGCGCGCCTGGATGCTGCTGCTGGCCGCGACGGGAGCGGTGGAACAACGGCTGCGCGCGGCCGTGAAGGACAGGCTGGACGTCTCACACGACGAGTTCCTGGTGCTGTGCCTGCTCGCGGAGCAGCCCGAGGGCGGCCTGCGCATGACCCGTGTCGCGGAGCTCCTCGGCCGTCCGAAGACCCGCCTCACCTACCAGATCGCCTGCCTCCAGCACGCCGGCCTCGTCACCCGCAGATCGGTCTGCGGCGACAAGCGGGGCGTCGAGGTCGCCCTCACGGACAAGGCCCGCCGCCTGCTGAAGGAAGCCTCCGCCCCGCTGGCCGAGACGGTCACCGAGTCCCTGGCGCGCTTCATGGGGCCGGACCAGTGTGCGGCGATGCGGGGGCTGGTGCCGGATCCGGCGGGGGACTCAGGCGGGGGGTGAGCCGGATCCAGCCGGACTCCGGTCCCCTCATCGCTTCATCTACAGGGCCGTAGAATCCGGGAACACCGGCGCGACGGCGAGCGTTGAACCGGATGCCACACCACACGACTGAGGAGCACGTTCTTGTCCGCCAGATCGACGGACCCTCCGGGGCACAGTCCCCGACCATCCCGCCACGGCACCATTGATCGCGGCACACGGCGGGGTGGTGTTCGATGAGTGCCGCCGAGGCCCTGCTGGGCCTGCTCGCCGTGTTCGTGCTGACCGCGGGCACCGGCTACTTCGTCGCCCAGGAGTTCGCCTACGTCTCCGCCGACCGGCTCACCCTCGCCCGTGAGGCCGAGGCCGGGGACCGCAAGGCCGCCCGTGCCCTCACGGTGCTGGAGCGGCTGTCGTTCATGCTGTCCGGCGCGCAGCTCGGCATCACCGTCACCGGCCTGGTGGTCGGCTTCATCGCCGAACCGTCGGTGTCCGCGCTGCTCAGGCCCACCCTGTCGGGCCTCGGGCTGCCCGACGCGGCCGTCGGCACCGTCGCCGTCGCACTCGCCTTCGTGCTGGCCACGGTCGTACAGATGGTCCTCGGCGAACTCGCCCCGAAGAACCTCGCGATCGCCGTGCCCGAGCGGCTGGCGAAGGCGCTGGCCCCGTCCACACTGGCGTACCTGAGGGTCGTCGGCCCGGTCGTTCGGATCTTCGACGGCGCGGCCGACCGGCTGCTGCGCAAGACCGGGATCGAGCCCGTCGGGGAACTGCACCACGGCGCCACGCTGGAGGAGCTGGGCCATCTGATCGGCGAGTCCCATGAGCGGGGGGAGCTTCCGGAGGACACCGCCGCGCTGCTGGACCACGCGCTGGAATTCTCCGAGCGTGCCCTCGACGAGGTGATGGTGCCGCGCGCCGACGCCGTGTTCGTCCGCAAGGACGCCGGCGCGGAGGAGGCGATCGACCTGATCGCCCGGCACGGCCACTCCAACTACCCCGTGCTCGGCGACCACCCGGACGACATCGTGGGCGTGCTGGGCGTGCGCGAGCTGATGGCGCTGCCCGCCGCCCGACTGGCCGGGGCGCGCGCCGGTGAGGTGGCCCGGCGACCGCTGCTGCTGCCGGACACGCTCGCACTACCCGACGCGGTGACGCGGATGCGGGAGCACGACGACGAGTTCGCGGTCGTCCTGGACGAGCACGGCGGCGTGGCCGGCGTCGTCACGTACGAGGACATCGCCGAGGAACTGGTCGGTGACATCGCCGACGAGTCCGACAAGGTCATCCTGCTGGCCGTCGCGGACGGGGACGGCTGGCTGGTGGACGCCGGCCGCCGGGTGGACGAGGTGGCCGAGGCGACCGGGGTCCGGCTGCCGGAGGACGACGACTACGACACCGTGGCCGGCCTGGTCGTGGACCGGCTCGGCCGCTTCCCGACGGTCGGCGACCGGGTCACGGTCGAGCTGCCCGAGGGTGGCCGGGCCGTGATCGACGTCCGCACGCTGGACCGGCACGTGGCCGACCGCGTCCGGATCGCCTTGCTCGTGGAGGCCGTGGAAGCCGGGGAGATGGCGTGAGTTTCCCGATGGCGGTCTTCGTGACCGTGCTGCTGCTGACCGGCAGCGGATTCTTCGTCGCGGCCGAGTTCGCCCTCGTCGCCGCCAAACGGCACCGCCTGGAGAAGGCGGCCGCCGAGGGGCGGCGCGGTGCCGGGGCGGCCCTGGCCGGGATGCGCGAGCTGTCGCTGATGCTGGCCGGCGCCCAGCTGGGCATCACCGTGTGCACGCTGGGCCTGGGTTCGGTGTCCAAGCCGGCGATCTCGCACGAACTCGACCCGCTGCTGCACGCCCTGGGCCTGCCCAGTTCCGTGAGCTACGGCGTGGCCTTCGCCGTGGCGATGGTCGTGGTGGTGTTCCTGCACATGGTGGTCGGCGAGATGGCGCCCAAGTCGTGGGCGATCGCCCACCCGGAGCGTTCGGCGATGCTGCTGTCGCCGCCCTTCCGGGCCGTGGTGCGGGCCGTACGCCCGCTGATCCGGCTGCTCAACCGGGTGAGCAACGCCCTGGTACGGCTGTGCCGGGTGGCCCCGCGGGACGAGCTGGCCTCCGTGCACAACCGGGAGCAGCTGACGCACCTGGTGGAGGAGTCGGAGCGGCTGGGTCTGATCAGCGCGACCGACTCGGAGCTGCTGACCCGCTCGCTGACCGAGCCGGAGACCCCGGTCGCGGCGCTGCGGATCCCGGCCGCCGAGATCACCTGGGTCGAGGGCGAAGCGGACCTCGACGCGCTGCTGCGTTTCGCCGCCGAGCACGACCGGACCCGCATGCTGGTCCGGGAGAACGGCACGGTCCTCGGCTCGGTGCACGCCCGGGACGCATTGGTGGCCCGGGCCCGGGGCCGGGCCACGACCGCGCGGGACCTCGCCCGGCCGGTGCCCGAGCTGGCGGAGACCGCCACGGTCGCCGACGCCATCGAGGTGCTGCGCCGCCGCCGCTCGTCCCTGGCCGTGGTCCGCGACGACTCCGGCCGGCTCTCGGGCCTGGTCACCCTGGACGACCTGCTGGCCCGGCTGCTGCAGCCGGCCGGCCGGGACGAGCCCGCGCCCGACCGGAGGTCGGGGCCCGGGGCATGACGGGGCTGGGGCCCGAACATCCAGCACATCTGCACACCGTGCGCCGGGATGTCGCCAGGTGCCCGGGCCACCGCCGCGTCCCGGCCGCGCCCCGGGGACTTGGCGGTGAAGTGCCCGCTTCGGGAATCGGGGCGCAAGCGTCCCGCGCCCGGCCGGGCGACGGGCTGTGTGAAGGAGTGGGTGCATCCCGTGACCCGGTGGTCACAGCGGTGAAGGCGGTGGCCGCGAGGAGGCGTGTGGCGTCGGCGGGCGGTTGGATCTCTTCTCCGGGGAGTGCTTTGATCCTGCGCACGGCGGGAGCGACCGGGACGGAATCGTGGACTCCGGATTCCTGCGAGCACCCGCGCTCACCGCCACTGCGAGACATTCACGCGAAGGGAAACACCCCCATGAACCTCACTCCTCGGGTCGACACCGCCGAGCTCACCGACGCCGACCTGGACGCCGTCGCCGGCGGCAACGCGGGCGGCGTCGATGTCTCCGCGGGCCTCGTGGGCGGCCTCTCCGCCAACCTGGTCGGCCCCCTGGCCGGCGAGGCCTGCGCCGCCGTGCAGGCGGTCGTCTCGCCGGAGGGCGCGGCCGCGGGCGCGAACGCGGGCATCCACACGACGTCGCTCTGACGACATCCGCGCAGCGGGCCCCGGGAAGCGATTCCCGGGGCCCTTTTCGCATGCGGGCCGTGTGTCGGCCACGGCAGCGGACCTCGCCCTGAAGCCGGCGGCACACGTGAGGGATTTGCGAAACACGTGACGGAAATCTGGACACCCCGGGGGTGAGTAACACGGCGAGAGGGCGTGACGCAGACTTACTCGGACCCCTCAGATCCCGCCTGCAAAGCGATAGGAACACCCCTGTGAAGACCGACTCGATCTCGACCGGAGAACTCCCGATCTACGAGAGCCTCATACGCGAACGCGGCGACGTCGTGGAGGAGGCCCGTGTGGTGGCCGAAGAGACCCAGCACCAGATGAGCCAGGCGCTGAACGGGGTCGCACCGGCCCCGCAGGAGACCGGCGCGGCGTGACCCCGGGGGGCATCGCGCCTCCCGGGATCCGTGCGGTCGCTCCCCCGCCGGCCCGTCACCCGGCGAGCGGGTCGTGGCCCCAGTTCATCAGGGAGTGCCGCCAGCGTGAGTCCCGTACGTCCCCGGAGGGCCGCTGGGCCAGGTGACGGCGGACGTAGCCGACGACCTTGCGCATGTGCCGGTAGTCGTCGTCCGTGAGGTCGGCCTTCTTGGCCCGCAGGATCGCCACGATCCGACGGCCGGAGGCGTGTCCGGTGGACTCGCCCCCGTCCTGGTGCTGCCCGGCGTTTCGCGAGTCGTCGGACTCCAGCCACTTCTCCAGACCGGCCGGTGTCATGTTCACCAGCTCACGGAAGTCGTTCCAGGTCTCCTCGCGCTCCCCGCTGTCCACGCCGCCTCACTTCTTCTTCTTCTTGAGCGCGGACGGCTTGTGCACCGCGGTCCTGCCGGACTTGTCGCTGCGCACTTCGTACTGCGGATCGTCCGGCGAGGCGTCGACCGTGCGGCCGGACGCCTCGGTCCGTTCGGTGATCTCCCGCTCCACCTCGCCCTCGGTGCGGCTGCCGTGACTGCTCCAGGTGACCTTGTCGCCCTTCTTCGGTTTCCCGCCCTCGCTGCGGCCCTTCGCCATGCCGGTACTCCCTCGCCGAGACGTGTGATGTCCTTCCAGCGTGCGGGCTGGGCGGTCAGGGCGCAGCTCGGCGGGCGCCCGCCCGCCCGGTGGCCGTGTCGTTGAAGGCCCACGCCATCCGGGGCTCCGTCACACGGCGGACGGCGCGCCGTACGGGCGGTGTGCACAGTGCGGTGACGACGACGGCCGCGACCAGGGTGGCGGCGATCACCCCGGCCGGCCCGCGGACCCAGGCCGGCTCGTACCAGCCCCAGTGCTTCGCGGCCTGCGCGACGAAACCGTGCAGCAGGTAGCCGGACAGGGTGCCGGCGCCCAGCACCGTGAACCAGGTCCGCCGCCCGGGCACCCAGGCGAGGAAACAGCCGACCAGGACGAGGGAGCAGCCGAAGACGGCCAGTGTCATCAGGGGCCCGTACCAGAGGGGGACCCCCAGCTCCCGGGCGCTGTCCGCGTGGAAGAACCAGGCGTAGTCCATCCGCGGAACCGCCCAGTACGCCAGGCCCAGGGCGCAGACGGCCACCGGCACGGCGAGGAGCCGCGCCTTGCGCCGTCGCGCAAGCCGGAAGTGCTCCGGCCCCAGCAGCAGACCGAACACGAAGTACGGCAGGAACTGCAGGGTGCGCTGCAGATCGAGGTCGTGTCCGATGGACGGCGCGGTCGTCGCGGCCATCGCGATGACCAGGGCGAGCGGGAGCGGCCACCGCACCAGCCGCCACAGGGGCGTGGTCAGCCGCCAGACGAACAGCGCCGCGAGGAACCAGGTGAGGTACAGGGGGTCCAGCAGGCTGACCGGGCGGTCGGGGTCCTGGCTGGACCAGCGGGTGAACAGGGTGTACGCCGTCTCGAACACCACGTACGGGACGACGACGCCGGTGACCAGGCGCTTGAGCCGGGCCGGGCTGCCGTCGAAGGTGCGCGAGAAGTAGCCGGAGATGATGATGAACGCCGGCATGTGGAAGGCGTAGACGAGGGTGTAGAGGGCGGTGACGGTCCTGCTGCCCTGGCGCAGTGGCTCCCAGGCGTGCCCCACGGCCACGAGCACGATCGCGAGGTACTTGGCGTTGTCGAAGAACGCGTCCCGCTGCCGGGCCGGGCGGGGCGCGGCGTCCTGCTCTTCCGTGCGCGCCCGCGGAGTCGTTTCCGTGTCCGGGCGGACCGCGGTCATCGTGTCACTCACGGGCCCTCCCGAAGCGACTCGAGGCGTGGGCGCCTCTTCCGGCCGGGAGTAAAGGAAGGGAGTGTGCGCAGAACATCGCCCGCACCCTAATCACAGGGCCGTGCGTTCGTTCAACTCGTAACGGACATGGCTCGCTTCGGTTCATGCCCGGGTATACGTGCCGGGGCGGGCGATCGTCTCCCGCCCTTCGGTGCTCAAGTCTCCTTCCACACCAGCACGGTCAGCACGGCGCTCGCGACGGTGACCGGTACGGCGGCCTGGTTCAGCAGCCGCACCCGCATGCTCCGGCCCGACGGGACCCGCTTGGTCACGGGCAGGACCACGAAGGTGCCGCCGCCCGTCCCGACGATCTCGTGGATCGGGTGGTCCACGAACTGCTGGTCGTCCTCGTACTCCGTCATGCGCGCCTGGACCACGGCGCCCGCCGGCAGTCCGTCGATGTGCAGGCTGAGGGTTCCGCCGAAGCGGGCCGGGCCACGGGCGAAGACGCTTCCGCCGGTGGCGTGGTCGCCGGTCTCGTCGGTCCACTCCGTGGTGAACTCGACCGAGTCCCAGGCGCCGGGCGCGAGGTCGTACGGCTCGGCGGCACCGAGGTTGACGTACTGGGGCATCGGGTCCTCTCCTTCCCACCGGCCCGCCGGGAGGGCCAGGGCATCGGCGACGTCACGGCGGAAGCCGGCCATGTCGAATCCGCGCGGGTCGACTTTCCAGTCGCTCCACTCCAGGTGGCCGATGGTGCTCTTGGGGCCCCAGCCGTGCGCGCGGCAGACGGCGGCGGCGGCCTTGACCATCGCGAGGTACTGGGCGGGCGGCCAAGGGTCCCTGCCGTCGCCCTTGTTCTCGCACTCCCAGCCGTAGAACCGGGCGTTGCCGTCGACCGCCCCGGCCGAGCCGTCGTGCTCGTGCGTCGGGGGCGGATACGTGCCGTACGACTCGCCGATGACGGCGTCGAGGACGTCGCCGTCCCCGCCGCCGGCATGGTTGGCCCGGCCGTTGCCGGTGAGGTGGACGACGCCGTCCTTGGTGATGCACCCGGTGGCGAGCGGGCCGGGCAGGGCACTGTGGCCGTGGAAGATCAGCCCGACGACGTCCGTGCCGGGGCCGGTGACGGTGTGATGGATCACCACGCCGTGCACGGGGCCCCAAGGGCCCTTGTGGTTGCGGTTGTTGGTGCGCCAGCCGGCGACTTCGTGAACGGTGCAGCCCTCGGCCTTCAACGCGGCGACGAGCCGGGCGGCGGTGAGCGGGGTGGCCATGAGTCAGTCCTCCGTTCCGGCGCGTGCGTGCCGGTCTGAAGACGGTCCGATCACATGTGGGGAGCGGCCTGATCTCGGAGCGTGCCTGATCTCGGGGCATGCTGATCTCGCAGCGTGCCTGATCCCGCAGTGCCGCCGTCAGGCACTCACCATTCTCGCGCCGCTCGACCCGTTGCTCACCTCGCCGTACACGACGTGGTGAAAATCGGCGCGATTACGACGCTGCGGCCCGGCGGTACGCCTTCACGACACTGGCGTAGCTGTTCCCGGCGTGGCCCTGGGCGATGATGCGCTCCATCAACGCCTCGGAATACTTGGGCAGTTCGGTGTCGACGCCGAGTGCCTCGCTCTCCTCCACGAGATGCTTGAGCGCACCCAGATGCGTCTCCAGGGTGGCGTCGTTGGCCGGGAACCTCTCGTCGCCGGCGTCGATCTGCGCGGCGTAGTCGGCGGTGAACATCTTGATGGCGTCCAGCCACATGTGCGCCCAGGGCAGGAACTCCTGGGCCTTGACGCCGCCGGTCTCCACGATGGCGACCCCGTGCAGGAAGCTGTTCAGGGCGCCCCACATCAGGCCGAGCAGCGACACGTCGAACAGGGCGGGCTTGCCGTGGTCGGCGCCGAGGTAGGTGGTGCCGCCGCCGAGGAGCTTCAGCACGGGCTCGTGGGCGTCGAAGACGGCCTGCTCACCGGCGTAGAAGAGGACGGAGGTCGGGGCGCCGATGCCGGGCGGCGTGATCATGATGGCGCCGTCGAGGTACCGCACGCCGTTCTTCGCCGCCCACTCGGCGGTCCGGCGGGCCTGCTCGGAGGAGCCCGTGGTCAGGTTGACGACGGTTCTGCCGCGCAGGAGTTCGCCGAGCGAGCCGATGACGTCGTGCACCACGTCGTACGTCGACACGCACACGACCACGAGGTCACTCGCCGCGACGGCGTCGGCGGGGTGCGCGGCGAGGACCGCGCCGTCCGCGACGAGACCGTCGGCCTTGTCCGCCGAGCGGTTCCACACGGTGGTGGCGTGGCCCGCCTTCAGGAAGGCGGCGGCCAGGGCCTGCCCCATCAGGCCGAGTCCGAGCACCGACACCGAGGTGTGGTTGTCACCCATGAATCCGTTCCTCCGTAGGAAGTGATGCGCTGCGCGCCGGCGTGCGGGGACGCGCACCGGCGAGAGGGCGGTCCACGCCCTCCTCGGCGAACCCTGGCAAACGCCCCTTCGGATGCGCTTCGGACCACTTCGGAAACGCCTCGGGCGCACGCTTCGGGGCCGGTGGCCGGGCCCTCTCGGTCGCAGGTCGCGCCGGTCATCGGCCGGATACGCTGAGATCATGGAGTTCGGGGTGCTGGGGCCGCTGGAGGTGCGCACGGACGAGGGCCGTGTCGTGCGGGTTCCCGAAGTCAAAGTGCGCCTGCTCCTCGCCCATCTGCTGGCCCACCACGGGCAGGTCGTCCCGGCGACGCGGCTCGTCGAGGCCCTCTGGGGCGGCTCGACGTTCACGGCACGGCCGACGGCGTCGCTCCAGGCCAAGGTCTCCCAGCTGCGGCGCGCGTTGGAGGACGCTCAGACGGGCGGCCGCGACCTGATCGCGTACCGGGCGCCCGGATACGTCCTGGACATCCCGGCCCGAGCGCTCGACGCGGGCCGTTTCCGCGACCTGGTCGCACGGGCTCGTTCCGGCGGGGACCGGGTGACCCGGGCGGCGCGGTACACCGAGGCACTGGCGCTGTGGCGCGGCCCCGCCTTCGCCGAGTTCGCGGACCGGGAGTCCGTGCGGCCGACGGCGGCGGGCCTGGAGGAGGAACGCCTGACGGCACTGGAGGAACACGCCCTGCTGCGTTCGGAGTCGGGCGAGTACGACCCGTTGGTGGGCGAGCTGACGAAGCTGGTGGAGCAGCATCCGCTGCGCGAGGGGCTGCGGGGCGCGCTGATGCGGGCGCTGTACCGGGCGGGGCGCTCCTCCGAGGCGCTCGACTGCTTCAACGATCTGCGGCGCCGGCTCGACGAGGAGCTGGGACTCACCCCCGGCCCGTCCCTGGAGGCACTGCAGCAGGCCATCCTGCGCCACGACCCGGCCCTGACCCGGCCGGAACCGTGGCGCCACGACCTGCCCCTTTCGCGGCCGGAACCGTGGCGCCACGACCTGGCCCTTGCCCGGCCGGAGCCGTCCGCGGCGCCACCCTCCCAGGTGCGGACCAGGCCCGAACCGACCGGTTCCGCCTCGCCTCTGGTGGGCCGCGAACAGGACGTCCGCGCCGTCCGGGCCCTTCTCCTGCGGCACCGCCTGGTGACGCTCACCGGCCCGGGAGGGGTCGGCAAGACCCGCCTGGCCCAGGCCGCTTCGCAGAGTGTGGCGGGCGCGTTCGACGACGGCACCCGGCTGGTGGAGCTCGCGGACGCCGCGGGCCCGGAGCGGTTCGCCGGGGCGGAGGCGCTGGCCGAGCAGGTGATGGCGACGCTGGGGATCCAGGAGAACACCGCGGACGACCACGCCGGGGGGCCGACGGACCGCCTGGCGAACGCGCTGGCCGGCCGGCGGCTGCTGCTCGTGCTGGACAACTGCGAACACGCCGTGGAGGCCGTGGCCCGACTGGTCGGTCTGCTGCTGAACCGGGCCCCGCATCTACACGTCCTGACGACCAGTCAGGAATGTTTGCGCACCCGCGACGAGACGGTGTACCCGGTGGCGCCGCTGTCGCTGCCCCCCGAGGACCGTCCCGGCCTCGACGCGGTGACGAACGCGGGTGCCGTACGTCTGTTCGTGGACCGGACCAGGGCGACGGACCCGGGGTTCGTGCTCGACGCCACCACCGCCCCGCTCGTCGCCGACGTCTGCCGACGCCTCGACGGCATCCCGCTCGCCCTGGAACTGGCCGCGACCCGCGTGAGAGCGCTCGGCATCAGGGAGCTGCACGACCGGCTCGACGACCGTTTCAAGGTGCTCGACAGCGGTTACCGGGACGCCCCTTCACGTCACCGGACACTGCGTGCCACGCTCGACTGGAGCTGGGGCCTGCTCGACGACCGCGAGCGGACCGTGCTGCGCAGGCTGTCGGTGTTCGGTGAGGGGTGCTCCCTGCGGGCCGCCGAGGACGTGTGCTCCGGCGGCGGCGTGACCTCCGCCGACGTCCTCGACGCGCTGATGCTGCTCGTGGAACGCTCCCTGGTGGTCCGTGCCGAGGGACCCCGGGGCCCGCGCTACCGGCTGCTGGAGTCCGTCGCGGTCTACGCACGTGACAGGCTCACCGAGTCCGGCGAACACGCCGAGACCGCCGCCCGGCACCTGCGTCACTTCCTGCACCTGGCGGAGCGGTCCCGGCCGCACCTGCACGGCCGGGAGCAGTCCCGCTGGTTCTCGGACCTGGACCTGGAGGCGGCGAACGTGCAGCGCGCGCTGGCCGAGGCCGACCGGTCCGGGGCCGCGCGAGAAGCACTGCGCCTGGTCAACTCACTGACCTGGTACTGGTACGTTCGCGGCCGGCTGGGCGAGGCCCGCAGGGCGCTGGCGACCGCCCTGGACACGGCGGGCGAGGCGGCGGGCGAGGAACGCCGGGAGGCGGTGTTCTGGCACACGGGCATCAGCCTGCTGCTCGGCGAGCACGACCCGGAGTACGAGGCCTTGGAGGACGACCCGCTCGCCCACTCCACCCCTGAGTCGACCAGGGCCCAGTGGTTCCTGGCGCACGCGCAGTGGACGGTGGGGGCGCTGGTCGAGGGCGAGCAGCGGGTCGAGCGCGTCCTGGCCCGCTTCCGCGCCCTGCGCGACGCGTGGGGCACGGCCGCCGCGCTGACCAGCCGCGCGTGCTTCGCCCTGGCCCGCGGGGACCTTCAGTCGCTGCGCGACAACGCCGAGGACGCCCGTGCCCGGTTCGCGGAACTGGGCGATCTGTGGGGGCGGCTGAAGACGGCGGACGTGCTCGGCAGACTCGCCGAGATCAACGGCGACTACGAGTCGGCGGCCCGGCTGCACCGGGAGAGCCTGCGGATCGCGCAGGCCTTGGAGACCTGGCCCGAGATGTCCGCGAAGCTGTCCGGTCTCGGCAGGATCGCCCTGCTCACCCGGCGCTACGACGAGGCCGACGACCTGCACACGCGCGCCGTGCGGATCGCGGCCGAGCAGGGCAACCGGCCGGCCGAGCAGTTCGCCGCGCTGGGCCTCGCCCTGAGCGCCCGCCGTCAGGGCCGCCTCGACGCCGCCGAGGAGTGGCTGCGCCCCTGGCTCGCCTGGAACCGCCGCCGCTGCGACGGCCCGGGCCTCGCGCTGGTCCTGGCCGAACTGGGCTTCCTGGCCGAACAACGCGGCGACGCCGACCGGGCCCTGACCCACCACCGGGACGGCCTCGCGGCCGCCGCCTCGACCAAGGACCCCCGCTCGGTCGCCCTGGCCCTCGAGGGCCTGGCAGGCGCGTACTCCCTGTCCGGCGCGACGGAACGGGCGACCCGCCTCCTCGGCACGGCAGCGGCGACCCGCGAGCGGGCCGGCGCCCCGCACCCCACGGCGGAGCGGGGGGACGTGGAGCGCATCGCGGCCCGTCTGCGCGCCACGATGGACGAGGAGACGTACACCAGCGAGTTCACCGCGGGCACCCGACGCACCCATGAGGCGGAAGTCCTGACGGAGACACTCCGGCGGACGCCGTGAGCCGGCACCCCGCCACCCGTCCCCTCGGCCACGTCGTGGTCATCACGGATGCCCGTCGCCGCCCGCACCGCGACCGCGTCACAGCCGCCCCGGAAGCGCTGCGCCACGTGTGTCCGGCCCCCGGACCCCTCGTCGATCAATGGCTCCCGGCCGAAGAAACGGCTGCTCGGAAGGATCGTCCGCCCGCGCGCGAACGGTGCCACACTGGATGGCGTGGCGGAGACCGATCGGCAGCTCACTCAGCGGCTGGAGCAGGTCATCATGGACCTGCTGGAGCGACGTGCGGCCACTGCTTCGATCTGTCCGTCCGACGCCGCGCGCGCGGCGTACGAGGGCGACGACGGAGGCTGGCGGGCTCTGATGGAACCGGCCCGCCGAGCGGCCTGGCGTCTGGTGGCGGCCGGCGAGGTCGAGGTGACCCGGGCCGGCCGGCCCGTCGCGCGGACCGAAGCCCGCGGACCCCTCCGCATCCGTCGCGCGGGTCGGTGACGGCCAGGCTGGGCGTGCCCCCCCCGTCAACCCGTGAACGCGACGGTCACCCGGGCCACCTCGCGGCCGCTCACGGCGGGTGCCCGTGCCTTCCGGCAGGAGCGGAGCCGGCTGCCGGCTCGCCCGGGCGCGCGGCCCCGGGGAGCGGGCCGCGCGGCGATAACCCCCCGATAACGCCGCCTCCTACCTTCTTCAACTGTAGGAATGGCCGCACCAGAAGGGGGGTGCCCCATGGAGTTCCTGGTCCTAGGGCCGGTGGAGGCTGTACGGGACGGCGAGCGGGTTGCCCTCTCCGGGTCCAAGATTCACACGGTGCTCGCCGCCATGCTGCTGGCGCAGGACCGGGTCGTGTCCGACGCGCGGCTCAGCTCACTGCTGTGGGGCTGGGATCCGCCGGCGACGGCGAGCGCGCAGATCTACACGTACATGTCCCGGCTGCGCAAGCAGCTGGGCGACGAGGCCGAGATCGTACGGCGGCCTCCGGGGTACGTGCTGCGCGCTCCCGGCGCCCTGGTCGACCTGGTCGAATTCCGGCGGCTGGAACGGGACGGCCGGCGGGCGCTGGCGGAACGGCGGTACGAGGAAGCCTCGGAATCGCTGCGCCGGGCGCTGGGGCTGTGGCGGGGACCGGCGCTCGCGAACGTCACCGAGCACCTGCTCGACGCCGAGCTGGCGCCGCTGGAGGAGGAGCGCATGCTCGCCCTGGAGTCCCGGATCGAGGCCGATCTGGAGCTGGGGCGGCACGAGCAGGTGACGGCGGAGCTGACCGGGCTGGTCGCCTCGTTCCCGGTACGGGAGAGGCTGCGAGCCCAGTTGATGACCGCGTTGTACCGGTGCGGCCGGCAGGCGGATGCCCTGCACGTCTACTACGAGGGGCGCGGCGTCCTTGCCGAGCAGCTCGGCATCGACCCCGGCGAGGTGCTCGGATCGACGTACCAGGCCGTGCTGGGCGGTGAGTTGGGGCTCGGGCGGACCGCCGGGGCGCGAGCCGGGCGGATCGGTCCGGTGCCCTCGATGCTGCCCGCCTCCGACGGGGAACTCGTCGGCCGGCAGCGGGAACTGCGGGCACTGCGGGAGCGGCTGGGACACGAGGAGCCCGCACAGCGGCGCGTCCTGGTGACCGGCATGGCCGGCATCGGCAAGACCGCGCTCGCGGTACGGGCCGCCGCCGAGAACGGGGAGCACTTCCCCGACGGGCTGCTCTTCGCCGAACTCTGCGGCTCGGACGGCGCCCCGCGGGCTCCGCGCGCTGTACTCGCGCAGTTGCTGCGGGCGCTCGGTGAGGGTGACCCGAACCTGCCCGCGGGCGACCTGGACGAGCTGGTACGGCTGTACCGGACGCGGACCGCCGGCCGGCGGCTGCTGCTGGTGCTGGACAACGTCTCCGGCGATCGGCAGCTCGCTCCGCTGCTGCCGGCCGGGCCGTCCGCCGTCCTCATCACCAGCAGGCGGCGGCTGGCCCGGGTGACGGCGGGCGACACGTTCGCGCTGCCGCTGCTGGACGAGGAGGCGGGCCTCGATCTGCTGGCCGCCCGCGCGGGGCGGCAGCGGCTGCTGGAGGACCCGGACCGGGCCGAGGACCTGGTGGCGTACTGCGGCGGACTGCCGCTGGCGCTGGCCATCGCGGGCGCCCGGCTGGCGGCCCGGCCGCACTGGACGGCGGCCCGGCTGGCCGACCGGCTCGCCGACCCCACCGGCCGGCTGGCCGAACTCGCCTTCGGCGACCTCGACCTGAGCCGGGTCCTGGGGTCCTCGGTGGAGGAGCTCGGAGCGGTCGAGCGGTCGGTGTTCGGGGCGCTCGGCGGAGCGGACGGCGAGCCGTTCTCCGCGCGGTGGGCCGGTGACCGGCTCGGACTGCCGGAGGACATGGCGGAGAACGCCCTGGAGTCCCTCGTCGACGCCGCGCTCCTCGAACTGTCCGGACTCGACGACCAGGGACGGCCGTTGTACCACTGCCACGAGCTGGTACGGCTGCTCGCGGCGGCGTCCGAGCGGGAACCACGGAGCCCGCGGGAGCAGGAGTCCGCGCCGGCGCTCGCGGCCCCGTGGGGCACGCCCGCCACCGGGGCGGGGTGAGCCGACCGTGTCGCTGTCCCTGTTCCTGTGCCTGTACGTGGCGCTGCCCGTGTGCGTGTGCCTGTACGCGGTCTCCTTCTCGGCGTCGCCCTCGTACGGGGTGTCCGGTGAGCCGGACACCTCACCAGGCCCCGCGGGCGCGGGCACGGGTGAAGCCGGGGCCGGCCGTCAGCAGGGCAGGGGCGATGATCTCCTGGGCGATCCGCCAGGCGTCGGAGACGACGCGCTCGCGCGGAGGCCGGGGGGACCGCGTGACGGCCAGCGCGGTGACCGACCAGACCGCGGCCACGGCTGCGGCGGCGCGGACGTCGGGGGTCGGGCGGGCGGGGCGGATACCGGTGCCCGAGACGTCCATGCGCAGACCGAGCTCGGCGGCCTGGCGGTGCTGCGCGTAACGGGCCGCACCGGCATCGGGGTGGGCGAACACAGCCGCCGACAGGGGGTGTTCGTAGGCCGCGCGCACCCAGGTGGAGAACCGCAGCCGCTCCCGGTTCTCCCAGCCGCCGGGTGCGGAGGGGCCGGGGTCGATCCGCTGGACGGCCTCGGCGAGGGTGTCGAAGTACGCGGCCAGTTCGGCGGCGGACAGGTGACCTGTGCGGGGTTCGCGGAGTGTGGTGTCGAGGTCCGCGGGACGGGCAGGCGGTGCGACGGATTCCGTGGTCATGATGCGTGACGTCCTCTCTCGGAGTGCGGCCGGGACTGCGGCCGGAGCGCGGCGTGCCGGGGGTGGGCCGCCGGGTCACGGGCCGGTGGGCGGATGGAGGTGGACCGGACCGCGGGCAGCGGGACCGGCCGCGCGGGCCAGGGCCACCGCGAGGTGGTCGGAGAGGCGCAGGTCCTCCACCGTCCACTCGGTGGGGCGGCCGATGCCGTGGTGGGTGACGCGCAGCGGGCCGTCCCGGTCGGGGTGGGTCTCCAGCTGGTCCAGTTCCGTGCCGACGAGGCCCACGCCGACCGCCTTGACGACGGCCTCCTTGCGGGTCCAGACCCGGTGGAACGCGGCGTGCCTGTCCGGGCCCGGCGCCATGGCGTCCAGATGGCGCCGCTCGGCCTCGGTCAGTACGGACCCGGCGAACAGGGTCTCGCGGACCGGGCGCAGCGCCTCCGCGTCGACGCCGACGGCGAGGCCCGCGCCGACCGCGAAGACGCCCCAGCCGGCCGTACGGCTCAGGCTGATGGCCAGCGGGAGCGCGGGACGCACCAGCAGGGGCGGGCCGTGGTCGTCCGCGCCGCAGCCCGGGCAGCGCCGGTGCCCCAACCGGGCGGTGGCCGGGGAGATGTCGAGCAGCTCGCCCAGCGCCCGGCGGGCTCCGGCCCGGGTGCGCACGAACTCGGCGGCGTCCCGTTCGGCGAGCATGCCGAGGGCCCGCCGGAACTCCTCCGTGCCCAGCAGCGCGAGGTCGGCGGGGTCGACCCGCTCGGGGCAGCGCCACCACCACACGTGCGCCTCGCCTCGGGCGATGATCCGATCGGCGGCGGGGGCGGGGCCCGACACCAAGGGGACGTCGCCGCCGAGGCGGGTGTCCTCATCGGCGCTCCGAACGCGCCGCTGAGCGACGTCGCCGGCTCCGGCATCCGTGCCGGGATGGACATCTCCGTCGGCGGTACGGGCCTCGGTCCGGCCGGCATTCTGACCGGTCGCGCCGGTCCCACAGGGGCCGGCCGCCTCGCCCTCGGTGGTACGGGGCTCCTCTTCCGCCCTGCCGGGGGTGTCCGCCCGGCTTCGATCGCGTGGGAGTGTCATGTCCCGCGTCTCCTTTCCGCACCCGTCCGCCGGGGCGACCGGGCTGTTCAGATGTACTCAGATGTGTACGGTCACTGTTCTCGAGCCTCCTCCTCAGGACTATTGACGGCCTATACCGACGCCCCATAGGGGCGCGATAGGACGGGCTCCCAGAATTGCCCCGGACATTGCCGACAACCTGAGGAATCTCTCCTATGACTCAGATTCAGATGCTGGGTCCGGCCGCGTCGAACACGGTGGCCGGGCATGAACTCAGCGAACGGGAAAGGGAGCAGCTGGTGGCCCTGACCCGTCGGCTGACCGGCCCGGGGCACCCGCTCATCGACAGCTCGGAGTGGCTGGGCGCGGCCCTCACCGCCTCCTCGTCGATGCCTCGTACGCTGCTGGCCACGCTGCGTGCGTTCCGGCACGATCCGGGTCGGGACGGGGTGCTGCTGCTGCGCGATCTGCCGGTGGTGGCGGGCGATCCGCTGCCGCCGACGCCGAGCGTGCCGAATTCCGTCGAGCGCGTTCCGACGACCGCCGCCTCCGTCATCACTTCACTGATGCTGCAACTCGGCGAGGTGATCTCTTTCCGGAGCGAGAAGAACGGCGCCCTGGTGCAGAACGTGGTGCCGGTACCGGGCCGCGAGGAATCACAGAGCAACGCCGGTTCCGTACTCCTGGAATTGCACGTGGAGAACGCCTTCCACGACAACCGGCCCGATTACGTGGGGCTGCTGTGCATACGGGAGGACCCGACCGGCGACGCGAAACTGTGCACCTCCTCCGTCCGGCGCGCGCTGCCGCTGCTGTCGGAGGAGGCGCGCCGGGTGCTCGCCGAGCCGCGGTTCCTGACCGAGCCGCCGCCGTCGTTCGGCGGCCTAGACAGCGTCCGGTCGGCGCACCCGGTGCTCCTGGGCGACCCGGAGGACCCCAATGTGCTGGTGGACTTCGCCGCCACCCACCCGCTGGACGACATGGCGAAGGCGGCGATGGCGGAGCTGCGGGAGGCGTTCGTCGAGACGATGACGGCGCACCGGCTGCGGGTCGGTGACTTCGCCGTCGTGGACAACCGGGTCGCGGTGCACGGCCGTACCTCCTTCGTTCCGCGCTACGACGGGGCGGACCGCTGGCTGGAGCGGGTCTACGCGCACCTGGACAACCGCCGCAGCCGGGTGGACCGCAAGGGCGGTGGCGCGATTCTGGACTAGGACAGGACGGCGACCCACGGCTGAAGGGCCGGCCCCGCGGGGCCGGCCCTTCAGCCGTGGGTGCCGCGGTGGGGTGCCGTCACTGGCGGGAGCCGATGACGTCCGCGGGGCGGCCGGTCAGGGACAGCCGGCCCGGCACGACCGTCGCCAGCAGGGCCAGGACACCGGCGAAGCCGATGACGCCCAGGTACATCAACGGGTCGACGGAGGGTGCCGCGGCGCCCGTCATGCCGATGCTGAACGCGGTCAGGACGGCGAAGGCGATGCCGCTGCCGAGCGCCGCGGCGATGAGCACCACGACCAGGGACTCGATGCGCAGCATGCCCATGACCTGCCGGCGGGTGGTGCCGACCAGGCGCAGCAGGGCGAACTCGCGGAAGCGGTCGGAGACCGACATGGCGAGGGTGTTGACCACGGCGATCGCGGTGAACGCGATGATCAGCCCCATCGCGACGTAGTTGACCTCGGCGTTGGCCTGCTGCACCTCGGCCTGGAGGTCCTCGACCTGGCCGCGGTCCAGGACGCCGACGCCCGGGAACGCCCCGACGGCCTTCTGCAGCTGCTCGCGTCCCACGGTGCCGTCGTCGGCGGTCTGGACGAGGACGGAGGAGGCGAGCGGGTTGTCGACGTGCCGCGCGAGAAGGTCGTGGGCCATGGTCAGGTCGCCGAAGCCGAGTCCGCGGGCGTAGACGGCGGCCACCTTCAGGGTGACGACGGTGCCGTCGCCGAGGGTGATCTTGAGGGAGTCGCCGGGCTTCTTGCCGAGGTGGTCGGCGGCGACCTCGCTGAGCGCGACGCTGCGGGTGCCGAAGCCGGCCAGTGTTCCCTCGCTGACGTCCGGGTCCCAGTTCGTGCGCAGGCCGTCCGTGGACAGGCCCTGCGAGGGGTACTTGTCGAGGCCGACGCGGACGGTCGTACGGACCACCTCGGTGATCGCGGTGACGCCGGGGGTGCCGCGCAGCGCGTCGGCGGCCTGCTCGGGCACGCCGGGGCCGGAGGAGGCGACGACCCAGTCGGCCCGGTTGCCGTCCTTGGCCTGGGCCGAGGCGGCGTCGCCCATCGTGGTCTGCACGAACAGCACCGTGCACGCCATGCCGATGAGCAGGGCCAGCGGGGTGATTGCGGACGCCATCCGTTTGGTGTTCGCGCGGACGTTGGCCGTGGCGAGGTGGCCTGCGACGCGCGAGGCGCGCAGCGGGACGCCCAGGACCGCGACGGCGAGCCGGGCGATGACCGGGCCGAGCAGGGCGACGGCGACGGCCAGCACCACGACGGTCAGGAACGTCACCGGCGTGGACGCCGGCTCGGTCTTCAGCACGCTCAGCACGGCCAGCAGCACGACTCCGCCGGCCAGGGTGAGCGCTCCGGCGAGGAAGCGGCCCCAGGCGAAGCCGGTCCGCTCCATGGCGGATTCGGCGAGCGCCTCGGCGGGCCGGATACGGGCGGTGCGGCGGGCGGAGATGCGGGCCGCGGCCCAGGCGCCCAGCAGCGCGGCGCCGACGGCGGCAGCGAACGGGAAGAAGCTGAAGGTGACCTCCAGGGTGTCGGGGATGGTGCCGAAGCCGACGAACTTGTGGTGCAGCCAGTACGCGATCGGCAGTCCGGCGGCGGCGCCGAGCACGCCGGCGAGCAGACCGACGATCAAGGCCTCGCGGCCGATCAGCTGCCGTACCTGCTTGGGGGTGGCGGCGATGGCGCGCAGCAGGGCGAGTTCGCGGTAGCGCTGCTGGATGGAGAGGGCGAAGGTGCCCACGACCACGAGGATCGCGACCAGCAGCGAGGTGCCGCCGATGGCGCCGCCCATGGAGACGAGCTTGATACGGGCCTTCGCCGCGTCCAGGAACTCGACCGGGCCGCGGTCGCCGCCGGTGACGACCTGGGCGGTGGTGCCGTCCAGTGCCTTCTTCACCTGGGCCGCCAGTTCGGCGGTGCCGACGCCCTTCGCGGGCAGCACGCCGATCGCGGTGATCTGGCCGTCGCGGCCGGAGAGCCGCTGGGCCTCGTCGGTGGAGAAGAACAGCGAGGTCTGCTGCTTCAGGTCGCCGGCGGAGGGTGCCGCGATACCGCTGACGGTGTAGGTGCGGGGGGCGTCGGTCGACTGCACGGTGAGCTTCGAGCCCGTCTTCAGACCGGTGCGGCCGGCCAGTTCGCGGTCCACGACGACGTCGGCGGCGGACCCGGGCGCGGCACCGTCGACCAGCTTGAACGGGGTGAGGGCGGCCGAGGCCCAGGCGTGCCCGTACGAGGGCTTGCCGTCGACGCCCTCGACGACGCGCCCGTCGGGATCGACCGCGTAGGCGGGGAAGGTGATCTCGGGTACGACGGCGCGGGCGCCGGGCACCTTCTCCAGCGCGGTGACGGTGGAGCCGGGCAGCCACACGCGCTCGGCCAGCGGCTTCGCCTTGTGCTTGGTCTTGGTTTTGCCCTTCTTCTTCTTGACGGTGGTCTGATGGACGTTCTGGTCGCCGCCGACGATCACCGGGGCGGCGGCGTACCGCTCGGTGCCGATGGTGCCGCGCAGGCCGGTCTCCAAGAGGATGCCGCACGCGGTGACCAGGGCCGCGGCGCACATCAGCGCCAGGAACGCGCCGATGAATCCGCCCTTGCGCGCCTTGAGGGTCTGGAAGGCGTAACGCAGCATCAGGCCCACGCTCCCAGGTGCGTCATCCGGTCCGCGACGCGCTCGGCGGTCGGGGCGTGCATACGGTCGACCAGGCGGCCGTCGGCGAGGAACAGGACGGTGTCGGCGTACGAGGCGGCGACCGGGTCGTGGGTGACCATGACGACGGTCTGGCCGGTGTCGTCCACGCAGGACCGCAGCAGCGAGAGGATCTCCTTCGCCGTCACGGTGTCCAGGGCGCCGGTCGGCTCGTCGCCGAAGATGACGTCGGGACGGGTGATCAGGGCGCGGGCGATGGCCACGCGCTGCTGCTGGCCGCCGGAGAGTTCGGCGGGGCGGTGGGCGGCCCGGCCGCCGAGGCCGACGCGAGCCAGGATCTCCTCCAGCCACCGCTTGTCCAGGCGCTCGCCGGCCAGCCGCAGGGGCAGCTCGACGTTCTGGCGCACGGAGAGGGACGAGATCAGGTTGAACGCCTGGAAGACGAAGCCGATGCGCCGGCGGCGCAGCTTGGTCAGCTGGGTCTCGTTCATCCCTCCGAGCTCTGTGTCACCGATCCAGGCGCGGCCGGAGGTCGGCTTGTCGAGGCCGGCCGCGCAGTGCAGGAAGGTCGACTTTCCGGAGCCGGACGGTCCCATGACCGCGGTGAACGAACCGCGCTCGATGTCCACGGATACGCCGTCGAGGGCCCGGACGCCACGGCCGTTCCTGCCGTAGACCTTGCTGACCTCGTCCAGCCGCAGGGCGTGGCTCCGGGTGACGGTGCCGCTGCGCGGCTCGGTGTTGGTCCTCTCGGTCATCATGCGTGACCAGTCCTCTCCATCCATCGTCGCGTGGGGCGGTGAGCACCTCCGCCGACAGCGCAGGTGCATCGGATCGAACCTGGCCGTCCGATCTATATCGGCCCTATGGGAGGGGGCTCGACGGGTGCGCCGGGGCATGGGTTCCAGCCGATGACGCGGAGGATCGTCCGAAAGTGGGCGGGTGCGGTGGCTCGGGCGCGGGCGGGTGGGGGCGGGGCTCGGAGAGGTCTGGGAGCGCGGCCCGGTTGCCGGGGCTCGGGCAGAACCGGCTGCGGCGCCCGCCGGTCGGCGGCCTTCGGCCGGACCGGTGGGCGCCGTTGTGCGGGTCGGCCGTGTTCCCGTCAGGTGCGGCGCCGGGTCCAGCGGAGGATCAGCGTCGCCGTTACCGCCGCGGCGCTCGTCGTGTAGGCGGCTACCACCCAGAGGGCCGGGGGGCGGCCCGCTGTGAGGCCGTGGATCATGGCGGCGGCCCAGGCGGCGTAGGAGGCTCCGTGGAGGATGCGGAACGGACGGATCCAGCGGCGCCGGGCGAAGACGCCGCGCCAGATGCCGGTGGCGAGGGCGAGCAGGAAGAGGTGGCAGGCGAGGGTGCCCAGGCCGACCAGGGCGTCGCCGCTGCCCCATCCGAGCGCTGCGGCCGCGGCGTCCACCCGGCCGCCCGCCACCTTCACGCCGATGTGGGTCAGCAGCGCGCCGACGCCCACCGCGCCGAGCGCGCGGTGCAGGCGCTGCGCGTGCGAGCGGACCGCGGGCGGCAGCAGTCCGCGCAGGGCGGTGGCCAGGCCGAGCACGACGGCCGCGGAGAGGGCGACCAGGGCGATGACGCCGGCCATCCGGTCCAGGAAGTCGCGCAGGGCGCCCGCGGCGAGCACGCCGGTCAGCAGGGCGGCACCGGCCGCGGCGAGTCCGCCGACGATGAGAGCGGCGCCGGGGGACGGGGTGTGCGGGGGGCCCTTGCGGGCCGGCGGGGGTTCGGGGGGCGGGGTGAGGACCGGGCTGGCGGTGCCGATGGTGTGGGTCATCGTTTCTCCCTCGCGGGGATGCCGACCGGACGGTTCCCGGCCTCCGCCGGGGAGGGCCGGGGGCCGGGAACCGTGGTGCCCCGGGAGCCGGGGGACGCTCCCAGGGGTGGACCGTACCGACGGGTCGATACGGGGGTCAGGCGGGCGGATGGACGTGGACGGGGCCCAGCGGGCCGGCGGACGGGCGGGACAGGGAGGCCGACCAGGGGCCCGGCAGGTGCAGGTCCTCGACGTGCCAGGTCGTGGTGCGCTCGCGATGCACGTGGCGCACGGTCAGCGGCCCGTCCGTGGACGGGTCCACGTCCAGGGTGTTCAGCGGCATGCCCATCAGGCCCAGGCCGACCGCCTTGACGACCGCCTCCTTCCGGGTCCAGGCCCGGTGGAAGGTCCTGGTGCGCTCCGGGCCCTCGGCGAAGGACATGACCTGTGCGCGTTCGTTCGGCGTCAGGACCAGTTCCGCCAGTGCCGCGGACTCCACCGTGCGGTACGCCTCCACGTCGACGCCCACCCAGTCGCCCGCCCGGACCGCCAGCACACCGCAACCGGTGGTGCGGGACAGGCTGACCGCGAGCGGGACGGGCGGCCGGACGACCGCGGGCGGGCCGTGTTCGGCGTCGCCGCAGCCTGGGCAGACGCGCCGGCCGAAACGGACGGACTGCGGGGCCACGCCCAGCAGTTCGGCCACCGCCCGGCGGGCGCCGGCCCGGGTGGTCGTGAAGGCCGCCGCGTCCCGCGCCGCGTGGAAGCGGCGGGCACGTGCCCGTTCCGCCTCGTCCAGCAGCGCGAAGTCGACCGGATCCACGGCCTCGTGCAGCGGCCACCACCACACGTGTGCCGCACCGTTCTCCTCCAGCCGGGCCACCACCGTGCGTGCCGTCTCCGGCACGTACACGTCGCTGATGTCCGCCGCGTGATCGATGTGCGCGGCGGCCGGGGCCGATAGCGATGCCATCTCTCCTCCTCTCTTCTCGTCACGGCCGGTCTCAGGCCAGTCCGTTGAGGCGCAGGAGGAGTTCCTTCACCTCGGTGGCGTGGTAGCGGTCCCGTTCCTGGGCCGGGTCCGAGCACAGCAGCAGCGGCCCGTCCCGGTCGTCGGAGGGCAGCCGTCCGTGGCTGCCCCTGACCAGGCCGGGATCGAGCGGCACCACGGTCAGCGGTGCGCGCATCCCGGCCTTCTTCCGCAGCACGGTCAGTGCCGCCTTCGCCTTCACCGCCGGGATCGACGGGTCGAAGAAGAGCTCGGCGGGGTCGTAGCCCGGCTTGCGGTGGATGTCGACGCCGCGCGCGAAGTCGGGTGCGCGGGCGTCGTCGAGCCAGTAGTAGTAGGTGAACCAGGCGTCCGGTTCCGCGACCACCACGAGCTCACCGGAGTTGGGGTGGTCGATGCCGTGATCGGCCTGCTGGGTGCGGTCCCAGATCTCGTCGACGCCGTCCAGTGCCTTCAGCACGTCCCGCACCCGCGGAACGTCGGCGGGGTCGGCCACGTAGACGTGCGCGGCCTGGTGGTCGGCGACGGCGAACGCCCTCGAGGTGTGCGGGTCGAGGTACTCCATGCCGCGCTGGGTGTACACCGATAGCAGTCCCTCGCGGCGCAGGGCGCGGTTGATGTCGACGGGCCGGCTCACCGCGGTGATGCCGTACTCGCTCAGCGCGACCACCGTCGTGCCGCGATCCCGCAGGTCGGCGAGGAGCGGGGCGAGGGCCGCGTCGGTCTCCCTGGCGGCGCGGACGGCCTGCGGGCTGTCCGGGCCGTACCGCTGGAGGTCGTAGTCGAGGTGCGGGACGTAGACGAAGGTGAGGTCGGGGCGGCGGCGGTCGACGACGTACCGGGCGGCGCCCGCGACCCAGCGGGTGGAGGCGATCGACGCGGTCGGGCCCCAGTACTGGAAGAGCGGGAAGTCGCCCTGGGCGACGGTGAGTTCGTCGCGCAGGGAGGCCGGGACGGTGTAGCAGTCCGGGGACTTGCGGCCGTCGTGGTGGTAGACGGGGCGGGGGGTGAGGACGGTGTCGACGTCGGCGCCCATCGCCCACCACCAGCACAGGTAGGCGGTGGAGTGCTCCGGGTCGCGGCGGCGGGCCGCCTGCCACACCTTCTCGCCGCGCACCAGCCCGTTGTGCTGGCGCCACATCATGACCTCGCCCTGGTCACGGTGGTACCAGCCGTTGGCCACCGCCCCGTGCTCGCGCGGCAGTGCCCCGGTGGTCAGGGTGGCCTGCACGGTCGCGGTGACGGCCGGGAAGACGGTGTCCAGGCGGGCGGTGAAGCCCTGCTCGCCGACGGCGCGCACGTGCGGCATCTCATCGAGCAGCCGTCGGGTCAGGCCGACCGTGCACAGCACGGCGACCCGCCGGCCCGTCCGGTCGCCGGTCACGACGTCACCTGCGTGAGACCAAGGGCCAGCAACTCATCGCGCATGAAGGTCATTTCGGCGGCCAGTCCGGTCACGAGGGCGTCGTCGTGGTGGCCCGGCAGCACGGACCAGGTGTAGGTCTCCACCTCGACGTGGTGAGTGAGCGCCCGCTCCCCCGCGAACATTGTCCGCAGGGTCTCACGCAGCACCTCGCGGGTGCCGGCCAGCGGCGGCGGGGGCTCCTGGTGCAGGGGCACGTGGTAGTGGATGCGCCAGGGCGCCCGGCCCGGCAGCGCGCCCGCGAGCGCGCCCCCGAGGTCGTCGCAGGCCAGCAGCGTCCCGTCCGGGCCCGCCTCCCTGGTCTGGTGCAGGAAGCGCCGCTCCGCGAAGGGTGCGAGCACCTCGCGTACGGAGCTCTCGGCGGGGTCGGGGACCTCCAGCGCGGTGGACGCCTGGAGTTTGACCACCGGGACGCCGGCCTCGCGCAGCCGGGCCAGGGCGGCGGCCGGTTCCTCGTGGGCGACCGCGAGGTGGCAGGCGTCGACGCAGACGCCGATCCACTGCGGGTCGGTGCCGGCCAGGACTTCGACGGCCTGCTCGGTGGTCTCCGCCACGCAGCCGGGCTCCGGTTCGATGCCGACCCGTACGGTCTTGCCGGTGTCGGCGGCGATCTGCTTCAGCCCCTCCGCGAGCGCGTCCAGTTGGCGGGCCGCGGTGGTGCGCTGCGCCGAGGTCCACACGGTGCGCCAGGCCAGCGGCAGGGTGGAGATCGAGCCGTGCGAGGTGCCCTCGGGCAGCAGCCCGGCGAGCACCCGGGCCAGGTTGAGCGTGTACTCCAGACGGGCCGGTTCCGACCAGTCCGGGTAGTACACGGCCCGTTTCACGACGGGAGCGTGGAAGCCGCGGTAGGGGAAGCCGTTGAGGGTGACCGTCTCCAGGCCGCGGGTGCTCAGCTCGCGGCGCAGCCGGGCCACGCCCGCGGGGTCGGCGGCGAGCGCGCCGGCCGTCTCGGCGGGCAGCCACAGGCCGATGCCGATCAGCCGGGCACCGGCGGCGACCCGCACCGGTTCGGCGTACGCGGCGAGCTGGCCGACGATGCCGTCGAGGGTCTCGGCGGGGTGCACGTTGGTGCAGTACGCCAGGTGGACGGTGCTGCCGTCAGGGTGTCGAAAGCGCATGAGGGGACCTCAGCTCCCACCGCGGGCGATGGAGTTGCCCGCGAACAGTCCGGCGGCCTGGGTCTCGTTGTATCCGTCGAGGTCCAGCCGGCCCGACTGCCCGTAGAAGCTGACGGGGTTGCGCCACAGGACCCGGTCCACGTCGTCCTCGTCGAAGCCGGCGGCGAGCATCGCCTCGGCGGTGGCGCGGGTCAGCAGCGGGTCACTGTGGCCCCAGTCGGCCGCCGAGTTGACGAGCACGCGCTCGGTGCCGAAGCGTTTCAGAACGGCGACCATGCGCTCGGCGGTCATCTTGGTGTCGGGGTAGATGGAGAAGCCCATCCAGCAGCCGCTGTCGGCGACCTCGCCGACGGTGATCTCGTTGAGGTGGTCCAGGACGACCATGGCCGGGTCGATGCCGGAGGCGCGGACCACGTCCAGGGAACGCCGGGTGCCGCCCTCCTTGTCGCGGTGCGGGGTGTGCACCAGGGCGGGCAGTCCGTGTTCCGCGGCGAGTTCCAGCTGCCGGGCGAAGGCGAGTTCCTCGGCGTCGGTGACCGTGTCGTAGCCGATCTCACCGACCGCGACCACGCCGTCCTTGGCGAGGTAGCGCGGCAGCAGATCGAGGACCGGCAGGCAGCGCGGGTCGTTGGCCTCCTTGGGGTTCAGGCCGATCGTGCAGTAGTGGCGGATGCCGAACTGGGCGGCCCGGTAGGGCTCCCAGCCCAGCAGCGAGTCGAAGTAGTCGGTGAAGCTCGCCGGGTGGGTGCGGGGCTGGCCGAGCCAGAACGCGGGCTCCACCAGGGCCCGGACGCCCGCGGCGTGCATCGCCTTGTAGTCGTCCGTCGTACGGGACGTCATGTGGATGTGGGGATCGAAGATGCGCATGGCCGTGGCTTCCGCTCGGGGTGGGTGAGGTCAGGCGTCGTACGGGGCTCGGTCCGCGGCGAGGTCCGCGGTGACGTCCGCGGCTTCCTGCGTGGCGACGAGCCACAGGTCGGCCGGTACGGTCCGGCCGGCGGCCCGCCGTTCGGCGGCGAACCCCTGTGCCATGCGGGCGAGTTCGGCGTCACGGCGTTCGTGCAGCCCTGCGACCCGGTGCAGCGGGATGCCGGTGAACAGGCACTTCAGTACTGCCTGGCGCCAGCGGTACTGGTCCAGGTGGACGCGCGCGTACGGGCCGAGCGCGGCCGCGATCAGCCGGGTGTCGTTGGTGCGCAGTGCGTCGTCGGTGAGCATCAGTCCGGCGGCGCCGATGGGCAGGAACGGCAGGGCGTGCAGGACGCCCCGGCGTTCGGCGGCGTCGCCGCCGTGGTACCGGGCGGCCGCCTCCGCGGCCGGGTCGCCTGCCCGCGCCGGCAGCCGCAGCAGCAGGACGGTCCGGATGCCGTCCTCCACGCTCCAGCCGGCCCAGCCGGGCAGCGGGCCGCGTCCGTAGTACCGGCCGGCCGCGGGGAAGCGGGTGTCCAGGGCGGCGGCGCCCTGTTCGGCGACGGCGGCGGTGTCCCGGACGAAACGGTTCCGCTGGTCCGGGGAGAGGACGGAGAGCAGGGACTCCCTCAGCGTGCGCACGGTCAGGGCGTCGTGGACGGCCCCGGGCGCCTGCGTCAGCGTGGGTGCGGTCATGTCGGTGTGACCTCCTTCGAGAGGTGTGCGGGCGCACGCGGAGTACGGGGCGGGGGTGCGGCGGTACGGGTACGGGATGCGGGTGCGGCGATACGGGATGCGGTACGGGACGCGGGTACGGCGGTACCGGACGCGGGTGCGGGTGGGCCGGTACGGGTCGCTGGTGCGGCGGTACGGGACGCGGGTGCGGCGGTACGGGCCTCCGCGGCGCGCAGGAACTCGATGCTGTGGCGGGCCGTCACGGTCGCGGCGTGGCTGTGCCGGGGCAGCTCCACGGAGACCAGGCCGCGGTACCGGGCCGCGCGCAGCGCGTCGAGGACCGGCGGGAAGTCGATCTCCCCCGCCCCGAACGGCAGGTGCTCGTGCACGCCCCGCCGCATGTCCTCGATCTGCACGTGGGCCAGCGAGTCGGCGGCCAGCTCTACGCACCGAGGCTCCGGGTACGGCTCCAGACAGCGGCAGTGCCCGATGTCCAGGGTCAGCCCCAGCCGGTCCGGCGCGCCCAGCGCCCGCCACAGCCTGCGGTACCCGGCCAGGTCGGCGACGAGCATGCCCGGCTCCGGCTCGAACGCCAGCCGGACCCCGGCCCGCTCGGCGTCGGCGAGGGCCGTCGCACAGCCCTCCTCCAGCCGCCGCCAGGCCTCGTCCCGGGTGGTGCCGGGGTCGGGCGTTCCGCTCCAGAAGTGCACGGCCTCGGCGCCCAGTTCGGCGCCGACGACGATCGCGCGCCGCAGCAGCTCCTGCCGGGCGGCCCGCCCCTCGGGCTCGGCGCTCAGCAGCGTCGGCCGGTGCTTGCGCATCGGGTCGAGCAGATAGCGCGCCCCGGTCTCCACGACCACGGCCAGCCCGGCCCGCCGGATCGCCCGCCCCGCGTCCCGGACACGGGCCGCCAGGTCAGGGGCGTACGGGTCGAGGTGCTGGTGGTCGAGGGTGAGCGAGACCCCGTCGTACCCGAGGTCGGCGAGGACCGCGAGAGCGTCGGTGAGCCGGTGGTCGGCGAAGCCGTTGGTGCCGTAGGCGAAGCGGAGGGGCTCCGCTCGTGCGGGGTGCGGCTCCTGTCGGGGGACGGTTTCGGGTCTGACCGGACCGGCGTCGGCCGTCACGACCGGGCGGGCTTCGGTCGCTGCCGCACCGGCACCGGAGCCGGCCGGGTGCGTGCCGGGCCCGTGGCCCTGGTGGGCTGTCATGTCGGGGACACCTTCCGGGCGAGGCGGGCTGTCTGGGGCAGGACCGCGGCAAGCAGGGCGGCGAGCTTCGGAGAGCCGGTGCGGGAGACGAGGGCGGCCTGGAGGGGCAGGAGGGCGTGGATGCCGGCGCCGACCGCGGCCCGGGTCCGCGCGGCGCCCGGGTCGCGCAGGGCGGCCCACTGGGCGCGGGCACAGGTGACCGCGTAGACGGTGGCGGTCAGTACGGTCACGGCGGTCACGGCGATGGAGCGGCCGGGCAGCCGTGGCGCGTCGGTGCCGATGCCGGGGCCCGAGCGCGCGGCGGAGCCGACGAGGTGACGCAGCACGGCGGACAGGGTGGCCGGTGGGCCGTCCGGCGCAACGCCGTGGCCCGAGCGCGCGGCGGAGCCGACGAGGTGACGCAGCACGGCGGACGCGGTGTCCGATGGGCCGCTAGACGCCTGACGCACCACGGCGGACGCCGTGTTGGGACGCAGACGCTCGGGGGCACGCAAGGTGCCGGCCGTCGCTGCCAGGGTCACCGCCGCCGTGGCCGCCAGCGACAGCAGGGGCTCGCGGCCCGCCGTGCCGTTCACCTCGTGGCGGCTGAGCCGGGTCAGTGCCCAGGTGTGGGCGCCGACCGTGGCCGCGGCGCGCAGCGCGGGACCGGCCGGCGAGGGGCCGGTGCCGTGCAGCACGTCGAGGGCACGGGCCGCCGCCATCGCGACGGGCCCCAGCGGGGTGTGCTTCAGGCCGAGGTCGTACGCCCACACGGTGGCTGCGAGCGGCAGGGTCCGGCGCAGCAGGACGCGGCGGCCGCCGGCGAGCGCGCCCAGGCCGAGGCCCGCGGCGGTGAGCCCGCCGGCGATGCCCAGGGCGGCCCCGGCGCTGATCCGCCCGGACGGCACCGGGCGTTCGGGGCGTTCGCGGGCGTCCTCCTCGCGGTCGGCCCAGTCGTTGAGAGCCATGCCGGCCCAGTACAGGCTGACGGAGGAGGCGGCGAGGAGCAGGGTCCGCCCGCCCGCCGGGCGGCCGGCGCTGAGCGCACCGGCCAGTACGTCGCCGGGGACGGTGAGCGCGGCGGGCGCCCGTACCAGCTCGGCGACCGCGGCGGCGTGCTGCCGGACCGCCACGGAACGGGGACGGTACCCGGTGTCGTACCGGGGGCGGGGTGCACCGGAGGGCGTCTCCCGCGCCGTCCGGAACGCCGTAGACGCCGCCCGGGCCGCCGCGCGGCACGCCGTGAGCGTGTCGCGGGCGCCGCGGGTCAGGTCACGCAGGGTACGGCGGCGGGGACCCGGCTGCCGGGGTGCCGAGGCGCCGGAGGCGCCGGCGACCGGCGGCGGAGCGGTCGCGGTGGTCATCGCGCCACCTCGGACCGGCGCGCGGGCTCGGCGGAGGTGGCCGCCCACTCGGTCAGGGCTCCGTACTGCAGGGTCAGGTTGTGCTCCGCGGAGGCCGCCGGGTCCTTGAAGAAGAAGCCGAGCGCGGGCAGCGCCCCGCTCTCCCCGCGGCGGCGGGCCAGCGCGGCGAGCCGGACCAGGTCGAGGACGAGCGGCGCCGCCAGCGCCGAGTCGCAGCCCTGCCAGGTGAACTGCAGGGTCATGCGCACGCCGAGGAACCCCTCGAAGGTGATGTGGTCCCAGGCGGTCTTCCACTCCCCCAGCTCCGGCACGTTGTCGATGTGCACGACGCCCTCGACGGCGTGTCCGACGGTCTCCTCCAGGGCGCGCTGCTTGGACTCGGTCTTGCTGCGCGCGGCGGCCGGATCGGCGAGGGTGGCGCCGTCGCCGCCGCCGAGCAGGTTGGTGCCGGACCAGGAGCGCAGCCGCAGCGCGCGCTGCGTGAACATCGGCGCCAGGGCGCTCTTGACCAGCGTCTCGCCGGTCTTGCCGTCGCGGCCCGCGTGCGGCACCCCGCGCAGCCGGGCGAGTTCCTCCAGGGCGGGCAGCGCGGCACCGGTGGAGGGGGTGAAGTTGACGTAGGCGCAGCCGGCGTGGAAGGCGGCGTAGGCGTACAGCGCGCTCGGCGGCAGCAGGTCCGTGCTCGCGGCGAGGGCCTTGTCGAGGTCGGCGAGGTCGAGGAAGGCGGGGTCGGGCTCGGGCAGCGGCTCGGTGGAGGAGACGTTGACGACGACGACCTGCTCCAGGCCGTGCCGCGTGCGGAAGTCGTCGATGTCGGCGGCGAGGCGGCGCGCGGTGGTGTACTGGGGCTCGTCGGGCAGCGGCGAGCCGTCGCGGACTTCGGCGTCGGCGGCCTCCAGGGCCGGGCGCACCGCGGCCACGAGGGGGGCGGGCAGGACGCCCGCGTGGGCCAGTTCGCCCGCCCTCACCGTCAGCGGCACGTCGACGACGTCGTGGCCGCCGAAGACGAGGTCGGCGAGGTCCGGCAGGCCGGCGCCGGCGAAGTCGGGGGACTCGGTGACGCATCCGGTGGCGGAGGCGAGGCCCGCTGCGATGGCGGCCACGCCGGCGACGGCGGTGGTCGCGACCGAGCCTCGGGCGCCGACCAGCCAGACGCCGACACGGGGTGAGGATCCGAGGGAGCGGGCATTGTCCTGCATGGTGAGCGTGCCTCCTGCGCTGGGACGGGGCTGAGCCGGTCGAGACGGGTCGAGACGGGTTGGGCCGGATCGAAACGGGGGCCGGATCGAGACGGGGGCCGGATCGAGACGGGGGCCGGATCGAGACGGGGGCCGGATCGAGACGGGGGCCGGTGGGGGGCGCCACAGGGGGCGCCCCTGCCCGGTTGTGTCCGTGCCTGCAGCTGCTTGCGGCTACGGGCGGCTACTTGCCGAGGTCGACCGGGAAGGGCCAGACGTCGAAGGCCTTGTCCAGCTCGGCGCGGTCGCGGCACATCCACTTGGAGGTGACGCGGCGGACTGTCCGCTTCGGCAGGTGCGGGTTGTCGTTGCGGTCCGTGATCGGCTGGGCCAGCGACTGCAGCTCCCAGGCGACGCCCACGAGCCGGTTGATGTGCGTCCAGTAGTGCGGCTTGATGCCGAGGAGCGCGAAGCCGGCCAGGAACGGGTGCCAGCGGTGGTAGGCGTGGGTGGGCGACGGCGGCGTGTAGTTCATCATGTGGACCTTCTGGCCGTCCGGGCGGCGCGGGTCGAACAGCGTGCCCTGGCCGTACTCCTGGAAGGCGAAGAGCAGTCCGCGCGGGTCGCGGCCGTAGAACCGGTCGTAGACCTTGATCTGTTCGCGCGATATGACCTCGAAGGCGGCCTTGTTCGGCTTGATCAGCTCCTTGAAGCTGCGCGGGTAGCGGCCGCTCTTGCGCGTCTCGACCCAGGCGTCGTAGGTCTTGGTGAAGCCGCCGAACGGCGCGACGATGGCGTAGACCGCGTCCGACATCTCCTGGGACGGGGTGTAGTACGACATCTCGTCGTACTGGTACCAGAACTCGTTCGCCCAGCGGTCGCCGACCATGCCCGGGACCTCCGGCAGGGAGGGGTGGCGGTGACGGCCGTGGGCCTCGGCGGGCGTGGCGCCGATGAGAGACGCCGTGGCGGCCACTCCGGCGACACCGAGGGCGGCCCGCAGCGCACTCCTGCGGTCCAGGGTGTTGAGCGTCATGCGCGTTCTCCTTACACGGGGGCGGAAGGGGCGGATTCACGGGGTGTGTCGGGCGAAGTCGCGGGCCGGAGGCCCGGTTGCTTCGCGTGCTATGACTCTCGCGTACGGCCCTATCGGCGACCTATACCGGAAACCGGCAGGTCAGGGCCGGTTTCCGGGCGGGTCTCAGGGGCGCTTCCGGGAGGTGTTCCCGGGACCGCCGGCGGGGGTGTCCCCTGCCTCGGGGAACGGCTCCTTGCGCAGGCCGGGCGAGGCCAGCGCCGCCAGTGCCGTGAGTGCCATGACGGCACTGAGGACGAGGGCGGTGCGCAGGGCGTCCGTGGACTCCAGGAGGAAGCCGGCGGCGACCGGCCCGGCCGCCATGGCGCCCGAACCCACCAGGTTCGCCAGGGCGTTGGCGCGGCCTCGCAGATGGTCGGGCGCGGCCCTGACCAGGAGGACCCCACCGGCGACGTTGAAGACTCCGCCGACGTAACCGCTCGCCGCGAACAGGGCGCCGAGCAGGACGGGGGTGTTCAGGGCGGCGGCCACCGGGACCATGAAGGCCGTCCAGGCGAGCAGTCCGCCCAGGACCAGGGTGCGCAGCGGGAACCGGGTGCTCCACCAGCCGCCGGTGATCGCGCCGACGAGTCCGCCGGCGCCGCTGAGCGAGAGCACCAGGCCGACTTCGAAGGGGGTGCCGTGCCGTTCCTGGATGCCCGCCATCACGGCCAGGTTGAGGCCCTGGAAGAGGATGTTGGTGACGGCGACGGCGGTCATCACGGCCCGCAGGAAGGGCTGCCGCCACATCCACACCAGGCCCTCGCGGATCTCGGTGCCGAGCCGGGCCGGCGGTCCGGTGCGCTGCTGCTGGAGTTTGCCTCGCACTCCGAACAGGCAGATGACGGAGGCCAGTTGGCTGACGGCGGCGGCCGCGTACGGCAGTGAGGCGCCGAGCGCGACGAGTCCGCTGCCGAGCGGCTGTCCGGCGATGGCGGCGCCACGGGTGCGGGCCTCGTTGCCGGTGAGCGCGGCGGGCAGCTGTTCGCGCGGGACGACGGCCGGCACGGCGGCCCGTTCGGCGAGCTGGTGGAGCACGCCGAGGGCGCCCTCTGCGAACGCGGCGACCAGCAGCGCCCACAGCCAGGTGCGTCCGCTGAGCAGCAGCGCGGTCACCGCGACGGCGATCAGTGCCTGGCCGAGCCCGGCGCCGATCATGATGCGCCGCCGGTCGTAACGGTCGACGAGCACCCCGCCCGGGAGCTGCATCAGCAGCATGGGCAGCAGGAGCGCGGTGCCGACCAGTCCGGCGTCCCCCGGCGATCCGGTGGCCCACAGCACGGTCAGCGGATAGGCGACGGCGGTCGCCCGCCCGGCCAGCAGCGACAGCCCCGCGCCGCCCCACAGCAGGGTGAAGTCCCGGTTGCGGCGCAACGGCGGGTGGGGCGCGGACTCGGCAGGTTCCCGCTCCGGCTCCGGTGCGGTGACCGGTGTCGGATCGGACACCTCGGTGACCGTACCCCGCCCGCTCCCGCTCCCGCTCCCCTCGCGCGTCTCCTCCGTCATCAGCCACGGCACTTCCGAGGGGTCCGTGGCCGGACGACCCGTGGTGCCGCTCATCGGGCGACGGCGTGTTCGGGCACCCGGGCCGTCAGCGGGGCGCACGCGTGCTCCAGGACCGCCATGGCGCTGTGCATCTTGTTGGTGGCCTGCGCGAAGGCGATGCTCGCCGGGCCGTCGAGGACGTCCGCCGTGACCTCCTCGCCGCGGTGGGCAGGCAGGTCGTGCATGAAGACGGCCCGGGGCGAGTCGTCCCACAGCCACCGGCCGACCCGGAACGGCGCGAAGATGTCACGCCAGTTCGCGTCCGGCTTGCTGGTGCCGGTGGTCTGCCAGCGAGTGGTGTAGATGACGTCGTACGCCCCCTCGAGGGCGGCCATGTCGTGCCGCTCGGTGATCCGGGCGCCGCTGCGGGCGGCGTGGGCAGCGGCCCGCTCGGCGACGGACGAGGTGAGCCCGTAGCCGGGCGGGGTGCGCAGGTCGAGGTGGACGCCGGGGTAGCGGCCGAGGGCCAGGGCGAGGGCCGCGGCGGTGTTGTTGCCCTCGCCGGCGTAGAGGACGCGCAGGCCCTCGATGCGGCCGAAGTGCCGCAGCAGGGTGGTCAGATCGGTCAGCGCCTGGGTCGGGTGCTCCTCGGCGCTCATGGCGTTGACGACGGCCATCCGGTGCTGGCTCGCCCAGCCGCGCATCTCCTCCTCCGGTCCCGCGGTGCGGGCCACCAGGACGTCGAGCATGCCGGACAGCACCCGGCCGGTGTCCTCGGTGGTCTCGCCGGTGTTGAGCTGGAGGTCGCCGGGCCCGTAGGAGACGAGGGAGGCGCCCAGGCGCAGCGCGCCGGAGGAGAAGGCGGTCCGGGTGCGGGTGGAGGTCTTGGCGAAGTAGACCCCGGTGACCAGGCCGTCCAGCGGGCGGACCGGGTCGGCGAGGCCGGCGGAGAACGCGGCTCCGCGTGCGACGACGCGGTGCAGTTCGTGGTCGGTGAGGTCGTCGACGGAGATGAGGTGGCGCGCGTGGCGCACGTCCCGGAGGACTTCCATGGGTCAGCCTTCCCTGCTGGTTGCGGAGTGGTCCAGGGCGGCGGCGAGCCGCGCGACGGTGGGGTGGCGCAGGGCCGTGGCCAGGTCGAGGGCGAGGCCCGCGCGGCGGGCGGCGACCAGCAGCGGCGGCACGAGCAGCGAGTCGCCGCCCAGCTCGCGGAAGTCGTCGTCGACGCCGACCCGTTCGAGGCCGAGCACCTCGGCCCAGACCGCGGCGAGCCGCCTTTCGGTGGCGGTGCGCGGTGCCGCGTACGGTGCCGCGCCCGCGCCGGTCGCCTCTCGGGCCACGACGGCGGCCCGGTCGCGTTTGCCGTGGGGGGTGAGCGGCAGGGCGGTGACGACGTCGACGGTGGCCGGGACGAGCGCGGCGGGCAGGAGGGTGCGCAGCCGGTCCCGGAGCGCGGCGACCTCGACGGTGCGGCCCTCGGCGGGCACCACCCAGGCGGCGAGCCGCTTCCCGCCGTCGGCGGCCGGGACCGCCGTGACCAGCGCTTCCCGTACGGCCGGGTCGGCGGTGAGGGCGGCCTCGGCCTCGCCGGGCTCCACCCGGTGGCCGCGGATCTTGACCTGGCTGTCGGTGCGGCCCGCGAACTCCAGGTGCCCGCCCTGCAGTCGCCGGGCCAGGTCGCCGGTGCGGTAGAGGCGGCTGCCGGGCAGTCCGTACGGGTCGGGCAGGAAGGCGAGGGCGGTCAGGTCGGGACGGCCGCCGTAGCCGCGGGCGAGTCCGTCGCCGCCGAGGAACACCTCGCCGGTGACGCCGTCGGGCACGGGCCGCAGCTCCGCGTCGAGGACGCGGACCAGGACGCCGGGCAGCGGCGCGCCGAGCGGGACCAGGGCCCGCCCGGACCGGGCGCGGACGGGGCCGTAGGTGGCGGCGACGGTGGCCTCGGTGGGCCCGTACTCGGCGCCGAGGGCCATGCCCCCGCCGCCGGCGCGGATCCGGGCGGCGACCCGGTCGGCCTGCGCGGTGGGGTAGGCGTCCCCGGCGCAGACCGCGAGCCCGGCCAGCGCGGCCAGTTCCCGGTCGGTCAGCTGGTGTTCCAGCAGCGCCAGATGGCCCGGGGTCAGGCCGACGAACGCGTACGGCGCGCCGCGCAGCAGCAGCGGCCCGAACTCGGCCGTGCCGTACCTCTGCGGCAGCACCCGTACCGGCTGCCCGGTCATCAGTGGCGCGTACAGCGCGGGCATCCCGAGGTCGAAGCCGGCCGGGGTGAACCAGGGCGCTCCGTTGCGGCCGGCCTCGGTGTACTGGCGTACGGCCCAGTCGAGGTAGTGCGCGAGGGCCCGGTGGGAGACTTCGACGGCCTTGGGGGTGCCGGTGGAGCCGGAGGTGTGCAGGACGTAGGCGAGCCGGTCCGGGTCGTGCCGCAGGCCGAGCGGCGAGGCGTCGCCCTCGTGGGCGGCGTCCTCGGCGAGCAGCACGTCCGCGGCGGGCAGCCGGACGACGTACGAGCGCTGGGTGACGGCGATCCGCGGCGCGGTCCCGGCGAGGCGGGCGTCCGGCGCGCACGGGTCGAGGGGCACCTGCACGGCACCCGCCTTCCACACGCCGAGCAGGGCGGCGACGAGGTCCGGGCCGCGGTCGAGCAGTACCGCCACCCGGGTCTCGGCACCGGCGCCGAGGGCGAGCAGCCGGCGGGCGATCCGGTTGGCGCGGGCGTCGAGCTCGCCGTAGGAGAGGCGGAAGTCCTCGCCGTGCAGGGCGGTGGCCGCCGGGGTGCGGGCGGCCTGCGCCTCGAAGGCGCCGAGGACGTCGGCCGGGGTCTCGGGGTGGGGCAGGGCGGGCGCCTTGAGGCGGGCGATCTCGTACCGGTCGGGGAAGGCGCCGGTGCTGTCTCCGTCGGCTCCCGCCGCGGCCATCTCGGTGAGCACCGCGCGGTACAGCGCGGCCAGCCGGTCGGCGGCGGACCGGGAGAGCGTGCGGGTGCGGGAGGCGAGGGAGAGGTGACCGCGGACGGGGGTGCCCACGACGAGGGGGAACTCGTTGGGGCTGTCGTCGCGGCTGGCCATGATGTCGATGAGCTCGGTGTCGACCTGGTGGAAGTCCAGGTAGTGGAAGAGCACGTCGATCAGGTGGGCCTCGCCGCCGGGCACGCGCATCGCGGGCATCGGGTAGCGGCGGTGCGGCCACAGCGCGACCTCGTGCGCGAAGACCTGCCGGGCCAGTTCGCCCCAGGTGCGGGCGGTCCGCTCGTAGGGGAAGGGCACCGAGTTGAGGTACATGCCGGAGACGGTCTCGGCGCCGGCCTCCTCGGGCCGGGCGTCGGCGACCATGCCGCCGCGGAAGGCGGCGGAGCGGGTCAGCAGCGACAGCACCTTGCTGTGCGCGGCGTGCAGCACGCTCTTGTACGGCACCCCGGCGGCGGTCGCCAGGGCGCGCAAGCCGGGTTCCAGGTCGGTCAGCGGCAGGTCGATGCGGTAGCGCTCGTCGGGTCCCGCGGGGTCGCCGGCCCAGCCGGTCGGCACGGTGAACTTGTCGTGTCCTTCGACGATCCCGCGCCAGAACTCCTGGTCGGCCGGGTCGTCGAGGGCGCGCAGCTCACCGGCGATGAAGTCGGCGTAGCGGACGGCGGGCGCGGGCGGAGCGGGGGCGGGCTCGCCGCCGGTGCGCAGGGCGCGGTAGGCGCGGAGCATCTCCATCAGCTGGGAGTGGTAGCTCCAGCCCTCGATGACGGGGTGGCACTCGGTGATGGACAGCCACCAGCTCTCGTCGTCCAGGAGGTGCACGGCCATCCGCATCAGCGGTGCCCGGGTCAGGTCGAACAGCTCGGCCCGGTCCCGGTCGGCGAAGTCCCACAGCGCCTGCTGCCGGTCGTCCTCGGGGAGGTGGCGCAGGTCCTCGTGGACGACGGGCATGCGGGCGGAGGCGTGCACCAGCTGGAGCGGCTGGGAGTACCCGGCCAGGGCGAAGGAGGTGCGCATCACCTCGTGCCGTTCGACGATCAGGTCGGCGGCCCGCTGGAACACGGCCGGGTCGAAGGGGAGTTCGTCGCGGATCCGGAAGGAGGTGATGTTGTGGTAGCGGTTCTCGCCGCTGCCGCCGTGCATCTCGACGAGCATCCCGGCCTGGATGCGTGAGACCGGGTAGGCGTCGGTGACGTCGGCGGGCAGTGCCGCCCGGTCGGCGGCGTCGATCAGCGCGAACCGTGCGACGGTCCGGGGCGCGTCGGCGGCCGGGGCGCCGGTGCGGGCAATGGCCGTCGCCAGGCGTTCGACGGTCCGGTGCTCGAAGACGTCCCGGACGCTGGTCTCCCAGCCGGCCGTGCGCAGCGCCCCGACCAGTGCGACCGCGCGCAGCGAGTCGCCGCCCAGGTCGAAGAAGTTGTCGCGCACCCCGACGGTGTCCAGGCCGAGCACCCGCGCCCATACGGTGGCCATGGCCCGCTCGGCGTCGGTGCGGGCCTCGACGTGTGCGCCGACGGCCGTGGCGGCGCGGCCGGGTGCGGGCAGCGCGCGGCGGTCGAGTTTGCCGTTGCCGGTCAGCGGCAGCGAGTCCAGGGTGAGGTAGGCGGCGGGCAGCATGTACGGCGGCAGCGACGCGCCGAGGTGTTCGCGCAGACCGGCCGGGCCGAGGTCGTCGGCGCCGGGGGCCGGGACCAGGTAGGCGACGAGCTGCTTGTCGCCGGGGGTGTCCTCGCGGACGATCGCGACGGCCTCGGCGACGGCCGGGTGTGCGGTGAGCGCGGTCTCTATCTCCCCCAACTCGATGCGGTAGCCGCGCAGTTTGACCTGGTGGTCGACGCGGGCGAGGAAGTCGAGGTTGCCGTCGGGCAGCACCCGGGCGAGGTCGCCGGAGCGGTAGAGGCGGCTGCCGGGCGGGCCGTAGGGGTCGGGCACGAACCGCTCGGCGGTCAGGTCGGGCCGGCCGGCGTACCCGCGTGCCAGTCCGGTGCCGCCGATCCACACCTCGCCGGGCACGCCGGTGGGGAGCGGGCGCAGCCGGTCGTCCAGGACGTACATCGTGGTGTGCGGGACGGCCCGGCCGATGGGGACCAGTTCGGTGGGGACCGGTCCTTCGAGGAAATAGGCGGAGTTGCCGACGGTGATCTCGGTGGGCCCGTACTCGGCGGCCAGCCGGGTGCCGCCCGGACCCGCCGCCGTCGCCCACCGTTCGGCGAGCCGGGCGGTGAAGGAGTCACCGGCGGCGATGACGAGTCCGGCCAGCCCCCGCACCTGGTCCGGGCTCAACTGCTCCACCAGCAGGTTGAGATGGCCCGGGGTGAGCTTGATGAAGGCGTACGGTCCGCCTGCCGCGAGCAGGTCGCCGAGGTCGGCGGTGTCGAAGTCCTGCGGCAGCAGGTGCACCGGCTGCCCGGTCATCAGCGGCGCGTACAGGTCGGGCACGCCCAGGTCGAAGGCGATGGAGGAGAACAGCGGCGCTCCCCCGGTGCCCGCGCTCGCGTACGCCTGGACCGTCCAGCCCAGATAGTTGGCGAGGCCGCGGTGGCTGATCAGGACGCCCTTGGGGCGCCCGGTGGAGCCGGAGGTGTAGATGACGTAGGCCAGCCGGTCCAGGTCGTCGGCGGCGGGCAGCTCGGCGTCGGCCGCCTCCAGCGCGGCCCGTTCGGCGGCGTCGTCGACGACGACCGTGCGGACGCCGGTCAGGCGGCCGGTGTACCGGGTCTCGGTGACGGCCAGGGCGGTCGCGGTCTCCGCCAGCATGTGGGCGACGCGGTCGTCCGGGTGGGCCGGGTCGACCGGGAGGTAGGCGGCGCCGGCCCGCCAGATGCCCAGCAGCGCGGCGACCAGGTCGGGGCCTCGGTCGAGGAGGACGGCGACGACGGCCTCGGGGCCGGCGCCCAGCTCGGTGAGGCGGCGGGCGAACCGGTCGGCCCGGGCGTCGAGTTCGGCGTAGGTGACGGTGGTGCCGGCGTGCCGCAGTGCGGGCGCGTCCGGGGTGGCCGCCATCTGCGCGGCGATGGTCTCGAAGGCTGGGCGCAGGCCGGCGGGTTCGAGCGGGCGGTCGGTGCCCACGGGGGTGTCCGGGCCGTCGAGGAGCAGGGCGCGCTCGGCGGCGTCCAGGACGTCGAGGTCGTCGACCGGGGTGCCGGGGGCCCGGGCGATCGCCGCGAGCAGGGTCCGGTAGTGGCGGGTGATCCGCTCGGCGGTGGCCGCGTCGAAGAGCGCGGTGGCGTACTCCAGGCTGCCGTGCAGGGTGCCGTCCGGCCGTTCGGCCAGGTGCAGGGTGAGGTCGAAGCGGGAGACGCGGCTCTCGGCCGGTACGGGCGCCACGCTCACACCGGGCAGCTCGGGGCCCTCGGGGCCGCCCTCGCCGGAGACGAGGTCGAACATGACCTGGAAGACGGGGGTGGTGGACAGGTCCCGCTCAGGCTCCACCTCGTCGGCGATCCGGTCGAAGGGGGTGCCCTGGTGGTCGAAGGCGGCCAGGACGGCCGTACGGCTGTCGGCGAGGAAGCGGCGGAACGGCGTCCCGGGCCGCCAGGCGGCGCGCAGCGCCAGGGTGTTGTAGGCGTAGCCGGCCATCCGGCGCAGCTCGGGCCGGGTACGGCCGGAGGAGGCGGTGCCGACGCACACGTCGGTGGTGCCGGCGTAGCGGCCGAGCAGCAGCTGCCAGGCACCGAGCAGGACCATGAAAGCGGTGGCGCCCTCGTCCCGGGCGAGTGTGCGCAGGCTCTCCGCGACCGGTGCGGGCACCTCGAAGCGCGTCATGGCGCCGGCGCCGTCGCGCACGGCGGGCCGGGGCCGGTCGGTGGGCAGCCCGAGCGGGGCGAGCCCGGCCAGCCGCTCCCGCCACCAGGCCAGGTCGGCGGCCGCGGCCGGTGAGCTGTCCCGCCGGCCGAGCCACGCCGCGTAGTCGGCGTACTGGAGGGCCGGCTCGGGCAGCGCGCCCGCCGGGTCGCGGCCCTCGACGGCGGCCGTGTACAGGGCCGAGAGCTCGGACAGCAGCAGCGGTCTGGTCATCGCGTCGCAGGCGATGTGGTGCACCACCGCGACCAGCACGTGGTCGTCCGCGGCGAGCCGCAGCAGCCGTACGCGCAGCGGCTGTTCGGTCGCGAGGTCGATGGGCCGGGCGGCCTGCTCCTCCGCGAAGGCGACGGCGCGGCCGTCGGCGTCTGCGTCCGCGTCGGCGTCCGCGTCCGCGTCCGCGTCACCGTAGCCGTCCTGGACGACGGCGAAGTCCGCCGGGCCGGCCGGGTCGATCACCTGGCGGGGTTCGGTGCCGTCGAGGACGTACCGGGTGCGCAGGATCTCGTGGCGGGCGGCCAGCGTGCCGAAGGCGCGGCGCAGGGCGCCGGTGTCGAGGGCGCCGCGCAACCGGTACACCATCGGCAGCAGGTACTCGGGACTGTCCGGGTCGAGCTGGTGCAGGAACCACAGGCTGCGCTGCCCGGCGGACAGGACGAGAGGTTCCGAGCGGTCGGCACGGGGTATCCCGGCCGGGACCGCGCGGCGGCCTCCGGCGCGGGCGGCCAGCCGGCGGCGCAGCAGTTCGGCCGCCAGCTCTTCCCGGTTCGGTGCGGTGGGTGCGGTCACGGCTGGTACTCCCGGTGGGCGAGGGCCAGTTCGGCCTCGGTGAGCGATTCGATCTCGGCGCGTACGGCCTCTTCCACGGCGGTGGCGAGGCCCCGCACGGTGGGCCGCTCGAAGACGGCGCTCAGCGGCAGCTCGACGTCGAACTCCTCCTGGACACGGGCGATCACCCGGGTCGCGCGGACCGAGTTGCCGCCGATGCGGAAGAAGCCCTGGCGGGCCCCGACCGGCCGGTCGGCGCCGTCGCCGAACAGCACCTCGGACCAGATGGCGGCGAGGGTCTCCTCGACCGGCCCCTCGGGCGCGCTGTACGGCTCGTCGGCGAGCGCGGCGGCCAGGTCGGGCACGGGCAGCGCGGCGGTGTCGACCTTGTTGTGCCGGGTCAGCGGCAGCCGTTCCAGGCCCACCAGCAAGGCGGGCAGCATGTAGTCGGGCAGCCGGCGGGCGCAGTGGTCGAGCAGCTCGCCTTCGGTGGCCGGCCCGGCGTCCGGGGCGGGTGTCCAGTAGCCGACCAGGGCGGCCTCGGGCCCGGAGCCGTGCACGGTGACGTACGCCTGGGCGACGGCCGGGTGCTCGACGAGGACGCCCTGCACCTCGCCGGTCTCCACCCTGCGGCCGCGGATCTTGACCTGGCCGTCGGCGCGGCCCGCGAACTCCAGCGTGCCGTCGGGCCGCATCCGGGCCCGGTCGCCGGTGCGGTACAGCCGCGCTCCGGCGGGGCCGTAGGGGTCGGGCACGAAGGCGGCGGCGGTCAGGCCGGGGCGGCCGTGGTAGCCGCGGGCGAGCCCGTCGCCGCCGACGCACAGTTCGCCGGTGACGCCGTACGGCACGGGCTGGAGACGGTCGTCGAGGACGTACGCCGTCACATGCGGGTAGGGGCGGCCGACGGGCACACCGGTGGCGGTGTCGTCGGCGTCCCAGCGGGTGGCGGCGATGGTGGTCTCGGTCAGCCCGTATTCGTTGATGAACCGCATCAGGCGGCGCGAGAGTTCGCGGGCCAGCGCGGGCGGGCAGGGTTCGCCGCCGGTCTGGCCGACGATCGGGCGGCGGCCGAGCCCGGCGTCGAGCAGCAGCTGCCAGTGCGTCGGGGCCACCTGGAGGTGGCTGACCTCGTGTTCGTCGATCAGCCGCAGCTGGGCCGCGTGGTCGCGTTGCTCCTGTTCCCGGGCGAGCACCACCCGGCCCCCGGCCACCAGCGGCATGAACAGTTCGGTGCAGGAGATGTCGAAGGTGACCTGGGCGAGCGCCAGCCAGGCGTCGTCCGGGCCCTGGCCGAAGTCCAGATGGGCCTGGGAGGCTCGCAGCATGGTGAGCAGCGAGCCGTGCTCGACGGCGACGCCCTTGGGACGCCCGGTGGAGCCCGAGGTGTACATGAGGTAGGCGAGGCGGGAGGGGTCGTCGGCGACCGCCGGGACGGGCTGCGCGGACTGTGCACGGGCGGCGGTCTGCGGAGTCTCCGCGACCGTGCCCACGTCCAGTACCCGGCCTTCGAAGCGGCCCGCGAACCGGGTGGCGTGCGTGCCGTCGGTGATAAGGACCGTCGCCGCCGCGTCCGTCAGGACGTGCGCGGTGCGCTCGTCCGGGGCGGCCGGGTCCAGCGGCACGTACGCGGCGCCCGCCCGCCAGGCGCCGAGGAACGCGGCGACCAGGTCGGGGGTGCGGCCGAGCAGTACGGCGACCACCGAGCCCTCGCCGGCGCCCTCGGCCCGCAGCCGGGCGGCGAACGCCTCGGCCCGGTGCTCCAGCCGCTCGTAGGTCCACCTCTCGCCGCCGCACACGACCGCGGTGTCCTGCGGCGCGCGCCGGGCCGCCGCGGCGACGGCCGCGTCGACGGTCCGCTCGGGTCCGGTGACCGTGCCGGGCTCGGGACGGCCGGGACCGCGGCCGAGCAGCTCGGCGCGGAGCGGCGGGGGCAGCAGGTCGGCGTCGGCCAGCCGGCGGTCCGGGTCGGCGGTGACCGACTCCAGCAGCCGGATCCAGCAGGCGGCGAGCCGCTCGACGGTGGCCGCGTCGAACAGGGCGGTGGCGTACTCGGCGAGGCCGAGCAGCGATCCGTCGGGGCGGCGCTGGAGCACGAAGGTCAGGTCGGTGCGGGCGGTGCGCCAGGCCCCGCGGAAGGCGGCCACGTCACCGGCGTCGACCGCGGTGCCGGTGCGGCCCTCCTCGTGGACGTCGAACATCACCTGGTAGAGGGGGGTGCGGGCCGGGTCGCGGGTGTCGTCCAGCTCCGCCACCAGCCGGTCGAACGGCAGCTCCTGGTGGGCGAAGGCCGTACGGGCGGTGTCGCGGACCCGGGCCAGCGCCTCCCTGAACGGTGTAGCGGCGGGCGCGTCGCAGCGGAGCACCAGCGTGTTGAGGAAGTAGCCCGCCACCTCGGCGACCTCGTCACCGTGCCGTCCGGCGACCGGCACCCCGACCGGGACGTCCCAGTTGCCGCTGAACCGGGCCACCAGCGCGGCGAACGCGGTCAGCAGGGTCTGCTGCAGGGTGGCCCCGCAGCTACGGCCGAGCGCGGCGACCTGCTCGGCGAGCGGGGCCGGCACGGTGAAGACGTGCGCTGCCCCGGCCGCGTCCCGGGTGGCCGGGCGGGGCCGGTCGGCGGGCAGGTCGACCGGTGTGATGCCATTCAGGGTGTCCTTCCAGTGGGCGAGTTCGGCCTTGAGGAAGGTGTCGGTCAGCCGGGCGCGCCGGTGGACGGCGTGGTCGGCGTACTGGACGGGCAGGGCGGGCAGGTGCGCGTCGGTGCCGGTGTGCAAGGCCTCGGCGAGCGCCTTGAGGTCGCGCTCCAGGACGACGGAGGTCCAGCCGTCGCAGGCGATGTGGTGGATGCTCAGCAGCAGCGTCAGCGTGCCCCGGCCGCGCACCGCGAGGGCCCGGCGCACCGGCCCTCGGGCCAGGTCGAAGGGGACGGCGAACTCGGCCTCCACCAGCGCGTTCAGCTCGTCCGCGGTGTCGGCGCGGGCGAAGCGGACGTCCCACTCGGCCGGCAGGTCGGCGAGTTGCACCGGCTCGGTGCCGCGCAGCAGGTAGCGGGTGCGCAGGATCTCGTGGCGGGCGGCGAGCGCGCTGAGCGCCCCGCGGACGACCGTGTCGTCGTACTCGGCGGGCAGGGTGAGGAAGACCGGTGCGTTCCACTCGGCACTGCCGGGGCGCAGCCGGTCCAGCAGCCACATGCTCTGCTGGCCGGGCGAGAGCGGCAGGCCGTGCGGGTCACGGTCGACCGGGGTCACGGAGCGCTGCGCCGCGGGTACGGCGGTGTCGTCCGCCGCCCGGCCGGCGGTGAGCAGCGCGGCCTGCTGCTCCACGGTGGTGGCGGTCAGCAGCGCGGTCGCCGGGATGTGCCGTCCGGCGGCGTGGGACAGGCCGGCCGCGAGCCGGTTGAGCATCAGCGAGGATCCACCGAGCTGGAAGAAGTCGTGGTCGGCGCCGATCTCGGCGGCCGGGGTGCCGGTCAGCCGCGTCCACTCCTCGGCGACGACCCGCTCGGCGGGGGTGCGGACCGGGATGTGCGCGGTCTCGGCGGCGGCGTCCGCCGGGTCGGGCAAGGCGGACCGGTCGATCTTGCCGTTGGGGGTGAGCGGGAACGCGGTGACCGGCACGTAGGCGGTCGGCACCAGCGGCTCCGGCAGCGAGTGGCGCAGGAAGGCGCGCAGCTCCTGCGGGCCGAGCGGCTCGCCGCGTGACTGCACCCAGGCGACCAGCCGGTGTCCTCCGCGGCCGTCGGGCACGCCGGCGGCGACGGCGGCCCGCACCCAGGGGTGGGCGGCGAGCGCGGCCTCGACCTCGCCGGGCTCGATCCGGACGCCGTTGACCTTGACCTGGTGGTCCAGGCGGCCCAGGTACTCCAGGACGCCGTCGGGCCGCCAGCGCGCCCGGTCGCCGGTGCGGTAGAGGCGGGCGCCCGCCCGGTGCGGGTCGGGCACGAAGCGTTCGGCACTCTGGCCGGGGCGGCCGAGGTAGCCGAGGGCGAGACCTACGCCGCCCGCGTGCAGTTCGCCGGGGACGCCGACGGGCACCGGGCGCCCGGCCCGGTCCAGGACGAGGACGCGCATGTTGCCGATGGGCCGTCCGATCGGCACGGCGCCGGTGTCCTGCGCCGGGTCCCAGCGGTGCTCGGTGATGTCGACGGACGCCTCGGTGGGCCCGTAGGTGTTCCAGATCTCCGCCCCGGGCACCCGGTCGTGCAGGGCACGGCACAGCTCGGCGTGGAGCGGCTCTCCGGCGCTGAAGAGCAGGCGCAGGGCGCCGGCGCGTTCCCAGCCGGGCTCCTCGACGAGGCGGCGGTAGACCGACGGTACGCCCTGCAGAATCGTCACGCCGCCGTCGACGACGGCCCGCAGCAGGGCGGCCGGGTCGCGCTCGGCGCCCTCGGGGGCGAGCACCACGGCGCCGCCCGCGATCAGCGGGGAGAACAGTTCGAGGCCGGCGGCGTCGAAGCCGACGGTCGTCTTCAGCAGCATCCGGTCGCCCGCGCCCACCCGGTGCCGGTGCGCCAGCCAGCGCACCCGGTTGGCGATTCCGCCGTGCGGCACGAGCACGCCCTTGGGGCGGCCGGTGGAGCCGGAGGTGTGCAGGACGTAGGCGGGCCGGTCGGCGTCGGGCGCGAACTGCACTCCCTCGTGGTGCAGTTCGCCCTCGGCGCCCCCGGTGCCGTCAAGGTCCTGGATGTCCTCGACGGTCAGCGTGCGGACGGTGCCCGGCAGGCTGTCCGCGGTGGCCCGCTCGGCGAGGACGACCGGGTCCCCGGTGTCCGCCAGGACCGCCGCCAGGCGGGCCGCCGGGTGGTGCGGGTCCAGCGGCACGTACGCGGCGCCCGCGAGCCAGACGCCGAGGAACGCGGCGACCAGCTCCGGGCCGCGGCGCAGGCACACTCCGACGAAGTCGCCGGGACGCACCCCGGCCGACCGCAGCCCGGCCGCGAACCGGTCGGCGAGCGCGGCCAGTTCGGCATAGGTGACGGCGGTGCCGTCGGCGCGGACGACGGCGGCCGCGGCCGGGGTGCGGGCGGCCTGGGCGCGGAACAGCGGGAGTATCAGCAGATGGCCGGGGACGCGTCCCGACTTCGCAGGCTCGTTCACGATCTCTCCTCCATCGGGATCGGCGGTGCGGATCAGCTGCCGGCGCCGGCCTCGGCCATGCGGCGGCGCAGGCTCAGCGGGCGCATGTCGGTCCACAGGGTGTTGATGCGCTCCAGGCACTCCACGCGGCTGCCTTCGGTGCCCTCGGCGTGCCAGCCTGCGGGCAGGGCGCGGTCGGCCCACCAGATCGAGTACTGCTCCTCGTCGTTGAGCACGACGCGGTACACGCTTTCGTCGCTCATGTGTTCAGCCATGGGGTGTCCCTTCTGCGCGGTGAGGTGTGGCCCATGGTTGAACGCAGCGCTATCGGGCGTTTATCGGCCACCTATACGCTCCGCTGAGACACCGTGGACAGGGGCGAGCCCCCGGCGCCGAGGGGCGCCGGGGGCTCGTGGTTGCCGTGGACTCGTCGCTGGTCAGCGATCAGGCGGCGTTGCTGTGCAGGGTGTTGGCGACGTGGTTGTCGTTCAGGTTGGCCTCGACGTCGTTCGCGAGGATCCACGCCACGTCGGCGGCCTGGTTGTTGACGTTGCGGTTGTTGTTCGAACCGGTGTTGCCGAGGTTGGTGTTCATGGAGGAATTCCTCTTCTCTGTAGTGGTGGGCCGTCCGTCCCGTGAACCCAGCTGCACACGGGTCGTGTGCGGCCGGCGGGTCGCTTCGTAGCGGCGGAGCGCGGCGGCGATGCCCGCTGCTCCCGATGCCTCCTCCTTGAGGCAGATCGCGAGTGCCACCCCGTCCTCGATGGCCTGGTTGGCTCCCTGACCGTGGTGCGGGAGCATCGGGTGGGCCGCGTCGCCGAGCAGCGTGGTGCGGGCGGTGCTCCACCGCTCCAGCGGCGCCCGGTCGTACAGCGCCCAGCGGCGCACGTCCCGTGCCGCGCCGACCAGGGCCCGCACCTGCGGCGCCCATCCGGCCAGCGCCGCGTCGAGGTCGGCGGGCCCGGCCGCGCTGGTCCAGGACTCGTCGGGCCCCTCGGGGGCCGGGGTGACGGCGACGTAGGTGAACTGCCGTCCGCCGCTGACCGGGTAGAGCAGTACGCGCCCGGCGGGGCCCGCGAACATGTACATCAGCGCGGGGTCGAGGTCCGGCAGCGCGGCCGCGTCGACCAGACCCCGCAGCGCGCAGTTGCCGGAGTACACGGGCCGCTCGGGCCCGGCCGGCCGACGGCGGACCAGGGAGTGCACGCCGTCCGCGCCGATCAGCGCGGAGGCCCGGGTGACCGTGCCGCCCGCGAACCGGAGCGTGACGCCCTTGGCGCTCTCCTCGTAGCCGGTCAGCTCGCGCCCGGTGTGCACGCGCTCGGCGGGCAGCAGCGAGGCCAGCATCCGGTGCAGGTCGCCGCGGTGCACTGTCAGGTAGGGGGCCCCGAACCGCTCCTCCCAGGCCGCGCCCATCTCCTGGCGCGCCACCGTGGAGCCGTCGTGGAAGGCGCGGACCTCCAGCGCCTCGGGCCGCACCGCCTTGCGGGCGAGCTGTCCGGCCAGGCCCATGCGGGTCAGCAGCCGGGTGCCGTTGGGGCCGAGGTGCATGCCGACGCCCTGTTCGCGCAGGGTGTCGCCCCGCTCGTAGACGTGGACGTCGATGCCGCGGCGGTGCAGGGCGGCGGCGGCGGCGAGTCCGCCGATGCCCGCGCCGATCACCGCGATCGTGGTGGTGGTCATCGGTGGTCCCATGCCTTCTCGAAGGAGTCGAAGGAGTTGAAGGAGTTGAAGTCGTCGAAGGCGCCGGTCTCGCCGGAGCCGAGGGCGAGCACGGCGTCCAGGTCGGCGTCGGCGGCCAGTTCGACATCGGTGATCCGGGCGTCCGGGTCCCGTACGGCGGCCGTGAGCATCCGCTCGTAGCCGTCCGCGAACCGCTCGACGGTCGTCCGGTCCAGGACGTCGGTGTCGTAGGAGAAGACCGCGGTCACGCCCTCGGGGGTCTGCTCGATGCGCAGCAGCAGGTCCAACTGCCCCTCCTGCTGCGGCACGTCGATCAGGGCGATGTCGAGACCGGCGTACGGGACGGCACGGCCCACCGCCTGGCCCGGCGGCACGTTGGGCACCGGCGGTTCCATGCGGTCCATGTGGACCAGGAACAGCGCGGCGCGGAACAGGGTGGCCTGCGGGAAGGCCAGGCCGCACGGGTAGCGCACGCCCAGCATGCCCCGCATGATCCGCTCGCCGGCCTGCGCGGCGGCGTCCCGGAAGGTGACGCCGGGCCCGAACTCGGCTCGCACCGGGATGGTGTTGAGGAAGCAGCCGATCACGTCCCGCTGACCGCGGCCGGAGCGGCTGGAGGCGGGCACCCCGAGCAGGAAGTCGTCCTGCCCGGTCCAGCGGTGGGTCAGCGACTGGAACACGGCGAGCAGGTACGCGAAGGGTGTCACGCCCGCCGCGCTCGCCGCCCCGCCGATCCCGTCGGCGGCCTCGGGGGCGAGCCGCCGGACGACGGTGTCGCCGCGCAGCGAGCGCACCCGGGGGCGCGGCCGGTCCAGCGGCAGTTCGGCCGGGGCCGATCCGGCGACCGACTCCCGCCAGGCGGCGGCGGCCCGCAACCCGGCCTCGGAGGCGGTGTGGGCCAGCTCCGCCGCCGCGTGCTCGGTGTACGTGCCCTTCAGCGGGCGCCAGTCGGGGGCGGTGCCGGCGGCGTGGGCCGCGTAGGCGACGAGGACGTCACGGACCAGCAGCCAGCGGGAGGTGAAGTCGCTGACGATGTGGTGGGCGGAGGTGACGAGCGCCCAGTCGTCGTCGGCACGGCGCAGCAGCACCACCCGGAAGGTCCCCGACTCCAGGCGGAACGGCCGGGCCCCGGCCTCCTCGACGGCACGCAGCAGCCCGGCCTCGTCGATTCCGTCGAGGTCCCGCAGTTCCAGCCGTACGACGGGTGTGTCCGAGGCGATGCGGACCGGGCGTCCGCCGTGTTCGGCGAAGACGGAGCGCAGCAGTTCCTGGCGTTCGCCGACGGAGGTGACGGCGGCGTCCATGGCGGCTGGGTCGACCCGGCCGCTCAGCCGCAGCGGCATCACGATGTTGTAGGCGGCACTGTCCGGGGCGATGCGGTACGCGGTCCACATCGCCTCCTGGATCGAGGTCAGAGGCAGGGCTCGCACGGCGGAGTTCATCCGCAGCCTCCCGCGTGGCTCAGGTCGGAGGCGGGGCCGCCGACGAGGGCGATGCCGGGCTCGGCGGGCGCGGGGGTCTCCGCGACGGGGCCCGGGGCGTGCTCGGGGAAGGTCGCCGCGAAGTCGGCGACCCGGTCCAGGCCCCAGAAGGGCTCCGAGCCGTGGATGAAGTACGGCACCCCGAACACGCCGTCGCGGTCCACGTCCACCAGGGCCTTGGCGCCCTGCGCCCGGATCTCGGGGTCGTCGGTGACGGCGCCCGCCTCCTCGGCGTCCAGGCCGATGGAGACGGCCAGTTCACGCACGGTGGCCGGGTCGCAGAGGTCACGGCCCTCCAGCCAGCGGGCCCGGCACGCCCGCTCCACCCACGCCCGGCCCAGGCCCCGGCGCTCGGCGAGGAACCACGTCAGGTGCGCGGGCTCCCACCACGGGTCGGCGTCCACCGGCCAGGTCAGGGTGAGCCCGCGGGCCGCGGCGAGCCGGCGCACGTCCCGCAGGATGTAGAACTGCTTGGCCCGGGACATCGGGACGTAAGGGAACTCGGCCCCCGCCTCGGCCAGCAGCTTCCGGCTGATCTCGTCCGGCTCCCAGAAGGGCCGCCACTCCAGCCGGTCGAGCAGGCCGGGGTGGTTCTCACGCAGCTCTCGCAGCGCGAAGAAGTTGTAGGGGCTGCGCAGGTTGAAGTAGAAGCGCGGCGGCCGGGCGGCGCGTGGCATGGCTGACTCCCTTGGGCGGATGGGTTCTCAGACGACCAGTCCGCCGTCGACGGCGAAGACCTGTCCGGTGATGTAGGAGGCGCGGTCGCCGGCCAGGAAGGACACCAGTTCCGCGACCTCCTGGGGCTCGCCGAAGCGGCCCAGCGGGATGCGGCGGGTCATCTCCTTGGCGTGCTTCTCGGAGAGGCCGCCGGTCATGTCGGTGCTGATGAAGCCCGGGGCGACGGCGTTGGCGCGGATGCCGGAGCGTCCGGCCTCCTTGGCGAAGGCCGCGGTGAAGCCGATGATCCCGGCCTTGGACGCGGAGTAGTTGGTCTGCGTGGCGTGTCCCGCGGCGGCGACCGAGGAGAGCGTGACGACGGTGCCGCGGCGGCGCTTGAGCATGGGGAAGGCGAGCGTGCGGACGACGTTGTAGGTGCCGTCGAGGTTGGTGCGCAGCACGGCGTCCCAGTCCTCGTCGGCCATCATCGCCAGGTGCTGGTCGCGGACGATCCCGGCCGCGGTGACCACCACGTCCACCGGTCCGAGCAGTTCCTCGGTCTCGGCCGCGAACGCGGCCACGGCGGCCCGGTCCGTCACGTCGACGCGGCGGGCGAGGGTGCGGGCGCCGTGCGCGGCGGCGGACTTGGCGGCGAGCGCGGCCGCCTCCTCGTTGGACTGGTAGCACAGCGCGACGTCATGGCCGTCGCGGGCGAGGGTCTCCACGACGGCCCGCCCGATCCCGCGCGAACCGCCGGTGACCAGGGCGACCGGCCTCGGTGTGTCGGACATGTGACGTGCCTCTTTCCTCGGTGACGGGACGGGGGGCCGCGGGATGTCTCAGGCCAGCCGCAGCAGCAGCGCGCCGACGGTGCCGTCGCGGTCGGCCGCGGTGATCAGGGCGAGCCGGTCCACCAGGCTCGGTTCGCTCTCCGCCTCGGCCAGCGCGGCGGCCAGCTGGAAGGCGGCGGAGGCCGCGCCGGCGTCGCCGACCAGGGAGCGCACCGGGAGCCGGTTGCCGGTCAGCCCGTCGAGGGCGGACTCCTCCTGCTTGCCGAGCAGCCCGGGCGGGTTGCCGGGCACGATCAGTTCGACGTCGCCGGGGGCGGCGTCCGCGTCGGCCAGCACGTCGGCGACACAGCGTTCCAGCGCCGCTCCGGCCCGGCCCTTGTCCTGGAAGGCGCGGAACCGGGAGCCGAGAACCGAGGCGAGCACGGGCCGGCCTCCCTCGCGGGCGGCCGACGCCTCCTCCAGGAGGAAGAGCGCGGCGCCCTCGCCGAGCGGCTGCGGTTCGGCGCCGTCGTGATCGGCGACCCGTTCCAGCCGGGCCCGCTGTACGGAGAACTCCTCGGCCGCGCCGGCCAGCAGCGCCGTGCCGTGGCCGCCCCGCAGCAACCGGGAGGCGTACTGGAGGGCGAGCAGGGCGGTGGTGGCGCCGCCGGAGACGGTGACGTTGGGGCCCTTGAGGGTGTGCCGGATGGCACTGGCACCGGCGGGGCAGTTCATGACGGTGTTGGGGAAGCGCGCCGGGTCCACGAGGTAGGGCTTGTCGCCGGTGAGCGCGTCCCGGGTGAAATCCATGATCGACTGGACGCTGCCGGAGGTGCCGAGCACCAGGCCGGTGCGCTCCGGGTCGGCGGCGAGCCGGGTGCCGTACTCGTCGAGGAGCATGCCGACCGTGGTGGCCGCGATGCCGGTGACCCGGTCCATGGAACGGGTGCCCTTGCGGCCGAGGACGGCCCTGACGTCGAAGCCGGGGATCAGCCCCGCCTCCGGGTAGGGGACCGGCCAGGTGGCCGCGTCCACCGGCGCGACCGCCCGCAGCCCGGACCTGAGGCCCTCGGTGAAGCCCTTCCTGCCCAGTCCGTACGGCGAGGACACGGCCCAGCCGGATATCGCCAGCCGGGGCGCGGCTGTGTTCGCCTGGAGCGCCATGCTCGTCAACTCCTCTCACGATCGCGGCCGTCGGCTCTCACGCCGCCTGCTCCCACTTGCCGAGCACCAGGACGGCGTTGTTGCCGCCGAAGGCGAGCCCGTTGTTCTGCACGACCCTCAGCTCCGCCTCGACCGCCTCGTTGGGCACGCAGTCGACCGCGCACTCGGGGTCGGTCGAGCGGTGGTTGATCGTCGGGGGGATGAAGCCGTCCCGCAGTGCCAGCGCGCAGGCCGCGGAGGCGAGGGCGCTGGCGGCGCCCATGGTGTGGCCGATCATCGACTTGATGGAGACCGTGCGCGGCAGGGTGTCGCCGAACACCTGCCGGATCGCGCCGACCTCGGTCACGTCGTTGGCCCTGGTGCCGGTGCCGTGCGCGGAGATGAAGTCGACGTCCGTGGCCTCGATGCCGGCATTGCGGTGCGCCGCGGTGATGCAGCGGGCGATGGAGTCCCGGTCGGGGGCGACCGGGTGGCTGGCGTCGCACGACAGGCCGTAGCCGAGTACCTCGGCGTAGATCCGGGCGCCGCGGGCGAGCGCGGACTCCAGAGACTCCATCAGCAGGATGCCGGAGCCCTCGCCGGTCAGGATGCCCTGCCGGTCGGCGTCGAAGGGGCGGCACACGTCGGGCGCGATGGTGCCGAGCCGGTAGAAGCCGGTGAAGGTCTTGCGGCACAGCGCGTCCGCGCCGCCGCACAGCGCCATCTCGACGTCTCCGGAGCTGATCGCGTCGTAGCCGTAGCCGACCGCGTAGTTGCCGGCCGCGCAGGCGGTGGGCACCGTGACGGTCTCCACGTCCTCCAGGCCGAGTTCGCGGACGATGCCGGCCGACAGCCGGCCGGGCCACACCCGGCGGGCCGCCGCCTCGTCGAGGGCGTCCTCGCCCTCGGCGACCTGGAGCGCGGTGAGGTGGTCGAGGTCGCGGGACTCGCCGTCGGTGGTGCCGACCGAGACCAGCGAGCGCACGTCGCGCACCTGCTGTGCGGTCAGTCCCGCGTCGGCGACCGCCATCCGGCTGGCGGCGACCGCGAACTGCGCGGCCCGGCCCAGGTCGTCCGGGGACTGGGCGGTCAGCCAGGCCGCCGGGTCGAAGTCGGTGATCTCGCAGGCGTTGGAGTACGCGAAGCCGGTGGTGTCGAAGGCACCGATCGGTTTCGCGCCGCTGCGGCCGGCCCGCAGGCCGGCGGCGAAGGCGTCGACACCGGTACCGATGCTCGTCACCACGCCGAGGCCGGTGACGACCACCCGGTGCCGGGCGCCGCGCCCGCCGCGGCCCGGCGTCGCGACCCCGCTCACTTGACCTGCGCCTCGGCGACCACGGCGTAGACGCCGGCGAGGTTGACCATCCGGCTGAGCTCCGACTGCGTCAGGGCGATGCCGAAGGTCCGCTCCAGGGAGGAGAGGATCTCGATGGTGCGCAGCGAGTCGGCGTCGTGCTCCTCCTTGAACAGGCTGACGTCGGTGACCTCGTCGAGTTCCAGCTCGAGGATGTCGCAGACGATCTCCTTGATCTCCGCCTTCTGCCCGTCGTCGAGGGCAGGGAGCTGAGTGGTCATTGGATGCCTCCGTGCATCGGTGTCGGCCACGCGGGCCTCGGGTGGTGGTGTGGGGGATGCGTTCATGGTGGCGGGGCCCGCTATCGGTGCCCTATATCCGCCAACTCCTGTGACTCCGTGATGAGTTGGGGTGGCAGGTCAGCGTCCTGCGACAGCTCCGCGACCTCGCCGAAGTGCCGGCGCACCCAGGTGTCGTCGTAGATCGTGTCGAGGTAGCGGTCTCCGCCGTCGGGCAGGATCAGCACGACGTTGGAGCCGGGTTCGAGGCCCGGTGCGATGCGGTCCAGCGCGGAGACCACGGCTCCCGAGGAGCCGCCCGCAAGGATCGCCTCGCGCCGTACGAGCCGACGGCACCCCACCACACAGTCCAGGTCGGTGACGTGGACGACGTGGTCGGCGTCCGAGGGTCGAAGCAGCTTGGGCCGGATCGACGCGCCGTGGCCCGGCACCAGCCGGGTGCAGCCGGCGCTCCGGCCGAAGAGCACGCTGCCGACGGCGTCCACCGCGTGCACGGTCGTCGTCAGGCCGCTCTTCCGGATGTACTCGGCGCAACCACCCAGGGTGCCGCCGGTGCCGGCCGCCAGGATCAGGTGGTCGACCTTGCCGTCCAGCGCCTCGGCGATCTCGCGCATCGTGGTCAGATGCGCCTGCCGGTTGAGCGGGTTGGCGTACTGGTCGGGCCAGTACGAGTCGGGTGTCGAGGCCAGCAGTTCCGCCACCCTGCGCAGCCGCATGGGCAGCAGCTCTCCGGTGACCGGGTCGGGGTCGGTGACGACCTCGACCCGGGCGCCGTAGGCCCGCAGGATCGCGAGGTTCTGCTGGGTGGTGCGCGCGTCGACCACGCAGACGAAGCGCAGTCCGAAGTACGCACAGATCTGAGCGAGTCCGATCGCGAGGTTTCCGGAACTGGACTCGATCACGGTGGAACGACCGGGCACGAGTTCCCCGGAGCGGATCCGGTTCAGCACCATCGAGAGCGCCGACCGGTCCTTGACGCTGCCGCCGGGATTGAACCGCTCGGCCTTGGCGAACAGCCGTACCGGTAGGTCCGGTGCGAGCCGTTCCAGCTCTATGAGCGGAGTGTTCCCCACCACGGCGAGGATTCCACGGAGTTCGGCAAGCGGCATGCCGGGAAGTCCGCCCGGTCCCTGGGCAGCGGCATTCCCGTCTTCGTACGGCATCTGATGCAGCCATCCTCTGCTGGGAGTTGCGGGGCGGTTTTCGACACCACCCGAGAATCACCGAGCCGCCTATACCTCACCCATACGAACCTGCTCAAGCGGCAATTCCGGCCACCTATAGATGCCGCATAGCGGGCCAGCCGATTCTGGCGTGTAAACGCACTCGACAGCATGAAAAGGCACTGCACACAACGGCGCACAGACGCACCCGACCGGAGAAATGAGCTTTCCTATGACCGACATCGGTACGACCGATACCGACTCCCGCATCCGCAAAGTCGTCATCCTCGGCGGCGGCACGGCCGGCTGGATGACCGCCGCGTATCTCGGCAAGGCGCTCCAGGGCACCGTCGACATCCAGGTACTGGAGGCCCCGGCCATTCCCCGGATCGGCGTGGGGGAGGCCACCGTGCCGAATCTGCACCGCGTGCTCTTCGACTACCTCGGCATACCCGAGGAGGAGTGGATGCGCGAGTGCAACGCCAGCTTCAAGATGGCCGTGCGCTTCGTCAACTGGCGCACCCCCGGCCGCGGCGAGCCCGGGGCGCGCACGCTGGACAGCGGCCGGCCGGACCACTTCTACCACCCGTTCGGCATCCTGCCCGACCACGACAACACGCCGCTGTCCCACTACTGGTACAAGAACAGGCACGAGGGCCGCACCGACGAGCCGTTCGACTACGCCTGCTTCCGCGAGCCGCCGGTGATGGACGCGATGAAGTCACCGAAGTGGCTCGACGGCACCGAGTCCACCCGGTACGCCTGGCACTTCGACGCCGCCCTGGTCGCCGACTTCCTGCGCCGCTTCGCCACCGACAAGCAGGGCGTGGAGCACGTCCAGGACGAGATGGTGCGGGTCGAGCAGGACGGGCGCGGCTACGTCACGGCCCTGCACACCAAGTCCGGCCGGGTGCTCGACGCCGACCTGTTCGTCGACTGCTCGGGCTTCCGCGGACTGCTGATCAACAAGGCGCTGGGCGAGCCGTTCGTCGACATGAGCGACCACCTGATGTGCGACAGCGCGGTGGCCACCGCCGTGCCGCACGACGACGAGGCGAACGGGGTCGAGCCGTACACCTCGGCCATCGCGATGTCCTCCGGCTGGGCCTGGAAGATCCCGATGCTGGGCCGTTTCGGGTCCGGTTACGTCTATTCCAGCAGATTCACCTCGCAGGATGAGGCGACCGCGGAGTTCTGTGAGATGTGGGGGCTCGACCCCGCGGAGACGCAGTTCAATCACGTCCGTTTCCGGGTCGGCCGCAACCGCCGTGCCTGGGTCAACAACGTGGTGAGCATCGGCCTTTCCTCGTGCTTCCTGGAGCCGCTGGAGTCGACCGGCATCTACTTCATCACCGCCGCGATCTACCAGCTCGCCAAGCACTTCCCCGACCGCACCTTCAACCCGGCCCTGGTGGACAGCTTCAACCAGGAGATCGAGGTGATGTTCGACGACACCCGTGACTTCATCCAGGCGCATTTCTACTACGCGCCGCGCGACGACTCGCCGTTCTGGCGGGCCCAGAAAGAGCTGAAGCTGCCGGAGAACATCCAGCGGAAGATCGAGGCGTACAAGGCGGGGCTCCCGATCAATTCGCCGATCGCCGACGAGTCCACGTACTACGGGAACTTCGAGGCGGAGTTCCGCAACTTCTGGACCAACGGCAGCTATTACTGCATCTTCGCCGGCCTCGGCCTGGAGCCGGACACGCCGCTGCCCGCGCTCGCGCACAAGCCGGAGTCGGTCGCGGGCGCCCAGCCGCTGTTCGACAAGGTCAAGCAGGAGCAGCAGCACCTGCTCGACACCCTGCCCAGCGCCTACGACTACCTGCGCCGCCTGCACGGCAAGTAGTCCGCGCCGCCCCGGTCACGGATCAGCCCGGCGGCACTGAACCCCCGCAGTCCGCCGGGCAGACCCGCACCGTCCAGATCCCTGTCCCGATTCCGGGCCCGATCCTGCTTCCGACAGGAGCCGACCGCATGACTGGTACAGCTGAGACGACCACGAGCACCCACTCGACCACTTCGCCCCCCTCGACCACTTCGACCCCTTCGGCGGCACCGGACGCCGCACCGGACGCCGCGCCCAACTCCACCGACATACGCCCTCTGATGGCGTCCTTCCCCTCCGGGGTCGGCGTGGTGACCGCGCTCGGCACCGACTCCGCCCCGCGCGGGATGACGTGCAGCTCGCTGGCGAGTGTGGCGCTGGACCCGGCGACCCTGGTGGTCTGCCTGCGCACCGCCGGCCCTACCCTGCGCGCCGCCCTGGACAGCGGGCACTTCGCCCTGAACCTGCTGCACGAGGATGCGCGGACCGTCTCCGACCTGTTCGCCTCGGGCAGCACCGACCGGTTCGCGCACGCCGAGTGGCGGCTCCCGCTGGGTGCCGCGGGGCCGCACCTGACGGAGGCCGCGCTCGCCGTCGCGGACTGCACGGTGGTGCACGCCGTGGAGATCGGCGACCACACGGCCGTCTTCGGCCGGGTCACCCGCGTCACCCACACCGACGGCAGATCACCGCTCCTCTACGGCAGACGCCGCTACGCCCGCTGGTCGGCGGCCGCGTCGGCCCCGGCGCCGGAGGCCGGGCCCCCGCCGGCCCGCGCCCTGCCCGCGCTCGCCGTGCCCTCACCCCTGGAAGGAGAAGCCCGTGTCGGCTCCTGACCCGCTGCCCGGCCTGCTCGTCGCCGTTCCCGTGGTGATCGGCGTGTGCCGCATCGGCGCGCTGCTCTTCCGCCGGATCGGGCAGCCCCCGGTCATCGGCGAGATCACCCTCGGCATCCTGCTCGGCCCGTCGCTGCTCGGCTGGGTCTCCCCCGCCGCCCAGCACTGGCTGTTCCCGGCGGAGATCCTCCCGCACCTGCTGGTGCTGGGCAATCTCGGCCTGCTCGCCTTCATGTTCCTGGTCGGCCTGGAGCTGGACCTGTCGGCCCTGCGCGGCCACAGCCGTACGGCGGTCACCGTCTCCTACGTCGGCATCGCGCTGCCCCTCCTGCTGGGCGCGCTGCTGGCGCTCGGGATGTACGGCCCGTTCGCTCCGGCCGGGGTCGACCGGCTGCCGTTCGTCCTGTTCGTCGCCGTCGCGATGAGCATCACCGCGTTCCCGGTGCTGGCCCGGATCCTCACCGACCGCGGCCTCTACACCACTCCCCTCGGGTCGCTGGCGATGGCGTGCGCGGCCGTGGACGACGTCAGCGCGTGGTGCCTGCTGGCGCTGGTCGCGGCGGTCAGCACCAGCGGTTCGATGGAGCAGGCGGCCGTCACGGCCGCCTGGTCACTGGTCTTCGTGGCCTGCATGATGTACCTGGCCCGGCCGGTGCTGGCCCGGCTGACCCGGCAGGCCGGCAAGGTCGCGGAGAGTTCGGTCCTGGTGTTCGTCTTCGCCGGCCTGTGCGTGTCGGCCTTCGTCACGGACGGCATAGGCATCCACGCATTGTTCGGCGCGTTCCTCTTCGGCGTGGTGATGCCGCGCGGTTCCCAGGTGGTCGAGCTGTCCGCCGCCCGGCTGCGGGCGTTCACCGTCCCGGTGCTGCTGCCGCTGTTCTTCGTCAGCACCGGATTGCGCACCGATGTCTCGCTGCTCACCGGTGACGCCGCCCAGTGGCTGTGGGCCGGCGCGGTCCTGGCGGTGGCCGTGCTCGGCAAGTTCGGCGGCAGTACGGCGGCGGCACGGCTGTCGGGCCAGTCCTGGCGGGACGCGATGTCGGTCGGCGCGCTGATGAACTGCCGCGGCCTGACCGAGCTCGTCGTCCTCAACCTCGGCCTGGAAATGGGCGTCATCGGCCCGGACCTGTTCACCATCCTGGTCCTCATGGCCCTGATCACCACGGCCATGACCTCCCCCGCCCTCACCTGGTTCCGCCGCGCACCGGCCCCGGAACCGTCCGCCCCCGCCCCCCAGCCGGTCACCGCCGCGTGACACAGCCCGCCGCAGGAGGGTCCGCACGACACGCCACCCCGGGCCGGACCCATGCGGGGCCGCCCACCACGCCGACTCTGCCGCTCCGGCCCGCCTCCGCACGAGGCCGCCTTCCACGCCGCCCCGGCCGCTCCGGCCCGGGCCCGTGCAGGTCGCCCGGACGCGCGCCACGGCCCCCGCCGCACGCCGGTCCGGACCCGCGGCCCCGCACCCCGCCCGGACTCCGCACCCCGCCCGGGTCCCGCGCCCCCGGTCCCCGCCGTGACGGTGGGACCCGGGGGCGTCGCGGTCGTACGGATGCCCATGGTCAGGCCGCCGGTGTCAGGGCGTAGGCGCTGCTGGCCACGGCCCAGCGTTCGAGCGTGGACCGGGCTGCGCCCGAGTCGATCGCCTCGGCGGCCCGGCCGACGGCCGGGGCGAGGCGTTCGGTGACAGCCCGTCCGCCGGCCGGCTCCAGCGCGGCCAGGGCCGCGGCGGCCGACAGCAGGACGGCGTCCCGCACCGGCCCCCGCTCACCGCCGAGGACCCGCCGCGCCACGTCCGCGTTGTATCCGGCGTCCGCCCCGCGCAGTGCCTCGACCGGGGCGTACCCGAAACCGAGGGCCCGTGGGTCGAACGACTCCTGGCGGACCGTGCCGCCTTCGACCGTGAGGACGGTGGAGGTGGTGGTGACGGTCAGTTCGTCCAGCCCGTCGTCGCCGCGGAACACCAGCGCGTCGACCCCCCGGCGCGCCAGCACCCCGGCGACGAGCGGCAGCAGCCGCGCGTCGGCGACGCCGACCGCCTGACTCGCGGGGGCCGCGGGGTTGGTCAGCGGCCCGAGGGCGTTGAAGACGGTGGGGATGCCGAGCGCGCGCCGGGCGACCGCCGCGTGCCGCATCGCCGGATGGAAGTCGGGGGCGAAGCAGAACGTGATCCCGACCTCCTCCGCCAGTGCCGCCACCTGTCCCGGCGGCAGCCGCAGGCACACCCCGAGCTTCTCCAGCACGTCGGCCGAGCCCGATGCGGAACTGGAGGCGCGGTTGCCGTGTTTGACGACGCGCGCCCCCGCGCCCGCCGCCACGACCGCGGACATCGTGGAGATGTTGACGGTCTTCGCCCCGTCCCCTCCGGTGCCCACCACATCGACGGTCCTCCCCGGCACGTCGATGCGTACTGCGTGCGCCATCATGCCCCGCACCAGCCCCTCCAGTTCGCCGGTCGTCTCCCCCTTGGCGCGCAGCGCCACCAGGAAGCCGGCGATCAGGGCGTCGGAGGCGTTGCCCCGCATCACCTGGTCCATCACCCACGCGGTGTCCGGCTCGGACAGGTCGCGACCGTTCAGGACGGAGCCGAGCAGCCCGGGCCAGGACCGTTGCGGCCCACCCGATGCGGTCCTTGCGTTCACTCCGGTTCTCCTTCAGTCATCCGGTACGGGACCAGTGCCGCGCGGGCGTCAGCTCCAGGGATCCACATCGCCACCGGCGGCCACGCCGCTCCACGGGTCCACTTCGCCACCGGCGGCCACGCCGCTCCACGGGTCCACTTCGCCACCGGCGGCCACGCCGCTCCAGGGATCCACATCGCCACCGGCGGCCACGCCGCTCCACGGGTCCACACCCTCACCACGGGCACCCCCGTTGCTCCACGGGTCGACCTCCTCGGTGACGGCCACCACGCTGTTCTCAGCAGCGTGCGCCTGGTCGGCCACCGCCGCGCTGGTGAACAGGGCGCCGGCCGTGAAGGCGGCGACGACGAGGGCCTGGATTCCCGACTTCTTGATCTGCGTGAGCTGCATTTCCGTCTCCCCGTCATTGTTTTCTCTTGGTTTCGGTCCGACCTGTTCCGTCCCGACACCGAGAAAATTACGGAGCTACGGCTTTAGTTGATTATCGCAGGTGCTTCGGCGATCACTGCTGGAGCAATAACGGCGATATACTCGCAGGTCACACCGGGTTAACGGGAAATTCGGACCCATAGATTCCAGGGGTTGTGCGGGGGTTGCGGAGGCCCTGCCCACGGCCCGCACGGGCGATACGCGAGAAAATTGCAATTCCTCAGGCAACCGGAACGGCGGCCCGTGAGGACAGCAGCATGAAATTCTCCAGCAACCGCATCCCTCCCACCGTGGTGATGGACTCGGGATGGAACTGCACCCCTTCCACCGCCAGCGCGCGGTGACGCAGGCCCATGACACAGCCGTCGTCGGCGGCCCGTGCCGTCACGGTCAGCTCCCGCGGCAGCGGCTCCTCGACGACGAGCGAGTGGTACCGGGTGGCGGTCACCTCGTCGTCGAGGCCGGTGAAGACCCCGGCGCCGTCGTGCCCGACGGGGCTGGTCTTGCCGTGCTTGAGCCGGGCGGCGACGGTGATCCGCGCCCCGTAGGCGAGGCCGATCGCCTGGTGGCCGAGGCAGATGCCGAGCAGCGGCACCCGCCCGGCGAAGGTGTGCACCAGCTCCACGTGCCCGGAGTCGGCCGGATGGCCCGGCCCGGGCCCCAGCACCACCGCCTCCGCTCCCCGGGCCGCGAGCTGCGCCGGGGTGCGGGTTCCCGACCGCACCACGTCGGTCTCGGCGCCCAGCGTGCGCAGGTACTGGTCGATGATGTGGGTGAAGCTGTCGTAGGCGTCGACGAGCAGGACCTTCACGGCAGCAGCTCCTCACCGGTCAGCGCCCAATAGGCGGCGCCCATCTTGTGCAGCGTCTCGTGCCACTCGGCGAGCGGCTCGGAGTCGGCGACGATGCCGGCGCAGCTCTGGGTGGAGTACGCCGTCCCGTCGTGCGTGATGGTGCGGATACACAGGGCGAGCCGGGACCAGCCGCGCACGTCGACCAGGCCGACCGCGCCCGCGTACATCCGCCGGGGCTCGCTCTCCAACTCCTCGATGATCTCCATGGCCCGGATCTTCGGGGCGCCGGTGACCGTGCCGGCCGGGAAGGTGGCGCGCAGCACGGACCAGGTGTCCTCACCGGGCGCGAGGACCCCTTCGACGGTGGAGACCAGGTGGAAGACGTGCGAGTACGTCTCCACGGTCATCAGCCGCTGCACGTCCAAGGTGCCCGGCGCACTGACCCGCCCGATGTCGTTGCGGCACAGGTCGACCAGCATGACGTGCTCGGCACGTTCCTTTTCGCTGGCCTTCAGTGCCTCGATGCGCGGCCCGTCGACCGCCGGGTCGCCACTGCGCGGGGTGGTGCCGGCGATGGGCCGCATGACGATCCGGTCGCCCTCGGTGCGGAACAGCACCTCGGGGCTGGCGCCGATGAGCGTGGAGCCGTCGCGCGGGACGAGGTACATGTACGGCGACGGGTTGCGGTGCCGCAACCGCCGGTAGACGTCCAGCGGCGTCAGCTCGGTGTCCACGTCGATGCGGTGACCGATCTGGATCTGGTAGATGTCCCCGACGCCGATGTGCGCCAGGCAGCGTTCCACATGGGCGAGGAAGGTCCGCTCATCGGTGCTGTCACGGACCGTGCGCGGGGTGGGCGCCGCGGGCAGCGGGGCGGGCTCGGGCGCGGAACGGAGCCCGGCGGCGACGGTGGCGACGAGGCCGGGGACCGCGGCGGGCGGGAAGTCCGGGCAGTGGGCGGTGAGCAGCCGGGCGGTGCCCGCGTCGAGGTCGTAGCGCACGACCTCGCGGAAGAGGGTCAGGACGAGGTCGGGGCCGCCGTCGGCGGTGCGCTCGGGCAGCCGTTCCATGTGCCAGGCGGCGCCGTAGCCGACGGTGGCCAGGAACCCGAAGGCGTATCCGTCCGCGGGCGCCGAGGTCTCCACGGTGAACGCCCGCTGGGCGGCCCGCAGCAGCTCCCACACCTGGTCGGCGTCGGCCAGGGCGTGGCCCCCGTCCGGCAGTTCGGCCAGCCCCAGATCGGCGGCTGCGGCGCGCAGGGCCCCGGTGACGGCGGGGGCTCCGTCGACGGTGACGCGGTCGGCGTGCACCTGGAGTTCGGCGAGCCGGCCGTGGCCGACGACGGCGCCGTTGCCGTCCTCCTCGGGGGCGGCGAGGCTCTCCAGCAGGAACACCTCGTCGCCGGCGGGGGTGCGCAGGGCCGTGTACAGGTCCAGCGGGTCGTGCGGGGGCAGGACGGTCTCGTCGACGCGGACGGTGAGGGACCGGCGTGGTGCGCCGGCCGCTCGGGGCGGTGAGTCGAGCAGTGTGGTCACAGGTGAAACCCCATCCTCGAAGGGTGGCGGGCGATGGTCAGCCGTAGCGGCGCAGCTCGTGGAAGAAGTCCTGCTCGACGGCGAGTTCACCGGAGTCGAGCAGACGGTCGTAGACGTGCTTGCCGACGGCGAGGTCGAGGACGCCGAGTCCGAACGGCGAGAAGAACACGGGCCGGTCGGCGGGCACACCGGCCGCGCCGGTCAGTACCTCGTAGAGGGTGCCGTCGATGAAGTCCCGCCCGCCGCTGAGCCGTTCGGCCAGGTGCGGGGAGGTGTCGGCCTTCAGGCAGTGCTCGACGTCGTCGACGTAGTTGGCGCCGGAGAGGATCACCTCGGGCGCCAGGTCGCGCAGCGACACGTGCAGCACCAGCGGGTGGTGACCGAACCAGCCGGGGTCGGTGACGTGCGGGGTGCCGGCGACGGTGGCGAAGACGACGAGGTCGCTGCCGCGGACGAGGTCCTCGGCCGCCTCGTGCACGGTGACCCGGCCCCCGGCCCCGGAGCGCTCGAGGTGTCCGGCGAACCCGGCGGCGTGCTCCGCCGACAGGTCGTGCACGCCGATCTCGTCGAATTCCCAGCCGGTGCCCGCCAGATACTGGTGGATGTACCGGGCGATGAGACCGGTGCCGAAGAAGCCGACACGGCGCGGCCGGTCTCCCCGGGCCCGGCCTAGGGTCTCGGCGGCCAGCGCCGCGGAGGCGGCCGTACGAGCCGCGCTGATGATCGAACTCTCCAGGCAGGCCAGCGGATAGCCGGTGTCCGGGTCGTTGAGGATGAGCACGGCGGAGGCGCGCGGGAGGCCCGCCGCCACGTTGTCGGGGAAGCTGGAGATCCATTTCAGGCCGTCCACGCCGATCCCGCCGCCGATCGACGCGGGGAGCGCGATGATGCGGGAGGCCGGCCGGTCGGGGAAGCGCAGGAAATAGGACGGCGGATTGACGGTGTCCCCGGCACCGTGGACGCGGTACGCCGTTTCGATCAGACGCACCACCTCCTGGTGCCGGCCCGCCAGGACCCGGTGGACCTGGGCCCCGGAGATCACGGCGAAGGTGGGCGCCTTGGCGGCAGGCGGCATCGTGTACTCCACGTTTCGGCTGACAGTGGTACCGGCCGAACGTAGGCAGCCCGCTTATCGGCGGGGTATCGCTCGTCTACAACGGCACTTGGGGGGACCCGGTCTCCCCGGTTCTTCGCGCCCCGCTGCCGCCCGGCGTCAGCCGTCCTCGTTCTCCAGGCGGGCCAGGGCGCGTTCCGCCTCCGCGCGCCACTGCGGGGCGTCGGCGCGTACGAAGACGTCCTGGGCGGCGGTCAGCCGTTCCCGCGCCGCGTCATGGCGGCCCAGGCGGCGCAGCGTGTCGCCGAGGGCGAGGTTGATCCGGCCGTCGACGAGGGGGGAGTCGATGTGTTCGACGATCTCCAGCGCCTCGGTCAGCGTGGCCGCGGCGGCCTCCACCTCGTCCGCGCCCAGGCGGCTCTCCCCGAGCCCCAGCAGGGCGTAGGCGAGCCCCACCCGGTCGGACTTGTCGGTGACCAGCGCGACCACCTGCTGGAACGCCTTTTCCGCCAGGTCGAAGTCCGACCGGGCCAGATGCACCCGCCCCAGCCGGTGCAGGGTCTGGGCGGCGCCGCGCCGGCTGCCGCCGCCGATCGACTCCATGAGCTGCACCGCTTCGAGACTCAGTTTCATCGCCGGCTCGGTGGCGCCGCGGTCCAGTTCGATCTGCGCCATGTTGTCGAGCGTGTGCGCCTCGGAGGAGGTGTCGCCGACCCGGCGCAGGATGTCCCGGGCCGTCCGCAGCCGTTCCATGGCGACGTCCAGGTTGCCGCGGAACCGGTCCAGGATCGACAGGTTGCGCAGGTTCAGCGCCTGCCCGTGTTCCTCGCCGGCCCGCTCGAACAGCTCCAGCGCCTCGCTGTAGCGGGCGTGCGCCTCCTCCAGCCGGCGGTAGGACTGGGCGACGCCGCCGAGCTGGTGGAGCATGGCGGCCTGCCCGCGCAGGTTGCCCGTCCTGCGGGCGGCGGCCAGCGCCGCCTCGGAGCAGATCCGCCAGTCGTCCAGGTAGTGCCGGGTCTCGAAGAGCACCGCCGCCGACACCGTGAGGTCCCAGGCGAGGTCGGCCATGCCCAGGGCGGCCGTCTGCTCGACCGCGGCGACCAGCGGCAGGCGTTCCGCCTCCAGCCACTCCAGCGGCGAGTCGAGGAGTTCGTCGAGGAGGACGGGGTCGACCGGCCGGCGCGACACCTCGCTGTGCACGACGCTGAAATGGCCGCCGTACTCCCGCCGGTGGGCCTCCTCCGCGATCGTCAGCCAGGTGCGGAAAGCGCGTTCGCGGGCGGCCCGCTGGGCGTCCGGCGGCTCCTCGGCGTAGGCCCGCTCGCGAGCGTAGAGGCGCATCAGGTTCTGCAGCCGGTAGCGCAGCCGGCCGGTCGCGTCGACGCCGACGACCTCAAGGAACTGGGCGTCGACGAGGTCCTCCATGAGCCGCTCGGCGTCCAGCACGTCGATGTCGAGCAGCGCGCCGCCGACCCAGGCCGCGAAGTCCGGCACGTCGAGCAGGCCGAGCCGCCGGTAGAGCAGCGCCGCGTCCTGGGGCAGATAGCGGTACGACAGCGCGAAGCTGGCACGCACCCGGGAAGCGCCCTGGCTCAGCTCGTCGAGCCGGCGTGCCTCGTCGTTGAGCCGGGTCACCAGGTGCCGTACGGTCCAGTGCGGTTTGGAGGCGAGCCGGGCGGCGGCGATGCGCAGTGCCAGCGGCAGCCGGTCGCACAGCTCGGCCAGCCGTACGGTGTCGGCGCGGGCGGAGGCGATGCGTTCGGTGCCGACGATCCGGCCGAGCAGTTCCACGGCCTCCGGCTCGGGCAGCACGCCGAGGTGCACCCGGGCTTCCTGCGGCCAGGTGACCAGTTCCTCCAGCTGGTCCCGGCTGGTGACCAGCACGGCACAGCGCCCGCTGCCGGGCAGCAGGGTGCGCAGCTGTGCATAGGAGCGGACGTTGTCCAGGACGACGAGCACCTGCCGCTCGGCGAGCACGCTGCGGTACAGCGCGACGAGCGCCTCCGTCTCCGGCGGTATCTGGTCGCTGGGCACGCCCAGCGAGCGCAGGAAGCGGCTGATGACGTCGGCGGCGACGGTCGGCTCGTGCTCCTCGTCGTAACCGCGCAGGTCGGCGAAGAGCCGTCCGTCCGGGAAGTGGGCGGCGGCCCGGTGGGCCCAGCGGACCGCGAGGCCGGTCTTGCCGACGCCCGCGATGCCGGTGATCAGCCCGAAGGCGGGTCCCTGTTGCCGGTCCCGGTCGGCCACCAGCAGGTCCAGTACCGCCAGTTCGGGCTCACGGCCGGTGAAGCCGGGCACGTCCGGCGGGAGTTCGGAAGGGACGATGACGGAGTCGGAGCGCAGCGCGTCGGTGGTGACGACCGGCGGCGCGGGGGCGAGGGAGGGGTCGTCGCGCAGGATCGCGTCGTGCAGTTCCTGGAGGTCGGGGCCCGGCTCCATGCCGAGTTCCTCGATGAACTGGGCGCGCGCCTCCCGGAAGGTGCCCATCGCCTCGGCCCGCCGCCCGGACCGGTACTGCGCGAGCATCAGATGGTGCCGGGTGCGCTCGCGCAGCGGGTGCTCCCGCACGACTGCCGCCAGCTCCGGCACGAGGTCCTGGTGGCTGCCGAGTTCCAGCAGGACGGCGGTGGCGTCGTCGTAGGCGTTGAGGCGGTGTCCTTCGAGCCGGGCGGCCTCGTCCTCCACCACCGGGCTGGCGATGCCGGCGAAGGCGGGGCCCGTCCACAGGGCGAGGGCCTGGGCGTAGCTGTCGGCCGCGTCGGCGTACCGGCCCTGCTCCACGGCCGTCTCGGCGTCCTTGACCAGCCGGGCGAAGTCCACCGAGTCGACCGCGTGGCCCTCGGATCTGAGGAGGTATCCGGGGTGGGCGGTGACGATGATGTCCTCGGTGACGCCCTCCGCCTTGAAGGTCTTGCGCAGGGCGGCGATCACGATCGCGATCTGGGTGCGGGCGGTGGCGGGCGGGCCGCTGTTCCAGACACCCTCGACGAGGGTGTCGACCGGCACGATCCGGCCAGGGTTGAGCAGCAGCAGAGCGAGGACGGTTCGCTGGCGCGCACCGCCGACGGGGAGCGCACGGCCGTTCGCCGCCACCGACAGGGGCCCCAGGACCTTGAAACCGAGCCGCTCGCCCACGGATGTCCCCCCCAGAACTCCACCCACCGTCCTCACCGGAGCGCCTGGACGACAATACCTGAGCGGCTGGGCCGGTTCGCTGGCGTTTTCCAGCCGTCCCTGAGGTCAGGGGCTTCGACGGCACGGAATCGGGGAATCCTCTTTCCTTTTCGTGGATTGTACAAGGGATCAGTTGCGCGAATTCGCACCGAGTAATCCGGGGTGGAATACCGCTTCCGAGAATCCGTTGCCCATTACATCGGGTAACCGTGAAACTCCCCGTACCTGTAGTGGCCGGATCCCGCCTCGCGATCCGGCCGCCCCGCCCGCACGGATGGCCGATTCGCTATCGCACAGGTGATCCGATCAAGCCATACCGGACAACCGCCTCGTTCGGCGGGCTCACCGGCCCCGGGCAGCAAGGGGGGACCAGCCGGAAAACGATGGCCCCCGGGGCCGGATCAACGATGCCCACCGCCCGGCGGGCGGACGCGGAACCGGCACCCTGACCGAAAACGATCAGACCGCGGAGGCGCGAACGGCTGCTCGGCTCGGATGCTGGTCTCCACTTCCCCGTGGAGGCGCTGGAATCCGTCCTCATCGCAGCGTTTCACGGTGTGTTCCGCCCCCCCGGCCTCACGACGTCGGGCGTCAGAAAACCGGGAACCAGACCGACAGGCGCTTGGCAATGACCGGTACATCGATGTCGTCCCGCGCGACTTCCTCGACGAACGGGCCGGCGATGGAGACGGGCGGCGGAACGGCACCGGCGCTGACGCCGTTGAACCGCGCGGGAAGACGCGCATGGCGAGCCACCCCGCGGCCGTCCTGTCGCGGCTCGGGCGGCAGGTCGGCTGCTGGAGCGGCTGCGGGACGCCCGGCGCAGCGCTCCCGCCACCAGGCCGCCCCGGACGCATGCCGGGCTGCGGCTCAGGCGTCGATGATGACGGGGATGATGAGGGGCCTGCGGCGGTGGGTGCGGAACGCCCAGTTCGCCACAGCGCGGGCGAGGAGCTGTTCGAGTTGGCGGGCGTCCCCCACGCCTTCCTCGGCCGCGGTGGCCAGAGTCTTCTCGATGACGGGGACGACCGGTTCGAAGGTGGTGTCGTCGTGGACGAAGCCGCGGGCCAGGAAGTCGGGGGCCTCGGCGAGGGCGCCGGTGTCCGCGTCGACGATCGCCACCACCGTGACCACGCCTTCCTCTGCGAGGGTGAGGCGGTCCTTGAGGGACGCTTCGGTGGCGCCGCCGACTTCCATGCCGTCCACGTAGACGTTGCCGGCGGGGACCTTGCCCGTGATGGACGCGCGCCCTTCGACCAGGTCGACGACGACGCCGTCCTCGGCGATGACGACCCGGTCGGGGTCGACGCCGGTACGGATGGCGAGGTCGGCGTTGGCCCGCAGGTGGCGCCATTCGCCGTGCACGGGCATGACGTTGCGGGGTTTGACGATGTTGTAGCAGTAGACGAGTTCGCCGGCGCTGGCGTGCCCGGAGACGTGCACCTTGGCGTTGCCCTTGTGGACGACGTGGGCGCCCCACCGGGTGAGTCCGTTGATCACCCGGTAGATGGCGTTCTCGTTGCCGGGGATGAGGGAGCTGGCGAGCAGGACGGTGTCGCCCTTGCCGATGCGGATCATGTGGTCGCGGTTGGCCATGCGTGACAGCGCGGCCATCGGTTCGCCCTGGGAGCCGGTGCACACCAGAGTGACCTTGTGGTCCGGGAGCTTCTCCAGCTCCTTCGTGCTGACGACCAGACCGGACGGGACCTTCAGATAGCCCAGGTCACGTGCGATGCCCATGTTGCGGACCATCGACCGGCCGACGAAGGCGACCTTGCGGCCGTGCTGGTGGGCGGCGTCCAGAACCTGCTGGATGCGGTGCACATGGCTGGCGAAGCTGGAGACGATGACCCGCCGCGGCGCGGTGCGCATCACCTGCTCGATCGCCGGGTTCAGCTCGCGCTCGGAGGTGGTGAAGCCCGGCACCTCGGCATTGGTGGAGTCGGTGAGGAACAGGTCCACGCCCTCCTCGCCGAGCCGGGCGAAAGCGCGCAGATCGGTGATGCGGTCATCGAGAGGGAACTGGTCCATCTTGAAGTCGCCGGTGTGCAGCACCATGCCGGCCCGGGTGCGGATCGCGACCGCGAGGCTGTCCGGGATGGAGTGGTTGACCGCCACGAACTCGCAGTCGAAGGGCCCGAAGCCGCGCCGGTCACTCTCCCGCACCCGCACCGTGCGCGGCCGGATGCCGTGTTCCTTGAGCTTGGCCTCCAGAAACGCCAGCGTCAGCTTGGAGCCGACGACGGGGATGTCGGACCGCTCGCGCAGCAGGTACGGCACGCCGCCGATGTGGTCCTCGTGGCCGTGGGTGAGGACCACGGCCACGATGTCGTCCAGCCGGTCCCGGATCGATGTGAAGTCCGGCAGGATCACGTCCACGCCGGGCTGGGTCTCCTCGGGGAACAGCACGCCGCAGTCGACGATGAGCAGCTTGCCGGCGTGCTCGAAGACGGTCATGTTGCGGCCGATCTCACCCAGGCCGCCCAGGGCGATGACCCGCAGCCCTCCTTCGGGAAGGGGTGGGGCGGCTTTCAGTTCGGGGTGCGGATGACTCATACCCTGACGGTACCCGGAGACAGAACGAGATGATCCATCGCCTGTGTGATCTCTCCGCCCGACGGAGCTCGGCACCGGCAGCGGCTGCTCCGGGACGACGGGACGACGCCGGCGGCCGGACAGGAAGGGGTCATGGCGGTACCGCCTTCGGTGGGTCGGCCGTGAGCCCCGCTCACTGCTTCGGCAGGGTGCTCCCGCCGCTCACGACGAGGATCATCACTGCGCGCCGCAGCCCGGCCACGCGCGGCTGTGACAGTTCGGCGATACCGGCGGGCCCGCTCACCTCAGGCTGCGGCCGACGGACCGGACGATCCACCGGTGCGGCGGTATTCGGCGTTGATGCGCTGGGCTTCTTCGAGCTGGTCTTCGAGAATGACGATCCGGCATGCGGCCTCGATCGGGGTGCCCTGGTCGACGAGCTCACGCGCGCGGGCCGCGATGCGCAGCTGGTAGCGGGAGTAACGGCGGTGACCGCCCTTGGAGCGCAGTGGTGTGATCAGTCGCGCTTCGCCGATGGCGCGGAGAAAGCCGGGAGTGGTACCGAGCAGCTCGGCGGCCCGGCCCGTCGTGTAGGCGGGGTAGTCGTCGTCGTCGAGACGGCTCAGCGACTCGTCTGCTGTCATCTCACCTCTCTGTGGAACGCGTCGAGGGGCCTTGGTGCCGTTTGGCACCAAGGCCCCGAAGGAACTGCAACACCATCTGCCGGCCCTAGTGCTGCGCCGGCCTTCTGTTTCCGCACAGCCGCCTGATATTCCGACGGGGGTGCGGGGATCGCGAATGCGTGACCGGAGACCACCTACCTATCGATGTCCTGCGGTACCCGGGCTCGGGTTTTCTGCCCGGGCGATCCTGATGGTGCTCGACTCCTCCGTTCTTCCCTCGGAACCAATCACTTGCAAACAGGGACTGCGTACTACTGGTACTGCACCGCATCAACTGCGGTCCTGCTGATGGCGGCCCCTCGTCACTTCGGGCCACCCGGTCCGGTCGTCAGTCCCGTCGCCGTCGTACCACCTGGCTTCGAAACTCCACCACCGCACCGTCGTACATGAACCACTGCCCGGCAGTTCGTGTCTGCCGGGCCCTGTTGGATCTCGGCTACGAGAGAAACCATAATCACCGCAACGCCGAATGTCTACTCCGGCAAGCATAGATTTGCTGCGTCCGATGACGAGATCTCCCGCTGAGCCGATCTGCGATGCCGGGGCCGCCTCTCAGCCCCCTCCGGCAAGCACCGCCCCCTTCCGCGCGGCCGTTGCCGACGCCCGGTTGCGCCACCGTCCAAGCCGCCCGGGCGGGCTGTTGCATAGAATCCGGTCCATGCAGAAGCCTGACGAGCTGCTCGTTGCGATAGCCGCCCTTGTGGAGTCCGGACAGAGCAATCAGATGTCCCTGACGGTGGTCACCAGTGGTGCTGTCATCACCGGTCGGCTGGCTCCGGAAACCATGTGGAGGCAGAGGGTGTCCGAGGTACTGACGGACTCCGCCGACCTGGCCGAGTTCTCCGCCGTCTTCGAGATCCCCGCCAAGAAGGACGGGCCGCCCACGCATCTGCATTTCCACGTCGCCCGGATCCTGCAGGGTGCGGTGGGGATCCCGGAGACAGGCGGGATGTACCGCGTTGCGATCGAGGACGTCAGCGCCTGGACCGTGGGCGACTTCAGCTACTCCGGCCACTGACCCAGCGAGACACGGCACGCGGTGGGGCCCGACCGGCGCACGCCGGTCGGGCCCCACCGCTCGGTTCGGCTCACACCGGTCGGGCCCCACCGCTCGGTTCGGCTCACACCTGTGCTGGCATCGCGGCGGTCCTCGACCAGGGCGGCTCCCCGAGCCGGCGGCAGTGCATCGCACGTTCACGACCTGACGCCATCAGAGCGAGCGTCACATGAGCGCCAGAACTGCCCGGCGCGCACCCTGCGAAGGGAAACGGCACCCCGCCACCTGAACCAGGACCTGCTCCTCCGGTTGTGGCCGGTGCTGCGAGCCCCGGCGGCCCGGTCCTCCCATATTTGACGCGGCGTCAGAGGCGCGAGTCAGACGAAACCCGCAAGTAGCCAAGTCTTCCGTGTCGCGAGACTAGACAGGAGCAACGTCCGTATCCGTTAATCCATCCCATGTATCACTCGAGAGGGTGGATCGAACCGAGACCCCGACGCATGAGCACGTGACGCGTCGCGCCCGACCGCCCGACCGCCCCACCGCCCGACCTGTGAGCGAACGCACCGAAGACCAAGCAGTCACCTTCCCCCACAGAAGGGTGCGAGATGTCTTCCTCCGTCAGCAGACGGCGTCTCCTGCAGGGAGCCGGGGCCACGGCCGCCGCCTCTGCCACCGGTTCCTTCATCGGCGCATCACCTGCCAGAGCGGCCACCCCTCCCGCAAGGACCGATATCGGGGTGTCCGCACATCCCTTCGCGCTCGGCCAGGTCCGGCTGACCGCGAGCCGCTGGCTGGACAACCAGGACCGCACGCGGAACTACCTGCGGTTCGTCGACGTCGACCGGCTGCTGTACAACTTCCGCGCCAACCACCGACTGTCCACCAACGGCGCGACCGCGAACGGCGGTTGGGACGCGCCGACGTTCCCTTTCCGTACCCACGCCCAAGGGCACTTCCTCACGGCGTGGGCACAGCTCTACGCGGTCACCGGGGACACCGTCTGCCGGGACAAGGCAGCCCATATGGTCGCGGAGTTTGCCAAATGCCAGGCCAACAACAGTGCCGCCGGTTTCGGCGCCGGGTATCTCTCCGGCTACCCCGAGTCCGACTTCACCGCTCTCGAGCAGCGGACCCTGAGCAACGGCAACGTGCCGTACTACACCATCCACAAGACCCTCGCCGGCCTGCTGGACGTGTGGCGCCACATCGGCAGCACTCAAGCGCGTGACGTCCTGCTCTCCTTGGCAGGGTGGGTCGACCGGCGCACCGGCCGGCTGAGCGGCCGGCAGATGCAGGCCATGCTGCAGACGGAGTTCGGCGGCATGAACGCCGTGCTGACCGATCTCTATCAGCAGACAGGCGAGGCGCGGTGGCTCACCGCCGCCCAACGGTTCGATCACGCCGCGGTGTTCGACCCTCTGGCGGCCGGCCAGGACCAGCTCAGCGGACTGCACGCCAACACGCAGGTGCCCAAGTGGATCGGCGCCGCCCGGGAGTTCAAGGCCACCGGTACCGCTCGGTACCGGGACATCGCAACCCATGCCTGGAACTTCTGCGTCAACAACCACACTTACGCCATCGGCGGCAACAGCCAGGCGGAGCACTTCCGCGCCCCGAACGCCATCGCCGGCTACCTGAACAAGGACACGTGCGAAAGCTGCAACACCTTCAACATGCTCACCCTCACCCGGGAGCTGTTCGCGCTGGACCCGAATCGGGCCGCCCTGTTCGACTACTACGAGCAGGCGTGGCTGAACCAGATGATCGGCCAGCAGAACCCGGCAGACGACCACGGCCACGTCACCTACTTCACCCCGCTCAACCCGGGAGGCCGACGCGGTGTGGGCCCGGCGTGGGGCGGCGGCACGTGGAGCACCGACTACGGCACCTTCTGGTGCTGCCAGGGCACAGGCCTGGAGATGCACACCAGGTTGATGGACTCCCTCTACTACCGCAGTGACACCACGCTGATCGTGAACATGTTCGTGCCCTCGGTGCTCGACTGGTCGGAGCGCGGCATCACCGTCACCCAGACGACGACCTATCCCGTGAGCGACACCACGACCCTGCGGGTCACCGGGAACGCCGGCGGAACCTGGGCGATGCGCATACGCATCCCGAGTTGGACCTCCGGGGCCACCGTCAGCGTCAACGGCGCGGCCCAGAACATCACCACCACGCCCGGCAGCTACGCCACCTTGACCCGCTCCTGGACCTCCGGCGACACGGTCACCGTCCGTCTGCCCATGCGGATCGTCATGCGGGCGGCCAACGACGACGCGAACGTCGCCGCGATCACCTACGGCCCGGTGGTCCTGTCCGGCGACTACGGCGACTTCGCGCTCGACTCCCTGCCGGGGCTGGACACGTCCTCGATCAGACGGACCGGCAACACCTCGCTCGCCTTTACCGCCACCGCCAACGGATCCACCGTCGGCCTGGGCCCGTTTCACGACGCGCACGGGCACAACTACACCGTCTACTGGAACACCAGCGGTACCGGCACCGTCCGTCTCGCCAACGTGGGCAGCGGTCTCGTGCTGGGCATTCAGAACATGTCCACGGCCGACGGCGGCCGCGCTCTTCAGTGGAACGACTCGGGCACCGCCGACCACGACTGGCACATGCTCCCCGACGGAAACGGGTTCCGCTTCCGCAACGCCCACAGCGGCAAGGTGCTCGGTGTCCAGGACATGTCCACGGCGGACAACGCGACCGTCCTGCAGTGGGCGGACAACGGCACCACCGACCACCGCTGGACGCTGCTCGACCAGGGAGACGGGACCTACAAGATCCGCAACGTGCACAGCGGCAAGTTGCTCGCCATCGCGAACAACTCCACCGCTGTCGGCGCGTTCGCGGTGCAGGACTCGGACGACGGTACCGCCGACAACCGCTGGCGCCTCGTGCGGAACTGACGCCCCCCGAAGCAGGTTGTGATCACTCTCCCCACTCTCTTGCGCGACACCTCGACCATTGTTCGATATAGCGAACATCAAGGTCGGGTCGTAGCGCATCAACAGTCCGGCCGGCCTCTGACGGAGCCGACCGGAACCGCTCACTCAAGGAATGAGACCCCCATGCGCAGACGTGGTTCAAGCCTCAGGCATCTGTCTGTGGTGCTCGCGGCCCTGGTCGCTTCGGCGGCGACACTCGTCGCCAACCCGGCTCAGGCGGCCACCAGCGGCGCCTTGCGCGGCGCCGGTTCCGGCCGGTGCCTGGATGTGCCGAACGCCGGTCAGACGGACGGCACGAACCTGCAGATCTGGGACTGCACAGGCGGGCCCAACCAGCAGTGGACGCTGACGGACAACAACCAGCTGACCGTGTACGGCAACAAGTGCCTGGATGTGCCCGGCCACGCCACGACGGCCGGCACGCGGGTGCAGATCTGGGCCTGCCACGGCGGTGCGAACCAGCAGTGGCGGGTGAACTCCGACGGCACGATCGTCGGAGTGGAGTCCGGGCTCTGCCTGGACGTCAGCGGCGGCGCCACGGGCAACGGCACAGCGGTGCAGCTCTGGAACTGCAACGGCGGCAGCAACCAGAAGTGGACCGGTCCGTCCGCGCCGCCGGGCGACACGTGTGCTCTTCCGTCGGCGTACCGGTGGACGTCGACCGGCCCGTTGGCGCAGCCGTCGAACGGCTGGGTCGCGCTGAAAGACTTCACCACCGTGCCGTACAACGGCAAGCAGTTGGTCTACGCGACCACCTCTGACGGTTCGTCGTGGGGAACGATGGCGTTCCGTCCCTTCACGAACTGGTCGGACATGGCGACGGCCGGCCAGACCGGGATGAGCCCGGGCTTGGCGGTGGCGCCCAAGCTGTTCTACTTCGCGCCCAAGAACATCTGGGTGCTGACCTCCAACGGGTGGGGTACCGCCTGGCCCTTCACCTATCGCACGTCCAGCGACCCCACCAACCCCAACGGCTGGTCCGCCCCGCAGCCGCTGTTCACCGGCAGCCTCCCCGAAGCCGGCCCGATCGACCCCACCATGATCGCCGACGACCAGAACATGTACATGTTCTTCGCCGATGACAACGGCAAGATCTACAAGTCGACGATGCCGATCGGGAACTTCCCCGGCAGCTTCGGCTCGTCGTACACCACGGTCATGAGCGACACGAAGGAAAAGCTGTTCGAGGCGCCGGAGGTGTACAAGGTCAAGGGCCAGAACCAGTACCTCATGATCGTCGAGGCGATGGGTGCGAACGGCCGCTACTTCCGCTCGTTCACCGCCTCCAGCCTGAACGGTCCGTGGACACTGCAGGCCGGCAGCGAGAGCAGCCCCTTCGCCGGCAAGGCCAACAGCGGTGCCACCTGGACCAACGACATCAGCCACGGTGACCTGGTCCGCACCACCCCCGACCAGACCATGACCGTCGACCCCTGCAACCTGCAGTTCCTCTACCAGGGCAGGACCCCCGCATCGGACGGCACCGACTACCTGAAACTGCCGTACCGGCCGGGTCTCCTCACCCTGCGACGCTGACCCGCGCGCACATGATCAGACACTCCTGACCCGCCGATCAGGCCCGCGGAGCGGCTCCGCTTCGCGGGCCAGGAAGGAACCCCCCATGGCTCCCCTGCACAGACGACTGCTGCGGCTCCTCACGGCCGCCGCACTGACGCTGAGCGCCTGCGCCACGGCCTCCGTCGGCACGACCTCCCAGGCCGCGCCGGGCAGCCCCGCGCTCATCCCGCCGCTCGGCTGGAACAGCTGGAACAGCTTCGGATGCCAGATCACCGAGGCGCAGGTCCGCCAGGCCGCCGACGCGATGGTGTCCTCGGGCATGAAGGCCGCGGGCTACCAGTACGTCGTCGTCGACGACTGCTGGTTCGACCCTCAGCGCGACGCGGCGGGCAACCTGCGGTCCAACCCGGCCACATTCCCCAGCGGCATGAAGGCGCTCGGGGACTACATCCACGGCAAGGGCCTGAAGTTCGGCATCTACCAGGCGCCCAACGAGAAGACATGCGCCCAGGGCGTGGGCACCTACCCCGGCTCCACCGGCAGCAAGGGCCATGAGGCCCAGGACGCCGCCACGTTCGCCTCCTGGGGCGTGGACTACCTCAAGTACGACTGGTGCTCCGGCAGCGGCACCCTCGGCGAGCAGATCACGCAGTTCACGACCATGCGCGACGCCCTGCGTGCCACCGGCCGTCCGATCGTCTACAGCATCAACCCCAACAGCTTCCACTCCCCCACCGGCGCCACCTACGACTGGGGACAGGTCGCCGACCTGTGGCGGACGACCGAGGACCTGCTCGACATCTGGCAGAACGGCAACACCAACAGCTACCCGATGGGCGTCGGCAACGTCCTGGACATCACCGCGCCACTGGCGGCCCAGTCGGGCCCGGGGCACTTCAACGACCCCGACATGCTCGTGGTCGGTCGCCCCGGCCTGTCACTGACCGAGTCGCGTTCCCACTTCGCGCTGTGGGCGCTGATGGGCGCGCCTCTCATCGCGGGCAACGACATCCGCACCATGTCCGGTGACGTGAGCGCGATCCTGCGCAACCCGCGTCTGCTGGCGGTGAACCAGGACTCGCTGGGCGCGGGCGGGCGCCGGGTGCGCGACGACGGCGACACCGAGGTGTTCGCCAAGCGCCTGTCCGACGGCTCGGTCGCCGTGGGCCTGTTCAACCGGGGGAGCAGCACCGCGACCATCACGGCCACGGCCGCGCAGGTCGGCCTGACCGGGGGCTCGTTCACCCTCACCGACCTGTGGACCGGCGGCACGTCGAGCACCTCCGGGCAGATCTCCGCGAGCGTCCCGGCACACGGTGTCGCCGTGTACAAGATGACCGGCGGCAGCCCGCTGGCCTCCACCACCGGGCGCCAGCGCGGTGGCGGGTCCGGCCGCTGCCTGGACGTGGACGGCGCCGCCACCGCGGCCGGGTCGAAGACGCTGCTGTGGGACTGCCACACCGCCGCAAACCAGCTCTGGACCAGCTGGGCGGGAGGCGAGATCCGCGTCTACGGCGACAAGTGCCTGGACGCCTCCGGCCGGGGCACCACCAACGGCACGCCGGTCGTCATCTGGCCTTGCAACGGCCAGGACAACCAGAAGTGGACGATCGGCTCCGACGGGTCGGTCCGCAACGTCCGCGCCGGGCTGTGCCTCGACGCCAAGGAAGCCGGCTCCGCCAACGGGACCCCGGTCATCCTGTGGACCTGCAACGGCCAGAACAACCAGAAGTGGACCACGCTCCCGTAACCCGTAACCGCGCAGGGCCGCATTGACAGGTGCACGGAGCACGTCGGCCATGGTGGGGCCGCAGGCGGTAGTGCCTGTGGCCCCGCTCCGGTGTCGAGGTCAGGACGGGTCGCCGCTCGACCCGCTACACGAAGGGAAACAGGTCGAGCGACCACAACGCGCCGCAAAACCGCAGGTCAGGCGCCCTTCCCGACCGGCTCCAGAATCGCCACGCACTCCACATGATGAGTCATCGGGAACAGATCGAACGCCCGCAGCGTCCGCACCCGATACCCCCCGTCCCGGAAATACCCCAAGTCCCGCGCCAGCGCAGCCGGATCACACGCGACGTACGCGATCCGCCGTGCCCCCAGCGACGCCAGGTGCTGGACCGTCTTGCGGCCGGCCCCCGCCCGCGGCGGGTCCAGGACGATCAGGTCGACCTCCGAGATGCCCGTGCGCGGCAGCACGCTCTCGACCTTGCCCTGCTCGATCCGCACCCGCTCGAAGTCGGCGAGGTTGTGCCGCGCGTCCTCCACCGCCCGCTTGCCCGACTCGATGCCGAGGACCGCGCCCTGGTCGCCGACGCGGTCGGCGAGGGCACCGGCGAAGAGGCCGACGCCGCAGTAGAGGTCGAGCGCCATGTCACCCTTGCGGGGCAGCAGTCCCTGCATGACCGCGGTCACCAGGGTGTCCGCGGCCTTCGGATGGACCTGCCAGAAGCCGCCGTTGCCGACCCGGTGCGTGCGGCCGTCGGCACGTTCGCGGACGAAGGGGCGGCCGTGGACGCGGTGGACGCCGCCGGAGCGCTCGTCCACGCGCAGGACGGAGACCGGGCGGTCGAGTTCGACCAGCGGCAGGCGCGCGCCCGGCTTCGGGGTGAGGATCACCTGGCGGTCCTGGGAGCCCGTCGCCGCGATCGCCTCGACGGAGTCCATGCCCGTCCAGACCCGCTTCTCGATGCCCAGCTCGCTGACGCCCTCCGCCGCGATCATGCAGTGGTCGATCGGCTCCACCTCGTGCGAGCGGTGCCGGCGCAGGCCGGCCCGACCGTCGGCGGTGACGGCGTACTGGACGCGGGTGCGCCAGGCGGGGACCTGGCCGGCCGGCACCTTGTCGCCCTCGGCGGGCAGCACCGTGCCGTCCCAGCCGGCCTCCTCCGGGGTGAGCCCGGCGAGGTGCTGGAGCTGTTCGGCGATGACGTCGGCCTTCAGGCGCCGCTGCGCGCCCGGCTTGGCGTGCTGCCAGTCGCAGCCGCCGCAGCGGCCGGGACCGGCGAACGGACAGGGCTCGTCGATGCGGTCCTTGGAGGCGTCCAGGACCGTCACGGCGTCCGCGCGCAGGAACCGCGCGCCCTCCTCGCCCTCCGTCACCCGTGCCACGACCCGCTCGCCGGGCAGCGCGTGCCGGACGAACAGCACCTGGCCCTCGGACGTGCGGGCGATGCAGTGACCGCCGTGGGCGACGGGGCCGACCTCGACCTCGTACTCCTCCCCCACCAGCGACTTCCTCGGTTCTGCCTGCATGGCGGGGTGACTCCAAAACACGTGAGGGGGAAGGGCCGAACGGAGACGGCCGGACAACAGCCCACCAGTCTACGTGGCTGCCGCCCGGCCGCTTCACACGAGTCGTCCCCCCGGGACGTTCTCAGGACTTGGGCTCGGAGGACTCCTTCGACCGCACCTGCGCGGGACCCCGGCGCACCGAGCCCGGCGCGTTCCAGTCCTGCTGCCTGCGGGCCCGCCGCTTGGCCGCTTCGGAGGACTGCAGCTGGTACGGCACCGAGGTCACCATGATCCCGGGCGTGAACAGCAGCCGTCCCTTCAGCCGGAGGGCGCTCTGGTTGTGCAGCAGGTGCTCGTACCAGTGGCCCACGACGTACTCGGGGATGATCACGGACACCGCATCGCGCGGCGACTCCTTGCGCAGGCTCTTGACGTACTCGATGATCGGCCGCGTGATCTCGCGGTAGGGCGAGTCCAGGACCTTCAGTGGTACGTCGATGCCGCGCCGTTCCCACTCCTCGCGCAGGGCCTTGGTCTCCGCCGGGTCGACGTTGACGCTGAGGGCCTCCAGCGTGTCCGAGCGCATCAGCTTGGCGTAGGCCAGGGCGCGCAGCGTGGGGCGGTGGATCTTGGAGATCAGCACGACCGAGTGGACGCGGGAGGGCCGCACACTGTCGTCGCTCGGGCCCTCGGGGGCGGCGATCTCGGCGGCGACCCGGTCGTAGTGCTTCCGGATGGCGGTCATCGTCGCGAAGAAGATCACCATGCCGAGCAGGGCGACCCACGCGCCGTGGGTGAACTTGGTGACGAGGACGACCACCAGGACCAGGCCGGTGAAGAAGGCGCCGAAGGCGTTGATCGCGCGGGAGCGGATCATGTGGCGGCGCTTGGCCTGGTCCTTCTCGGTGGCCAGGTGGCGGTTCCAGTGCCGGACCATGCCGGTCTGGCTGAGCGTGAAGGACACGAACACGCCGACGATGTACAGCTGGATCAGGCGGGTGGAGTCGGCTCCGTAGATGCCCACCAGCAGTGCGGCGGCGCCCGCGAGGAGCACGATGCCGTTGGAGAAGGCCAGCCGGTCGCCGCGGGTGTGCAGCTGGCGCGGCAGGTAGCGGTCCTGAGCGAGGATCGAGCCGAGCAGCGGGAAGCCGTTGTAGGCGGTGTTGGCGGCGAGGAACAGCACCAGCGCGGTGGCCGCGGCCAGGATGAGGAACAGGAAGCTGCCCTTGCCGAAGACGGCCTCGGCCACCTGGGAGATCACCGGGTTCTGCACATAGTCAGGGCCCAGCGGGACGCCGTTGTGGATGAGGTCCTTCGCCGGGTTCTCGGCCATGCGGACGTCGGTCGCGGCGGCCAGCGCGATGATGCCGCAGAACATGGTGACGGCCAGCAGGCCCATCATGGCGAGGGTGGTCGCGGCGTTCTTCGACTTGGGCTTGCGGAAGGCCGGGACGCCGTTGGAGATCGCCTCGACGCCGGTGAGGGCGGCGCAGCCGGAGGAGAAGGCCCGCAGCAGCAGGAAGACCAGGGCGAATCCGGCCAGCCCCTGGTGCTCGGGCTTGATGACGTAGTCCGCGGTCGGCGCCCGCATGGTGTCGTCCAGGACCAGTCCGCGGAAGGCGCCCCAGGCGATCATGGTGAAGACGCCGGCGACGAAGACGTAGGTCGGGATCGCGAACAGCGAGCCGGACTCCTTGACCCCACGCAGGTTCATCAAGGTCAGCAGCACGATGACGCCGATCGCGCAGAGCACCTTGTGCTCGACCACGAAGGGGATGGCGGAGCCGAGGTTCTCGATGCCGGAGGAGATCGACACCGCGACGGTGAGGACGTAGTCCACGAGCAGCGCGCTCGCGACCGTCAGGCCGGCCTTGGGCCCGAGGTTGGTGTTCGCCACCTCGTAGTCGCCGCCGCCGCTGGGGTAGGCGTGCACGTTCTGCCGGTAGGAGGCGACCACGGTGAACATCAGCACGACGACCGCGACGGCGATCCACGGACTGAAGTGGTACGCCGTCACGCCCGCGATCGACAGGACCAGCAGCACCTCGCCGGGCGCGTACGCCACGGAGGAGAGCGGGTCGGAGGCGAAGACGGGGAGTGCGATGCGCTTCGGCAGGAGCGTTTCGCCCAGCCGGTCACTGCGCAGTGCGCGCCCGATCAGGATCCGTTTGGGCACGTCGGTCAGTTTGGACACAACAGAGGATCGTAGGCGTTCGATTGCGGGGTCGCCCACCCGCCACCCCCCATCGGCGTTCCGTCTGCTCTCCGAGTGAATTCAGAGGCCCATGCGGCTGAGGATTCCGCAGGTCACCCGTTTCCCATGCCTATATGACTAAGCCCGTCCGCGTCCCTGCCGTTGCCGCCCCTGGAGGTCCCATGCACACCCCCGCCCAGCTGATCGGCGCCGCGGCCACTCTCGTCGCCCTCGGAATCCTGACCCTGGCGAGCGTGCGCAGCATCAGCCGCCGCAAGGACGTCTCCCCCGGGGCGCGCTAGGCGTTCGGGGCCGGGCAGGGCCTCGGCAACGCCCTCGGCTTTGCGGATACGTTGGAGTCGGGCAGCCGAACGCGGCACCGCCCCCGGAGGGCATCATGGCGTGATTCCACCGGCATGATGTTGCCCGGCGGCCCGCACGCAGGCCGCGACGTGATGCCTGGCGAGCCGAGAGAGAGACATGCGCACGACATTCATGAAGCCCAGAGGGCCTGCAGGAAGCGCGGTGTGACGCGATGCATATTGTGATCATGGGTTGCGGAAGGGTGGGTTCCGCACTGGCCCAGAACCTGGAGCAACAGGGGCACACGGTCGCCGTGGTCGACCAGGACCCCACGGCCTTCCGCCGGCTGGGCTCCTCGTTCGGCGGCCGCCGGGTCACCGGTGTCGGCTTCGACCAGGACACCCTGCGCGAGGCGGGCATCGAGGAGGCCGGCGCCTTCGCCGCCGTCTCCAGCGGTGACAACTCCAACATCATCGCCGCCCGCGTGGCCCGCGAGATGTTCGGCATCGAGAACGTCGCCGCCCGCATCTACGACCCCCGCCGCGCGGAGGTCTACCAGCGCCTGGGCATCCCCACCGTCGCGACCGTCCGCTGGACGGCCGACCAGATGCTGCGCCGTCTGCTCCCCTCCGGCGCCGAGCCGCTGTGGCGCGACCCCACCGGCGGCGTCCAGCTCGCCGAGGTGCACGCCTCCACCGCCTGGGTCGGCCACAAGATCAGCCGGATCCAGGAGGAGACCGGCGTGCGCGTCGCCTTCCTGACCCGGCTCGGCGAGGCGGTCCTGCCCACCTCGCAGACGGTGCTGCAGGAGGGCGACCTGGTGCACGTGATGATGCGCACCGACGAGGTCGACAAGGTCGAGGCGGCGTTCGCCAAGGGTCCCGAAGAGGAGGGCGGTCACTGATGAGGGTCGCCATTGCCGGAGCCGGCGCCGTCGGCCGCTCGATCGCGGGCGAACTGCTGGAGAACGGCCACGAGGTCCTGCTGATCGACAAGGCACCGACCGCCATCTCGGTCGAACGCGTCCCGCAGGCCGAGTGGCTGCTCGCCGACGCCTGCGAGATCACGTCCCTGGACGAGGCGGCGCTCCAGCGCTGCAACGTCGTCATCGCCGCGACCGGCGACGACAAGGTGAACCTGGTGGTCTCGCTCCTCGCCAAGACGGAGTACGGCGTCCCGCGCGTCGTCGCCCGCGTGAACAACCCCAAGAACGAGTGGCTGTTCAACGAGTCCTGGGGCGTGGACGTGGCCGTCTCCACCCCACGTCTGATGTCGGCCCTGGTCGAGGAGGCGGTGAGCGTGGGCGACCTGGTCCGTCTGCTCCGCTTCAGCCACGGCGACGCCAACCTGGTCGAGCTGACCCTGCCGGAGGAGTCGGCCCTGGCCGGCACGCAGGTCGGCGACGTCGACTGGCCGCAGGACACGTCCCTGGTGACCATCATCCGCGGCAACCGCGTGCTGACCCCCTCCCGGGAGGACTCCCTGGAGGCGGGCGACGAGCTCCTCTTCGTGGCCGCCCAGGCCCGCGAGGAGCAGTTGGAAGACCTGCTGTCGGTACGACGGAACGCGGCGAGCTGAGCGCGTCTCCGAGTCGGCGGAAGGGGCGTCCCGCGTGCGCGGAACGCCCCTTCCGTTTCTCTCAGCGCGGGAGGATCACTGCTCGGCGGACCGGGCGGCGGCCTGCCGGTCCCGCTCCTCGGCCGCCTTCTCCTCCGCCTCCATCTCCGCGAACACGTCGATCGGCGCGGGCGCCTTCGCGAGGAACACCCACGTCAGGTACACCGCGAGCAGGAAGGGCGGGATCTTCAGGGCGACCAGGACCCAGCCCAGCTGGGTGGTGTCGGCCCACCAGTACAGCGGGAAGAGGATCGCGCACTTGGCGAGCAGGATCGTGCCCCACGCGTAGCTGGCCTTGGCGTAGGCCTTCTTGCGGCCCGGGTTCCGGGTGCGCCAGGAGAGGTTCTCCTTGAAGACCGGGCCGAGGATCAGTCCGATCAGCGGCACGCCGCACAGGGTGGTGACGATGTAGGCGAGGCCCAGTCCCAGCGTGTAGAGCATGCCGGGCAGGTAGAAGTCCTTGGCGTTGCCGGTCATCATCGCGAAGACCACGCCGAAGGCCACGCCGAAGACACCGCTGAAGGCGTGCTTGACGGTGTCCTTCATCACCAGCCGGACCACGACCAGCACCAGAGACACGGCCAGCGCCGCGATCGCCGACAGGTGCAGGTCCTTGTTGATCGTGAAGATGGTGACGAAGAGGAGGCCGGGAAGCACCGTCTCCACCATGCCCCGCACGCCGCCGAACGCCTCGAACAGGGCGGCCTCGGTCACCGCCCGGGCGTCGTCCGCAGATGTCTCTTCGGTCGGCTTGTCGAGCGACGTCACCGGCTACTCCCGTCCGAGGGGTCTCAGTTCGTACTTGGGATTGAACAGCACCCGGCGGCCCCGGCTCATCGAGATCCGGCCCGACGCGATCAGCTTGCGTCCGGGCTCTATCCCCACGATGGAGCGCCTGCCGAGCCACACCACGTCCAGCGCGGCGGAGCCGTCGAACAGCTCGGCCTCCAGGGCGGGGACTCCGGCGCGCGGCCGAAGGGTGACCGTGCGCAAGGTACCAGTTACCGTCACTATCTGGCGGTCCTGACAGTCTCCGATCCGGATACAGCCGGCCGTCTCGGTGTCCTCCCGCAGTTCCTCGGACTCCAGGTCCTCCTGTGACGAGGAAAGCCGGTCGAGCATGCGCCGGAACCGGCCCACCGGCTTTTCGGAACGAGGAACAGCACTCATGTCTGAAGCGTACCGGGGCCCACTGACGAGAGGCGAGGAGCCCGTTTCGGGAGCCGGCAGCCCGTCCCCGCCCCGGTGAGAGCCGTCCCCCGAGGACCAACCCTCGGCCCCCGGCCGCCAGCCCGCACCCCTCACTTCTCGAACCGGTACCCCATCCCCGGCTCCGCGATACCGCATCCCCCCGGGGGGCGCCCCCCGGACCCCCAGCCGCAGCCCGCACCCCTCACTTCTCGAACCGGTACCCCATCCCCGGCTCCGCGATACCGCATCCCCCGGGGGGCGACCCCCGGACCCCCAGCCGCAGCCCGCACCCCTCACTTCTCGAACCGGTACCCCATCCCCGGTTCCGTGATGAAGTGCTTCGGGTGCGAGGGGTCCGCTTCCAGCTTCCGTCGCAACTGCGCCATGTAGACGCGCAGATAGTTCGTCTCCGTCCCGTACGACGGCCCCCACACCTCCTGGAGCAGCTGCTTCTGTCCGACCAGGCGGCCGCTGTTGCGCACGAGGACCTCCAGCAGATGCCACTCCGTGGGCGTCAGCCGTACGTCCTTGCCGGCGCGGTCGACCTTCTTCGCGGCCAGGTCGACGGTGAACTCGCCGGTGTCGACGATCACGTCGCCCTCACCGCCGGCCGGCTCGGCCCGGCGCACGGCGGCCCGCAGCCGGGCCAGCAGCTCGTCCATGCCGAACGGCTTGGTGACGTAGTCGTCGGCCCCCGCGTCCAGCGCCTCGACCTTCTCGTCGGAGGAGTGCCGGGCGGACAGCACCAGGATCGGCACCCGCGTCCAGCCACGCAGCCCCCTGATCACCTCGACGCCGTCCATGTCGGGCAGGCCCAGGTCCAGGACGACCACGTCGGGGTGGCGGGCGGCCGCGAGCCGGAGGGCGGTGGCGCCGTCGTGGGCCGCGTCGACCTCGTAGGCGCGTGCCTTGAGGTTGATCACGAGGGCGCGCACGATCTGCGGCTCGTCGTCGACCACCAGAACGCGGGTCATGGGGCCTGCCTTTCCGGTTCTGCGGTGGGATGAGGCTCCGGGCGGAATGCCACCGCGCGGAGGGAGAGGACCATGGTGAGGCCGCCGCCGGGGGTGTCCTCGGCGTTCAGAGTCCCGCCCATGGCCTCGGCGAAGCCGCGCGCCACCGCGAGCCCCAGCCCCACCCCGGCGCCGCGCGGGGCGTCGCCGTGGCGCTGGAAGGGCTCGAAGATGCGGTCCTTGGCCTCGTCGGGGACGCCGGGCCCCCGGTCGACGACCCGCACCTCGACCCGGTCGGCCAGCGTGCTGGCCGCGACCAGCACGGGCGCGCCGGGCGGACTGTACTTGACGGCGTTCTCCACGAGGTTGGCCACCGCCCGCTCCAGCAGCCCGGGGTCCACGGCGACCATGGGCAGCGTCTCGGGCACGTCCAGGCAGGCGCTGCCCTCGGGGACGCCGCCGAGCGCCATCGGCACCACCTCGTCGAGGTCGATCTCGCGGATCAGCGGGGTGACGGTACCGGTCTGGAGGCGGGACATGTCGAGGAGATTGCCGACGAGGTGGTCGAGGCGGTCGGCGCCCTCCTCGATGCCCTCCAGCAGCTCGGCCCGGTCCTCCTCCGACCACTCCACGTCCTCGGAGCGCAGGGAGGTCACGGCCGCCTTGATCCCGGCGAGAGGTGTACGGAGGTCGTGGCTGACGGCTGCCAGCAGGGCCGTGCGGATGCGGTTGCCCTCAGCGAGCGTGCGGGCCCGGTCGGCCTCCTCCTGGAGCCGGCGGCGGTCCAGGACGACCGCGGCCTGGGCGGCGAAGGCGGCCAGCACCCTGCGGTCCTCGGCGGGCAGCACGCGGCCGGTCAGTGCCAGCGCCATGTGGTCTCCGACGGGCATGTCCACGTCCGCCTGGTCGGGCCGCTCGACGGCACGTCCCCGGCCTGCGCGGCCGGCGCAGGTCCACGGCTCGACGTCGCTCGCCCGTTCCAGCAGGGCGGCCGACTCCATGCCGAACGTCTCGCGGACGCGTTCCAGCAGATCCTCCAGGCCCGTCTCGCCGCGCAGCACGTTGCCGGCGAGGAAGGACAGAATCTCGGACTCGGCCCGCAGCCGGGCCGCCTGGTGGGTGCGGCGGGCGGCGAGATCGACCACGGAGGCCACCGCCACGCCGACCGCCACGAAGATCACGATGGCGACGATGTTCTTCGGGTCGGCGATGGTCCACCGGTGCAGGGGCGGCGTGTAGAAGTAGTTCAGCAGCAGGGAGCCGACCGCCGCGGACGCCAGTGCGGGCAGCAGCCCCCCGAGCAGGGCGGCCGCCACCGTCAGCGCCAGGAACAGCAGCATGTCGTTGGCGAGGCCCAGGTCGACGGCGCTGAGCAGCGCCGCGAGGAGGGGCGGGCCGAGGACACCGGCGATCCAGCCCCAGGCCCGCCGGGAGCGCCCGAGACGCGCGCCCCGGGCCACCGGCAGTCCGCGCCCCTTGGCGACCTCGTCGTGGGTGACGATGTGCACGTCGAGGTCGGGGCCGGACTCCCGGGCGACCGTCGCGCCGACGCCGGGTCCGAAGACGTACTGCCAGGTCTTGCGGCGCGAGGAGCCCAGCACGATCTGGGTGGCGTTCACCCCTCGGGCGAAGGCGAGCAGCGCGGCCGGTATGTCGTCGCCGACGACATGGTGGAACGTTCCGCCAAGGTCTTCGACCAGGGTGCGCTGCAGCGCCAGTTCCTTGGGCGAGGCGGAGGTCAGCCCGTCGCTGCGGGCTATGTAGACGGCCAGCACCTCACCACCGGCGCCCTTCTCGGCCAGCCGTGCGCCCCGCCGGATCAGCGTGCGGCCCTCGGGGCCGCCCGTCAGACCGACCACGATCCGCTCGCGCGAGCCCCAGATCCTCGACACCCGGTGTTCGCTGCGGTACTGGGTGAGGTGGGCGTCGACCCGGTCTGCCACCCACAGCAACGCCAGCTCGCGCAGGGCGGTCAGGTTGCCGGGACGGAAGTAGTTCGACAGGGCGGCGTCGACCTTGTCGGGCTGGTAGACGTTGCCGTGCGCCATCCGCCGCCGCAGCGCCTCCGGCGTCATGTCGACCAGCTCGACCTGGTCGGCCCGGCGCACCACCTCGTCCGGCACGGTCTCCTGCTGCCGCACCCCGGTGATCGACTCGACGACGTCGCCGAGCGACTCCAGATGCTGGATGTTGACGGTCGAGACCACGTCGATCCCCGCGGCGAGCAGCTCCTCCACGTCCTGCCAGCGCTTTGCGTTGCGGGAACCCGGGACGTTCGTGTGGGCGAGTTCGTCCACCAGGGCGACCTGGGGGCGGCGGGCGAGGACGGCGTCGAGGTCCATCTCGGGGAAGAGGCCGCCGCGGTACTCCAACTCTTTGCGCGGCACCTGCTCCAGGCCGTGCAGCATCACTTCGGTGCGGGGCCGGCCGTGGTGCTCGACGAAGGCCACCACGCAGTCCGTGCCCCGCCCGACACGGCGGTGGGCCTCGGACAGCATCGCGTACGTCTTGCCGACGCCCGGTGCCGCGCCGAGATGGATCCGAAGTCTGCCGCGTGCCATGGCCCCATTGTCTTCCGGTGGTCCGCCGAGTCGGGGCTCCGCCGACGGGCCGACCGCGCCGGCCGACGCGAACCGGATCCGTCGCCCAGCCCTCCGCAGCGTCGACCTTACGACCGGAGGGCGCGCCATCCGGAGGCCGGGCGGGGTTACGGGCCGCACTTTGACGGAACTCTGACGCGCCCGGCCCCCGTGCGGACCGGGCGCCGGGGTCCGCGCCCGGCGCCCGGCCGGTCAGGGGCTCACGCGGGGTTGTCGCCGTGGGTGAGGGTCTCCCAGGCGACGAAGAGGTTGTTGCTGCCGGCGGGACGGTTGCGCTGGGTCAGCGCCGCGGTGTTGGTCATGGCGTGCCCGAGACGGTTGGCCAGGGCGTTGTGCCCGACCTCGGTGACCGGCCCGAGCCCGGGCTTCAGCGAGCCGCCGCACAGCCAGCCCTCGGCACCGGCGCCGAGCTGGTACTTGGCGTGGAAGCCCAGCCCGTGCCGCAGTCGCTCGCCCACGTCGGTGGCGTACAGGTCCTGCCCCTGGACGCGGCTGGTCTCGGCGACGTGCGAGATGGCCGAGAGGCCGTAGCCGGTGTGGGTGAAGTCGCGGCAGGTCTCCTGGCTGAGCCCGTTCACGAAGGTCGACTGCCCCTGCCAGTACCTGACGATCTTGTCCCGGGTGTTCAGATTCTGGCTCGGCACGGTTCTGGGCAGCGCGCCGTCGGACTCCAGGTAGACGTAGGCGGCCGTACGGGTGCGGAACTTCGCCATGGCCTCGTCGTACGACGCCTTGTCCTCCAGGAAGACGGAGATGCCGACGGCGGCCTCCGTCATCGACAGCTCCCAGTTGCCGTTGGAGTGGGAGCCGTCGATGACCTCGGGCAGGTAGACGCTGCGGAGCATCGTGGCGAAGCGGCCGGAGTTCGCCCAGGTGCCGGAGTAGGTGTGCTTGATGATCTCGGCGGCCCTGGGCCAGGAGGAGCCGGCCCAGCCGGTCTGCAGGGGCGCGTTGCTGCCGGCGTGGTCCCTGATCACGGCGGACCAGGCGTCCATCAGCTCGATCGCCTTGCGGGCGTGCCGTTCGTCGCGGCTGATGTACCAGGCCAGGGCCTGCGTGTACGCGGCGATCGCGTCCTCACGCTCGTCGGTGCAGCCGTGGTCGGGGTTGGAGTACGAACCGCACTCGACGACCGCCCGGGGCTTGGGCGTGCGGTCCAGGTCGGCGTACTTGCTCGCCATCATCTGGTCGAAGGCGCCACTCCAGGGCTGGGCGCCGGCATTGACCTTGGAGCGGGTGAAGTCCAACTGCCCCTTGGAGACGGTGACTCCCGGGTGGACGAAAGCGGCCGGGGCGCCGGGTGCGGCGTCGGCGGGCCAGGTGAGGCCAGCTGCGAGGAGGGCGGCCGAGGCCGCGAGGAGTGCGGTTCTGCGCATGCGTGGGGGCCTTCCGTTCTTGCATGTGAACGTGAAGCGCCTTTATGAACAGACGCGTTGAACGGAGAAGGTAGGTACAGACCAATGCGCGGTCAAGGTTCCGCGCACGAGAAAGGGCCGCATCCCCGGTGGGATGCGGCCCTGCTGTTTCCGTGAGCTCAGCGGACCTCGGTGATCTCCGGTCCGCGCTGGAGCTGGCCCATTCCGCCCGCGAAACGGGAGCCCTCCTCCTGCTGGACGCCCTCGGGGACCATCTGGGCGTCGTTCGGCAGCTTCAGGACGATCGGGTCACGGGGCGCCATGGGGCCCTCACCGCGGACCACGACGGTGTCCCGGAAGATCTGCTCGAGCAGCCCTGCCGCCTGCGGCTGCACGGCACCCTGACCCGAGATGACCCCGCGCAGGAACCAGCGGGGGCCGTCCACGCCGACGAACCGCACGACCTGGAAGCCACCGGTGCCGTCCGGCAGTTGCACGGGCACCTGCGCGCGCAGCTCCCAGCCCAGCGGTCCCTCGACCTCGTCGACGATGCCGCCCTGCTGGGTGATGCCGGTGCCGATCTCCTCGCGCACCTCGCCCCAGATGCCCTCGCGCTTGGGTGCGGCGAAGCCCTGCAGCTGGATGGCGCTGTCGCGCAGCACGACCGTGGCCGCGACGATCGCGTCGCCCGCGACCTCGACCCTGAGCTCCATGCCGTCGACGCCCGGCACGAACAGACCGCCCAGGTCGACCCGGCCTTCGCCCGGGTCACGGACCTCGGAGCTGTCCCAGGGGCCGTCGGGGCGCGGCGCGGGCTCCAGCCTCAGGCGCTCGCGCTCTTCGTCCGCCTCGGTGTCGACACCGTCGACGACCTGCTCGGCCTCGCCGGCCGCGCCCTCGGCGGCATCACTCTTCTTGCGACGTCCGAACACGTCACTGTCCTTCCCGGTCGGATACGACCGAAGCGTATCGATTCCCACCCGCCTGACCGCCCAGGGCGGCCTGACCGCTTGTGCCGCTCGTCCCGTCCACCGCGGCATGGCCTCCGGTGGACCCGAAGCCCCCTTCGGCCCGCGCGGAGCCGGGAAGTTCCGCCACCTCCTGGAAGCGGACCCTCTCGACCTGCTGAACCACCAGTTGGGCAATCCGGTCGAAGCGCTCGAACCGCACGGCCTCGCGCGGGTCGAGATTCACCACGATCACCTTGATCTCCCCACGGTACCCGGCATCAACCGTCCCCGGGGCATTCACCAGGGCGACGCCGCAGCGGGCGGCCAGACCGGATCGCGGGTGCACGAAGGCTGCGTACCCCTCCGGCAGCGCCACAGACACTCCCGTGGGCAGCACGGCCCGCTCGCCCGGCTCCAGTCGGCACGCCTCGGTGGTGCGCAGATCGGCCCCGGCGTCCCCGGGCTGCGCATACGACGGAAGCGGTACGTCCGGATCGACGCGCCGGATCAGCACATCCAGCGGCTGCCGGCTCACGGGTTCACCTCGAAGGCACGGGCGCGCCGGACCTGGTCGGGGTCGTTCATGGCCGCCTGGATCTCCTCCTGGCGGCCGTGGTCGACGAAGTGGTCGACCTTGACCTCGATGAAGAGGGCGTCCGCGCGCACGGCGACGGGCCCGTCGGGACCGCCGACGCGGCCGGTCGCGGTGGAGTAGATCTTCCGTCCCGCCACGGCCGTCACCTCCGCCTCCAGGTGCAGCGTGGTGCCGACGGGCACGGGCCGTACGAAGTCGGTCTCCAGCCGCCCCGTCACCGCGATGGTGCGCAGCAGCCAGTTGAGCGAACCGAGGGTCTCGTCCAGTGCGGAGGCGAGCACACCGCCGTGCGCGAGACCCGGAGCGCCCTGATGGGCGGGCTGGACGGTGAACTCGGCGGTGAGCGACACGCCCTCGCCGGCCCGCGCCTCCAGGTGCAACCCGTGCGGCTGGTCGCCACCACAGCCGAAACACTCGCCGTAGTGCGCGCCGAGGAGCTCGCCGGGCGCCGGCGCGTCCGGGTGCCGCACCGGTCGGACGGCGTCGGCCGGAGGTTGCAGAGCTGCGGAAGTACCACTCACAGCCGGAGACCTTACCCGCGCGTCGGCCCTTTCCGGACACCGTGTCAAGCTAGGCCCATGCAGCTCTCCGCCGCTCCGTACGAAGAACGCCTGACCGCTCCGCGGACCTGGTGGCTGATCTCGTTCCTCGTGGGCGTCTCGATGGCCCTGATCCTGCTCCCGTTCGGCACCCTGCCGATGCTCGGCGGCCTGGCCGGGGGCACCGCGGTCGCGGCCGTCGCCGCGAGCTCGTACGGCTCGGTGCGCATCCGCGTGGTCGGCGACTCCCTGATCGCGGGCGAGGCGAAGATCCCACTGGCGGCCCTGGGCGAGGCGGAGGTCCTGGACGCGGAGGAGGCCCGCGCCTGGCGCACCTACAAGGCCGACCCGCGCGCCTTCCTCCTGCTGCGCGCGTACATCCCCACGGCTCTGCGCGTGGAGGTCACCGACCCGCAGGATCCGACTCCGTACCTGTACCTGTCCACGCGCGAGCCGGAGCGCCTGGCGGAGGCCCTGCGGACGGCGAAGCCGGAGTAGCACACCGGGACGACCGGAGTAGCACACCCGGACGAGGCGTCACCCGTCCGCCGTGCCGACGGCTGTCGGCTCCTCGACGGGCAACGCGCTCGTCGACTCCGTGCGTAAGGCCGCGTTCTCAGGGGCCGTCGCCGTGCTTGCCGCCGGGTCCGCCGTCGCGCCGGTGGTCCGTGTGGCGGCCCAGCGGGTCGTGCGTGATCTCGCCCATCTCCAGGGCGTCCACCGGACGTTCCAGGGCGGGAAGCGCCTCCAGGGCCTCCCAGGGCACCTGGATCTTGCGCAGGTCCCCTCGGATCCGGCCCGCCAGCTTTCTCGTCTCGCCACGGTTCATGACCGCCCCTACGGCGGCTCCCACCAGGAACGGCATCAGGTTCGGCATGTTGCGGACCATGCGCTTCATGATCCGCTGCCGCAGTTCGCGCTTCATGCGGCTGTTCAGCGCCGTGCTGAAGGTCGACGGCTTGGAGGCGTCGATGCCGCGCTCCCCCGACCAGGAGTCGAGGTACGCGGTGCTGCGCTGCTTGAGATTGCCGGGCGGCCGTACGCCGTAGACCTCGTGGAGTTCGGCGATCAGCTTCAGTTCGATCGCCGCGACGCCGGTGACCTCTGCGGCCAGTTCCGTCGGCATCGCCGGGGGCACGGGGAGCATCGCGGCCGCGCCGACACCGGCTCCGACCGTCGCCGTCGCCTTCGCCGCGCCCGCCACGAGCTTGTCCGCCAGCTCCTCGGGGCCGAGGCCCGGGAACTGCCTGCGCAGGGTCGCCAGGTCCCGTACGGGGACGCGCGGGGCCAGTTCGATGATCCGGTCGGCGAGGTAGGCGAGTCCCGCCCGGGCCCGGTCGCCGCCCCTGCGGGCGCCTGCTCTGGCCCGCTCGCGGATCGCCCCCGCCCGCCGTCTCGCGACGGGTGCGGGGACGTCCACGGATGCCGGGAGGTCGCCCCGGTCCGCTGCGGGTTCGAGCGAGGCCGTCCCCGAACCGGTTGAGCCTCGCTCGTCGTCACGCGCGCCGTACTGCGGGCCGTCGATCGGCCCTTCGTCCGCTTTTCGCTTGGAGAAGCGGCGCTTCCAGGGAGGGGTCGAGCCAGTCACGGCCGACCCGCCCTCAGTCGCAGTCGCGGCAGATCGGCTGACCGTTCTTCTCCCGGGCCAGCTGGCTGCGGTGGTGCACCAGGAAGCAGCTCATGCAGGTGAACTCGTCCTGCTGCTTCGGGAGCACCCGGACGGCCAGCTCCTCGTTCGAGAGGTCGGCTCCGGGCAGTTCGAGGCCTTCGGCGGCCTCGAACTCGTCGACGTCCACGGCGGAAGCCGACTTGTCGTTCCTCCGGGCCTTCAGCTCTTCGAGGCTGTCCGAGTCGACGTCGTCGTCGGTCTTGCGTGGAGTGTCGTAATCGGTTGCCATGGTCGCTCTCCCCCTCTGGGTGTCTGCGGTGTCTCCAGCGCACGTAACGCGTGAGAGGCCGGACTTGTGCCCGACCTGAGGCGGAGATTTTGCCTCACATCAAGGTCTGTTACTCAATCGACACCCAACCGGACTCCTGACGAGTGATCGGCTTGGATGGCGATGGGGACCGTACACGGTCCGAATGCTGCACGCCAAAGGCGTCTCACCGTGTACTTCCCGTGATCAAGACCCCCGAAAACCGGGATTTTCCCGGCTTTACGGCAGCGCGCATGATCACGGAGAGTAGATGGCCGGAAAGGCGTCCCTGTGATCGATCACACACGGTGCACGCGCGGTGAAGGCTCAGAAATTCCGCGCAAAGCGAACATCCCCGTGTGCCGCCGAGTTGATCGGCGACATGATCTCAGATGGGCAGCGTAACGCGCATGACGAGTCCACCCCCTTCACGCGGCTGGGCATAGATGTGCCCGCCGTGCGCCCGGGCCACGGACCGGACGATGGACAGCCCGAGTCCCACGCCCTTGTCGCTGCCCGTCCGCTCCGTGCGCAGCCGCCGGAACGGCTCGAAGAGGTTGTCGATCTCGTACGCCGGCACCACCGGTCCCGTGTTGGAGACGACCAGGACCGCCTGGCCGTGCTCGACCTCGGTGGTGACCTCGACCCAGCCGCCCTCCGCCACGTTGTAGCGCACGGCGTTCTGGACGAGGTTGAGCGCGATCCGCTCCAGCAGCACGCCGTTGCCCTGCACGACCGCGGGCTTCTGCTCGCCCCGGATCACGACGCCTTTGCTCTCGGCCTCGCCGTTCACCTGGTCGATGGCCTGCGAGGCGACCTCGGCGAGGTCCACGGGCCCCCGCTCGACGATCTGGTTGTCACTGCGGGCGAGCAGCAGCAGGCCCTCGACGAGCTGCTCGCTGCGCTCGTTGGTGGCCAGCAGCGTCTTGCCGAGCTGCTGGAGCTCCATCGGCGCGTTCGGGTCGGACAGGTGCACCTCCAGGAGCGTGCGGTTGATCGCCAGCGGCGTCCGCAGCTCGTGCGAGGCGTTGCCGACGAAGCGCTGCTGGGCCGTGAAGGCGCGCTGCAGCCGCTCCAGCATGTCGTCGAAGGTGTCCGCCAGCTCCTTCAGCTCGTCGTCCGGGCCGTCCAGCTCGATCCGGCGGGACAGGTCGGAGCCCGCCACCGCTCGCGCGGTGCGAGTGATCCGGCCCAGCGGCGACAGGACGCGGCCGGCCATCGCGTAGCCGAAGGCGAAGGCGATGACCGCCAGGCCCAGCAGCGCCAGCAGGGAACGGCTGAGCAGGTTGTCGAGTGCGACATGACGCTGGTCGTCGATGCACTGGCTGATCGCCGCGTTGAATTCGGCGAGCGTCGTGCTGGCGGAGTTGACGGCAGGGCAGCGATCACTGGCCACCTTGATCTCCGTGCCGCCGACGATCTTGAAGAGCGGCTCGTTACCGGTGTTGAGCGCCTGCGCTGCCAGCAGGTAGATGATCGACAGCAGAAGGATGCCGGCGATCAGGAACATGCCGCCGTAGAGCAGCGTGAGCCTTATGCGGATGGTCGGGCGCAGCCACGGGAAGGGCGGCACGGGCCTTCGGGGGTCCCAGGTGGGCTTGGGGGGCGCCTGCGGGGGCGCGGGAGTCGTTGCCACGGGGTATCAGATCCGGTAGCCGGAGCCGGGGACGGTGACGATGACGGGGGGCTCGCCCAGCTTGCGGCGCAGGGTCATGACGGTCACGCGCACCACGTTCGTGAACGGGTCCGTGTTCTCGTCCCAGGCCTTCTCCAGGAGCTGCTCCGCGGAGACCACGGCGCCCTCGCTGCGCATCAGCACCTCCAGGACGGCGAACTCCTTGGGAGCGAGCTGGACCTCCTGGCCGTCGCGGAACACCTCCCGCCGGTTGGGGTCGAGCTTGATCCCGGCGCGCTCCAGGACGGGCGGCAGGGGCACGCTGGTGCGCCGGCCGAGGGCCCGCACCCTCGCGATGAGCTCACTGAAGGCGAACGGCTTGGGCAGGTAGTCGTCGGCGCCGATCTCCAGTCCCTCGACCCGGTCGCTGACGTCGCCGGAGGCCGTCAGCATCAGCACGCGCGTGGGCATGCCCAGTTCGACGATCTTGCGGCAGACGTCGTCACCGTGCACGACCGGGAGGTCGCGGTCGAGGACGACCACGTCGTAGTCGTTGACGCCGATGCGCTCCAGGGCGGCCGCACCGTCGTACACGACGTCGACGGCCATGGCCTCCCGGCGCAGTCCGGTGGCCACCGCATCGGCGAGCAGCTGCTCGTCCTCGACGACGAGTACGCGCACGTTGCTGGTCCTTCCTCATGTCCACCCGCGTAGCCCTTCACCGGGCACACGTGGGCAGGGGTCTTCGACAGTGCTCGGTGTGTTGCCCTCCATCCTGCCCTTTTCGGCCATAAGTCGGAGGTAAGGCGGGTGAGAGCTACGTGGCCCCGAGGGGGAATACGAGATTTTCTCCCCGGGTTAGGTTTCCACGGAAGGGACCTTGGGGAGGACGGCTTTACATCCCACGATCACGCTCTGCTGGCGCCGCACCACCATGCGGTGCGCATCAATCCGCTTTCCGCAGGGCGGCGTGGGTGTCCGGCACCGTCGCCGCCCGGCCGAACGGCGCTGGGCATCCACCTGCGGCGTGATCGTCCCTTCCGAACGGCACACCCCCGTGCCATCGACCCACGACCCAGGACGAGGGGGCGCAGCATGGACGCATTCACCGCAGGACTTCTGCAGCGCATAAGGGCGACCGAGTCCGATCTGTCCCGGGCTCGCGACGAGGGCGACGAGTTCCTCGTCGACGTGGAGCAGGGCGAACTCGACGACCTGCGCCGTCTCGCCGCCGAGCACGGTGTGCAGGTCGGCGCGACGAGCGTCTGATCACTCGGTACGCGGCGGGCCCCGGCGAATCCAGCGCCGGGGCCCGTCGCGTTGTCACAGAGCGCGTTCACCCGGTGTTCATCGCGCCGTCGGCCGCGGCCGGGCAGCCCCGGCCTCCTCAGTCGTGCCAGGCTCCGAAATCCTCCAGGAGCCGCTGGAGGGGCTCGAAGACCCCGGGGGCACCCGCTACCGCCAGAGCGCCCGACGGGCGCTCTCCGGGGCGTCCACCGGTCAGCGCACCCGCCTCCCGGGCGATCAGGTCCCCCGCGGCTAGGTCCCACGGGTGCAGGCCGCGCTCGTAGTAGCCGTCGAGGCGTCCGGCGGCGACGTCGCACAGGTCGACCGCCGCCGAGCCGCCGCGCCGGATGTCGCGCAGCAGCGGGATCAGCCGCTGGGCCACGTCGGCCTGGTGGGCGCGGACGTCGGCGACGTAGTTGAAGCCCGTGGAGACCAGCGCCTGCTCCAGGGGCGGTGCGGGGCGGCAGGCCAGCCTGCGCTCGCCGTCCCAGGCGCCGGTGGCCCAGGCCCCGCGACCGCGCACGGCGTGGAACGTCTCACCGCGCATCGGGGCCGTGACGACTCCGACGACGGTCTCGCCGTCCTGCTCGGCGGCGATGGAGACGGCCCAGGTGGGCAGCCCGTACAGGTAGTTCACCGTGCCGTCGAGCGGGTCGATCACCCAGCGGACGCCGCTCGTGCCTTCCGTCGCGGCGCCCTCCTCGCCGAGGATGCCGTCGTCCGGGCGGTGCTCGGCGATCAGGCCCGTGATCAGCTTCTCCGCCGCGATGTCCATCTCGGTGACGACGTCGATGGGGCTGGACTTGGTCGCGGCGACCGCGAGGTCGGCCGGACGCCCGTCCCGCAGCAGCGCACCGGCGCGGCGGGCCGCCTCCTGGGCGAGTTCGAGCAGGTCCGTGTGCAGGGGGTCGGTCACGGGGCTCCTCACGCGTAGGTGCTGTCGGCGCCCGCGGCGGCGGGCCGGGGGGCGCGGGCGGGGCAGCAGCCGACCGGGCAGAGGTTGTGGCTGGCCCCGAGGGCGCCCAGGGCGCACGGCGTGACGTCCTGCCCGCGTTCGGCGGCCGCGCGCTCCACGACGAGCTCGCGGATCGCGGCCGCGAACCTCGGGTCGGCGCCGACGGTGGCCGAGCGCCGCATCGGCAGTCCGAGCTCCTCGGCCCGGGCCTCGGCTTCCGTGTCGAGGTCGTAGAGGACCTCCATGTGGTCGGAGACGAAGCCGATCGGGGCGATGACGACGGCCGGGACGCCGGCCGCGTGCCGCTCGTCCAGGTGGTCGCAGATGTCGGGCTCCAGCCACGGGATGTGCGGGGCGCCGGAGCGGGACTGGTAGACGAGCTGCCAGGGGTGGTCGACGCCGGTGCGCTCCCGGACGGCGTCGGCGATCTGCTGCGCCACGTCCAGGTGCTGCCTCACGTACGCGCCACCGTCGCCGTGCTCCTCGACGGGGCCGGAGGTGTCGGCGGAGGCCGTCGGGATCGAGTGGGTCGAGAAGGCGAGGTGTGCCCCGTCCCGGACGTCCTCGGGAAGCTCGGCGAGGGACCGGAGCACGCCGTCGATCATGGGCTCCAGGAAGCCCGGGTGGTTGAAGTAGTGCCGCAGCTTGTCGACCTTCGGCAGCTCCAGGCCCTCCGCCTCCAGGGCCGCGAGCGCGTCGGCGAGGTTCTCGCGGTACTGGCGGCAGCCGGAGTACGAGGCGTAGGCGCTGGTGGCGAGGACCAGGATGCGGCGGCGGCCGTCGCGGACCATCTCGCGCAGGGTGTCCGTCAGGTACGGCGCCCAGTTGCGGTTTCCCCAGTAGACCGGCAGGTCCAGGCCGTGGTCGGCGAAGTCCTTGCGCAGGGCGTCCAGCAGGGCGCGGTTCTGGTCGTTGATCGGGCTGACGCCGCCGAACAGGAAGTAGTGCTGCCCGACTTCCTTGAGGCGTTCCTTGGGGATGCCGCGCCCACGCGTCACGTTCTCCAGGAACGGAACCACGTCATCCGGGCCTTCCGGGCCGCCGAACGAGAGCAGGAGCAGGGCGTCGTAGGGGCTGACATCGCGCGCGTCTGGCATGAGTCGATCCTGCCACCCTGCACCGACAGCCGGGAAACGGCGGGGTGACACCCGCGCGGCGACGGGCGGGCCCGGGGCGATCCGGCGCCGGGCCGGACGGGTGCATCCGGGCGTTCGGGGCCGTAAGCTGTGTCGACTGCGTTCGCAGCTTACTGAGCCCTTCGGAGACCCCGTTGCCCAGCCCCTACCGCGCCCTGTTCGCAGCCCCAGGCTCCAAGGGTTTCTCCGCCGCGGGCTTCCTGGGCCGGATGCCGCTGTCGATGATGGGCATCGGCGTGGTCACGATGGTCTCGCAGCTCACCGGGCGGTACGGGCTGGCCGGTGGCCTGTCGGCGACCATCGCGATGGCCGCCGCGGTGGCCGGGCCGCAGGTCTCCCGGCTGGTGGACCAGTACGGGCAGCGGCGGGTGCTGCGTCCGGCCACGCTGATCTCGCTCGCGGCGGCGGCCGTCCTGCTGTTCGCCGCGCACTACGGGTGGCCTGACTGGGTGCTGTTCGTGGCCTGTGCGGGCATCGGCTGCGTACCGAGCGTCGGCGCGATGATCCGGGCCCGCTGGGCGGCGCTGTACCGCGGCACGCCGCAGCTGCACACCGCGTACTCCTTCGAGTCGGTGGTGGACGAGGTGTGCTTCGTCTTCGGTCCGATCATCTCCATCGGTCTGTCCACGGCCTGGTTCCCGGAGGCCGGCCCGCTGCTCGCCGCCTGCTTCCTGGCCGCGGGCGCGTTCTGGCTGACCGCGCAGCGCGCCACCGAGCCCGAGCCGCACCCGCGGGAGCGCACGGGCGGGGGCAGCGCGATGCGCGCCCCGGGACTGCAGGTCCTGGTGGCCACCTTCGTCGCCACCGGCGCGATCTTCGGGGCGGTCGACGTGGTCACCGTGGCCTTCGCCGACGAGCAGGGCCACAAGGCCGCGGCGAGCGTCGTCCTCGCCCTGTACGCGGGGGGTTCCTGCGTCGCGGGCATGTTCTTCGGGCTGCTGCACTTCGCCGGGGCGCCGGAACGTCGGTGGCTGCTGGGCGTATGTGCCATGGCCGTGAGTATGATCCCCCTCCTACTGGTCGGAAACTTGCCGTTTCTGGCCGTGGCGCTGTTCGTTGCGGGACTGTCCATCGCTCCGACGATGATCACGACGATGTCCCTCATCGAAGAGCACGTACCACGCGCGCAGCTCACCGAAGGCATGACCTGGGTGAGCACCGGGCTCGCGGTGGGGGTCGCACTCGGCTCCTCCGCGGCCGGCTGGGTGATCGACGCGGCCGGGGCGCGTGCGGGGTACGGGGTTCCGGCGGTGGCCGGGGCCGTCGCGGTCGCGGTGGGTTTCCTCGGGTTCCGCCGGCTCAAGCGACCGGCACCGGGTCGGGGAGGCTCCGTTGAGCAGCACAGCGAACGGAAAGAACGGCACGTGGCGTAACTGGGGCGGCAACGTCTCAGCGCGTCCCGCGCGAGAGGTCACCCCTGCCTCCGTCGACGAGCTGGCCGCCGAGGTGCGGCGGGCCGCCGAGGACGGTCTGAAGGTGAAGGCGGTCGGCGCCGGGCACTCCTTCACGTCCATAGCCGCGACGGACGGTGTGTTGATCCGTCCTCAACTGCTGACCGGGATCCGCAGCATCGATCGCGAGAACATGACGGTCACGGTGGAGGCCGGCACCCCGCTCAAGAGGCTCAATGTGGCCCTCGCGCGTGAAGGCCTGTCGCTCACGAACATGGGCGACATCATGGAGCAGACGGTCTCCGGGGCCACCAGCACCGGCACGCACGGCACGGGCCGCGACTCCGGCTCGATCGCCGCCCAGATCAAGGGCTTGGAGCTGGTCACCGCCGACGGTTCGGTTCTCACCTGCTCCGAGCAGGAGAATCCGGAGGTCTTCGCCGCCGCCCGCATCGGCCTCGGCGCCCTGGGTCTCGTCACCGCGATCACCTTCGCCGTCGAGCCGGTCTTCCTGCTCACGGCCCGCGAGGAGCCGATGCCGTTCGACCGGGTCCTCTCCGACTTCGAGGAACTCTGGGCCGAGAACGAGCACTTCGAGTTCTACTGGTTCCCGCACACCGGCAGCACCAACACCAAGCGCAACAACCGCAGCGCGGGCCCGGAGAAGCCTGTGCCCCAGCTCAAGAGCTGGATCGAGGACGAGTTCCTCTCCAACGGGGTTTTCCAGGTGGCCAACTGGGTCGGCCGCGCGGTGCCCGCCACGATCCCCGCGATCGCCCAGATCTCCAGCAAGGCCCTGTCCGCGCGGACCTACACGGACATCCCCTACAAGGTCTTCACGTCGCCGCGCCGGGTGCGCTTCGTGGAGATGGAGTACGCCGTGCCGCGCGCGGCCGTCGTCGAGACGCTGCGCGAGCTGAAGACGATGGTCGACCGCTCGGGCCTCAGGGTCAGCTTCCCCGTCGAGGTGCGCACCGCCCCCGCCGACGACATCACGCTGTCCACCGCCTCCGGCCGGGACAGCGCGTACATCGCCGTCCACATGTTCCGGGGCACGCCGTACCAGCGGTACTTCACGTCCGCCGAGCGCATCTTCACCGCCCACGAGGGCCGCCCGCACTGGGGCAAGATCCACACCAGGGACGCCGAGTACTTCTCCCGGGTGTATCCGCGCTTCGGCGAGTTCACGGCGCTGCGGGACCGCCTCGATCCCGACCGGCTGTTCCAGAACGACTACTTGCGGAGGGTTCTTGGGGCGTAGGAGGCGCACTGAGGTGGCGCTCCCCCGCGCCCTCGCTCCCCGTGCTACTCGGAGTCGGGGCGGTGCAGGGCGTCGTGCGCGCTGCGGCAAGGCACGACCACGCACCCCCGGCCTGACCCTTGGTTCCGATTTTGGTGATTACGTGAAGTACCCCACGTTCAAGATCGCGAGATGCGGGCAGGAGAGGCCAAGTCCCACCCGTTGACAGAAGTTGGGCGGCGCGCCGATCCACGTACGTGGCCCGAATGGAGTACTGTTGCGAGCCCTGGGTCCGGTCTCCCGTCAGGGTGCACAGGGCCTTTAGGACCGCCGGGAGGGGGCTAGTTGCACAGGGTGACAGAGTTCGTCACTTAGCGTTGCGAATAGGTAACCGTGCCATAACGGCGATCCAGGGCCCGCGCCCGACACGCCGGGCAACTCGGCAAGGTTGTGGCAGGCTGCACCCGGGCAGGCCACACTCGACTAGCGGAAGCAGCGACGCACGTGACGTCGGCAGGCACCACCCGGGAGGTCCCCATGCCCGAACTGCGTGTCGTGGCCGTCTCGAATGACGGCACACGGCTGGTGCTGAAGGCTGCCGACTCTACGGAGTACACGCTTCCGATCGACGAACGCCTGCGCGCTGCCGTGCGCGGCGACCGTCCCCGTCTCGGCCAGATCGAGATCGAGGTCGAGAGCCACCTCCGCCCCCGCGACATCCAGGCGCGTATACGTGCCGGCGCGACCGCGGAAGAGGTCGCGCAGATGGCAGGCATCCCCGTCGACCGGGTGCGCCGCTTCGAGGGCCCCGTGCTCGCCGAGCGCGCCTTCATGGCCGAGCGGGCCCGCAAGACCCCCGTCCGCCGCCCCGGCGAGAACTCCGGGCCGCCCCTCGGCGAGGCCGTGCAAGAGCGGCTGCTGCTGCGCGGCGCCGACAAGGACACCGTCCAGTGGGACTCGTGGCGTCGCGACGACGGCACCTGGGAGGTCCTGCTGGTCTACCGCGTCGCGGGCGAACCGCACTCGGCGAGCTGGACATACGACCCACCCCGGCGACTCGTCCAGGCCGTCGACGACGAGGCGCGCTCGCTGATCGGCGAGTCCGACGACCTGTCCGCACCCGAGCCCAGCTTCCCGTTCGTCCCCCGGATCGCCCGGCTGCCGCGCGACAGACCCCTGGACCGCCCCGAACGCGAGCGGCCCAGTCTGCCCGCGCAGGCGTCCGAGCCGATCGAGGAGACCACCGGCGAGAGAGACTCGCTGACAAGCCTGCTCGAGGCGGTGCCGAGCTTCCGCGGCGACCTGGTGGTTCCGGAACTCCCCCCGGCGGAGACCGAGGAGGAGCCCGTCGTCGTCGCCGAGGTCGAGGAGGAGGAGCCTCCGGCTCCCGCGGCCTCGGCCGGTTCCGCCTACGCGGACGTCCTCATGCCGCGCAGTGTGGGCAGCCATCGTGACCGGCTCATCGGTGCCACCGACCGCCAGGCCGAAGCGGACGGAGTACGCCCCGGCCGCAGGGCGGCCGTCCCGAGCTGGGACGAGATCGTGTTCGGCACACGGCGCAAGAAGCAGGAGTAGCCGGGCCGGATCTCGAACGAGTCATGCCGAGAAGGAGGGGGCCACGCCGTCCGGGCGCGGCCCCCTCCTCAGGTCGGATCACTGCGGGTCCGCACCGACGGCGACCGGCCGGTCCGGGTCCGAGGACCACTCCGACCAAGACCCTACGTACAGCTCGGCCGGGATGCCGGCGGCCGCCAGGGCCAGCACCTGGTGGGCGGCGGACACCCCCGAACCGCAGTACACGCCTACCCGTGAACCCTCGGTGACACCGAGCCCCTTGAACCGCTCCCGCAGCTCCCCGGCGGGAAGGAAACGCCCGTCGGCCCCCACGTTCTCCGTGGTGGGCGCCGACACCGCGCCCGGGATGTGCCCGGCCACGGGGTCGATCGGCTCCACCTCACCGCGATACCGCTCCCCCGCCCGCGCGTCCAGCAGCACCCCTGACCGTGCCAGCGCCGCGGCGGCATCCGCGTCGAGCAGCCCCGTCGCCCCCGGCTCGGGCACGAAGTCACCCTCCGCCGGATCCGGCACGGACGTCTCCAGCGGCCCTTCCCAGGACGGCAACCCGCCGTCGAGGACTCGCACATCCGGGTGACCCGTCCAGCGCAGCAGCCACCACGCCCGGGCCGCCGCCCACCCCTGGCCGCCGTCGTAGACGACTACCGGCGTTCCGGCCGAGACGCCGGCCCGGCGCATCGCGGCACCGAAGCGCGTGAGGTCGGGCAGGGGGTGCCGGCCGCCCTCGCCCGGCGCGGAGGCCAACTCCCGGTCCAGGTCGACGTAGACGGCTCCGGGCAGGTGCCCTGCCTCGTACGCGGCCCGGCCGTCGAACGGCGGCTCGCCGGCCGCCCTGGCCGCGGTGAGCTGCCAGCGGACGTCGAGCAGGACCGGCGGGCGGTCGCCCGTGAGATCCCTGGCGAGGTCGGATGCGGAGATGATGGCGTTCATGGTCCCCATCCTCGCGCACGGGGGTGGCCGAGTCGTCCGGGTCCGGCTACTCTGCTCGGCCGGAGCGGGGCGATCACGCGGCGTACGGGAACAGGCACATGCTGTACAGCTGAGCGACACCCGCCGACAAGCGCGCCGTGAGCACAGGTGCCCGCACATCGGGCATTCTCCAGGGCAGGGGACGCCCCACAAAGCCGCCCCACCAGGCCGCGGAGAGCACGGCCACCGCGAGGCCGAGAAGAGAGTGACGATGACCGACGCACGGGGGTCCGCCGGGCCGAACAGCGACACACCCGCTCGGCACGCGCCCGGCGTGCCCTGCTGGGTGAGCCTGATGGTGCACGGCCCGGACGCGACCGAGGAGTTCTACGGAGCGCTGTTCGGCTGGGAGTTCCAGCCGGGCCCCCAGCAGCTCGGGCCCTATGTGCGCGCGCTGCTCGACGGGCGCGAGGTGGCCGGGATCGGACGGCTGCCGCCGGACCGCCATCTGCCGATCGCGTGGACCCCCTACTTCGCCTCGGAGAACGTGGATCTGACGGCCGAGACGGTGCGCAGCCGCGGCGGCACGATCGGAGTGGGCCCGCTCGACGCGGCCGACGCAGGCCGCCTGGCCATCGGCTCCGACCCCTCCGGCGCGGTCTTCGGCATCTGGCAGGCCGCCGCGCACCTCGGCATCGCCGTCGCGGGCGTTCCCGGCACACCCGCCTGGAACGAACTGCTGACCTTCGAGTCGGCCGGCGTCGCCAAGTTCTACCGCACGGTGTTCGGCTACGAGGAGGAGCCGGTGGTCTCCGCCGACGTCGACTACGTGTCCCTGCACCTCGGCGGCGAACCCGTCGCCGGAATCCACGGCCTCGGGCGCGCCCTGCCCCGCGACCGGGGACCGCACTGGGTCACGTACTTCCAGGTGGCCGACGTCGACGACGCCCTGGAGCACCTGGACCAGCTTGGCGGGCAGGTCCTCAAGCCGGTGCACGACACGGCCCACGGGCGGGTGGCGCATGTGTCGGACCCGGAAGGGGCGCGGTTCGCGCTGCTGCAACGCCCGAGTTGAGGCCGGCGAGCCGGCCGCGGGTCAGGCGGACGTCACCGGCAGCACGTCCGGGGACAGGGCCGCCGCGCGGGACGTCGCCGCGGTCATCCGGCGACGGTGATGACGCCGGCACAAGACCTCGTAGCCGACCTCGTCCGCGGAGTGGGTGACGTCGCCGACGACCACCTGGGCGCCTTCGACGACCATCACCCCGCCTATCGTGCGGGCGTTGTGGGTGGCGCGGGCTCCGCACCAGCACAGGGCCTCGACCTGGAGGACCTCGACCCGGTCGGCCAGTTCCACCAGCCGCTGCGAGCCGGGGAACAGCTTGGAGCGGAAGTCCGTCGTGATGCCGAAGGCGTAGACGTCGAGGCTCAGGTCGTCGACCACACGCGCGAGTTGGTCGATCTGCTCCGGCGCGAGGAACTGCGCCTCGTCGGCGATCACGTAGTCCGCACGGCCGCCCCGCGAGAGGTGGTCGACGAGGTGGCCGTAGAGGTCCTGCCCGTCCCCGACCTCCACCGCGTCCGTCACCAGGCCGAGGCGCGAGGACAGCTTGCCCTCGCCGGCGCGGTCGTCGCGCGAGTAGATCATGCCCTGCAGGCCGCGCGCCGAGCGGTTGTGCTCGATCTGGAGAGCCAGCGTCGACTTCCCGCAGTCCATCGTTCCGCAGAAGAACACCAGCTCGGGCATGTGGAGTTGAGCACCTTTCGGCGTGGGAGGGCGGGGCGTGGGGTGGGCTTGGGGCGGGACTGTCTCAGGAGCGTACTTCGAGCAGGGGGACCAGCTGCTCGGCGGGGGTCATCGAACCGTGGTTGCCGACCATCGCCGACTCCTTCGGCTCGCGCTCGGAGGCGATGAGCAGGACGTCGTCCCGGGCGGCCGCGACCACGTCGCCGATCCTGCCGTACACCCGCTCGTCGACCCGCGGGCCGAACCAGCCCGCGGCGATGGCCTCGTCGCGCGAGGCCACCCAGAACTGCTCGCCGAGCACCTCGCGCCAGCAGGTCAGGACGTCGTTGGCCGCGCCGGGCACCGCGTAGACGTGGCGGGCACGGCCCTCGCCGCCGAGCAGGGCGACACCCGCGCTCAGCTCCCAGTCCTCGTCGAAGTCGATGCGGTGCTGCTCGTCGAAGGGCACGTCGATCATGCCGTGGTCGGCGGTGACGTAGAGGGCGCTGCGCGGCGGCAGTTGCTCGGCCAGTCGCTGGACCAGGCGGTCGGCGTACATGAGCTGGCCGCGCCAGGTGTCGGAGTCGACGCCGTAACGGTGGCCGGCGCCGTCGACCTCGGCGAAGTAGGTGTACACCAGGGAGCGGTCGCCCGCGGCCAGTTGCTCGGCCGCCAGGTCCATACGGTCCTCGCCGGACAGCCGCCCGAGGAACGTTCCTCCACTGAGCGCGACCTTGGTCAGCGGGGTGTTCTCGAAGGTCGGGGACGACACCTGCGCGGCGTGCACCCCGGCGGCGTGCGCCAGCCGGAAGACCGTGGGGTACGGCTGCCAGGGGCCGGGCGGCGCCCACGGCTGCCAGCGCAGCTGGTTCATCAAGTCGCCGGTGTCCGGGTTGCGGACGGTGTAGCCGGGCAGGCCGTGCGCGCCCGGGGGCAGGCCGGTACCGACGGAGGCCAGGGAGGTCGCGGTGGTCGCCGGAAAGCCGGCGGTGAGCGGACGTCCGGTGCCACCGCGGGAGGTGGCGAGCAGGGACGTCATGAAGGGAGCGTCCTCGGGGTGCGCCCTCAGCTGCTCCCAGCCGAGGCCGTCGATCAGGAACACGCAGTTGCGGTCGGCGGGGGTCAGCTCGGTGATCGAGGCGCTCATGTCCGGTACGCCCAGGCTGGCCGCCAGGGTGGGCAGGAGGTCGGCGAGTGATCCGCTGCCGTACTCGGGGACCGGTGCGGAGGCGATGGTGAGCGGTTCCGGGTGCTGGTCCCAAGTCGTATCGAGCTGTGCCATCAGCTCGCGTCCGCGGTCGCCTCGGAGAGGGCCTGCGCGAAGGCGAGCGCCTCCCGCACGGTCTCCGGTCCGTCCCCGGCCTCGCTGACGCGCAGGCTGAGGTCGTCCGCCGTCGAGTTGCCGGTGTAGCCGTGGTCGGCCTCGCAGTTGGGGTCGCCGCAGGCGGCCGGCTCCAGGTCGATGCGCGAGACGGCGCCCCAGCCGATGGTGAGGACGACTTCACGGGGCAGGGTTCCCGGCTTGTACGACTCGGGGTTGGCGACCACGCGGCTGACCACGACCGACGAGATGCGGCCGATCTTCACGGACTCGGTCGACGTCGTGGCGTACGGCGTCGGGGAGGTGCTGTCGGCGGCCTGCTCGTCGGTGTGGCTGACGATGAAGCGGGTGTCCGTGAGGACGAGCACCGTCACGTGCCGCCGTACCTCGTTCTGGTCGAACGTCGTCTCCTGGTGGACCAGGTACGACCGCATGGGCTCACCGCCCACGGCGGCCTCCACCGCCTCGGCCACGAGGGCCGGGTAGTAGCCGCTGCGCTCGATCGCCGCCCGCAGCCCCTGGGTCGTCGTACTGGTCTTGGCCATGACGCCCATCCTACGGGGGACCACTGACTGCGAGGGACCGCTCGCCCCCGGTCAGTACGCGGGGAGCGTGCGCGGGCCGAGGTCGTCGCGGACGGGAGGGGGCGCGAGACGGACGGAGGCGCCGAGAACGCTCAGGCCGTGCGAGGCGACGACGACCGGCTCCAGGGTGACCGCGACGACCTCGGGGTGGTCGTCGACCAGCCGGGACACCCGCAGCAGCAGCTCCTCCAGGGCCCGGGTGTCGGCCGGTGCGGAACCGCGCCAGCCGAACAGCAGGGGGGCGGTGCGGATCGAGCGCACCAGCGAGGTCGCCTCCCGGTCGGTGACCGGGATCAGCCGGTGCGCGGTGTCCCCGAGCAGTTGTGAGGCGGCCCCGGCGAGCCCGAAGGAGAGCACGGCTCCGGCCGCGGGGTCGATGACGGCCCGTACGACGACGTCAACGCCGCGTGGCGCCATCCGCTGCACCACCGGCCGCAGCTCCTCCGGCGTACCGAACAGCTCGGTCAACTCCGCGTAGGACCGGCGCAGTTGGTCCTCGTCCGCGAGGTCGAGGCGGACGCCGCCCAGGTCGGCGCGGTGCCTCAGGTGCGGGGCGGTGGCTTTGAGGGCGACGGGGTAGCCGAGGGTGCGGGCGGCCTCGACGGCGGCGTCGGGGGTCGGGGCGGGCAAGGCGCGGTGGACCTGTATGCCGTAGTGGCCGAGGAGGTCGCAGGTCTCGTCGGTGCCGAGTGTGAGCCCCTGCCCGCGCGCTAGGAGGCCTCCGATCAGTTCCGCGGCGCCCTTTTCCTGGATGTCGTCGTACTCGGGCACCTTGCCGGGGTCGGCGGCGTCGCGCCGCCACTGCGCGTAGGTGACGGCCTGGCCGAGGGCGCGGACGGCGCGCTCCGCGGCGGGGTAGGCGGGGATCAGGTGGGCGTCTTCGGGGGCCTCGGCGTCGACCTTGGCCTCCGGAGCCGGGGGCCGTCGTCCGGTCGGTGCCGGCTGTGGGACGTCGTCGGCGTCCGCTGCGGCCTGCGGTGCCGTGCTCGCCGCCGCCGACAGGGCCTCCGCCAGGCCGCCGAGCTCCACGTGGACCACCAGGACCGGCTTGGCCGGGGCCGCGGCCGATGCCGAGCTCAGGGCCTGTGCGAGAGCCGCGTCGCCGATGGAGCCCTCCCCCACCGCCGGTATGGCGGTGACGACGACGGCGTCGCACCGGTCGTCGGCGAGTGCGCGGGACAGGGCGGCGTGGAAGTCCGCCGCGGAGGCCGCGGTGGTCAGGTCCTGCGGGGGATGCGGCCGCAGACCCTCGGCGAGGCACGCGTCGTACGTGAGCAGGCCGAGCGACTCCGAGTTGCCCAGGATGGCCACCCTGGGGCCGGGGGGCAGGGGCTGGCGGGCGAGCAGCAGGCCCGCGTCCACCAGCTCGGTGATGGTGTCGACGCGGATGACGCCCGCCTGCCGCAGCAGGGCCGAGACGGTCTCGTGCGACAGCCGGGTCGCCCGGACGGCGTGCCCCTGGGGAGCGGCCGCGTGCCGCGCGCCCTGGACCACGACCAGCGGTTTCGCCGCGGCGGTCCGGCGTGCGAGGCGGGTGAACTTGCGGGGATTGCCGATGGACTCCAGGTACATGAGGACGACGTCGGTGTCGGGGTCCTCGTACCAGTACTGCAGGACATCGTTGCCGGAGACGTCGGCGCGGTTGCCGGAGGAGACGAAGGTGGAGACGCCGGTCACGCCCGTGACGCCGCCGCCGCGCCGGTGCAGCCGGGACAGCAGGGCGATGCCGATGGCGCCGGACTGGGCGAACAGGCCGATCCGGCCGGGGCGCGGCACCTCGGGGGCGAGGGAGGCGTTGAGCCGTACCCGTGGGGAGGTGTTGATGATGCCGAAGGCGTTCGGGCCGATGATCCGCATGCCGTACGTGCGCGCGTGCCGCACGAGGGCGCGCTGGCGTTCGCGCCCCTCGGGACCGCTCTCGGCGTACCCGGCGGAGACCACGACCAGCCCCTGCACGCCGTGTTCGCCGCACTCGGTGACGACCTCGGGGACGTGCTCGGCCGGGACGGCGACGACCGCGAGGTCCACGGGGCCGTCGATGTCCCGGACCGAGCGGTGGGCGGGCACCCCGTCGAGCTCCTTCTGCTCCTCGGGGAGGGCCTTGTTCACGGCGTAGAGGCGGCCGGTGTACCCGGCGTCCTGGATGTTGCCGAGGACGCTGCGGCCCACGCCGCCCGGCGTGCGGCCCGCGCCGATGACGGCGACCGACCCGGGGGCGAGGAGCCGCTGCACGGAGCGTGCCTCGGCGCGGTGTTCGCGGGCGTACTGCACGGCGAGGGAGCGGTCGGTGGGTTCGAGGTCGAACTCCAGACGGACGACACCGTCCTCGAAGCTGCGCTTCTGCGTGTAGCCGGCGTCCGTGAACACCTTGATCATCTTGGTGTTGGCGGGCAGCACCTCGGCGGCGAAACGGCGGATGCCGCGCTCGCGGGCGACGGCGCCGATGTGTTCGAGCAGGGCGGAGGCGACCCCGCGGCCCTGGTGGGCGTCCTGCACGAGGAAGGCGACCTCGGCCTCGTCGGCGGGTGCGGACGCGGGTGTTCCGTCGGCGCCGATCCGGTCGTAGCGTACGGTGGCGATGAACTCGCCGCCGACCGTGGCCGCGAGTCCCACCCGGTCCACAAAGTCGTGGTGCGTGAAGCGGTGGACGTCCTTGGCGGACAGGCGAGGGTACGGCGCGAAGAAGCGGTAGTACTTCGACTCGTCGGAGACCTGCTCGTAGAAGCTGACCAGGCGATCGGCGTCATCAACGGTGATGGGCCGGATGCGCGCGGTGCCCCCGTCGCGCAGCACCACGTCGGCTTCCCAGTGGGCGGGATACTCATGCCGGTCCGGCGAGGTCTGCATGGGCCCCAGAGTACGGCTAGCGCCTGACAACGGCGCGAGGCAGTCTGTGGAGGGCGTCAGTCGGGTCGAGGCCGCGATCCGACGGCATCCCCGGAGTGGAACGCGAGGACCGCTCCGGGCGGGCTTCACGATATGGGAAACTGGTCTAGACAACGAACACCGAAGGGCAGCAACACATGGCTGAGCGCCGCGTCAACGTCGGCTGGGCCGAGGGCCTCCACGCCCGCCCCGCCTCCATCTTCGTCCGAGCCGCCACGGCCGCAGGCGTCCCGGTGACGATCGCCAAGGCTGACGGCAACCCCGTCAACGCGGCCTCGATGCTGGCCGTCCTCGGCCTCGGCGCCCAGGGGGGCGAGGAGATCGTCCTCGCCTCCGACGCCGAGGGCGCGGACGCCGCCCTCGACCGGCTGGCGAAGCTGGTCTCCGAGGGTCTCGAGGAACTGCCCGAGACCGTCTGATGTCCTGAGCGCCCGATGCGGCGCACAGCGAAGGGCTCGTCCGAATTCACCGGGCGGGCCCTTCGCCATTCCGGTCCACACGGAACATGAATTCCCGTCTTCGAGCAGCAGAAATAAGCCCCTCGGGAATTGGTCACTCTTTTGTATACGGCTGTCGTGTTAATGCCGCAGGCTCGCCGTGTTTACGGCATGTTGCGAGTTCCTCACACGGTCGGCGCGATCCTCGGCGGAACCGAGGCGCAGGCGGTGCGCGCCGATCGCGCGCTCGGTGTGCAGCGCCGTGACCGCCCGCGCGCGCTCGCCGTCCCCGCGCGCCACCGCGTCCACGATCGCGCCGTGCTCCGTCCAGGACTCCACCGGGCTGAGCGGAGCCTCCACGGCGTACATCCACGTGATCTTGTGGCGGAGCTGGGTGAGCATCGAGGTCAGGGCGGGGCTGCCGGAGGCCTGGGCGAGCGTCTCGTGGAACCAGGCGCCCAGGGAGCGCAGGTCGTCGCTGTTGCCGCGGCGGGCCCGGTCCTGGCCCAGCCGGACCAGTCCACGCAGGACTTTCAGATGCGCCTCGGTGCGGCGCTGGGCGGCGCGGGCCGCACCGAGCGGCTCCAGGAGCATCCGCATCTCCAGCAGGTCGGCGGCCTCCTGCTCGGTGGGTTCGGCCACGCACGCGCCCGCGTGCCGGCGGGTCACCACGAAGCCCTCGGCCTCCAGCGTGCGCAGCGCCTCCCGGACGGGCACCCGCGAGACGCCGTAGCGGCGGGCGAGGAGTTCCTCGGTGAGCCGGCTGCCGCGTGTGTGGACACCCGCGACGATGTCGTCCCGGATGGCCGTGCACACCGAGTGCGCGGGAATACGCATGACCGACCTCCGCTTAATCCCCGTGAAACGCCGACGAGCGGCGCGTGATTCTGTGACTCTATTGCAATGAGCCGGAATTTCCGACGGCAGGCGAGAATCCAGGGATATTTTTTGGACAGCGGACATGCGGCGGGCATCCGAAGGCACCCCGCGGGCATCCGGAAACACCGAAAGCCCCGGCTCGGGGAGCCGGGGCTTCGGGAACGGCGGAGAGGTTCCGGTCAGACGCCGACGCCGTGCGAGCGGAGGTAGGCGACCGGGTCGATGTCCGAGCCGTACTCGGGGCTGGTACGGGCCTCGAAGTGCAGGTGCGGGCCGGTGACGTTGCCGGTCGCGCCGGACAGGCCGATCTGCTGGCCGGGCGTGACCTGCTGGCCCACCGAGACGCCGATGGAGGACAGGTGGCCGTACTGGGTGTACGTCCCGTCGTTCATCTTGATCACGATCTGGTTGCCGTAGGAGCCGCCCCAGCCGGCCTCGACGACGGTGCCCGCGCCGACCGCGTGCACGGAGGTGCCGCTGGCGGCGTGGAAGTCCACGCCGGTGTGGCTGCCGGAGGACCACAGGCCGCTGCTGGCCTTGTAGCCGGTGGAGACGTACGAACCGGAGATCGGGGCGACGTAGGCGTTGAGGCGCTTGCGCTCGGCCTCGCGGGCGGCGCGCTCCTTGGCCTCGCGGGCCTTCTCGGCCGCTTCCTTGGCCTTCTCGGCCACCTCGGCGGCCCGCTTGCGGGCGGCCTCCTCGGCCTTCTGCTTGGCGGCGGCCTCCTCGGCGGCCTGCTGCTGCGCGACGGCCTGGGCGTCGATCTGCTGGGCCACGGTGTCACCCATGGTGACGACCGGGGTGAGGCCGGTCTGCTCGGCGCTGGGCTCGGCGGCGAAGGCCGCGGGGGCGGCCACGGTGCCGATCACGCCGGTGGTGGCGAGGGCCGCGACACCCGCCGCGCGGGCGGTGCGGCGCTGGATCTTGCTGGGACGACGGTGCTTCCCGGTGGCGCGAGTGAACGCCATGTGGTGGCTGGTCCTTTCCTTCCCTCTCGCCTACCGGGTTAGCTGACGGGTTCGGAGCAGGAAGGTCTCCTACGGACTCCCTCGCGGCACGCGCGGGCGTCCGATTCACCCCAGGGACTGCGGTGGGTCCCCGGCTCCCCTGGCTCGCGCCGTACGGGGACTCGGCGATGACTGTCCGGTGCCGCGGGTGCGGCGCACTGCCTGACGAACAGCCCGGACGACGCTAAGCGGCGCCACTTTCAATTCCCAAACGAATCCCGGCTTTTGTAGCGCATCCCACAGGGCAGACAGGCAACTCCCATCCCAATTCGGGCATAAAGGAGCCCTGGTGCCTTCGAAGACATCCAGGGCCCCTGAGCGCGTGTGCCGCTACTCGGCGGCGACGACGGTGACTTCGCCGATCCCGAGGGCCTCGACGGGCGCCTTGATCTGCGCCGCGTCACCGACGAGCACGGTCACCAGCCGGTCCACCGGGAAGGCGCTGACGGCCGCCGCGGTGGCCTCCACGGTGCCGGTGGCGGCGAGCTGCCGGTACAGCGTGGCCTGGTAGTCGTCGGGCAGATGCTGCTCGACCTGGTCGGCCAGCGTGCTCGCGACGGCCGCTGCCGTCTCGTACTTCAGCGGCGCGACGCCGACCAGGTTCTGCACGGCGACGTCCCGCTCGGCGTCGGTCAGCCCCTCGGCGGCGAGGGTGCGCAGCACCGTCCAGAGGTCCTCCAGAGCGGGGCCGGTGTTGGGCGTGTCGACGGAACCGCTGATGGCGAGCATCGCGGCACCCGTGCCGTCGGGTGCGGACCTGAGGACCTGGCCGAACGCCCGTACGCCGTAGGTGTAGCCCTTCTCCTCGCGCAGGACGCGGTCCAGGCGGGAGGTGAGGGTGCCGCCGAGGCAGTACGTGCCGAGCACTTGCGCGGGCCACACGCGGTCGTGCCGGTCCGGGCCGATCCGGCCGATCAGCAGCTGCGTCTGGACGGCGCCCGGACGGTCCACGATGACGACCCGGCCGGTGTCGTCGGCGGTCACCGGCGGCACGGGACGCGGCTCGGCCGGGGAGCCCGTCCAGGCGCCCAGCGTGTCCCCGAGCAGGGCGTCGAGGTCGATGCCGGTGAGGTCCCCGACCACCACGGCGGTGGCCGTGGCGGGCCGGACGTGCTTCTCGTAGAAGGCGCGTACGGCCGCGGAGTCGATGGCGGCGACGGTCTCCTCGGTGCCCTGCCGCGGCCGCGACATGCGCGAGTCCGCCGGGAACAGCTCTTTGGAGAGCTCCTTGGCCCCACGGCGGGACGGGTTGGCCAGCTCGTGCGGGATCTCGTCGAGACGGTTGGCGACCAGCCGCTCGACCTCGCTGTCGGCGAACGCGGGTGCCCTCAGGGCGTCGGCGACCAGGCCCAGTCCCTTGGCGAGCCGGGAGGCCGGCACCTCCAGGCTGAGCCGGACGCCGGGGTGGTCGGCGTGCGCGTCGAGGGTGGCTCCGGCGCGCTCCAGCTCGGCGGCGAAGTCCTCGGCGGAGTGCTTGTCGGTGCCCTCGGAGAAGGCCCGGGCCATGATCGTGGCCACACCGTCGAGGCCGGCGGGCTCGGCGTCCAGGGGTGCGTCGAGCAGCACCTCAACGGCGACGACCTGCTGGCCGGGGCGGTGGCAGCGCAGCACGGTGAGGCCGTTGTCGAGCGAGCCGCGCTCGGGGGCGGGGAAGGCCCACGGCTTGGCGTCGCCCGCCTGCGGCCGGGGGTGGAAGTCCATCGTGGCGAGCTCGGTCACCGGGCCGCCTCCTCGTTCTCGTCCTGGTCGGCGGGGGCTTCGGGGGCGGTCGGCTCATAGACGAGCACCGCGCGGTTGTCGGGCCGCAGGCGGGCCTTGGCGACCTCCTGGACCTCCTCCGGCGTGATCTCCAGCACGCGCTGGACGGCGGTCAGGGCGAGCTGCGGGTCGCCGAACAGCACGGCGTACCGGCACAGTTCGTCGGCGCGGCCCGCGACCGTGCCGAGCCGGTCGAGCCACTCGCGCTCCAACTGGGCCTGGGCGCGCTCCATCTCCTCGGCCGTGGGCCCCTCCTCGGCGAACCGGGCGAGCTCCTCGTCGATGGCGGTCTCGATGACCGGGACCTCCACGTCACCGGACGTCTTCACGTCCAGCCACCCCAGGGAGGGCGCCCCGGCGAGCCGCAGCAGGCCGAAGCCGGCCGCCACGGCCGTACGGTCGCGGCGCACGAGCCGGTTGTACAGGCGGGAGGACTCGCCGCCGCCGAGGACGGTGAGGGCCAGGTCGGCCGCGTCGCACGCGCGCGTGCCGTCGTGCGGCAGCCGGTAGGCGGCCATCAGGGCGCGCGCCGGGACCTCCTCCTCGACGACCTCGCGCAGCTGCTCGCCGATGGTCTCCGGCAGCGAGCCGTCGCGCGGGGCGGGCTTGCCGTCGTGGCCGGGGATGGAGCCGAAGTACTTCTCGACCCAGGCGAGGGTCTGCTCCGGGTCGATGTCGCCCACCACGGAGAGTACGGCGTTGTTCGGCGCGTAGTAGGTGCGGAAGAACGCGCGCGCGTCCTCCAGGGTCGCCGCGTCCAGGTCGGCCATCGAGCCGATCGGGGTGTGGTGGTAGGGGTGGCCCTCCGGGTAGGCGAGGGCGGTCAGCTTCTCGAAGGCGGTGCCGTACGGGACGTTGTCGTAGCGCTGGCGGCGCTCGTTCTTGACGACGTCGCGCTGGTTCTCCATCGACTCGTCGTCGAGCGCGGCCAGCAGCGAGCCCATGCGGTCGGCCTCGAGCCAGAGGGCGAGCTCCAGCTCGTGGGCGGGCATGGTCTCGAAGTAGTTGGTCCGCTCGAAGCTGGTCGTGCCGTTCAGCGAGCCGCCCGCGCCCTGGACGAGCTCGAAATGGCCGTTGCCCTTGACCTGCGCGGAACCCTGGAACATCAGGTGCTCGAAAAGGTGAGCCAGGCCGGTACGCCCCTTGACTTCGTGGCGTGAGCCGACGTCGTACCAGAGGCACACCGCCGCGACCGGGGTCAGGTGGTCCTCGGAGAGCACCACGCGCAGGCCGTTGGCCAGGCGGTGCTCGGTCGCTGTCAGGCCCCCGGAGCCTGCCTGGGCTGTGGCCGTGTGACCCATGGGCATGTACGTCCCTTCGCTCGCGGTGCGGTTGTTCAGACCGCGGATTCCTGCCGGTCCTGCCACTGTATGCAAGCGTGCGGAGCCCTGGTGAAGTTCCCGGCGGCGACCTGGGCCCGGGAGCGCGGGATGCGGCCCGGACCGGGCCCTGGTCCCGGTTGTCAGTGCGGCGGTCCACAATGGTCGGCGTCAGATCCGGATCGCAGCAGCATGAGCGAGCCGCAGGGGCGGTCGGTGACGAGGGCGAGCGCGCGCAGGCCCGCAGGGCTGAGTACGGTCGGTGTCTCGTCAGCGCATGAACGCCTTGTAGGCGAGCGACCAGTAACAGGAGGAGCCGGCAGCGATGGCCCGCCGCAGCACGAAGACCCCGCCGCCCGACGACTCGTACGAGGAGCGGATCCTCGACATCGACGTCGTCGACGAGATGCAGGGCTCCTTCCTCGAGTACGCGTACTCGGTCATCTACTCCCGCGCCCTGCCGGACGCGCGCGACGGCCTCAAGCCGGTGCACCGCCGCATCGTCTACCAGATGAGCGAGATGGGCCTGCGTCCCGAGCGCGGGTACGTCAAGTGCGCCCGGGTCGTCGGCGAGGTGATGGGCAAGCTGCACCCGCACGGCGACGCGTCGATCTACGACGCCCTCGTGCGCATGGCCCAGCCCTTCTCGATGCGGGTCCCCCTGGTCGACGGCCACGGCAACTTCGGCTCGCTGGGCAACGACGACCCGCCGGCGGCCATGCGGTACACCGAGTGCCGGATGGCCGAGGCCACGAGCCTGATGACGGAGTCCATCGACGAGGACACCGTCGACTTCAACCCCAACTACGACGGCCAGGAGCAGGAGCCGGTGGCCCTGCCCGCCGCCTTCCCGAACCTCCTGGTCAACGGCGCCTCGGGCATCGCCGTCGGCATGGCCACGAACATGGCGCCGCACAACCTGCGCGAGGTCATCGCCGCCGCCCGCCATCTGATCAGGTACCCGAACGCGGATCTCGACGCGCTGATGAAGCACGTCCCGGGCCCCGACCTGCCCACGGGCGGGCGCATCGTCGGCCTGTCCGGCATCCGGGACGCGTACGAGTCCGGCCGCGGCAGCTTCAAGATCCGGGCGACGGTGTCGGTGGAGCCCGTGACGGCCCGCCGCAAGGGTCTCGTGGTCACGGAGCTGCCCTTCACGGTCGGCCCCGAGAAGGTCATCGCCAAGATCAAGGATCTGGTCGGCTCGAAGAAGATCCAGGGCATCGCCGACGTCAAGGACCTCACCGACCGCGCGCACGGTCTGCGCCTGGTCATCGAGATCAAGAACGGCTTCGTGCCGGAGGCCGTCCTGGAGCAGCTCTACAAGCTGACGCCGATGGAGGAGTCCTTCGGCATCAACAACGTGGCCCTGGTCGACGGCCAGCCGCTCACGCTGGGCCTCAAGGAGCTTCTGGAGGTCTATCTCGACCACCGCTTCAACGTCGTACGGCGGCGCTCGGAGTTCCGCCGCGGCAAGAAGCGCGACCGGCTGCACCTGGTCGAGGGTCTGCTGACGGCCCTGCTGGACATCGACGAGGTCATCCGCCTGATCCGCTCCAGCGAGAACTCCGCGCAGGCCAAGCAGCGCCTGATGGAGCAGTTCTCGCTGAGCGAGGTGCAGACGCAGTACATCCTCGACACGCCGCTGCGCCGTCTGACCAAGTACGACCGCATCGAGCTGGAGACGGAGAAGGACCGGCTCAACGCGGAGATCGAGGAGCTGACCCGGATCCTCGACTCGGACGCGGAGCTGCGCAAGCTGGTCTCGTCCGAACTGGCCACGGTCGCCAAGAAGTTCGGCACGGACCGGCGTACGGTCCTGCTGGAGTCGGGTGGTGCCCCGGTGGCGGCCGTGCCGCTGCAGGTGGCCGACGACCCGTGCCGGGTGCTGCTGTCCTCCACGGGTCTGCTGGCCCGCACGGCGAACGGCGAGCCGTTCGCGGAGGACGCCGCCGCCAAGCGCGTGAAGCACGACGTGATCGTCTCGGCGGTGCCGGCGACCGCCCGTGGCGAGGTGGGTGCCGTCACCTCGGCGGGCAGGCTGCTCCGGCTGAACGTGATCGACCTGCCGCAGCTCCCGGAGTCGCTGTCGGCGCCGAACCTCGCGGGGGGCGCACCGCTGGCGGAGTTCGTCTCCCTGGAGGACGACGAGACGGTGGTCTGCCTGACCACGCTCGACGAATCGTCGCCCGGTCTGGCGCTGGGTACGGCACAGGGCGTCGTCAAGCGCGTGGTGCCGGACTATCCGGCCAACAAGGAAGAGCTCGAGGTGATCAGCCTCAAGGAGGGCGACCGGATCGTCGGCGCGATCGAGCTGCGCACCGGCGAGGAGGACCTGGTCTTCATCACCGACGACGCGCAGCTGCTGCGCTTCCAGGCGTCCCAGGTCCGTCCGCAGGGCCGTCCGGCCGGCGGTGTGGCGGGCATCAAGCTCGCCGAGGGTGCGAAGGTCATCTCGTTCACGGCGGTGGACCCGGCCGTGGACGCGGTCGTCTTCACGGTCGCGGGCTCGCGCGGCACGCTGGACGACTCCGTCCAGACGACGGCCAAGCTGACCCCGTTCGACCAGTACCCGCGCAAGGGCCGCGCCACCGGCGGTGTCCGCTGTCAGCGGTTCCTGAAGGGCGAGGACTGCCTGTCCCTGGCCTGGGCGGGCCCCGTCCCGGCCCTGGCGGCGCAGAAGAACGGCACTCCGGCCGAACTCCCGGAGATCGACCCGCGCCGTGACGGTTCCGGGGTGTCCCTGGCGAAGACGGTCGCGGTGGTGGCCGGGCCGGTCTAGGCCGGGTCGGCCCCGTCCTCCTCGGGGTCACGCACATACCGCAGGACGCCCCACATGCCGTGCTCGTCGGCGTGTGGGGCCTCGCTCCGGCACGCCTGCAGTTCCTTTTCGAGAGCGGCGGCGTCGATCCCCGACCCGATGAGGACGAGCTGGGTGAGGCGTTCGGAGTCGGCCGGCCAGGGCTCCGGGTAGAAGCGCAGGAAACGCCCGACGGCGTGGACGGCGTAGCGGTTGCGGATGTCGTACGGCCCGAAGTCGACGTAGCCCTTGATCCGGTACAGCCCCTGGGGCCGGCTGTCGAGGAACGTCATCAGCCGGCGTGGATCGACGGGGGCCTCGGAGACGAACGACAGGCTGTCGTAGGCGGCGTGCAGGTGACCGGTGTGGGCGTCCGGGCTGTGGTGGTGCGGGTCGCCGTCCTGAGCGGCCTGGGAGTGACCGTCGTGCGGGTCGTGGTCGTGGGAGTCGTCTTCATGGAGGTCGTCGAAGGACAGCTGCCCGATGCGTTCCTCGCTCGGGCGGCAGTCGAAGAGGAACTCGGGGTCGATCCGGCCGTAGGTGGCCGGGACGACGGCGGCGCGGTCGACGAGGGACGAGACCAGTGCGAGGACGCCTTCGCCGTCCGCGGCCCGGTCGAGCTTGTTGACCACGACGAGGTCGGCCAGCGCGAGATGCCGGTCGATCTCGGGGTGCCTGGCCCGGGTGTCGTCGAACTCGGCGGCGTCGACGACTTCGACGAGCCCGCCGTAGACGACCCCCGGATGCTCGCTGGCGAGCAGCAACCGCACGAGCTCCTGCGGCTCGGCGAGACCGCTGGCCTCGATGACGATGACGTCGATGCCGACGGAGGGCTCCGCGAGCCGCTCCAGGTACTGGTCCAGTTCACTCGCGTCGACGGCGCAGCACAGGCAGCCGTTGCCGAGGGAGACCGTCGAGTCGCCGAGCGCTCCCGCCACTGCCATCGCGTCGATCTCGATCGCCCCGAAGTCGTTGACGAGGGCGCCGATACGGCTTCCGCCGCTGCGGTGCAGGAGGTGATTGAGCAGGGTGGTCTTCCCCGAGCCGAGGAATCCCGCCAGGACGACGACCGGGATCTGCTGCGATTTCGGGCTCGGGTGGCTCACCGTGGGACCTTTCTCGCGCCGACGCGTGCACCGGCTCGCGTTCCCGGCACACGTGGGGGGGGATGCCGCCCCAGGATACGAGCCGTGAGATCCACGCCTGAGTGAACGATCGTCAGCAGCACTCGCGGGGCAGACGTCGGGCATGGCGCCGGTTTGTGTGACCCTCGCTTCCTGCGTGCCCCTGCTCTCCGCCTCCCCGCCGATCAGAGCCGCTCGGCACTCCGGTAGACGGCAAGCGCCGCCCACCGCTCGCCGGTCTCCTCCAGCCGACCCGCACCCCGACGACCGGCGGACGGCCGCCTGAGCCGGGGGTTGGCATGACCACACGAGCTTTGGGTTCCGGGAGCTGAGGGCCACCGCCTCGGCAGGGATGGGCGCTGGAGGAGGCGGACATCGACGAGTGGTGGGTGGTCGGGGATCCGCCGGGCGAGTAGCTCAACGCCCCGGCCGTGAGCACCGCACCTCGCAGATCACTCTCCGGAACGGATCACACGGCCGAGCGGTAACGAACCAATAAATCGACGCGTTCTCCGAGATGCCCGCAAGGTTGACTCCGCTCATCCCGCGGACCGGACCCACCAACGCCGAACCGACGCTCCACGCCGCCCGGTTGTCCATGCCCCGGCCCTACAGGTCCGCATCGCACCGCCTCGTACAGAGGTCACAGAAGATCTTGCGGAGGGAACACGAGATGAAAAGCGACCGCGCCGAACAGGTGCATGAGCAGGCCCCGGCCCTGGACATCCGCATCGGCGGGTTCCGCATGACGGTCCAGCGCATGCCGGTGCGGCTGCTGACGGTCCTGATGACGTGCGGCGGATCCGCACTCGCGGCATGGTTCACATCGAGGTGAACGGATGGCGGCTCCACGCGCGCCACACCGGAGGACGGTCGGCACATGACGCCGCACCTTCCACCCTGCGGCGGATCCGCTCAGGCGGGCAACGGCGCCGGTGCCTCCGGGCCCACGTACCGGGCCACCGGCCTGATGATCTTCGTGTCCTCCGCCTGCTCCAGGACGTTGGCGCTCCAGCCCACCGCCCGCGCGGCGGCGAAGGTCGGGGTGAACATGTCGCGGGGCAGACCGCAGAGTTCCATGACCACGCCCGCGTAGTACTCGACGTTGGTGTGGAGTTCCCGGCCGGGCTTCAGCTCCGCCAGGATCGCCTCGATATGACGCTCGACTTCGACGGCGAAGTCCACCCGCGGCCCACCGAACCCCTGGGCGACCTCACGCAGCATCCGGGACCGTGGGTCCTCCGTGCGGTAGATCGCGTGCCCGAAGCCCATGATGCGCTCACCGGCGAGCACCCGCTGACGCACCCAGGGCTCGATCCGGTCCGGGGTGCCGATCGCGTCCAGAGTGTCCAGCGCGCGGCTGGGCGCACCTCCGTGCAACGGGCCCGACAGCGCGGCCACCGCCCCGGCCAGGCACGCCGCCACGTCCGCGCCTGTCGAGGCGATGACCCGGGCCGTGAAGGTTGACGCGTTGAATCCGTGATCAATGGTTGAGATCAGGTATTGCTCGATGGCCCGTGCGTGCGTATCGGCCGGCACCGAACCGGTCAGCATGTAGAGGTAGTTCGCCGCGTAGGACAGGTCCTCGCGCGGCTCCACCGGTTCCAGCCCGTTGCCCAGCCGGTGCAGCGCCGTGAGCAGGGTGGGCACGGCCGCGGCCGCCTCGACCGTGTCCTGCCGGCGCCGGTCGGCGTCGATGTCGTACACGGGGCGGAATCCCTTCGCCGCGCCCAGCAGCGACAGGGCCGTACGCATCCCGGCGAGCGGCCCGGAACGCCCGCCGGCCGCCGCGATGGCGGGCAGTGCCGCTCGCACCTCGTCGGGCAGTCTCCGCAGCGCGGCGGTCTCGGCCGCGAAGGCCGCGCCGCGGCCCGCGTCCGGCAGTTCGCCGTGCACGAGCAGATGCCAGACGTCCTCGAAGCCGCGGCTCCGCGCGAGGTCGACGGCCGAGTACTGCCGGTAGTGGTAGAAGCCCTCCACACCGCGGACGTCACCGATCCGGGTGTCGGTGACGACGACCCCGGCGAGCCCCCGTGGCGCTTCGAGAAGAGCGGTTGCTGACCTGTTGACGGACATGACTTCCTCCCTGAACTTGATTCGACTGTCCATGATTGATTCACATCGTGTCAATATTGATTGAATCAATACTCCAGTCATTGATCCATCAGACGGATACGGTGAGCCCCATGCGCGATCAAGAACCCGCCCCCCTCGGCGCGGAACGACGGCTGAGCACCAAGGAGGCCGCCGAGCTGCTCGGCGTGAAGCCGGAGACCGTGTACGCGTACGTGAGCCGCGGCCAGCTCAGCAGCCGACGAGTGAGCGGCGGGCGGGGCAGCACCTTCGACGCCCAAGAGGTCGAAGCCCTCGCCCGGCGCAACAGGCGGGAGAGCGCGGGCGGTTCCGGCTCCGGCGGCGAGCTGTCCGTACGCACCCGGATCACGCTCATCGAGAACGACCGCTACTTCTTCCGCGGTGTCGACGCGGTCGACCTGGCCACACGGCACACCTACGAGGAGGTCGCCGAGTGGCTGTGGACGGGCCGGATGCTCCCGGGCCGCACGTTCGCCGCTCCCGCCGCCTCCGTCGCCGTCGCCCGCCGGGCCGTCGAAGCCCTGCCCGAACACGCCGCTCCGACCGACCGCTTGCGGGTCGCGACGATCGCCGCAGCGACCGCCGACCCGCTGCGGTTCGACTTGTCCGAAGAGGCCGTGCTCGGCACCGCGCGCACCCTCATTCCCACACTCGTCGACGCGCTGCCGCCCGCGGGGCACCACCGCCGCGACGAAGGCCCCCTGGCCCACCGCCTGTGGAGCAGGCTGTCGGTGCGCAAGGACCCCGACGAGGCGTCCCTGCGGGCCCTGGACGCCGCCCTCGCCCTCCTCGTCGACCATGACCTGGCCGCCTCCACCCTCGCCGTGCGGGTCGCCGCGTCGGCCCGCGCACACGCCTACGCGGCGGTCTCCGCGGGGCTCGGCGTGATCGAGGGCCCGCTGCACGGCGCGGCCAGCGGACTCGCCCACCGGCTGCTGTGGGACGTCCTCGAACAGGGCGACGCGGCGCCCGTGATCGCGGGCGAACTGCGCGCCGGACGCCGTATCCCGGGCCTCGGACACCGGCTGTACCCCGGTGAGGACCCGCGCGCGCGTGCCCTGTTCGCCCTCCTGGAACAGATCCCGCGTGCGGAGCCCGCTCTCCTCGCCGCCCGCGACATCGTGGAGACCACCGCCCGGCACGCCCCTCTGCACGCCAATGTGGACCTGGCCCTCGCGGTGCTCACCGCGTCCAGCGGCATGGACCCGTCCGCCGGTGAGACGATCTTCGCCGTGGCCCGGACGGCGGGCTGGATCGCCCACGCCCTGGAGGAGTACGGCGAACGCCCGCTGCGGATGCGGCCGAGCGGTCTCTACGCGGGTCCGAAGCCTCCCCAGCCACTGCCGGAGTAAAGCGGGAGGGGGCCGGAAGTCGCCGTGACCCAAGTCAGGTTAGGCTCACCTCTGTGAGTACGTGCTCTAGCGTCTCCCGGGACTTCGACGAGCCCGTTTCGGGAACCGCGGCCACCGCGAGGACCTGGCTGTTGCTGGAACAGCCCGGTCCGTGGGGTGCCAAGGCGCTCACTTCGAGCCACCTGGACCCCGCCCTGGGACGTGCCCTGGAGGCGGCCGCGAAGGACACGGGCGTACGGATCGCGCTCATCCGCCGCCCCGGGCGCCACGCGGACCGCCGCATGCCCGCCTCGCGCCGGGTGTACGCGGCGCACGTCGTCCCGGGGAACGTGTGGCTGCACAGCGCCTCGACCTCGGACCCCGGACAGCTGCTCGATCTCGACTTCGCGGCACTCGGCCGGGGCGACCACCGCACGTTCGACGTAGTGCTCGGCGGTCGGCCCCACGACGGCGACCCGCTGGCCCTCGTCTGCACCAACGGCAAGCGCGACCGCTGCTGCGCCCTCCTCGGCCGCCCTCTCGCGGCCGAGCTGGCGACGTCCGGGGTGGAGGGCGTCTGGGAGGTCACCCATCTCGGCGGTCACCGCTTCTCCCCCACCGTGCTCGTGCTGCCGTACGGATACGCGTACGGCCGGGCCGAGGCCCATTCCCTCAAGGAGGTCCTGCACAGCGCGCGGGAGGGGCGGATCGTCATGGAGGGCTGCCGGGGCAGCTCCGCCTGGGAACGGCCCGGTCAGGCCGCCGAGCTCGCCGTGCGCACCAGGACCGGGGAATACACCGCGGAGGCGCTGACCGTCGTCCGGACGGTCGGTGCGGCGCCGCGCTGGGAGGTGACCGTCGCCCACTCCGACGGACGCCGCTGGCAGGTCGGCGTGGCCCAGGCCGCGGGCCTGCCGCCCCGCCCGGAGAGCTGCGGGGCGTCCGTCCTCGGCTCACCCGCGCGGATGGACGTGGTGGCGGTGCGCGAGGTGCGGGTGGCGACGGCACTGGCGGGCTGACCACCGGCCTCGCCCTGGGCTCCTGCGGCCCGGTCGCATGGACGCCCTGGTCAAGCACGGACGACGTCCATCGAGCAGGCACGCCACCGCTTCGGATCCTGACGCCGCCTCCGCATCCGATGACATGACAGGCGCCGCCGAAGCGCATGCCGGAGTACAGCGGGCAGTGCCGCGCCAGGCATCAAGCGGCTCGTCGACCGGCTCGCCCTCACATTGATCTGGAGATCCATGCCACACCCGTCTAGGGCGGGTAGCCGTCCGCACGTACGGTCTTGGGTATGAGCCCCACTCCCCCCGCGCGCCGCCTGCGCCTCGGCCTGCCCCGGCGGGTGTTCTCGCAGGTGCTGCTGATGCAGGTCGTGATCGCCGCGGGAGTCGCGGTGCTCGCGACCGGGCTGTTCCTCGCTCCCCTCAGCGATCAGCTGGACGACCAGGCGATGCGCCGTGCGCTCGCGATCGCGCAGACGACCGCGCAGCTGCCCGACCTCGCGAAGGACCTGCGGGACACTCCCCCCGCCCCGAACGGCCCGGTGCAGCGGGAGGCGGAGCGGATCCGCAAGGCCACCAAGGCCGAGTACATCGTGGTGATGGACTGGCGGGGTGTGCGCTGGTCGCACACGGACCCGAAGCAGATCGGCGGCACCGTCTCCACCGACCCCGGCCAGGCCCTGGCCGGCAAGGAGGTCATGGAGATCGACAGCGGCACCCTCGGCCGCTCCGCCCGGGGCAAGGTGCCGCTGCGCGACAGCGACGGCCATGTCGTCGGCGCGGTCTCGGTCGGCATCGCCTACGACAGCGTCCGGGCCCGCCTGATCCACGCCATCCCGGGGCTCCTCGCCTATGCCGGCGGTGCCCTGGCCGTGGGCGCGCTGGCCGCGTGGGTCATCTCACGGCGGGTCCAGCGGCAGACCAGGGACCTGGCCTTCTCGGACATCGCGGCGCTCCTGTCCGAGCGTGAGGCGATGCTGCACGGCATCCGCGAGGGCGTCGTGGCCCTGGACCGCACCGGCCGCATCCGCCTCGTGAACGACGAGGCGCAGCGCCTGCTGGGCCTCGGGGAGACGGTCGTGGGCCGCTCCCCCGACGAGGCGCTCGGCACGGGCCGTACGGCCGACGTGCTGGCGGGGCGGGTCACCGGTACGGATCTGCTCACCGTGCGCGGTCAGCGGGTGCTGGTCGCCAACCGCATGCCCACCGACGACGGCGGCGCCGTGGCCACCCTGCGCGACCGCACCGAGCTGGAGCAGCTGGGCCGCGAACTGGACTCCACCCGCGGTCTGATCGACGCCCTGCGAGCCCAGGACCACGAGCACGCCAACCGTATGCACACGCTTCTCGGGCTGCTCGAACTGGAGATGTACGACGACGCCGTCGAGTTCGTCGGCGAGGTGGTCGGTGACCATCGGGCCACCGCGGAACAGGTCACCGAGCGGATCGAGGATCCGTTGCTCGCCGCCCTGCTGGTCGGCAAGGCGACCGTCGCGGCCGAGCGGGGCGTCGCCCTGTGGGTGTCGGACCGGACCCGGCTTCCCGACCGACTGGTCGACCCGCAGGGTCTCGTCACGGTCGTGGGAAACCTGGTGGACAACGCCCTCGACGCCGTCGCCGGCGAGCCGCACGCGCGCGTGGAGGTCGAACTGCGCGCCGAGGGGCGTACGGCGATCCTCCGGGTACGTGACACGGGGCCGGGCGTCCCGCCGGAGCACCGAGAGTTGATCTTCACGTCGGGATGGTCTACGAAGAAGCCGCCGGCTCACCGTGAGCGGGGTATCGGACTCTCCCTGGTGCGCAGGCTGGCCGAACGGCAGGGTGGCAGCGCGACCGTCGGCGAGGCACACGGCGGGGGCGCGGAGTTCACCGTCGTTCTGCCCGAGGCGCTGGCCGAGCCGGGTCCCGAACCGGCCGTGCCGACCGTGCCGTCAGCTCCGCAGACCGCCGAGAAGGAGTCGTGATGATCGAGGTCCTGGTCGTGGACGACGACGTGAGAGTCGCGAAGGTCAACGCCGCCTACGTCGAGAAGGTGCCGGGCTTCCATGTCGCCGGTGAGGCCCACAGCGCGTCGGAAGCGCTGCGTCAGCTGGAGACACTGCCCCGGCTGGACCTGGTGCTCCTGGACCATTACCTGCCGGACGCCACGGGGCTCGCGGTGGTCCAGGAGATGCGGCGGCGCGGCGACCAGACCGACGTGATCATGGTGACCGCCGCCCGGGACGTCTCCACCGTGCAGGCGGCGATGCGGCACGGCGCGCTGCAGTACCTGGTCAAGCCGTTCGCCTTCGCCGGCCTGCGCGCCAAGCTGGAGGCCTACGCGGAACTGCGCCGCACCCTGGACGGCGGTGGGGAGGCGGAACAGGCCGAGGTGGACCGTATTTTCGGGGCCCTGTCGGCACCGTCGGAGCCCGACCTGCCCAAAGGACACTCCCCCACCACCGCTGAACTGGTCCGCCAGTCCCTGATGCACGCCAACGGGCCTCTGTCCGCCCAGGAGATCGCCGAGCGGACGGGGGTGAGCCGCCAGACCGCCCAGCGCTATCTGAAGCTCCTGGAGCGCACGGGACGGGCCAGGCTCACCCTCAAGTACGGCGACGCGGGCCGCCCGGAACACCGTTACGTGTGGGCGACCCGCGGCTAGGACCGTCAGCGGCTCGGTCTTCCGAAGGTTCGGTGACGGCCGCCGCCCTGGTCACGGCACCGCAGGCACCACCCCTATGCCGCTCCCGCACCCGTCAGCGACCGCACCTCGGTCTCCGCGTGCTTCGCCTCGTCCGGGACCTCCGCCGAGGTGACCGTGCCCAGCCAGCCCGCGAGGAAGCCGAGGGGAATCGAGACCAGGCCCGGGTTCTGCAGCGGGAAGTACTGGAGGTCGATGCCCGGGAAGAGCGAGTCGGGGCTGCCGGAGACCACCGGTGACAGCACCACGAGCACCACAGCCGGGATCAGACCTCCGTACACGGCCCAGACGGCGCCCCGTGTGGTGAAGCCCGGCCAGAACAGGGAGTAGAGCAGCACCGGCAGGTTCGCCGACGCGGCGACTGCGAAGGCCAGGCCCACCAGGAACGCCACGTTGAGATCCCGCGCCAGCAGACCGAGCGCGATCGCCACCGCGCCGACGCCGACAGCCGCGACACGGGCCACGGCCACTTCGCTGCGCGGCTTACCGCCCTTACGCCTCAAGGATGCGTACAGGTCATGGGCCACGGATGCCGAGGACGCGAGCGTGATACCGGCGACCACGGCCAGGATCGTCGCGAAGGCGACCGCCGCGACGATCGCGAAGAGAACCGTCCCTCCGGTGGATCCCGCCCCACCTCCGAGGTCGAGCGCCAGCAGCGGAACCGCCGTGTTCCCGGCCGCGTTCGACCCGCGCACCGCTTCCGGCCCGAGAACGGCCGCCGCGCCGAACCCGAGCACGATCGTCATGAGATAGAAGCCGCCGATGAGCCCGACGGCCCAGACGACCGAGCGGCGGGCAGCGCGCGCCGTGGGCACGGTGTAGAAGCGCGACAGGATGTGCGGCAGCCCCGCCGTACCCAGCACCAAAGCCAGCCCCAGACTGATGAAGTCGAAGCGGGCGGTCCAGTCCCCGCCGTACTTCAGCCCCGGTGCCAGGAACGCCGCTCCGTGCCCGCTGCGCTCGGCCGCCGTGATCAGCAGCCGGTCCACGTCGCCGTGGAAGCGCACCAGGACGAGGACCGTCAGCGCGACGGTGCCCCCGAGCAGCAGGACGGCCTTGACGATCTGGATCCAGGTGGTCGCCCGCATCCCTCCCAGCGACACGTAGACGACCATGAGCGCGCCCACCCCGATGACGGTCCAGGACCGCGCCGCGTCGCTCGTACCGCCGAGCAGCAGCGCCACCAGGCTCCCCGCGCCGACCATCTGCGCCACGAGGTACAGAACGGACACCGTCACCGAGGAGGTTCCCGCCGCGATCCTCACCGGCCGCTCCCTCATCCGTGACGCCACGACGTCGGCGAGCGTGAACCGGCCGCAGTTGCGGACCAGTTCGGCGACGAGGAACAGCACCACGAGCCACGCCACCAGGAACCCGACCACATACAGCAGCCCGTCGTAACCGAACAGCGCGATGAGCCCGGTGACTCCCAGGAAGGAGGCGGCCGACATGTAGTCGCCCGCGATGGCAAAACCATTCTCCATGGGTGAGAAGAGCCGCCCGCCGGCGTAGAACTCCTCCGCCGATCCGCGCCTGTTGCGGCTGACCCATGTGGTGATCCCCAGCGTGACCGCGACGAACGCGCTGAAGAGCAGCACCGCCAGCGTCTGGTGTTCCTCCGTCACGGCCTACCACCGCCCACACCACGCGTCAGTTCCTGTGTGTCCCAGCGCAGTTCCAGCGCGGCCCGGTCCCTGCGCAGCCGAGCATGCCGTGCGTACGCCCAGGTGAGCAGAAACGTGGACAGGAACTGCCCCAGCCCCACCACCATCGCCACGTTCACCGCTCCCGCGACGGGCCGCGCCATCAGCTCCGGCACTGTCGTGGCAGCCACGACATAGCCCACGTACCACGCGAAGAAGACCACGAACGCCGGCACGACGAACCTCCGGTACCGCCGCCGCACCTCCTGAAAGGCGGCACTGCGCTGCACTTCCAGGTACACATCGGCCGCCGCGGCCCCCGTCATGCCCTCGCCTCGTGCAGGCGGAACCAGCGACTGCACCTGTGCCCCGTCGCCGGCCGACTCGCCCCAGCCGGAGGCGAGGGCGTCGTACCAGGGGTCGTCATACCTGAGCTGTCCGGCCTCCTCGGGCGGGACCGGATCATGCCCGTCGAAAGGCTCGGCCCGACTCTCCTGGTCCGCTCCGCCGCCGCGGGGACGGCCCTTGCTTTGCTGCATGCCCAAGGATGGACAGAAGGGAAGATCCCCGACTCTTCTTCCCCGGGCTCTTCACCCCATCAGGTGACTAACCCGCTGGTGGCCGCACGAGTCCCTTCCCGAAGGCGTAACGCACCGCTCGTGTACGGTCCTTGAGTCCGGTCTTGGTGAAGAGGTTGTCGATGTGCGTCTTCACGGTCGCCGTGGAGACGTGCAGCCTCCGGGCGATCTCCGGGTTGCTGAGCCCTTCGGCGATGAGAAGCAGCACCTCCGTCTCCCGGGCGGTGAGCCCGTCCGGCGGCTCGGGGGGCGCGGCCGGCTCGGTCTCCGGCTCGGTCAGGCGCTCCAGCAGACGTCTCTGAACGCCCGGTGAGAGGCCGGCGTCGCCCGACAGCACGCTGTGCACGGCTCGCACGATCTCGTCGCCACCCGCGTCCTTGGTGGTGCCGCCGACGCCTCCGACGCTACGGAAATCTGCAGGCCACGGGATCGGAGCCTGGGTGGATCACGGGTTGATTCCCGGCCGTGTGTCTCTCCACCCGGGGGTGGAGAAACGCCTTTCGCGGCCAGACGGTACGCGGACGTTCGGGGCTGTGACCAAGCGCTCAGGACGGTGACCAAACGCTCAAGTCGCCGAACAGGCGGCACGCAGGCCGGACGTGGGTACGGACCTGGTGCACTCACCCGGCCCGTACCCGGCTACCGCCGGAAGCAGCGGCTACGCGTCGATCCGTGACCGGTCCAGTGTGGCCGCCGAGTTGGAGATGAACTCCTTGCGCGGCGCCACGTCGTTGCCCATCAGCAGATCGAAGACCTGCTCGGCGGCCTCCAGGTCGGAGAGGTTGATCCGGCGCAGGGTGCGGTGGCGCGGGTCCATCGTCGTCTCGGCCAGCTGGTCGGCGTCCATCTCACCGAGGCCCTTGTAGCGCTGGATCGAGTCCTTGTAGCGGATTCCCTTGCTCTGGAACTCCATCAGCTTGTCCCGCAGTTCGCGGTCCGAGTACGTGTAGACGTACTTGTCCTGACCCTTCCTCGGCTGGACGATCTCGATGCGGTGCAGCGGCGGCACCGCCGCGAAGACCCGGCCGGCCTCGACCATGGGCCGCATATAGCGGTGGAACAGCGTCAGCAGCAGGGTGCGGATGTGCGAGCCGTCGACGTCGGCGTCGGTCATCATGATGATCTTGCCGTAGCGCGCGGTGTCGATGTCGAACGTCCGGCCCGAGCCGGCTCCTATGACCTGAATGATCGCACCGCACTCGGCGTTCTTCAGCATGTCCGTCACGGACGACTTCTGGACGTTGAGGATCTTGCCGCGGATCGGAAGCAGTGCCTGGAACTCGGAGTTCCGGGCGAGCTTCGCCGTGCCGAGCGCAGAGTCGCCCTCGACGATGAACAGCTCGCTGCGGTCGACGTCGTCGCTGCGGCAGTCGGCCAGTTTGGCCGGCAGCGAGGAGGACTCCAGAGCCGTCTTGCGGCGCTGCGCGTCCTTGTGCTGCCGGGCGGCGATGCGCGTACGGGCCGCGGCGACGGCCTTCTCCATCACGACACGGGCCTGCTGCGCGGCGTCCCGTTTCGTGGACGTCAGGAACGCCTTGAGTTCCTTCGTGACCACGTTGTTCACGATGCGGCGGGCCGCCGAGGTCCCGAGGACCTCCTTGGTCTGGCCCTCGAACTGCGGCTCGGCGAGGCGCACGGTGACGACCGCGGTCAGACCCTCCAGGGCGTCGTCCTTGACGATGTCGTCCTCGGCGACGCGAAGGAGCTTCTTGGCGCGCAGCACCTCGTTCATCGTCTTGGCGACGGCCTGCTCGAAGCCGGCGACGTGGGTGCCGCCCTTGGGCGTGGCGATGATGTTGACGAACGACCGAAGCGTCGTGTCGTAACCCGTCCCCCACCGCAGTGCGATGTCGACGCCGAGCTCACGGGTGACCTCGGTGGGCGTCATCTGGCCGTGGTCGTCCAGGACGGGCACGGTCTCCTTGAAGGTGCCCTGCCCCGAGAAACGGAGCACGTCGCAGACCGGCTTGTCATTCGCCAAGTACTCGCAGAACTCGCTGATGCCGCCGTCGAAACGGAAGGACTCCTCGCCCTTGCTGCCGCCCTCGCCGAGCCCGTACTCGTCGCGCACGACGATGGTCAGGCCGGGCACCAGGAACGCGGTCTGACGGGCGCGCTGGTGCAGCGTCTCCAGGTTGAGCTTGGCGTCCCTGAGGAAGATCTGGCGGTCGGCCCAGTACCGCACGCGCGTGCCGGTGCGGGTCTTCGGGATCTTCTTGGCCTTGCGCAGGCCGCCCTTGGCCTCGAACCTGGCGTCGGCGCCGTTCCCGGCGAAGGCTCCGGGCACCCCGCGCCGGAAGCTGATCGCGTGGGTGTGCCCACCGCGGTCCACCTCTACGTCCAGCCGGGCGGACAGGGCGTTCACGACGGACGCACCGACGCCGTGCAGACCGCCGGAGGCGGCGTAGGAGCCGCCGCCGAACTTGCCGCCGGCGTGCAGCTTGGTCATGACGACCTCGACACCGGAGAGGCCGGTCTTGGGCTCGACGTCGATCGGGATGCCCCGGCCGTTGTCCCGGACCTCGACCGAGCCGTCGTCCTGGAGGATCACCTCGATGTGATCGCAGTACCCGCCCAGGGCCTCGTCGACGGAGTTGTCGATGATCTCCCAGACGCAGTGCATCAGGCCACGGCTGTCGGTCGACCCGATGTACATACCGGGGCGCTTGCGCACGGCCTCGAGCCCCTCGAGGACGAGCAGGTGCCGCGCGGTGTAGTTGGATCCGTCCCGGTCTGCTCCTGCCAGCAGAGCTGTGGACGGCACGGACGTCTCGGCGGTCACGCGGTTCGCTCCTCGCTGAATTTCGGATGGGGCCCTCGTGGGTAAGGGCGCGGCTTCAGTCACCGGTGAGAGGGTACCGAGGCCTGGTAGAGCCGTTGTAACGCCACCCTCGTCGAAAACTCACACTAGTCCACACTCGCATGAGTGTTCGATCCCTCGATGGAGTGAAGTACACATCACGTTCCCTTCCAGGCATGAACCATTTAGGCTCCGGGCACGTCCTCATGAACAACCGGCAACCCAGCCGGGAGGACCGACCACCGATACAACGCGAAGCCCCGTAAGACACATAGACACGCAATACGGCACATTCGCCGCCAACCGGCAGCAGACAGCCGCCTCGCAAGATTCTTTCGAGGAAAAGCCACGAGCGGGAACGTTTTGGGGCTGGTTGGATGTTGACCCTGGTACGACAGCTCGTCGAGCTAGAGAAGAGGCGACGTGACTACTGTTCTGACCCCTGCGAGCCAGTTGACGGCCGCTGATCGCTGCGACCGCTGCGGCGCCCAGGCGTACCTGCGCGTCGTCCTGCTCAGCGGCGGAGAACTGCTCTTCTGTGCCCACCACGGGCGCAAGTTCGAGCCGGAACTCAAGAAGATCGCCGCTGAGATACAGGACGAGACGGAGCGGCTTACGTCCGTTCCCGCGAACGCCTCCGAAGAAGAGCGCTGACACCTCGCGTCCGACGACGAGCCAGCCCGGCACAGGCCGGTGAACGGGCGGTTGCCTCTGGTCACCAGAGGCAACCGCCCGTCCTCGTCCGCCGACGCGGCACAGGCTCCGCCGGGCGCTTCAGGCGCCAGGCCTCAGAGGCCTGCGGAGGCCGGCCGCGTCCAGCCGAGCGTCCGCATGATGTCGGACACACGCATGTACACCCCGGGGTTGCCGGCCCGACCACAGCCGATCCCCCAGGACACGAGTCCGATCAATCGCCCTTGGGCCACCAGCGGCCCTCCGCTGTCGCCCTGGCAGGCGTCCCGGCCTCCCGCCGTCTCCCCGGCGCACAGCATGCTCTTGGCGTCGTAGGTGCCTTCGGAACCGCCCGGATATGCCTCCTCGCACAGTGCGTCGGGGAGCACGCGCACACGTGCGGCCCGCAGGCTGTCCGGGTAGTCACCGGCACCTGAGGTGTCGCCCCATCCGTAGACCGTCGCGGTCCCGCCTGCCGTGTACGCGGGGTCACCGTCGGCCGCCATGGCGATGGCCGAGTCACCCTGAAGGGGTTCGGTGAGCGTGAGCACGGCGAAGTCCCCGTCGTTGCTGTCCCCGTCGTAGGCCGGGTTCACCCATGTGCGGCGCACGGCGATCTCCTGGCCGTCGCGGCCCTCGAGCAGGTCTGTGCGTCCGGCTATGACCTTGAGGTCCCGTACGCGCTCCAGCGGCACCCCCAGAACGTTCTCGTCGAGGCAGTGGGCCGCGGTGAGGACGGTGGTGCGGCCGACCGCCACGCCGCCGCAGAACTGACCCGCCCGCGTACCCCCGAACCGGTCACGACTGGACAGGGCCACCGTCCACGGGCTCTGGGATATCTCGATGGGAATTCCACCTATGACCACGCTGTCGGCGGCCACAGGGGCGCTGGAGCCCATTGCCAGGGCAGGTACCGCGGCTGCAAGGGCCAGCGGCGGGAACAGAGCTCGTGCCAGACGACGACGCATTTCGCTCCTCACTCCGTGGTGTCAATGAGACACCCAGAGTGATCCACCCCGCGTCACCCCGCACCCGCGGCGAGGCAGCACGGCAAAGGCCCGGACCCCCTCGGGGAACCGGGCCTTCCGTGCCGTACGACCTCGCTCAGTCGAGGTAGTCGCGCAGCACCTGGGAACGGGACGGGTGGCGCAGCTTCGACATGGTCTTGGACTCGATCTGGCGGATCCGCTCACGCGTGACGCCGTAGACCTTGCCGATCTCGTCGAGGGTCTTCGGCTGACCGTCGGTGAGGCCGAAGCGCATCGAGACGACGCCCGCCTCGCGCTCCGACAGGGTGTCCAGGACGGAGTGCAGCTGCTCCTGCAGGAGCGTGAAGCTGACCGCGTCGGCCGGGACGACCGCCTCGGAGTCCTCGATGAGGTCACCGAACTCGCTGTCGCCGTCCTCGCCGAGCGGGGTGTGCAGCGAGATCGGCTCGCGACCGTACTTCTGGACCTCGATGACCTTCTCGGGGGTCATGTCGAGTTCCTTGGCCAGCTCCTCCGGGGTGGGCTCGCGGCCCAGGTCCTGGAGCATCTGGCGCTGCACACGCGCGAGCTTGTTGATGACCTCGACCATGTGCACCGGAATACGGATGGTGCGGGCCTGGTCGGCCATGGCGCGAGTGATCGCCTGACGGATCCACCAGGTGGCGTACGTGGAGAACTTGTAGCCCTTGGTGTAGTCGAACTTCTCGACGGCTCGGATCAGACCGAGGTTGCCCTCCTGGATGAGGTCCAGGAACAGCATGCCGCGGCCGGTGTAGCGCTTGGCCAGGGAGACCACCAGACGGAGGTTGGCCTCCAGGAGGTGGTTCTTGGCGCGGCGGCCGTCCTCGGCGATGATCTCCAGCTCGCGCTTGAGCTTCGGGGCCAGCTTGTCGGCGTTCGCCAGCTTGTCCTCGGCGAACAGACCGGCCTCGATGCGCTTGGCGAGCTCGACCTCCTGCTCCGCGTTGAGCAGAGGGACCTTACCGATCTGCTTGAGGTAGTCCTTGACCGGGTCGGCCGTGGCGCCGGCGGCGGCGACCTGCTGGGCGGGCGCGTCGTCCTCGTCCTCGTCGGAGAGCACGAAGCCCGCGTTCTCGGGGGTGGCCTCGGGCTCCTCGCCGGCCTTGCCGGGAGCTGCCTCCTCGAGCACCTCCTCCTCGAGGATCTCGGCGTCGTCCTTCTTGGCGCTGGTCTTCTTGGCCGCGGTCTTCTTGGCGACGGTCTTCTTCGCGGCCGCCTTCTTGGCGGTCGTCTTCTTGGCAGCCGCCTTCTTGGCGGGCGCCTCCTCCTCGACGGCGGGTTCGGCGGCGGGCGCCGCCGGCGTGGCGGTGGCGGTGGCCTTCCGGGTGGTCACCGCCTTGGCCGCGACCGTCTTGGTGGCGGTGCGCTTGGCGGGACTCTTCGCTGCGACGCTCTTTCGGGTGCGCTTGGGCTCTGCGGCACTGACCATCAGCGTCACACCCTCTTCCTCGAGGATCTGGTTGAGGCTGCGCAGTACGTTCTTCCACTGAGTGGCCGGAATCTGGTCAGCTTCGAAGGCCCGACGCACGTCATCGCCGGCGATCTGCCCCTCAGCCTTTCCCCGCTCAATGAGCGCCATGACAGAGACGGACTCGGCGATCTCCGGCGGGAGCGTACGGGATGTGCTGGCCGACACGAACAACCTCTCGGAACGTTGGAAAACGGCTTCCGGCCCCGTCCGGTGTGGACAGGAGCCGACCGCCGGCTTGGGAATGGGCCGACGGCGCGGGCGGGGGCCGGGAAGATGCACAGCGCCGTGAACGGCGTCCGTATTCCCTCCGCGGCTGTCACCTCTTAGGTCATCGCGTTCTCCCCGCGAGCGTTACGCCGAATCTGCGTGGCCCGAGTCACACCCCGTAAGCGGACAAAAACGGTCGAACGTGGACATAACAGGTCACATGCGGTATCCACCCGACCGCGCCACCCGGCATGCGCCCGACCGCGCCACCGGGTATCGGCCCCTTCGCGCCGTCGGACCCCGCAGGATCACAAGGATCCCACGGGGTCCGACGGGAGGCGGATCACCGATCAGGCACTGCCACAGGAGGGGGGTGGCACACCCGGCCGCGCCGCCCGCGGAACGCGGTCAGTGCTCGCGCGGGGCGGGCACCACCCGTTCCACCTCGGGGTGGACCGTGAGGAGTTGACGCATGGCCGCCTCGGCCGCCGCTCCGTCACCGGCGGCGAGGGCGTCGCAGATGCGGCCGTGGTGTGCCAGGGAGGTCTCGTTCGGCCGGTCACAGCCCGTGACCGGGCCGCCTGAGACCTGCAGGGCCGCGGACACGATGCCGGACAGGTGCTCCAGCATGCGGTTGCCCGCGACCTGGATGAGCAGCGAGTGGAACTCGGAGTCGGCGCGGGAGAACGTGAGCGCATCGCCCTGGGCCATCGCGTGCCCCATGATCTCGACCATGTCCGCAAGGCGCTGCTGGACGTCCTCACGACCGTGCCCGGCGGCGAGGCGGGCGGCGAGCGGCTCGATCGTCCACCGCAGTTCGCTCAGCTCGCGGCGCTGGTCGTCGCGCTGCGGCCCGAAGGCCCGCCACTCGATGATGTCCGGATCGAGGAGGTTCCAGTCGCTGACGGGGCGCACGCGCGTGCCGACGTTCGGGCGGGCGCTCACCAGACCCTTGGCCTCCAGGACGCGGAGCGACTCGCGCACGACGGTGCGGGAGACCTCGAACCGCTGACCGATCTCCTCGGGCACGAGTGGCCGGTCGGCCCCCAGGTCGCCGGAGACGATCATCTGACCCAGCTGTTGAACGAGCTGGCCGTGCAGTCCGCGTCCGCGGCTGCCTGCGGCGCGGCGGCCCACGCGGCCCAGCTCGGGGTCTCCGCCGTCCCAGGCAGGGAGCCCGACGCGGTCGACGGCGGGCGCCTCGGCGTACGGGTAGCGGTCGAGTTCGCCCGGGCTCGCGAGGCCGGAGTCAGCGGAGCGGGCGGCGGTCATCATGGTGTGCGCAAGGGTACTCACGCATCATTTGTCGGCGCCTCGTCCAACTCCCTTGAGGTCTTTGGTGAAAAGCACACGAAAGGGTGATCGCTCACCCCGTCGCAATTGACGCCTTATCGGAAAGAAATGGGCGCTCTGCGGGGAGTTGTGCGCATGGCCGGACTAAGGGTTACGGACAGTCGTCACCGGAATCTGCTGCGCAAGGTGGTGAGCAGGTACGCGCAGAGCAGCGCGGTCAGCGACAACGTCAGTGCGCCGCCCACGGGTTGGGACATCACGTCGAGCACGGCCTCCAGGTAGCGCTCTCCCCCGAAGGGCCACCGCGGCAGGAGCGTCTCTCGCAGTCGCACGTGGAGTCCGGCCGCGGTTCGCACAGACGGGCCGTTCACGAGCCTGTGCACGACGGGTACGACGAGGAGGGGGACGGCGGCCACGGCGGCGAGCCCGGCCGTCGTGGACCGGAAGACACCTGCGGCAAGTACGCCGGCCCAGGCACAGCCGACCACGAGCCCGATCCAACTCGTCACCAGCGGAACCCAGTCGGCGGGAACCTGTGCGAGCTCACGTCCGTAGACGAGATAGAGCACTTCGGCGTCGCATCCGACGGTGAGGACGGCCAGCACCAGCGCGGCGGTCGAGGAGACGAGCAGTTTGGCGGCCAGGAGCCCCAGTCGGCGGGGCACGGTGCCGCGGTCCGCGGACAGGGCGGGGTGGCGGAACTCGTCGCCGAAGGCCAGCGCGCCGAGCAGTCCCGCGCCGAGCGCCGCGGGCGGCAGGGGGAGTTCCTGCGGCCACGCGGCCAGCAGGCGCGGCTGCGGGGTGTGCCCGATGCGTGCGAGCACCACGGCGGTCACCGCGGACACGGCGAGTACGACGGCCCCGGTCAGGAACCCGGTTCCGATCCCGGTGGCACGGCGGATCTCGTAACGGAGTGGGCGGAGCGGGCTGGGGGCGGGGCGGACGGAGATGGGGGGCGGCAGAGGAGGCAGCGCGTCGAGTGGGCGAGCGGTCAGGACGCCGGTCGGGTGCAGCGCCGGTGGCCGGGACGGCGCCTTCGCGGTGGCGGTCAGAGAGCCGTCGTCTGATCGGCCGGCCGGGGGGAGATCCAAGAGCTCGTGCGGCTCGACGTCGGGTAGCGGCGGTTGCCCGAAGGACAGGGACGGCTCGCTGGTGACCGGCTCCATCGTGTCCGAGAGGGATACCGGCTCGAGCACGTGGTGCGGCTCGGTCGTGAGGGTCGGCGGGTCTGTCGCACAGGGCCTCGACGGGTCGGCAGAGGAGGGCGACTCTTCGGACCCGGGCGTAAGGGCCGTCCCTTGTTTGTCCGTGACGCGCACCGGCTCGGCCCGGATGGGGTCGCGCGGCCCGCTTGCCTGAGCGAGACCCGCACCGGGCCCCATGTCTCCGACCTCGTCGGCGAGTTGGTGAACGACGATGCCGTGACGAAACGCGATCTCGCCGATGTCCGCGCAGGTACCGCCGTACACCGAAAGGCGGTTGCCGCCCTCTCGGACGACTTCGACGGAGCGCTGCGAGGCGCGGGCCTGCTTCGCCAGGAGAACGGCCAGACGGGCCGCGTGCGGACTCCGCACAGCGACACGGGGACGAAGCCGCGTACGCGCGAACTCCGCGGCCTCCTGGTCGGCCACGAGCCTGCCCTGTTCCAGAGTGACGACGCGGTCGGCGGTGCGCGCGGCTCCCTTCGGATCGGCCGTGGTGAACAGGACCGTGCCGCCCTGGGCGGCATGGGCGCGCAACATGCCGTGCAGCCAGGCGCTCTCGCGGGTGGAGAGCCCGTCGGTCGGGTCGTCGAGGACAAGGGTGTGCGGGTCGGCCAGGAGGACGCAGGCCAGACCGAGGCGCCGGTCCATGCCGCGGGAGAGGGTCCCGAGGCGCTCCTCGCGCAGACTCACGAGCCCGACTGCCTCGAGCACTTCGTCGGCACGCCGAACGGGAACCCCCGCAGCCGCGCACAGCATGCGCAGATGACCTCGGACCGTGCGGGCGGGATGCCCGGGCACGTCACCCAGCAACACGCCGACCTCGTGCGAGGGATGGGCGATGCGGTGCAGCGGCCGACCCCGGAAGTGGGTGATGCCGCGACCCTGTTGGAGTTCGAGCATCAGTCTGAGAACCGTCGTCTTGCCGGCGCCCGGTGCTCCGAGCAGCGCGGTGATGCGGCCCGCCCGCGCCTCGAACGAGACGTCGTCGGCTGCGGGCGGAAGCTCTTTGCGGGGGTTGCTGGTCAGTCCGAAGGCCTGGATCACTCACAGCAAGATAGCGCGCTATGTCCGGTTTTCCGGGCACCCCGGGGCCTTACCGAGGTCTGTCTCGGGAAGGCCCAGCACCGTGACCGGGCTGCGGCCGGGTCGGTTCCTGCCAGGGGCGCCACCCGCACTCGGCCGACCACTCACACCTCGGGACGCAGCATCGGGGGATTGAGCAGCGTCGCGCCACCGGCGCGGAAGAGCTGGGCCGGTCGTCCCCCCTGGCGGGTCGTGGTCCCACCGGTGGGAACCAGGAAGCCGGGCGTGCCCGTGACCTTGCGGTGGAAATTGCGCGGGTCGAGCGCCACGCCCCACACCGCCTCGTAGACACGGCGCAGTTCCCCGACCGTGAACTCGGGCGGGCAGAAGGCGGTGGCCAGTGACGAGTACTCGATCTTGGAACGGGCGCGCTCCACTCCGTCCGCCAAGATCTGCGCGTGGTCGAAGGCGAGCGGCGCGAGCGGCTCGGCCTCACGCCCGTAACCGCCCTGCTGCAACAGCTCCTCGACCGGGGCCCAGCGCGCGTTGCTGGCGTCTCCGCCCGCCCTGGGCGGGGGCAGATCGGGGGCGAGGGCGAGGTGGGCCACGCTGACGACCCGCATCCTGGGGTCCCGCTTGGGGTCTCCATAGGTGGCGAGCTGCTCCAGGTGTGCGCCGTTGTCCTGAGCCGGGACGGACGGGTCGTGGACGCGCAGTCCCGTCTCCTCGGCCAGCTCGCGCGCCGCGGCCTGCGCCAGGTCTTCGTCGGCCCGTACGAAGCCGCCGGGCAGCGCCCAGCGCCCCTGGAACGGCGGCTCGCCCCTGCGCACCGCCAGCGCACACAGGGCATGGCGGCGCACGGTCAGCACGACCAGGTCCACGGTGACGGCGAAGGGCGGAAACGCTGACGGGTCGTAGGGCATACGGCGATCATAGTCGTCTGCCTGACGATAAACACCTCCTTCGCCGGTCCGTCCCCCGAGTGATCCACTTCGGTCCGTTTATGGACTCAGCTGCCCGCACCTGGTCATTCAGGGGCACGTCGCTGCACGTCACACCCCCAGCTGCAGTCCGTCGGCCGCCTCCTCGACCATGGCCAGGCCCAGTCGGCCGACCCGCACGGAGAACCGGGCACCCGCCACGCGCAGTCCCGTGAAACCGATCTCCCCGAGGGGTGCGCTGCGCACGGGGCGCAGGGTGACCGTGCCTGCCGGGGCATCGGGACGGATGCCGGCGAGCGTGGTCAGCAGCATGACTCCGGCTGCCGCCGCTGTGGCCGCAGGACGGCAGGCTGCCGGGTGCGGAAGTGGAGCGCTTCCTTCCGTGCGCTGCTCCCCCGCGTACATCTCGGGCAGCCGGTAGGCAAAGGTCTCGGCGGCGGCGAGTACGCCGCGCACCAGTGAGCCGGCCTCCTTCTCATAGCCCGCAGCGGCGAGTCCCGCGGCGGCGAGGGCCGTCTCCTGGGTCCGTACGGCTCCTGCGCGGTGGCCGAACGGATTGAATCCCGCTTCCTTCGAGCCCAGTCCGCGCAGGCCCCAGCCCGAGTCCATGACGGGGCTGCCGAGCAGCCGGGCGAGGTGCTCGGTCCTGGCCTTGTCGAGCAGGCCGGGCGCCAACTCGCCTCCGCCCAGCAGGCCCGTGTCGAGGAGGTGCACGGCAGCGGCGCCCAGGTGCGGCACCGGACTGCCGTCCGGCGCACGTGCCGCCGCGGGCCGGCCGCCTCCCCGATCCTCGACCCAGAAGTGCTCCCGGAAGGCGGTCCGCAGGGCCTGCGCCCACTCCCGGAGCGCCGCCGCCCCCGTCCGGCCGCAGGCGTCGAGCAGGTCGGCTCCGAGCAGCGCGGCACGGTGGGCGTGGGCCTGTGTCTCGCAGCGGACGGGCCCGCCCGGGTTCGGGTCGCGCAGGTAGGTGCCGTCGCCCACGGTGTCTCGTAGCCAGGTCAGGCAGCGCTCGGCGGCGGGCAGCAGCGCTTCTGTCTCCTGGGCGGGGAGGCCCCAGCGGCGGGCTTCTGCCAACAGGGCGGGGAAGAGCAGCGTGGCCTCTGTGCCGGTGCACTGCGGCGGAAGGTGCGGCCCCGCGTCCCGTCTGGGGCCGGGGATCATTCCGGACTGCGGTCCGGGCCCGGTGAGTTGGGTCCGCGCGAGGATCCGCAGGGTTCCCGCGGCAAGGCCGGTGCCCAGCGGCAGCACCATCCGTGCGGCGGCCAGCGCGTCGGCGGGGGCCAGGCCGCAGCGCCAGGGCGCCCCTGCCGCGAGGTAGGTGTCTGCGGGGTGCGCTGAGTCACGCAGGAGGAGGGCCTGGAGGTCCTCGACGCTCGTCCGCAGGAGGGTGGGAACTCTCGGGTCGTCGCCCTCCGCACACGCGGCGGCCAGTGGGCTGGTCGCCGCTCGTCCCACGGCTCGGAGGGGCCCCGCGCCGTCCGGCCGCACCCGCAGTTCGACGGTTCTGCTGCCCCCTGGTGGCAGATCGAGCTCCCACCGCAGCAGCCCGGCCGAGGCCAGGGCGTCCGAGGGAGGCGGTTCGGCCGTCACGGAGGCGTTGCCGGTGGCGCAGGACCAGCGCAGGCCGGAGCCGTGGACACTTGCGGGGAGTAGGGGGCCCGCACAGCCGGAGGCGATCGCGCCGAGGTCGGCCAGGTCGGTGCCCAGGACGATCTCGACCGGGAGCCGCAGGGTGCGTGGAGCCGCGCTGTGCAGGGTGACCCGCTCCGTGCCGTCGGCGAAGCGGTTGCGTTCCACGATCACGTCAGGATCCGGGCCTGTCTGCGGTGAGGTACGGAGTGTGCCCACGAACCGGGCGCGGTCGGCCGAGGCCATGCGGGCCTGTACCGCGAGCGGTTCTCGTCCGGCGACGCGGATCTCGCACCGGGAGAGCACGCGGCGGCCGGCACGGTAGAAGCCCTCCAGTCCCCGGCCGGTCAGCTGCCCTCCCTCGGTCGAGATGGCCAGGCCGGGAAGGGCGACACAGATCATCGCCGTGTGGGCAGGGGGCAGATCGGCGGACCGGCGCAGCCCGGGGGTGGTGGCACCCCGGGGCGGGGGTGTGGAGGAGTGTCCCAGGGGTGACGGCGTCCGCCCTTGAGCGATAGGCGACGAGGCTGGGCCGCATCCCGGACCCGTGCCAGGGTGACGGCTCTGGGCCGCCCAGCGTGGAGAGGAGCGGGCCGGGCCCGACGACGAGGGCGGACGCGAGTCGGCGCCGAAGGGTGCGAAGGGGTGGGACGTGCTGCCGGGGAACTTCGGCCCGTAACCGTCGACATGTGCGGCCGGTCGGGGAGGGACAACCTGGTCCCACACACCCGGCCCCCGGGCCCCGGGGGGCCTGAGGCCCGACCCGAGGGGCAGTGGGGTGCCACCCTGGGGGCGGTGGTCGTCGGCGGCGGGCGGAGTCGGCTGGTGCATGGGACGGCTTCCTCTGCGCTCGGTGCGCCGTGATCGGGTTCGGCGCGGGTGCCGGAGGGCTCCGACGGAGCAGGGGCAGTGCGGCCTCACGGCCCCTCCGGCCGTTCCGCCACTCAGGTGAACGCTGCGAGCGTCGTCCGGGTCACGCCCGGTCTGCCCCCTCCGCCTAGGCGCCGCCCGCAGGTGGTTCACTCCTCACCGCTCAAGCCCTGGCCGGACTGCGCGCCTTCCTCGCCCCTGTCCCGGCTGGGCGTGGCCGACTTCCTCGGCGCACGCGCGCTGCCTGTTCGCACACCGCCGGGCCGGGCGGTGCCAGCCGCTGTCGCCCGGCCTGGGCCGGCACCGGAATCGGAAGCGCTCGTAGGACGTGTGGCGGCCGAACGTGTGGTGCCAGCCGGGCGTGTGGTGCCCGGCGGTGTGCGTCGGCCGGGGGTGCGGGCTCCGCCGTCACGGTCGTCCGCGCGGGCACCACCGGATGCCGCGCCGGTGGTGGCGGCCGGACGAGCGCGGCGGCGACGGCGGGACGGCGCCACCGAGCCAGAGGGCTTTGCGTCCGGCTCGGACTCGGGCGGCACCGCTGTCGGTGAGGAGTCGCCGCATGGTCCGGGCCGGGGCGCCGCTGCTTGTGCGGGGTTGCCGTGGGGCTCGATCTCGGTCGCCGCGGTGGTGTCAGGTCCGGCGGACTCGGTCCTGTCCGCGCGCGTCTCCGGGTCGGCGGCCCCACCCCCACGGTCTTCCCGCTCCGCCCGCAGGCAACGGCGGATCGACTCCGGGTCGAGGCCTTCGTTGCAGGCCTGGTGCAGGAGGCGGGCGAAGAGGTAGTCGGGATCGGCGCCCAAGGCCATGGCAAGGGCTTCGCGGGCCTCCAGTTCGTCGCCGGCGGACCAGGCGACCCAGCCGGCGAGAGTGAGCGGCGCAGCGGCGTGTTCACCGTAGGGCCCGACGCAGCGGCGGGCCAGGGTGCGCCAGAGCCGAAGGGCGCGTGGGGCTTCGTCGCCCTCCATCCACGCGGCCGCGCGGTCGCGGGTCGCGCGGTCCTGGAGGCCGAGGATCAGCCGGGCGGCCTCGTCGTGGCCGAGCAGTTCGTCGTCGCGAAGATCCGCCAGGAGCATGCCGGAAACCGGCTTGGCCTCGGCGAAGCGGTCCAGGATCCTGCCGGCCAGTTCCAGCGTCTCGTCGGCCACGGCCGCGCGGCCCGCGTCGTCAAGAATCTTGGGCACCAGCGCCATGCTGGCGGTGTCCAGGGCGGCCTCCTGCTCGAGGGCCACGGCGTTCTCCCAGGGCAGCAACCGGGCCCTGAGCTCCCGCAGTGTGCCGCGCACCTGGATGCCGGCGTAGGTGGCGGCTGCGGCCAGCACGGAGGTGCCGGGGAGGCCCATGGGCGCTCCCTCGGAGGAGCAACATGCCTCGTTGTCACAGCAGTACGACCAGTAGCGGCCCTCCGAGATGCACAGTGCCTCGACGACCACCACGTCCAGGGAACCGCACTCGACGCGCAGCCTCTGGGCCAGGGGCCGAAGCCGCTCCATCACCTGTCGGCCGGTCTGTCCCTTCTCCGGTTCCTGGCACAGGAAGGCGACCATCGACTCGGGCCGAGCCCCTCGGCGCTCGCTGCCCGTCACGAGACCGTGGGACAACTGCCGGGCTGCTGACGGCCAGTCGTCCGCGTTCGCGGGGATACCGAGCCGGGCCCGGCCGCCGAACCGCCCGCGGCCGTTGCTGTCGTGGAGCGCGACCAGGACGATGCTGTCCTCGGGGCGGTATCCGAGCAGGTACGGCAGGGCGTCGGCCAGCTCGGCCGGCGTGCGCAGGGTGACCTGGTGCTCGCCTTCGTGACCGGCGTACGGCGGGCTGGTGGTGTGCAGCCCGGACGGGTCGTTCCCCTTCTTCTCCTGCTTGTCGTTCTTGTGCCCGCTCCGCGTCTCGGGCCCGGTGATGTCACCGTTCTCAGAGGATCCGGTCGTTTCGCTGTGGTTCGTCATGCGAAGACGATCTCGCGGAACTCGAACCTCCGCTTGAGCCTGTGGATAAGTCTGATCAGGGACGCGTCATCCACAGCCTTTGCGTCCACAGGTCTCGGTGCGCTGCTCCGGATGTCAGTGCCGTCCTGTTGTATGGAACGCATGGAGCACACGAGCAACGCGGAACTCCGGGCGGCCGCCGACGCCGTCCTCACCCGTCTCGTCGGGGACGTCTCGGGAGAGGCCCGGCTGCGCGAGGACCAGTGGCTGGCGATCGAGGCGCTGGTCGCCGACAGACGCCGTGCCCTTGTCGTCCAGCGGACGGGCTGGGGCAAGTCCGCGGTGTACTTCGTGGCGACCTCGCTGCTGCGGGCGCGAGGTAGCGGCCCCACCGTGATCGTGTCCCCACTGCTCGCGCTCATGCGGAACCAGGTCGAGGCGGCGGCTCGGGCCGGCATCCACGCCCGGACGATCAACTCCTCCAACACCGAGGAGTGGGATGCCGTTCAGGACGAGATCTCCGCGGGCGAGGTGGACGTCCTGCTGGTGAGCCCCGAGCGGCTCAACAACCCGGACTTCCGTGACCAGGTGCTCCCTCGGCTCGCGGCCGCCACCGGGCTCCTGGTGGTGGACGAGGCCCACTGCGTCTCCGACTGGGGTCACGACTTCCGCCCGGACTACCGCAGGCTGCGCACCATGCTCGCCGATCTCCCGCCCGGTGTACCGGTGCTCGCGACCACCGCCACGGCCAATGCGCGCGTGACCGCCGACGTGGCTGAACAGCTAGGCACCGGCGGCAGCTCGGACGCCCTCGTCCTGAGGGGCCCGCTGGACCGGGACAGCCTGAGCCTGAGCGTGCTGCGCCTGCCGGACTCCGCGCACCGGATGGCCTGGCTCGCCGAGCACCTCGACGAGCTGCCCGGGTCCGGAATCATCTACACCCTCACCGTCGCGGCCGCCGAAGAGGTCACCGCCTTCCTACGGCAGCGCGGCCACACGGTTTCGTCGTACACAGGCAAGACGGAGAACGCCGACCGTCAGCAGGCCGAGGAGGATCTCCTCGGCAACAAGGTGAAGGCGCTGGTCGCCACCTCGGCGCTCGGTATGGGCTTCGACAAGCCCGACCTGGGCTTCGTTGTCCACCTGGGCTCCCCTTCCTCCCCCATTGCCTACTACCAGCAGGTGGGCCGCGCGGGACGCGGCGTGGAGCATGCCGAGGTGCTCCTGCTCCCGGGCAAGGAGGACGAAGCGATCTGGAAGTACTTCGCGTCGCTCGCCTTCCCCCCGGAAGACCTGGTGCGCCGTACGCTCGACCTCCTCGCGAACGCGGAGAAGCCCCTGTCGCTGCCGGCCCTGGAGCCCTTGGTGGAGCTGCGCCGCTCCCGTCTCGAGACCATGCTCAAGGTTCTCGATGTGGACGGGGCGGTCAAGCGGGTCAAGGGCGGCTGGATCGCGACCGGGCAACCGTGGGCCTACGACACCGAGCGGTACGCCTGGGTGGCGCGTCAGCGCGAGGCCGAGCAGCAGGCCATGCGCGCGTACACGTCGACAGCGGAGTGTCGCATGGAGTTCCTGCAGCGCCAGCTGGACGACGAGGGGGCCAAGCCGTGTGGCCGCTGCGACAACTGCGCCGGTCCTCGCTTCACCGCCGACACCTCCGAGGAGGCGCTCGACGCCGCGCGCGTGGACCTGGGCCGGGCAGGTGTCGAAGTGGAGCCCCGGCGGATGTGGCCCACCGGGCTGCCGGCGATCGGAGTGGAGCTCAAGGGACGCATCCCTGCCGGCGAACAGGCCGCGCCGGGACGCGCGCTGGGACGCCTTTCGGACATCGGGTGGGGCAACCGACTGCGGCCCATGCTCGCGCCCCAGGCCCCCGACCTGCCCGTGCCCGACGACGTGGCCAAGGCGGTGGTGGACGTACTGGCCGACTGGGCCAAGGGCCCAGGCGGCTGGGCCCCGGGCGCACCGGAGGGCCGATCAAGGCCGGCCGGCGTCGTCACCGTCGCCTCGCGTACGCGACCGCAGCTGATCAGCTCCCTGGCGACGCACATCGCGGAGATCGGCCGACTGCCGCTGCTGGGCACCGTGGAGTACACCGGCGACGCCTACCCGAGCTCCCGGAGCAACAGCGCCCAGCGGCTGAAGGCGCTCGATGGAGCGTTGGCCGTGCCGCCCGCCCTCGCGTCCGCTCTCGCCGGGGCCCAGGGCCCGGTTCTCCTGGTGGACGATTACACGGAGACCGGCTGGACCCTCGCGGTCGCGGCCCGCATGCTCCGACGCTCCGGAGCACAGGGGGTGTTGCCGCTGGTGCTGGCCGTGCAGGGCTGAGGGCGTGCCCGGGTTCGGGGTGGTTGTCCCGGCGCACAGGTCTGGACGCCGCCCACCCCCGTGACGTACGAACGTCTCGTGCTCGAACGCCCCATGGGTGGTCCGGCGACACACGCCGTGGGGATATTAGCCGCGCATCATCTGATAACGGTCGGCTGCCTCAATTGCTCGTTGCCGCATTCAAGTTCGACAGGAAGAATTGAGGTCCGCTCCCGCACGGCTCGCCCCGCTGCTCCGGTAGGGCTTTGCCGCGGTGCGCGCTCCCAGAATCCGACCCCGCCCGCAGTGTGGGCGCGTAGCCGAAGGGAGGACCGTGACCTTCGGATTCGCTCCGGCCTCGGCAGCGGCGTCGTCGTCCGTCGCTGCCGCCAACCGCCTGCTCGAACCGGCGGAATGGGCCGCCGCCGGGATCCCACTCCTGCGCAATCCCCGCGAGATCGTCAGCGGACTGCACGCCCGGCACCACCCGCAGCCGGCGACCGCTGTCGTCGCCGTGCTCGACCCGGACGAGCGGCTGCGGGCGAGCGCCTCGTTCGTGCGCCGTTCAGCTCCGGCAGACGGCTGGATGTTCCGCAACGCGCTGCTGGCGCAACTGCGTCGGGTCATCCCGCACGATCTGCGCCGCCGGACACCGGTACGCACCGCGGTGCTGCTGTACTGCCGTGAGGGCGACGCACGTTGGACGGTTGAGGACGGCGCGTGGATGTGGGGGCTGCGTGACGCGTGTACCCTGCACGGGCTGCGCTGCGGGGCGTACATCACGCTGACCCGTGACGGCTGGCAGGTCCTGGGCGAGGGCCGCGGTGGACGGCGCCCACACTCGGCCTCGGCACCGGAGCCGTTCGCAACGTCGGAGGCACCGCCGCCCATACCGCGCACCGGTGGCGCCTCCGAGGTACTGCGCCGCGCGGCGGCGGCACGCTGAGTTCCGGACGACCGCTCCGCACGGCCCCGGCGCCAACGGCGCCTTGCCGCCCGGCACACCGCGATCGGGACGACGGGCAGCAGGGCAGAGCACTCTGAACCCTGCTCTGCCCGAGCCGCACGCACAGTCGTCCGCCACAGCCGCAGGGGCGCTCCCCAGATCGGGCGAGGCCGGCACACAGTGACGGCCGCCCAACCGCCGGCAGGGCTGCCCGCCGTGCGGCGCCGCTGCAGCGGCGCGCGGAGTCACCCCATCACCCCGCCGGGGCGCTACGGCACCGGCTCAGACGCCCGCGCCCAGCACCGAGTTGATCCGCTGCGGGTCGCCGCAGACGATCAGCAGGGCGCCGGCCCGGGAGTGGGCCAGGGACAGGGCGCTCACGGCCGCGGCCTCGGGACCACCGTTGACGGCGACCACGACGACCGGACGCGACGCGGCGCGTTCCGCGATGGTGGCGTCCGTGTAGAAGACGTCGTCGCCCGCGTCGTGCTGCGCCCAGTAGGAGGTTTCACCGAAGGACAGCTCGTGGGCGGCCCACGGGTGCTGCTCCCCGGTCGTGATCACCAGGATGTCACCGGGGGCACGACCGGAGTCCAGGAGCAGGTCCACGGCCTCCTCGGCGGCGTCGAGCGCCCCCTCCACGGAAGCCGGGATCAGCTGGAGCTGCGGGGTGACCGGAGCGGCGGCACCGGCGGCAGGGCCCGACATGGCGGGCTTCGCGGCCACCTCGCGCGGCGTACGTTGCACCGGCGGCGCCGGCCGGAGAGGGCCGGGGCGACCGGGACGCGACGGGGCCGCGGGACGGGGGCCTGGTACGGGACGGGGGGTCGGCGCGATTCGGCCGCTGGCCGGAGTGGCGCGGGGACCCTGGGCACTCTCGTGAATCTGAGGCTCCTCGGGAATGAGAGGCATGAGTTGATATTTATCAAACGCTAGTACGGCCCGCTTCGGCGGGTGGCGCATGTGCGCGAACGGAACCGTCAGAAATCGAAGCCGAGCTGACCCTCGATCTCCGGAACGCTTCCGTCCGCCCAACTGCGGACCTTCTTGAGGTGCCGCCACTGGGGCAACGCATCAAGATACGCCCACGACAAGCGGTGGTACGGGGTGGGGCCCCGCTCCGCCAGTGCGGCCTTGTGCACGGGGGATGGATACCCGGCGTTGTCCGCAAAACCGAAGTCTGCATGGTCGATACCCAGTTCGGCCATCATTTTGTCGCGCTGGACCTTGGCGATCACCGAGGCCGCTGCGACCGCCACGCAGGACTGGTCACCCTTGATCACCGTACGGACCCGCCAGGGGGTACCGAGGTAGTCGTGCTTGCCGTCGAGGATGACCGCGTCGGGACGGACCGGCAGTGCGTCCAGCGCACGCCCCGCCGCGAGCCGCAGCGCGGCCGTCATCCCCAGAGCGTCTATCTCCTCCGGGGAGGCGTGCCCCAGCGCGTACGACGTCACCCAGGCCCGCAGTTCCTCGGCGAGGGCGGTGCGTCGTTTGATGGTGAGCAGCTTGGAGTCCGTAAGCCCCTCGGGCGGACGGCGCAGTCCGGTGATCGCCGCGCAGACGGTGACGGGACCGGCCCACGCGCCGCGCCCCACCTCGTCGACACCTGCAACGATCTTCGCTCCGGTCGTGGCTCGAAGGGAGCGCTCGACGGTGTGAGTAGGCGGTTCGTACGGCATGGCGCACCTAGATTACGCCGCCCTTGAGCGTCCGCGACACCCCGGTCCGCCGCAGCGGGTTCGCCACCTTCGCGAGCCCCCGTCGGGCGCCGTTCGCCACGAGCAGGGCGCGCCGTTCGACGCGAGCACGGCGCCCCGCTGTACGCGACTGTGTCGCAGCGTCCCGCGGGGGTGACAGCCCTTCGGCCGGGACGTCAAGAACCATGCGGACGCAACAGCGGAACCATCAACTGGTCGATCATCTCCTCGACTTCGCGGTCCTGCCATTCACATCCGCACATCTTGGAGCGGTACATCATCATTGCCGGCATGGCGTCGAAGACATAACCGTTCACAGCCTCGGGTCGCACCTCACCTCGCTTGACGCCTCGAGCGACTACCTCGCGCAACATCTCCATGGTGGGCTCCACAACCCCCTCGAAGATCACGGCATGGAAGCGTTCGGCCTGCGCTGTGTCGCACTCGTGAATCACCGAGCGAAGCGCGGAACCCGGACGGGAGAACATCGCGTCACGGGCTCGCAGACACAGCGCCAAAAGGTCATCGCGCACTCCCCCTTCGTCCGGAACCGCATCGAACTGCGGCAGCCCGGCACGCAAGGCGTCGGCGACAAGATCCTCCTTGGACGGCCAACGCCGGTAGACCGCGGCCTTGCCGGTCTGCGCACCGGCGGCGACGCCCTCCATCGTCAGGCCGTTCCAGCCGACGGTGCTGAGCTGATCCAGGGCGGCTTCGAGGATGGCGCGTTCGAGCACCGCGCCTCGGCGGCGAGCGGCCGTCCGAGCGGGAGCATCCGCCCAGCTGGGGGTAACCATCTGACTCTCTCCAACGAGCAGAGGAAGCGGGCATTTCGGGGATGGGGGACGCGCCGGACGGCCACACATGGGGGACGTGCCGAACGACGGCGTCGTAAGTGAACGCTTGCGTTCACTGTCGGGGACTCACTACCGTTGGCACGGCAGTGAACGCCAGCGTTCACTAAAGCACTCGTGGGGGACCCATAGTGACCACCTCTCCATCGCTCCAAGATCACAAGCCAGGCGCGGCACGCCGGGAGGGACGCCCCGGTATCGCGCTCACCGTCATCGCGGCCTGCCAGCTCATGGTGGTACTCGACGCGACGATTGTGAACATCGCACTCCCGCACATTCAAGACGCGCTCGAGTTCAGCACCACCGACCTCACCTGGGTCGTCAGCTCCTACACACTCACCTTCGGCGGCCTGCTGCTCCTCGGCGGCCGCGCCGGTGACATCCTCGGACGGCGCCGGGTCTTCATGACCGGCATCCTGCTGTTCACCTTCGCCTCGCTGCTCGGCGGGCTGGCCCAGGAGCCCTGGCAGTTGCTGGCCGCCCGGGTTTTGCAGGGAGTGGGCGGCGCGATCGCCTCGCCCACCTCGCTGGCGCTCATCACCACCACGTTCCCCGAGGGCCCGGAGCGCAACCGGGCTTTCGGTGTCTTCGCCGCCGTCTCCGCCGGTGGGGGTGCCATCGGTCTGCTCGCGGGCGGCATGCTCACCGAGTGGCTCGACTGGCGCTGGGTGCTCTTTGTGAACGTGCCGATCGGCGTGCTGATAGCCGTGCTCACTCCGCTGTACATCAGCGAGTCCGAACGGCACACCGGCCGCTTCGACATCGCGGGCGCGGTGACCTCGACCGCGGGCATGGCGTTGCTCGTCTACGGTTTCATCCGCTCTGCGGACGAGGGTTGGCGGGACAGCCTCACCATCGGGTCCTTCGCTGCCGCCGTGGTGCTGCTGCTGGCCTTCGCGATCATCGAGTCCCGGGCCAAGGAGCCGATCACCCCGCTGCGGATGTTCGCCGACCGCAACCGCTCGGGCACGTACGTGATCATGCTGAGCCTGGCGGCGGCGATGTTCGGCATGTTCTTCTACATCGTCCTGTTCGTGCAGAACGTACTCGGGTACAGCCCGATCGAGGCAGGGCTCGCATTCCTGCCCGTGACGGTCGTGATCGCACTCGGCGCGGGCCTGTCGCAGCGGTTCCTGCCGGTGCTGGGTCCCAAGCCCTTCATGCTGGTGGGCTCGGCACTCGCGATGACCGGACTGGCCTGGCAGGCGCTCATCAGCTCCGACAGCTCGTACGCCGGCGGAGTCCTGGGCCCGATGCTCGTGTTCGGCTTCGGCATGGGGCTGAACTTCGTGACGCTGACGCTCACCGCGGTCTCCGGCGTCGCCCCGCACGAGGCGGGTGCGGCGTCCGGGCTGCTCAACACGACGCAACAAGTGGGTGGATCGCTGGGCCTTTCCATCTTGACGACGGTCTTCGGCACGGCGACCAAGGACGAGGCGGAGAAGCAACTTCCGAAATTCATGGCCGACGGATCCGCGGAACAGAAGGCGGAGTTCGCCAGGACGCAGCAACTGCCCGCACCGTGGGGGCACGAGGTGCTGGCGCAGGGCATCTCGACGGCCTTCATCCCGGCCGCTGCGATGGCCGTCCTCGCTCTGATCACGGCCTGGCTGGTGATCCGGGTCCGCAAGAGCGACCTGGAGGCACTCTCCGGCTCTGCCGGACCGGGGCTCGGCTGATTCAGGGGCGTCACGAACCGGCTCAGGCGGCCCGTCGGCGGGCACGACACAGACTCGCCGACGGCCGTCGAGCCGGTTCATCATCAGCTGCGGATGCCCGAGCCGCATGCGGGGAACGGAGGGCGAGGCCGGCGGCGCGGCCACCCGCATGTCTCCCACACGAGGCGCTACAGCGCCCCACCAACGGATCAGAACCGCGAACAAGAACTCCATCACGCCCCCCCTCAGCGCTCACCCGGATGTCCGGCGGATGTGCGCCTCGACGGCCCACACTGCGGATACCGGAACAACGGGCGGATGATTACGGAGAGTTCCCGATATGCACGGAGAGTTTCCGATGCCGGGAGTCCTGGCCCTCAGGCCGAGAGGGGCACCCAGTCCGGAAGCGGCTCCGTCCGCTCGACCCAGTCGGCCGGCGGCGTCCCCGCCTTCCCGGAGGCGACCACGCCGCCGACGATGGCGCATGTGGTGTCGACGTCCCCACCCACCTGGGCAGTCGTCCAGAACGCCCGCTCGTAGTCGCCGAGGCTTCTCGCGGCCGACCAGAGGGCGAAGGGCACGGTGTCGTGGGCGGTCGTACGCCGCCCGCAGCCCAGCACCGCCGCGACCGTGCCAGGGTCGTCGTAGTCGAGCATGTCCCGGGCCCGGCGCAGTCCCGCACCCACGGCGCTCTTCGGCACCAGATCGATGACCCCGTCGAGGAGTGCTTCGGCGCCGGGCGGTCCGTCGGGGGCGGCGGCGAACGCGGCCGCCGCGGCGACTGCCATGGCCCCGACGACCGCCTCGCGGTGCTGATGGGTGGTGTAGGCCGAGATCTCCGCCTGATGCGTCGCCTGCTCAGGATCGCCGGCGTACCAGGCGCCCAGCGGGGCGATCCGCATCGCCGCGCCGTTGCCCCACGACCCCTGTCCCTTGAAGAGCGCGGCAGCCAGTTCACGCCAGTCGCCGCCCTCCCGGACGAGGCGCAAGAGGCGATTGACGGCGGGGCCGTACCCTCGGTCGAAGTCGTGGTGCTCGGCGAAGGAGAGGGCCAGGGCGTCCTGGTCGATGCGGTGGTGGGCGGCCAGGACGGCGACGACCGAGCCGGCCATCTCCGTGTCGTCCGTCCACTGCCACGTCCCGGACGGCACCTCGCGGCGCTTCAGCAGCGGGTAGTTCACCGGCACGAAGTACTGGGAACCCAGAGCGTCCCCGACGGACAGTCCGCGCAGGCAGGCCAAGGCGCGGTCCAGGCGCGCGTCGGGGGAGGAATCAGCGGTCATCGCCCTGCCACTCTATCCGGTGGTCTCGTACGGCTCGGGGTCTCGCCAGCGATCGAAGGGCCGGTCGAGCGTGTACTTGCCGTCGTCCCCCAGAACGAGCATTCGCACCTCGCCGTTCCCCGGGTTCGACAGCGACTCGAACTCCGCGACGGTCCAGTGGAACCACCGCATGCAGAACAGCCGCATGGCCAGGCCGTGCGTGACGATGAGGACGTTCGGCGGGTGGTCCGGGTCCTCGAAGCTGCGGAAGAGGCTCTCCAGGAAGCCCCCGACCCGGTCGTAGACATCGGCGCCGGACTCGCCCTGGGCGAAACGGTAGAAGAAGTGGCCGTACGCGTCCCGGTAAGCCTTCTGAAGGCGGACCTCGTCCCGGTCCTGCCAGTTGCCCCAGTCCTGCTCGCGCAACCTGGGTTCCTCGCGCACCCGTATGAGACCGGGGTCCAGGTGGAACGCCCGCAACGTCTCGTGCGTACGGCGGTACGGGGAGACGTAGACGCTGACGCGCTCGTCGCCGAAGAGCTCGCGCAGCTGCCCGCCCGTCGCCTCCGCCTGCCGTCGGCCGCGCCCGGTCAGTGCCAGGGCGTGGTCGGGTTCACGCTCGTAGACGGAGTCATCAACATTGCCCGTTGACTCGCCGTGCCGGACAAGGACGATGCGCCGTGGTCGTGCCATGCCAAGACCCTAGATCGGGTGAGGGTCCGTGGAGCACTCACACCGCACCCATACAGCGTAGGTCACACGATTCCTGCACCACAGATCACTCCGGTCGCACGTGTGTCCGACCAGAACGACGCCGCCCGGTCACGCACCGCCCGAAATCAGACCGTCCAGCTCGACTCCATGTCCACGACGTCCCCGGTGAGCGCCGCCACGTCCGCCTCCGTCTGGGCCCTCAGGGCGAGCCGCTCCACGCGTTCCGTGCGGTACTTGCCGTGCTCGGCGGCCGAGCGCCACATCGACAGCACCATGAACTCGTTCCCGGGTGCCTCGCCGAACAGCCCTCGCACCATGCCGGGCGAGCCGGCCATCGCCGGGTTCCAGACCTTCTCCTGCATGAGCACGAAGTGCTCGGCCCGCGCCTCGTGGATCCGGCAGAGCGCCACCCGGAGCAGGTCGGCGTCCGTGAACCGCGGTTCGAAGCCGGTCTTCACGTCGAAGCGGTAGTCGAAGAGTCTGACCTGGGCGTCCTTGAACGTGCCCGCCTGGGACGATGCGAGCCGGTCGTGGGACCGTGCCATGAAGGAGTCGTAGAAGGCGCGGCTCTCCCAGAACGCGAAGATGTGCGCGACGTCCGGCCGCCTCCGGCTCCAGCCACCCCCCTGCCCGCGAAACCCCGGCTCCCCCAGAAGCCCCGCCCACTTCCGCTGCCCCCGCTCGAAACCGCGGCGGTCCACCACGGTGCAGCGAATCCACTTGACCAGCACCGCGCCATGGTAAGGCCACGGAGCGTGGCGTCGGTCACTCTCGGCTGGACCGCTCCTCCTCGCACGTACCCGCGCGCGTGGCAGGATGGACAAACAGTCATGCGCGCCCGGCAGTTGGGCCGGCGGACGGGTCGGTACGGGGAAGGGGACTCTGGTGGACGGGCTCAACAAGGGGCTTCGCAAGGTCGAGATCGCGGTGCGGTGGGATCCCAGCCCGGCGGGGCAGCCCTCCACCGACCTTGACCTGGTCGCCGCGACCTACCTGGCGGACGCTCCACACGGCGATCCCGCATACGTCGTGCATTTCGACAGCCGCTCCCCGGACGGCACCATCACTCTCAACCGGGACAGCAAGGACGGCCAGGGCTTCGGCTACGACGAAGTCATGACACTGGAACTGGACCGGCTCGACGTCCGGTACGCGCGCGTGGTCGTCGGTGTCGTCATCCAGCAGCGCCCGGCGGAACGCACTTTCGTCAGTGTGCGCAACCCCGGACTGCGTATCCGCGAGGGGTACACCGTCCTCGCGGAGGATGACTTCGGCGGTGTCCTGGGTGCGACCGCGGCGACCGTCGCGGAGTTCGCCCGGGACGGCTCGGGACCGTGGGACTTCCGCGCCGGCCTCCGCGGATTCGAGGGCGACCCCGTGGATTTCACCGGGACGATGGGCTCGGCACACCGTCCCTGACGTCGCCGTCGACGAGGCACCTACGACGGGAGGGGCACCGCCCACAGGCGGTGCCCCTCCGTCATCGGCTCAGGTGCTCGGCGTCAGCTGCAGCCGCTGGTCGAGCCGCAGCCCTCGCAGATGTAGCAGGAACCGGCACGCTGCATCTTCGTACCGCAGGAGAAGCACAGCGGGGCGTCGGCCTGGATGCCCAGCTGCATCTCCACCAGTTCGGCGCTGGTGTGGGCCTGCTGCGGGGCGGGCTTGACCGCTTCCTCGGCCTTCGGAGCGGAAACGGCCTTCAGCTCCTGGGCGCGCGGTGCCGACTGGGCCAGGCCCTCGACGTCGACCTCGTCCTCGCTCGGCTCGTACGAACCGGTCTCGAGGTGACGCTGACGCTCCTCGGCGGAGTGGATGCCGAGCGCGGAGCGCGTCTCGAAGGGCAGGAAGTCCAGCGCCAGGCGGCGGAAGATGTAGTCGACGATCGACTGCGCCATCCGCACGTCCGGGTCGTCCGTCATACCGGCCGGCTCGAAGCGCATGTTGGTGAACTTCGAGACGTACGTCTCCAGCGGCACGCCGTACTGGAGGCCGACGGAGACCGCGATGGAGAAGGCGTCCATCATGCCCGCGAGGGTCGAGCCCTGCTTGGACATCTTGAGGAAGACCTCACCGAGACCGTCGTCCGGGTAGGAGTTGGCGGTCATGTAGCCCTCGGCACCGCCGACGGTGAAGGACGTGGTGATGCCGGGACGTCCCTTCGGCAGGCGCTTGCGGACCGGGCGGTACTCGACGACCTTCTCGACCGCGGTGCGGATCGTGTCCTCGGCCTTCTCGGTGATCTCCGCCTTCTCCTTCTCCTTGGTCTTGGCGGAGAGCGGCTGGCCGACCTTGCAGTTGTCGCGGTAGATCGCGAGCGCCTTGACGCCGAGCTTCCAGGCCTCGAAGTAGATCTCCTCGACCTCCTCGACGGTCGCCGACTCCGGCATGTTGACCGTCTTGGAGATGGCGCCGGAGATCCACGGCTGGATCGCGGCCATCATGCGGACGTGACCCATCGGCGAGATGGCGCGCTCGCCCATGGCGCAGTCGAACACCTCGTAGTGCTCGGGCTTGAGACCGGGGGCGTCGATCACGTTGCCGTGGTCGGCGATGTGGGCGACGATCGCCTCGATCTGCTCTTCGAGGTAGCCCAGGCGGCGCAGGGCCTGCGGGACGGTGCCGTTGACGATCTGCATCGAGCCGCCGCCGACCAGCTTCTTGAACTTGACCAGGGCGAGGTCGGGCTCGACACCGGTGGTGTCGCAGGACATCGCCAGGCCGATGGTGCCGGTCGGGGCGAGCACGGACGCCTGCGAGTTACGGAAACCGTTCTTCTCGCCGAGGCGCAGGACGTCGCCCCAGGCCTCGCTGGCGGCGGCCCACACCGGGGTGTCCAGGTCGTCCATGCGGACGGCCTTGTCGTTGGCGTCCGAGTGCTGCTTCATGACGCGGTTGTGGGCGTCGGCGTTGCGGGCGTACCCGTCGTACGGGCCGACGACCGAGGCGAGTTCGGCGGAGCGCCGGTACGCCGTGCCCGTCATCAGGGAGGTGATGGCGCCGGCGAGGGCGCGGCCGCCGTCGGAGTCGTAGGCGTGACCGGTGGCCATCAGCAGGGCGCCGAGGTTGGCGTAACCGATGCCGAGCTGGCGGAACGCGCGCGTGTTCTCGCCGATCTTCTGCGTCGGGAAGTCCGCGAAGCAGATCGAGATGTCCATCGCGGTGATGACCAGCTCGACGACCTTCTGGAAGCGCTCGGCCTCGAAGGACTGGTTGCCCTTGCCGTCGTCCTTGAGGAACTTCATCAGGTTCAGCGAGGCCAGGTTGCAGGACGTGTTGTCCAGGTGCATGTACTCGCTGCACGGGTTCGACGCGGTGATCCGGCCGGACTCGGGGCAGGTGTGCCAGGTGTTGATGGTGTCGTCGTACTGGATGCCGGGGTCGGCACAGGCCCAAGCCGCCTCGGCGATCTTGCGGAAGAGCGCCTTGGCGTCGACCTCCTCGATGACCTCCCCGGTCATCCGGCCGCGCAGCCCGAACTGGCCGCCCTGGTCGACCGCCTTCATGAACTCGTCGTTGACACGGACCGAGTTGTTGGCGTTCTGGTACTGGACGGACGTGATGTCGTCGCCGCCCAGGTCCATGTCGTAGCCCGCGTCACGCAGAACGCGGATCTTCTCTTCTTCCTTGACCTTGGTCTCGATGAAGTCCTCGATGTCCGGGTGGTCCACATCGAGGACGACCATCTTGGCGGCGCGGCGGGTGGCGCCACCGGACTTGATGGTTCCTGCGGAGGCGTCGGCGCCACGCATGAAGGAAACCGGGCCGGAGGCGTTGCCGCCCGAGGACAGCAGCTCCTTGGAGGAGCGGATCCGGGAGAGGTTCAGGCCGGCGCCGGAGCCCCCCTTGAAGATCATGCCCTCTTCCTTGTACCAGTCGAGGATCGACTCCATGGAGTCGTCGACGGACAGGATGAAGCAGGCGGAGACCTGCTGGGGCTGCTTGGTGCCGACGTTGAACCAGACAGGGCTGTTGAAGCTGAAGACCTGGTGCAGGAGGGCGTAGGCCAGCTCGTGCTCGAAGATCTCGGCGTCGGCGGGCGAGGCGAAGTACTTGTGGTCCTCCCCGGCCTTCCGGTACGTCTTCACGATGCGGTCGATCAGCTGCTTCAGGCTGGTCTCGCGCTGCGGGGTGCCCACGGCACCGCGGAAGTACTTGCTGGTGACGATGTTGACCGCGTTCACCGACCAGAAGTCGGGGAACTCCACGCCGCGCTGCTCGAAGTTGACCGAGCCGTCGCGCCAGTTGGTCATGACGACGTCACGGCTCTCCCAGGCCACCTCGTCATAGGGGTGGACCCCAGGGGTGGTGTGGATGCGCTCGACACGCAGGCCCTTGCTCGCCTTGGCGCTCTTGGCGCGGGAACTCCGTGCCGGACCGCTCGCCGTCTCTGTCATGCCGCCTCCCTGTACGGGCGAAAACGCCCTGAAGTGCCCCGTTGTTCCCGGTGCACGATGTTCTGTCTGGTGTCGCGGGCTCCCACTCACACGCCCGCAACAGGTCTTCTCACGCCGCCGCCCGGCCGGGCCCGGAGCTGCCTTCCGGGTCCGGCCCGCCGGTCAGTCGGCGGCGCCTGCGGGCTCGGGGACCTGCTTGGTCCCTCCGGGCCCGCGTTCGTCTTCCCGGCTCCCCGCAGCCGCGGCCTCGCGGTCCGGGTCGTCCGTCTCGGAGGGTCCCGTCTGTGCCCTCAGTTCCGTGATGGCCGCCTCGAAGTCGTCGAGCGAGTCGAACGCCCGGTAGACGGAGGCGAACCGCAGGTAGGCGACGAGATCGAGTTCCTGCAACGGGCCGAGTATGGCCAGCCCCACGTCGTGGGTGGTCAGCTCGGCGCTTCCGGTGGCTCGCACCGCCTCCTCGACCCGCTGGCCGAGCTGGGCGAGCGCGTCCTCGGTGACAGGCCGCCCCTGACACGCCTTGCGCACACCATTGATGATCTTCGTACGGCTGAAGGGCTCGGTGACTCCGGACCGCTTCACCACCATGAGCGAGCACGTCTCCACGGTCGTGAAACGACGGGAGCAGTCAGGGCACTGGCGGCGCCTGCGGATCGATGTGCCGTCGTCGGTCGTACGACTGTCCACGACACGGCTGTCGGGGTGCCTGCAGAAGGGGCAGTGCATGAACTCCCAACCCTCCTCACAGCAGACTCAATAGCCTCGCGGGGCATCTTGCGCCCCACGAAGCAGCCCCAAGCATAGGCGATGACCATGAGCCTCGAGACCCGGGGGACCACAACTTCTGGGCTGCTGATGCAATCCAACCACTAGATGTGGGGATTGGCTCATACATCCACGGTCATCTAGCGTGTCGCGCGCATAGGCGCTGGTGAGGTGCGACGCCCCCTGCCGCACGGGCCCGTTCACCTCGCACGCGCCCCCGCCGACGGCACCGTCCGGGGCGCGGCCGCATCCGTTCCTGCACGGCCGTATCGCCGCGGCACATGCGGAGATACCGTGGGCGCCGCGAGGAGGGGACGTGGGACTCCCGCACAGATGAGGGCTGGTCCCCGGGTGAGGGAATGCCGGATGGCAGACTGGGGCGCAGTCCACGAGGCGATCACCCCGGCGGTGAAGAGTACAGCAATGGGCCCTTTTGCCCGCCAGGTGGCGCGGTCGCCAATACACCCGGACACACAATCGCGTCCGGCGATTCGCGTTTTTTCACTCGAACGTGTGTTTGGCGCAACCTTTCGAAAGCAACTACCGTTGTCCAGCAGGGAGACCATCGAGAGGGGCCGACGTGACCACCACCGCAGACAGTGCCGCCATCGCTGCCCAGGACCGCTCCCAGGGCCGACTGGAGCCGGTGCATGCGATGAACGAAGCCACGAACCCTGAGGGGCACAAGCGCTCCCTGCCGGGCCGACCTCCCGGCATCCGGGCGGACAGCTCGGGCCTCACCGACCGCCAGCGCAGGGTGATCGAGGTCATCAGGGACTCCGTCCAGCGTCGGGGCTACCCGCCGTCGATGCGGGAGATCGGTCAGGCCGTCGGCCTTTCCAGCACCTCCTCCGTCGCACACCAGCTGATGGCGCTGGAGCGCAAGGGCTTCCTGCGCCGCGACCCGCACCGCCCGCGGGCCTACGAGGTGCGCGGCTCCGACCAGGCCGCCTCGGTGCAGCCCACGGACACCGCGGGCAAGCCCGCCGCGTCCTACGTGCCGCTGGTCGGCCGGATCGCCGCCGGTGGCCCGATCCTCGCCGAGGAGTCCGTCGAGGACGTCTTCCCTCTCCCCCGCCAGCTTGTCGGCGATGGTGAGCTGTTCGTCCTCAAGGTCGTCGGGGACTCGATGATCGAGGCCGCGATCTGCGACGGCGACTGGGTCACGGTGCGCCGTCAGCCGGTCGCCGAGAACGGCGACATCGTGGCCGCGATGCTCGACGGCGAAGCCACCGTCAAGCGCTTCAAGCGCGAGGACGGCCATGTCTGGCTCCTGCCGCACAACGCGTCCTACGAGCCGATCCCCGGCGACGATGCGACCATCCTCGGCAAGGTGGTGGCTGTGCTGCGCCGCGTCTGACAGCGCGCACCGCGTCGGGCGGGCCCAGCGGGCCCACCCCCTTGACCGGGCCCCGGGACCTCTGCGCCGGTTCCGGGGCCCTGCGCTGTCCGGGGCGGTTGCCGAACCCCAGGGCCCGGCGCTCGTGCACGCGGGGGTCGGCCGACGGCCGACCCCCGACTCACTTTTCTTCCGCCTGCTGGGCCGCAGCGTCGATCGCCGCGAGCGACTTCCGCACCTGGTTCCGGTCCGTCGTGAACCAGAAGTCGGGCAGCGAGGCCTTGAGGTAGCTCCCGTACCGGGCCGTCGCCAGACGCTGGTCGAGGACGGCGACCACGCCCCGATCCCCCGATGCCCGTACGAGCCGGCCGGCGCCTTGGGCCATGAGGAGCGCGGCGTGGGTGGCGGCGACCGCCATGAAGCCGTTGCCTCCGGCGTCCTCCACGGCCTTCTGGCGGGCACTCATCAGAGGATCGTCCGGGCGCGGGAACGGAATCTTGTCCATGACGACCAGCTGGCAACTGGACCCCGGGACGTCCACGCCCTGCCAGAGCGACAGCGTGCCGAAGAGGCAGGTCTTCGGGTCGGCCGCGAAGTTCTTGATGAGCTCGCCGAGTGTCTCCTCGCCCTGGAGCAGGATCGGGAACTCGGGGATCCTGGAGCGCAGCTCCTCGGCGGCCAGCTGGGCGCCTCTCATGGAGGAGAACAGACCGAGGGTGCGGCCGCCTGCCGCCTGGATCAGCTCCGTCAGTTCGTCGAGCATGTCCGCTCGGTCACCGTCCCGCGCGGGACGCGCCAGGTGTTTGGCGACGTACAGGATGCCTTGCTTGCGGTAGTCGAAGGGCGAGCCGACGTCGATGCCCTTCCACTTCGGGACGTCATCGCCCTCGGTGCCCTCGGGGGCGAGGCCCAGGGATGCGCCGACACCGTTGAAGTCGCCGCCCAGCTTCAGCGTCGCGGACGTCAGGACCACGGAGCGGTCCGCGAAGAGCTTCTCGCGCAGCAGCCCGGAGACGGACATGGGGGCGACGCGCAGGGAGGCACCGAAACGGTCGTGTCGCTCGTACCAGACCACGTCCCACTCGGAGCCGTTCGTGATGCGCTCCGCCACGTCGTGCACGTTCTCCACGGAGGCCAGGGCCTGCTTGCGGACGGCGTCCTCGTCCTGGACGGACTTGTCGCGGGTCGTGCCGATCGCGGAGATGACCGTGCGGCACGCATCGCGCAGCGCCATGAGCGCGTACCCGAGGTCCTCGGGAATCTCCTCCAGACGGCCCGGCAGTGCCAGCTCCATCAGCCGCTCGAAACCCTCGGCGGCGGTCTGGAGCTGGTCGGCGGCCTTCTCGTTGACGAGTTTCGCGGCACGGCGCACCGCGCGGTTGACCTGGCCGGGGGTGAGCTCGCCGGTGGCGACTCCGGTGACCCGGGAGACCAGTTCGTGCGCTTCGTCGACGATCAGCACCTCGTGCTGCGGGAGGACCGGGGCGCCCTCGATGGCGTCGATCGCGAGCAGCGCGTGATTGGTGACGACGACCTCGGCGAGCTTCGCCCGCTCACGGGCCGTCTCGGCGAAGCACTCGGCGCCGTACGCGCACTTCGAGGCCCCCAGACACTCCCTGGACGACACCGACACCTGGGCCCAGGCCCGGTCCGAGATGCCGGGCGTGAGGTCGTCACGGTCGCCGGTCTCGGTCTCGTCGGCCCAGTCGCGCACTCTCAGCAGGTCCTGGCCCAGCTTGCTGGTGGGCGCGGCGGCCTCGAACTGGTCGAAGAGGCCCTCCTCCTCGTCCTGCGGGACACCCTCGTGCAGCCGGTGCAGACACAAATAGTTCGACCGGCCCTTGAGCATCGCGAATTCCGGGCGACGGCGCAGCAGGGGGTGCAGCGACTCGACCGTTCTCGGCAGGTCGCGCTCCACCAGCTGGCGTTGCAGGGCGAGGGTGGCGGTCGCGACGACCACACGCTCCCCGTGCGCGAGCGCGGGCACCAGGTAGCCCAGCGACTTGCCGGTGCCGGTGCCGGCCTGGACCAACAGGTGGGAGCCGTCGTCGATCGCTTCCTCGACGGCTTCGGCCATGGCCACCTGACCGGGGCGCTCCGTACCACCGACGGCAGTGACGGCGGCATGCAGGAGTTCGGGGAGTGAGGGCTTCGTCATAGCGCGACCACCCTACGACCCTGCACTGACAAACGGGCGATCAAGGCGGGTGTGGGGGACGGGATCAAGACCGCGGGCTCCTCGGGTGGTGGGCGGTGATCGGGGTCGGCCGGCTGGGACGGCGAGGTCGCGGCACGGGCGCTCGAGAAATTTGCGCGGCGGGCGGGAACTGCCACGGCCAGGGCCGCGTTCAATGAGTGACGGAGTGGTGACACAGCGCTACAAGAGGTGCCGTAGAGGCCGGTCTCGGACCATGAGAGCGGCTCGCTTGGCGGTCAGGTCGACTTCGGCGGAGAACCGGAAGCCGGCGGTCAGGAAAGCGGCGATGGAGGGGGTGTTGCGAATGTCGGGTTCCGCGATGACACGTGCGCAGGAGGGTCGCTGGGTGAGAACGAGATCGGCCACGGCCCGGAGCAGCAGACCGCCCAGGCCGCGCCCCCGGTCGGCCACTCCGCCGAGCAGGAGGTGGATCCCCGTGTCATGAGGCTGGGCGGGGTAATGCCGGGCCAGCGGGTCCAGATCCGCCCGGTAGATCTCCCAGTAGCTCATGGGTGCTCCGTCCAGCAGACCGAGACACGGCACGCTGCGCCCATCACCTGCCAGCTGGGGGCGTAGGTGGTCCCGCGTCACCTCCTGCGGTCCGGCCAGCTCCCAGAACTCCGCGGTGGCGGGGTCGTTCATCCAGCGGCTGACGAGCGCCAGGTCGCGTTCGATGCACGCCGGGACGAGATGGAACCGGCCTGCGGGCGTGTCTGCCGGGCCCCATGCGGCAACGCGGTCGAGGAGGTCGTCACGGCGCGGGACGGCATCGAGACCGGCGGGCGCGACGGTCTCGGCGATCAGGTCGGCGGGAGGCACCGGACGCTCCTCTCAGGAAGGGGGCATGTCCTCAGGGGTGGAGGGGGTGGGTCAGCGGTCGTCAGGGTCGATCGGAGCGGTCAGCAGTGCAGGGGGTTGGCGATGGTGACGTAGACGGACTGGGTGTCGACCGGGCCGACGAGTTCGTCGAGGCCGTGCAGCCGGGTCAGCAGGTTGGCCTTGCAGCGCAGGACGGGTGAATCGAGCAGCAGGGCGGGCAGTGTGGTGCGCAGCCGGGCCGGGCCGGAGGCGAGGTGCTCGAGGAAGCGCCGGAAGGCGGCAAGCAGCAGCCGCTCGTCGGCGATCCCTTGGGAGCCGAATGCGCCGATCAGGCCGAGCACGTTGTTGATCACCAGGTAGTACACGAGCCGCTCATCGGTCACCTGGTCGCAGACGAACGTGTCGCTGCGCTCTCCGATACCGGGCAACCGGTCGTCCAGGTCCTGGCGCCGGGATTCGCGGAAGTAGTAGCCCTGGTTGTCGCGGTAGCGGCCGCCCGTGGGCCAGCCGTCGGCGTCCAGCAGGAGCAGGGTGTTCTGCTGGTGCGCTTCCAGTGCGATGCCGGCCTCGCCGTCCAGCCAGAGGACGGGACGGACGACGTGGGCCAGGTAGCGCAGGAACCACTCGGCTGCGACGGCTCTGCGGGGCCGGCCGGTGCGGCGGGCGAGACGCGTGACCACCATGGCCAGGCGGGACCGCAGGGCCGGACCGTGCTGGCCGGGACGCCCCGGAGCCCCCTCCGGCACGGTCGGGGTGCACGGGCGCGGCGAGAGGAGGCCGGCGACGCAGGAGACGTCGTCGGAGGGGCTGAACGGATTGTGGCGGATCACCACGTCCAGTCCGGGCACCGGATCGCCGTCGGAGGTGTCGACGGCGAGCCAGGCCGGGTCCCGGACGATGTCGAAGCCCGGGTACACGGCGTGCCACTGCTGCCCGAGGCCGCTGCGGAGCAGGCGGTGGATTTCGACGCCGCGGTGCAGTTCCTTGCGGAGGTTCTCACGGCGGGAGTTGGTGATGCGCAGACCCAGCGAGAGCTTGAGCATCGCGGGTGCGTGGCTTCGGTAGACGGTTCGTACGGAGGAGGTGGGGTGCCAGTCCGGGCCGTGGGCGCCGAGGTCACGGAGCAGTCCGGCGTCCAGCAGGGCAGCGGTCTGCGGACGGCGCCGGGTCTCGTGTGCCTGCCAGGGGTGCAGCGGCAGGAGGGCGTATCCCTCCGGCAGCCGCGCTCCGGTTCCGGCGAGCCGAGCGGTGAGGAGGGGTGCGGCCACCGCGCGGCCGCGTTCGGTCCAGGAGGAGTCCGTGGCGAGGACGGAGGGAGCGACAGCCATCCAGTGCAAGGGGAAGGAGCCCCGCAACTCGGGTGAGTACAGCGGCGCTTCGGCCTCCGTGAGTCCTTCGCGGCTCTTCGGTGTGGGGTGCAGCGGGTGTCCGAGGACGAGTGCCTGTTCCGCGGACAGGAAGAGGTCGGGGCCGTCGGCCGGGCGTTCCCGGCGGCCGGTGATGAAGTCGGTGGCACGCCGGAGGGAGTCGGCCACACCTGCGACGAGCCCGACGCCGTCGACGGAACCGAAGGGGGCGGAGCTCGGGGTGCGCGTGGGGACGGAGGGGGCGTGGGCGCCGCTGATGCCGGAGAAGCATGTGGACGTCTCCCTGGTGAGCAGGGCGGCGATCGTGACGGCGTCAGCGGGCGGGGCGGTCTCGGGAGTGTCGGCGAGACGAGGAGGGCCGAAGCGGTGCCAGCCCGTCGGGGACCAATAGCGCACCGGTGCGAGGAGGCTCGTACCACTGGCGGGAAGGGGGATGTGCAGGACGCCGTCGGCCGGGGCGGGCGCGTCGGTCTCGCGCGCCCAGCAGCGGAGCAGGTTCTCCACGGCGGCGGCCTGGGCGACGGTGTGTGGGTCGGGATGCTCCAGTGGATCACCGTCATGGCTTGCGTTCGGCTCCTGGGCGGGCTTCGCCGCCGGCCGCTGGTGAGGGACCCGCGGGCTCGGCGACGTCGCCGACGGCCAGGCGTCGGCGGAGCCTTGTCCCGAAGTGGGGGCGTGGTCGTCGGGGCGGGAGGGGGAGTTCACGGCAAGTACCTCATGGGGTGGTTCCGGGATCAGGCGGATGGGGGCTGCGGGACGAGGAGCCTCACTCGGCCCGGCAGACGTGGAGCAAGGTCGAGCGACGTGCGGGCGTGCTGGATCATGGCCTGCGGGGTGCCGGGCTTGTCGCCCACAGGACTCACGGCGCACGGCGTGCGAGGGCCTGGCGGTACTCATGGCGCGCGGCGTCCAGGGCTCATGGCCCGCGGGAGTCCTGGCTCATGGCGCGTGCCCGCCCGGCGACCGGTGGGGCACTCCTGGCGTGCAGGCATGCCGCGCGGACCCCCACGCCCGCCGTGACGCTTCACCGTGTTCACGGTGCGGCTGCCGTGCCGCCACCACGGCACCGAGCCGCCGCCCGGACCGCGTCGGCCAAGCGGTCCAGTACGGCGGCCGCTTGTTCATCGGTGATGGTCAGGGGCGGCAACAGCTGGACGACGCTTGCGCGCAGGCCGCCGAGGCCGACGATGAGGCCGCGTCGGAGGCACTCCCGCTGGACCGCGGCAGCCAGTTCGGGAGCGGCGGGGAGGGGGCGGTCCCCGTTGCCCGGCCTCACCGACGCCTCCATGCCGCGCTCCGCGGCCCCTGTGGCACCGCCAGAGCCGGACCCCCCTTCCCCCTCCGGGTCCACCAGCTCAACGCCGATCATGAGCCCTCTCCCCCGCACATCACCGACGCAGGTGAAATCGGAGACGAGCTGCTGGAGTTGGTTCAGCATGCGCGCCCCGAGAGTCGCCGCGCGCTCGGCGAGGGCGTTCTCGCGGACGTGGGCGAGGGTCGCCGTGCCGGCGGCCATGGCGAGTTGGTTGCCGGGGAAGGATTCCGCGGGGGTGGCGGGTTCTCCTGCATCGAGGCCGTCGCGGTAGACCACGACGGCCAGCGGCAGGCTGCCGCCGATGGCGTCGGAGAGGACCATCACATCGGGAGTCACGCCGCTGTGCTCAACCGCCCAGAAGGCACCGGTCCGGCCCACGCCGGTCCGGATCTCGTCGGCGATCAGTGGGACGGACCGGTCAGCGGTGAGCTGTCGCATGCGCCGCAGCCAGATGTCGGGAACGGGAACCACCCCGCCCTCACCGTCCACGGGCTCGACGATCACTCCTGCGGGCAGTGGCACCCCGGATGCGGGGTCGTCGAGAGACTCGGTCCAGCGGGCGCAGATGTCGGCCCCGCGCTCGTCCCCGACACCGAATGGCCAACGGTAGTCCTGCGGGTGAGGCAGTCGGTCGATCCGCGCGTCGTGGGCCTCGGCGGAGGTGGCGTGGAGGGCTCTGGCGGTACTTCCGCCACCGGCGCCGGTGAACGCCAAGAGACCGCTCCGGCCGGTCGCCGCGCGGACGAGCGCGTAGGCGGTCTCGACGGCTTCGCTGCCGGCCGGCCCGCAGAACCGCACGTGCGCCCGATCCGCGAGGCCCGGTGGCAGAGTGCGGAACAGTTCGGTGAGGAAGGCGTCCTTGACGGGCGTCGCCAGGTCGAAGGCGTTCAGAGGTGCGCCGGAGTCGAGCACCCTGCGGAGGGACTCCAGGACGACCGGGTGGTTGTGGCCGAGCGCCAGGGTGCCGGCGCCGGAGAGGCAGTCCAGGTAGCGGCGCCCGTCCGCGCCCTCGATGGTGAGTCCCCGGGCCCGCACCGGAACGATCGGCAGGGCACGGGCGTAGGTCCGGGCGGCGGATTCGCGTGCGGCTTGGCGGCGCAGGATTCCCTCGTGCGCGGAGCGAGGGGCAAGGGCGGTGTCTTCCAACGCTCCTCCGAGGAGAGACGCCGCGTGCGTCCGCCCCTCAGCGGCCTCCTCCGACGCACAACACCCACGGGTGGATTCCGCCACGACTTCCCTGACCTCCCACTGCGCACGGGCACAGAGGACCGCGCACGACAGCAGGCCCCCCACCGCTACCAACCCCGGACCACTCACCGGGTTACGGGTTGCCTCAAGATCCTTTCCGTGACGGAACTGTTGCGGATCCGTCGGGTCGCCCCCACAGCCACCGCATAGTGTGTGATGCCGTTCCAGGACACCGCGAGGTCGCCCCGAACCTCCCGCGAGGCAGCGGGAATCGGGACCGAAGCGCCGGTTCGTCCGTGTTCGTTCCGTACCAGGGGGAGTCAGATCATGCGATCCACACGGCCGTCGTCCCATACCGTCCGAGGCGGGAGGGCGCGCCGCAGGAACTCCCCCGTCCTGGCAGCCGTGGCCCTCGCCTCGGCGCTCGCCCTGACCGCCACCGCCTGCGAGTCGGGCGATGCGACGGCGGACGGTCAGGCCTCCGCGTCCGCCACCGCCTCCGACGACGGCAAGCTCAAGATCCCGGCGGACATCAGGGACCGGCTCCGCGAGCACGGGATCGACATCGACAAGTGGAAGAACGGCGCCTGGAAGAACTGGGACCGGGACGACTGGCTGCGCGAGGCGAACGAGTACGTCAATCCCATCATCGAGGGGCTCTGGAACCCGGACCGTATGCGGGAGGCCGAGGAGCCCGACCAGGGCATCGACGAGAGCGAGATCGCCGAGGACCAAGGTGTGACCGACGCGACGCCCGGTCCGGTCGAGGCGCAGGCCGTGCCGCCGTCGTACCACGCCAACGCCCCCACGGCCGGCAAGGTGTTCTTCGACTCCCCCGAGGGATCGGCCGTCTGCTCGGCGACCGTGGTGAAGGACCCGGCGCACCCGGGCAAGTCCAACCTGGTGTGGACGGCCGGTCACTGCGTGCACGCGGGCAAGAAGGGCGGCTGGTACCGCAACATCGCGTTCGTGCCGTCGTACAACGACGACGGCAAGCCGGTGGCGGAGCTGGAGAACGCCACCCGCGAGGATGTCGCTCCTTACGGTGTCTGGTGGGGTGACTGGGCGCAGACCTCGGACCAATGGATCGAGCAGGGCGGTTCGACGGGCGGTGACGGCGCGCCGTACGACTTCGCGGTCATCCATGTCACGCCGGAGAAGGGCAGCGGCGGCAAGTCGCTGGAGGAAATGGTCGGTTCGGCGCTTCCGGTCGAGTTCAAGGCGCCAGCGGTGCCGCGGGTGAAGCGCGTCACGGCGATCGGCTACCCGGCCGCGAAGCCCTACGACGGGCAGAAGCTGTACCAGTGCGAGTCCCGGCCCGGACGGCTGTCGATCACCGCGTCGGATCCGACGATGTACCGCATCGGCTGCACCATGACCGGGGGTTCGTCCGGCGGCGGCTGGGTCGCGACCGGTTGGGACGGCAAGCCGGCGCTGGTGTCCAACACGTCGATAGGCCCGGTGACGTCGGGCTGGCTGGCCGGACCGCGCCTGGGTGACGTGGCCAAGGGCGTGTACGACTCGGTCAGCAAGAAATTCGCCGGTCGGTGACGGGCGCACTGAACCTCGCCGCCGGTCGGTGACGGCCCACTGAACCCCGCCACCGGTCGGTGACAGCCCACTGAACCCCGCCACCGGTCGGTGACAGCCCACTGAACCTCGCCGCCGATCGGTGGCCACGGCACGCCGATCCTTCCGCTCGACAGCGGCGGCGTGCCCGCAATCCGAGCGCTCCGGACTGCGGCGAGCGCCCGGAGCGCGCCCGGCGCACCTGAGCCCCCGGACACACGACCTCACCCCCCCGGGGGTTCTCGGAAACCTTCACCGGCTCACCCCGGTACACCCTCAACTCCCCGGGCATAGTGGGGTGTCGCGCGGAGGCACCGGTTGCCGCGCCCATGCCGTGCGCACGCGGCACCTGACCTGAGCAGGACCAGCACCACTCAGTACGCACCAACGGGGGTCATCGCACCATGCGTTCCACATCTACGCCCGCGCCGAGGCGCGGACGGCGCACCGTCCTCGCCGCCGCCGGGCTCGTCGTGGCCCTGGCGTTCACCGCGACCGCCTGTGGCGGTTCCGGGGGTTCGGCGAGTGACAAGCCCGACGCCACCGGCTCCCAGTCCTCCGAGAACGGCGGCGGAGCCAAGATCCCGGCCGATCTCGCGGGCAAGCTCAAGGAGCACGGGATCGACGTCGACCGCTGGAAGAACGGCGGCTGGAAGGACTGGGACAAGGACAAGTGGCTCAGTGACGCCAAGGACTTCGTCAACCCGGTGATCAAGGGCCTCTGGAAGCCGGAGCGGATGCAGTCCGCCGACGAGGCCGACAAGAGGGTCACGACGAAGGACGCGTCGGCCGGCCAGGGCGTCAGCGATCCGGATCCGGCGCCGGTCCGGGCGCAGGCCGAGAAGACGCCGTACCACCGCAACGCGGCGCCGGTCGGCAAGGTCTTCTTCGACTCCCCCGACGGCCCGGCCGTCTGCTCCGGCACGGTCGTCAAGGATGTCAACCACCCGGGCAAGTCCAACCTGGTGTGGACGGCGGGCCACTGCGTGCACGCCGGCGGCAACGGCGGCTGGTACCGCAACATCGTGTTCGTCCCGGCCTATAACGACCTCGGCAAGTCCGAGGCGGAGCTGAGCAACGCGAACCCGAGGGAGATCGCCCCGTACGGCAACTGGTGGGCGAACTGGGCCTCGACCTCCAACCAGTGGATCCAGGGCGGTTCGGAGACGGGCGGCGACGGAGCCGCGTACGACTACGCCGTCCTGCACGTGAAGCCGGAGCAGGGCGCCAAGTCCCTGGAGGAGACGGTCGGCGCCGCGCTGGATGTGGACTTCTCCGCCCCGTCCGCGGCCGAGGCCGCCAAGATGGGCGCCTGGGGCTACCCGGCCGCGCCGCCCTACAACGGCGAGAAGATGTTCAAGTGCGTCGACGTCCCCGGCCGGTTCTCGCTCAGCCCGTCCCTGCCGACGATGTACCGCATCGGCTGCGACATGACCGGCGGTTCGTCCGGCGGCGGCTGGTTCCGGGTCCTGAACGGCAAGTCGGTGCTGGTCTCGAACACCTCGATCGGCCCGGCCGACAACACCTGGCTGGCGGGTCCGCAGCTGGGCCGCGACGCCGAAGCGCTCTACCAGAGCATGAGCAAGACGTACGGCGGTCAGTGATCCGTGCATGCTGAAGGCCCGCTCCCCTGCGAGGCGCTTTCTAGGGGTCGTCGCAACACGTGGTCGTGTTGATCAGGCCGCGAGCAGTTTATGCAGGCGCTCGGCTGGGGTTTCCCAGCCGAGCGTTTTGCGTGGGCGGCCGTTGAGTTCGGCGGCGACGGCGTCCAGGTCCTCGCGGGTGTGAACCGTCAGGTCGGTGCCCTTGGGGAAGTACTGCCCCAGCAGGCCGTTGGTGTTCTCGTTCGAGCCGCGCTGCCATGGGCTGGCCGGGTCGCAGAAGTAGACCGGGATGTCCGTGGCGATCGTGAACTCACGGTGGCGGCCCATTTCGCTGCCCTGGTCCCAGGTCAGGGACCGCTTCAGGTGGCCTGGCAGGTGCTGGACGGTCTCCACCAGGGCGTCGCGGACCAGCTCGGTTCCCCGGCCGTTGGGCAGGTGCAGGAGCATCACATAGCGGGTGGCGCGTTCGACGAGCGTGCCGATCGCGGAGGCTCCGTCCTTGCCGATGATCAGGTCGCCCTCCCAATGGCCTGGAACCGTGCGGTCGGCGGCCTCTGCGGGCCGTTCGCTGATCATGACCATCGGGTCGCGGAAGCGGGGCTGGCGCTGCTGGGCCTGGCGGCGGGGCTTGCGCCGGACGCGGCCGGTGCGCAGTGCCTTGGCGAGGTCGCGGCGCAGTTCACCCCGGCTCTGGACGTAAAGGGCCTGGTAGACGGTCTCGTGGACCACGTGCATCTCCGGCCGGTCGGGAAACTGGGCGCGCAGGGCCTGGCAGATCTGCTCAGGGCTCCACCGTAGGTCTAGGCGGTCCTGGATGAAGGCGCGCAGTCCGGGGACCTGCTTGATCTTCCCGGCCTTCGGGCGCGGTCGACGGGCATCGGCGCGGGCCTGGGCGGCGAAGGGCCGGTACTGGCCGTTGGCGGGATGCCGGTTGCGACGGATCTCCCGGCTGACGGTCGACGGGCTCCTGTTCAGCTCACTGGCTATCGCACGGACCGTGGCCTTCTCCCGAAGCCGGTCGGCGATGTAGATCCGTTCGCCCTCGCGCAAATACCTGGACGCGCCAGAAGGCGGCACCGCCGACCGAACCGGGGATGCCGCCTTCTGCTTGCGGTCGGCACGACAGCCGTTACGCCACCGGCGGCCCGTCTTGGCGTTGATACCGACGATCCGGCACGCCTGGTTGTTACTGAGGCCCTGCTGCATGAGCAGGAAGTACGTCTCCCGCTCACGCAGCAGCTTCTTCGGCCCCTGGGCCGTCCGGATCTCCCGGATCTCGAAGTCCATCGCATCCCCTGAACTGGGGTGTTGCAACGACCACTAGAACGGAAGCAGGGGGCGGGCCTTCTCGCGTTCGGACGAGACGCGCGCTCAGGTCTGACTCAGAGCGCCGGTGCCGGAGCGTACGGCGTGAGCTCCGCCGCCAGTTCCTCGTGCACCCGCACCTTGAGCAGGGTGCCCTCCGGGGTGTGCTCCTCGGAGATCACCTCGCCCTCGTCGTGCGCACGGGCGACCAGCTTGCCGTGCGTGTACGGCACGAGCGCCTCGATCTCGACCGAGGGCCGCGGCAGCTCGTTGTCGATGAGCGCGAGCAGCTCCTCGATGCCCTGGCCGGTGCGGGCCGAGACCGCGATGGACCGCTTCTCGACGCGCAGCAGCCGCTGGAGCGTCAGCGGGTCGGCCGCGTCCGCCTTGTTGATCACGACGATCTCGGGCACGTCGGTGGCGCCGACGTCCCGGACCACCTCGCGTACGGCGGCCAGCTGCTCCTCCGGGAACGGGTGCGAACCGTCGACCACGTGCAGGATCAGGTCGGACTCGCCGACCTCCTCCATCGTGGAGCGGAACGCCTCGACCAGGTGGTGGGGCAGATGGCGCACGAACCCGACCGTGTCGGCCAGCGTGTACAGCCGTCCGCTCGGGGTCTCGGCCCGGCGCACGGTCGGGTCGAGGGTCGCGAACAGGGCGTTCTCGACCAGCACGCCCGCGCCCGTGAGGCGGTTGAGCAGCGAGGACTTGCCGGCGTTGGTGTAGCCCGCGATGGCCACGGACGGCACCTTGTGACGCTTGCGCTCCTGGCGCTTGATCTCGCGGCCGGTCTTCATCTCCGCGATCTCCCGGCGCATCTTCGCCATCTTCTCGCGGATCCGGCGCCGGTCCGTCTCGATCTTGGTCTCACCGGGACCACGGGTGGCGAGGCCGCCGCCCTTGCCGCCGCCCATCTGCCGGGACAGCGACTGACCCCAGCCGCGCAGTCGCGGCAGCATGTACTGCATCTGCGCGAGAGCGACTTGCGCCTTGCCCTCTCGGGACTTGGCGTGCTGGGCGAAGATGTCCAGGATCAGGGCTGTCCGGTCGATGACCTTGACCTTGACGACGTCCTCGAGGTGGATCAGCTGGCCCGGGCTGAGCTCACCGTCGCAGATGACGGTGTCCGCGCCCGTCTCGACGACGATGTCGCGCAGTTCCTCGGCCTTGCCGGAGCCGATGTACGTGGCCGCGTCGGGCTTGTCGCGGCGCTGGGTGACTCCGTCGAGCACCAGCGCGCCGGCCGTCTCGGCGAGGGCGGCGAGCTCCGCGAGGGAGTTCTCCGCGTCCTGCACGGTTCCCGAGGTCCAGACGCCGACGAGGACGACCCGCTCCAGGCGGAGCTGGCGGTACTCGACCTCGGTGACGTCCTCGAGCTCGGTGGAGAGACCAACCACACGGCGCAGGGCCGCGCGGTCGGAGCGGTCGAACTGGTCGCCGTCCCGCTCTCCGTCGATCTCGTGGCTCCAGGCGACGTCCTCTTCCATCAGGGCATCGGCCCGAAGACCCTCGGGGTGGCTGTGCGCGAAGCGCTTGGAGTCCTGGGAAAAGGAAGAAGAGGAGGTCATTGGATCCTTACGTAGGTGGGAAACCGTTCATTGTCTGCAACGCACGGGCGGTCCGGGAGATTCCCGGCGCTCCGTGCCGCGCCGACCTGAAGATGGTCGCACGGCACGGGGCGTCTCGTCACCGTGTTATCGCGCGGGCGTCTTCGCCGGCCCGGCCCGCTTCGCGACGGCCTCCGGCCTCGCGATGTGCGCGCATCAGGGGGTCTGCGGTCTCGCGGGGTCCTGCGATTTCGCCTGGGCCACCGGCTTCCAGTCCGGGTGGCCCGGCATCGGCGGGGTCTTCTCGCCGTACAGCCAGCCCTGGAAGAAGCCGCCCAGGTCGCGGCCGGAGATCTCGGCGGCGAGCCGGACGAAGTCCTTCGTCGTGGCCGTGCCGTCCCGATGCCGCTCGACCCAGGCGCGTTCCAGGCGCTCGAAGGCCGGGCGGCCGATCTCCTGACGCAGGGCGTAGAGGATGAGCGCCGCCCCGTCGTAGACGTTGGGGCGGAAGATGTCGGTCTTACGGCCGGCGTCGGGCGCCTTGGGCGCGGCGGGTGGTCCACCGGCGGCGCGCCAGCGGTCGGAGGCGCCGTAGGCGGCCTTCATCCGGTCCCGCATCGGCTTGCCGGCCTGCTCCTCGGCGTACAGCGCCTCGTACCAGGTGGCGTGCCCTTCGCTGAGCCACAGATCGGACCAGGTGCGGGGGCTGACGCTGTTGCCGAACCACTGGTGGGCCAGCTCATGGACCATGATCGACTCGACGTACCAGGAGGGGTGGACCCGGTCGGTGAACAGTTCCCGCTCGAAGAGCGAGAGCGTCTGGGTCTCCAGTTCGAAGCCGATGGAGGCGTCGGCCATGAGCAGGCCGTACGTCTCGAAGGGGTAGCGGCCGACCTTGTTCTCCATCCAGGTGATCTGCCCAGGGGTCTTCTCCAGCCAGGGTTCGAGCGCCTTGCGGTGCTCGGTCGGGACGACGTCCCGTACGGGGAGCCCGTGGGGGCCGGTGCGGTGCAGCACCGTGGAGCGGCCGATGGAGACCTGGGCGAGCTCGGTGGCCATGGGGTGCTGGGTGCGGTAGGTCCACGTCGTCGTCCCGCGTGACTTCTCCGTTCCGGCGGGCAGGCCGTTGGCGACGGCCGTGTGCCCGTCGGGCGCCGTCACCCGGATGGTGAACATCGCCTTGTCGGAAGGGTGGTCGTTGCAAGGGAACACCAGGTGCGCGGCGTCGGCCTGGTTGGCCATGGCGAGACCGTCCGCGGTGCGCACCCAGCCGCCCTCGCGGCCCTTCGCGGGCACGGGATCACTGGTGTGCCGCACGGTGATCCGCATCCACTTGCCGTCCGACACCGAGTTCCCGGGCGTGATCACCAGGTCCTCGCCGGCGGTGTGGAACTCCGCCGGGTCGCCGTCGACCTCGACCGACTGGACCGTGCCGTGGGCGAAGTCCAGGTTGACGCGGTCCAGGTCGGCGGTCGTCCAGGCGTCGATGGTCGTGACGGCCCGCAGCGGCCGGCTGTTGCTGCCCGGGTAGGTGAAGGAGAGGTCGTACGACGCCACGTCGTAACCGGGGTTGCCGAGGTACGGGAAGAGCCGGTCGCCGACGCCGAGCGGGACGGCGGGGGCGCTCGCGGCGACGAGGCAGACGGAGACGGCCGACGCGAGCAGGGCGGCGGCGGTCCGGCGCCGCCGGGTGGGGGCGCCGGTCTGGCTGTGGGGGGTCAGGAGCATGCCCCATGGCTATCAGCGCACGGCTGGACGTCGCGGACGGCGCGCTTCCGCCCCACCCGAACCGGGGACCGCGGCCTGCGCCGGGTGCCGTCACGGCGGGTGGGGAAGGCCGTTCACCGGCGCGGGCCGCGTCAGTCGCCCTGCGGTTGCGGCTGCGCCCTGCTGACGTCGTACACCCCGGCCACGTCGCGCATCGCACGCATCAGGCCGGGCAGATGGCCGGCGTCGGGGAGCTGCACGGTGTAGGTGTGCCGCACCTGCTGCTGGGTGGGGGGCTCGACGGTCGCCGAGACGATCTCGGCCCCCTTGGAGGCCATGGCCTCGGTGAGGTCGGCCAGCAGATGCGGACGGACGAACGATTCGGCGACCAGCGTGACCCGGCACTCGGCGGTCTCCCCCCAGCGCACGCCGACCTCCGCGCGCCCCCCGTCCTTCATGCGCGCCACCGCAGCGCACTCCACACGGTGCACCGTGACCGCTCCCCCGCGTACGGCGAAGCCGGTGATCTCGTCGGGCGGTACGGGCGTACAGCAGCGGGCGAGCCGGACGGTCGCGCCGGGCAGGTCGGCGAGCACATTGCCGGTGGCGGAGCGGTCTGCGGGCTGTTCGGGCGCCGCGTCGGGCTCGGGCATGTCGGTGGGCCGGACGCCTGTCCGGTTCTCCGCGATCCGCGCCTCGCTCTGCTGGGACTCCGCCTGCGCGGGATGGGCGGTCAGCCACCGCTGGATGGCGATCCTGGCCGCGGGGGTGTGCGCGTGCTCCAGCCACTCCCGGGAGGGCTCCGACGCCGGGTCCTGGCCCATGAGCAGCTGAACGGTGTCGCCGTCCTTCAGCACGGTGCTCAACGTCGCCAGGCGGCCGTTCACCCGGGCCCCGATACAGGCGTGCGCGTCCTCCCCGTACTGCGCGTACGCGGCGTCCACGCAGGTCGCGCCCTCGGGCAGGCCGAGGGTGCCGCCGTCCGGCCGGAAGACGGTGATCTCGCGGTCCTGGGCGAGGTCCTCTCGCAGGGTCGACCAGAAATGGTCGGGGTCGGGCGCCGCCTCCTGCCAGTCGAGGAGCCGGGAGAGCCAGCCGGGGCGGGTGGGGTCGACGCGCTCACCGTCGGCCGGGTCGTCGGGGGCCGGTGCGTACGGGTTGCCGAGGGCGACGACGCCGGCCTCGGCGACCTTGTGCATCTGGTGCGTGCGGATGAGGACCTCGACGACCTGGCCGTCCTCGCGCGCCACGGCCGTGTGCAGCGACTGGTAGAGGTTGAACTTCGGCACGGCGATGAAGTCCTTGAACTCCGAGACCACCGGCTTCATACAGGTGTGCAGTTCGCCCAGGACGGCGTAGCAGTCGGCGTCCTCGTTCACCAGGACCAGGACGCGGCCGAAGTCGGAGCCGCGGAGCCGGCCGCGCTTGCGGGAGACGCGGTGCACCGAGACGAAGTGGCGCGGGCGGATGACGACTTCGGCGGGGATGTCCGCCTCGCGCAGCACCCCCCGCACCTCGTCGGCGATCTCGGCGAGCGGGTCGTCCGCGCGGGCCGCGTTGCGGACGATCAACTCCCGGGTGTGCGCGTACTCCTCGGGATGCAGGATCGCGAAGACCAGGTCTTCCAGTTCGGTCTTGAGCGCCTGGACACCGAGCCGTTCGGCGAGCGGGATGAGCACGTCACGTGTCACCTTGGCGATGCGCTCCTGCTTCTCGGGGCGCATGACGCCGAGGGTGCGCATGTTGTGCAGCCGGTCGGCGAGTTTGATCGACATGACGCGGACGTCGTTGCCGGTGGCGACGAGCATCTTGCGGAAGGTCTCGGGCTCGGCGGCGGCGCCGTAGTCGACCTTCTCCAGTTTGGTCACGCCGTCGACGAGGTAGCGGACCTCCTCGCCGAACTGGTCGCGGACCTGGTCGAGCGTCACGTCGGTGTCCTCGACGGTGTCGTGCAGCAGCGACGCGGTCAACGTCGTGGTCTCGGCGCCGAGTTCGGCGAGGATCAGGGTCACGGCGAGGGGGTGGGTGATGTACGGCTCGCCGCTCTTGCGCATCTGGCCGCGGTGCGAGGACTCGGCCAGGACGTAGGCGTGACGCAGGGGTTCGAGGTCCGCTTCGGGGTGGTGGGCACGGTGGGCCTCGACGACATGACTGATGGCGTCGGGCAGCCGACCCCTTGCGGCGGGGCCGAGCAGGGCCGCGCGGCCCAAGCGGCGCAGGTCGATCCGGGGGCGGGCCTTTCTGCGGGTGGCTGTCGGTGTCACCGCTCCTGACACCGCGCCCGGCATCTGGCCTGGGGTCACGGAATTCGTGGCCTCCGCACTCATGGGCACCTCCGGCTGCGTCAACCGGCGGACGGGGCGCCCCAGAGCGGACATGGCTCAGGGGGCGGCTTCGGTCCCCCGTCCGGGCCGGTGCTTGATGCTACCGAGCCCACCACGCCGGACTGACCGCCTCTCGCCGAGCGTGAAACTGATCACCCAATCGAGGGACGAATGTGAGGTTTGTACCCCTGCATCGAGCAGGCTCCGTGATGCGATTCTCGCCAAGTGGCCGAATAGCAACGGTGATTTCGGTTCGACCGGCTGAAGAGGCGCGGCTGTTTCAGGACGACAGGCCCCGGCTCATGCGGACGTCGCCGTTTCCAGCCAGTCCGCGTCGATCTCGCCCTCGGCCACGATCACGGCCGGGCCGGTCATCTCGATCTCGCCGTCCGGCCGCTCGGTGATCACCAGTGTGCCGCCGGGGACGTCCACGGTGTAGGTCGCGGGGACGCCGGTGACCTTCGGGTCGGCACCGTCACGCCGGGCGGCGGCCACGGCGACGGCGCACGCGCCCGTGCCGCACGAGCGGGTCTCGCCGGAGCCGCGCTCGTGTACCCGCAGCGCCACGTGCCCGGGGCCGTGGTCGATCACGAACTCGACGTTCACACCGTCCGGGTAGGCGGTCGCCGGGCTGAAGGGCGGCGGGGAGAGCAGGTCACCCGCGTGCGCCAGGTCGTCCACGAAGGCGACCGCGTGCGGGTTGCCCATGTTGACGTTGCGCGCGGGCCAGCTGCGCTCGCCGACGCTCACCGTGACGTCGCCCTCGGGGAGCACCGCGCGGCCCATGCCGACGGTCACGTCACCGTCCTTGGCGATGTGCACGGTCTTCACGCCCCCGCGCGTGGCGACCGCCAGGTCTCCCTCGGTCACGTGGCCGGCGCGCTGGAGGTAGCGCGCGAAGACCCGCACGCCGTTGCCGCACATCTCCGCGACCGAACCGTCGCCGTTGCGGTAGTCCATGAACCACTCCGCCTCGGCCGCCATGCCCGCCGCCTCCGGATGCGCGGCGGACCGCACCACGTGCAGCAGGCCGTCGCCGCCGATGCCCGCGCGCCGGTCGCACAGGGCCGCGACGGTGGCCGGCGGCAGGTCGATGGCGTTCTCGGGGTCCGGGACGATCACGAAGTCGTTCTCGGTGCCGTGGCCCTTGAGGAAGGCGATCCGCGTGCTCATGTCTCGATCGTAAGGGGTGCCCACGACAACGCCTCGGCGTGCCTGTGACGGCGTTCCCGCAGCCCGTACAGGGGGTCAGCGCAGCCGCGCCACACGCCACACGGCGAGGACCACCACGACGGCCACGACCAGGGCGTACGCAAGGACGACCCGCCAGTCGGCTCTGCGGCCGGAGCCGCGGGCCGGCAGGCCCGGCCACGTGTAGCCGACGCGGCGGGCGGCCATCATGCCCCACCCGGCCGCGCACGAGCAGATCAGCAGGCCCAGCATGGCGATGACGGCCCCGCTGTCGCCGAAGTCGAAGGCGAGCGGGAACGCGAACATCAGGGAGCCCAGTGCCGCGAGGCTCACGATGGGCGCGAGCTGCCAGATCCGCAGCCGGCGCTGCGGGCGCAGCTCGACCTCGACCTCGTCGGCGAACATCTCGCCGGGCTCCGGACCGTCGTCCGTCACGCCCTGCGTCTCGTCGGGCCCGTCGGAGCTGAGGTGCTCCGCTTCCTGCTCCGGTGCGTTCTGCTCCGACGCGTCCCCGCGCTCCGTCTCATCCCGCTCGGCGGTGATGTGATCGGTGCTTCGTGCGGTGTCGCGAGGGCCGGCCTCCATCGCCACGCGCCCTCCCAACTAGGACTCAGCTCGGTCGATCGAAGCTCGATGATGGCACGCCGCCGAAGGACCGGATGACGGCCTGGGCGTCCCGATGCCATGACGTGATCAGGCTGTGACCGGTCGTTCGACCAAGGACAGCGCGAGCTGCGGAAGTTCCGTGAGATCGGCCGCCGCCCCACTCAACCAGTGCACCCGCGGGTCGCGCCTGAACCATGAATCCTGGCGGCGCGCGAAGCGCTTGGTGGCACGCACGGTCTCGGCCCGCGCGTCGTCGAGCGTGCACTCCCCGGCGAGCGCCGCGAGCACCTGCTGGTAGCCGAGTGCGCGCGAGGCCGTACGCCCTTCGCGCAACCCCTGCGCCTCGAGAGCGCGCACCTCGTCCACGAGGCCGGCGTCCCACATCCGGTCGACCCGCCGCGCGATGCGCTCGTCGAGTTCGGGGCGGGCCACGTCGACGCCGATCTGAAGGGTGTCGTACACCGAGTCGTGGCCGGGGAGATTGGCCGTGAAGGGCCTGCCGGTGATCTCGATCACCTCGAGGGCGCGGACGACCCGGCGGCCGTTGCTCGGCAGGATCGCGCGGGCCGCCTCGGGGTCGGCGGCGGCCAGGCGGGCGTGCAGCGCACCGGAGCCGCGCAGGACGAGTTCCTCCTCCAGGCGGGCGCGGACCTCGGGGTCGGTGCCGGGGAACTCCAGGTTGTCGACGGCCCCGCGCACGTACAGCCCGGAACCGCCGACCAGGATCGGCCAGCGCCCCTCGGCGAGCAGCGCCTCGATCCGCTCGCGGGCCAGGCGCTGGTACTCGGCGACGGACGCCGTGACGGTCACGTCCCAGATGTCCAGCAGGTGGTGGGGGACGCCGTCGCGCTCCTCGGGCGTCAGCTTGGCGGTACCGATGTCCATCCCTCGGTAGAGCTGCATGGAGTCGGCGTTGACGACCTCGCCGCCGAGGCGCTGGGCCAGGAAGACGCCCAGATCGGACTTTCCGGCCGCAGTCGGTCCGACGACGGCGATGACGCGGGGGGCGGGGGGTGCACTGCTCACCGCCCCAGTCTCGCAAACCTCCAGCCCTGGTCTCGAACGAGTTACGTGACGCGGCGGACGCGGGGTCGTTGCCCGTTGCGAGGTTCCTGCCGCCGGATCGCAGAGGCGGTGGCCCGGGCCGCGCAAACTGACGCACCGGGCAACGCGGGATTTCGCCCGCACGAGTAACGTATGGAGTGGATATGGGCGTTTTTGCACGACTTCTCCGGCGGTCGAAGGCCACGGCGGAGACGCCTGCAGCCGAGGCTCAGAACGAGACGGTGAAGGCCGGGGCCGAGGCGGAGACGGCCGGGGCCGAGGCGGAGACGGCCGGGGCGCAGACGGCCGAGGCCGCCCAGACCGCCGGGACGAAGGGCGACGACGAGGCCCCCGAAGCGGCGGAGCCGGCGGCCGAGGCCACCCCCGAGGTCACCGAGGCCGAGGGCGTCGACATCCCCAAGCAGCAGTCCACCGAGAAGGCGGCCGACAACGAGGCCGGCGAGGGCGCCCGCAAGTGACCGCCCCTCTCGAGGGAAGGTGAGCCATGGGTCTCATGGACAACGTGAAAGCCAAGCTGGGCCCGGCCGCAGGCAAGGTCTCCGACCTCGCACAGCGGCATGAGGGCAAGATCCATCATGGTCTTGACAGGGCCGCGCAGGCCGTCGACAAGAGGACCAAGGGCAAGTACAGCGACAGGATCCAGTCGGGCACGGGCCGGGCCAAGGGCGCCATGGGCCGACTCACGCACCATGGCGACGGCGCACCGGAGACGGGCGGAACGACGACGTCCGGCGCGGCCGGCACGACGACGCCGCCCGGCACAGGACGGACGTCACCACCACGGGACGCGGCTCCCCCGACGGACGCGGCTCCCCCGACGGGCGCGGCTCCCCCCGCGGGCGCGGGTGGCACTCCGCCTCCGGAGGCGCCACCGCCCACGTCCTGAGCTCGCTTCGACGCCCAGGGCCCGAGCGCGCATCGGCACACTGCAGGACACATCGGCGGACGGCCGCGGAGCACGAGGGCTCCCGGCCGTCGGCCGTTCCCACACCCCGTTCCCACACCCCGCGGCCTCCAGGACCGTTCCCGCGCCCTGCGGACTCCAGGACCGTTCCCGCGCCCTGCGGACTCCAGGACCGTTCCCGCGCCCTGCGGACTCCCAACCGTTCCCGCCCCTGCGCCCGGGCTGGGGATCGTTCCCGCACCTGTGGCCCGGGCTAAGGGCCGTTCCCGCGCCCTGTGGCCCGGGCTACGACCGTTCCGCGGCCCGCGCTACGACCAGGCGGCGACGACGTACCCCACGCCGTACGGCGCGTCCTCGTACAGCAGTGAGCCGCCGAGGTCCGCGCCCTCGGCCGCGCCCGCCAGGACCTGCCAGGGAGCCCGGCCGGAGACCTTCAGCTCGTGGGCCGGTCCGCTGTCCAGCGCGGTGAGTGCGGCCAGGTCCGCCGCGCCGAGGGCCCGTGCGACCTGCGCGTCGAAGGGCGCCGCCCGTTCGTCCAGGTAGCCCGGAGCCTTGAGCGTCCGGCACGCGCTGGCGTCCCCCATCACCAGCAGGGCCACCCGCTCGTCCCGGGCGGCGAGCTCCCTCCCGAACCGCACGCACCGCTCGGTCGGACAGGACTCCCCCACCCCGCATCCCTCGACCGGGGCGTCGGACCACCCGGTCCGCTCCAGCAGCCAGGCGGCCACGCCCAGCGAGTACGGCAGCCGCGCTTCCGTGTCCGCGCCCTCGGCCGCTCCCAGCCGCACGTCCAGGTCGACGCCGAAGCCCCGGAAGGACCCCGCCGCGCCCGCCGGGTAGGTCTCGGGCCCGGCACCGCCGACCGGTCCGACGACCACGAGCCGTCCCGGCCGGGCGGCGGCGAGCACGCCCAGCGCGTCCGTGCAGGCGGCCCGCGCGGCATCCAGTTCCGGGGCGGCGCCCGCGGCGACCTCGGGAACCAGGAGGGGCGGGCAGGGGCAGACAGCGGCGGCGACAAGCATGATCGGCAGGGTAACTCTCAGGAGCCGCCGTCACCGCACAGGGCGGCAACGGTCCGGCTCAGTCGCAGCACACCCACCCGCCACGGCCGGCAAGACGGGGATGCCGGCGATCCGGCTCAGTCGCAGCCGCACCCACCCGCAACAGCCGGCAAGACCGGGATGCCGGCGATCCGGCTCAATCGCAGCCGCACCCACCCGCAACAGCCGGCAAGACCGGGATGCCGGCGATCCGGCTCAATCGCAGCCGCACCCGCTCGCCACGGCCGGCAGGGGCTCGGGGGCGCCGATCTTCGGCAGGCCCAGCATCACGCCGACGGGCTTGGCCTTCTCGGCCGCGTTCCGCTTCTCCCAGGCGTCGCCCGCGCGCGTGCGGCGCACGTCCAGCACGGTGCCCTCGGCGAGGAGGTGGTGCGGGGCGGCGTAGGTGATCTCGACCGTGACGACGTCGCCGGGGCGGACCTCCTGGTCCGGCTTGGTGAAGTGGACGAGGCGGTTGTCGGGGGCGCGGCCGGACAACCGGTGGGTGGTGTCGTCCTTGCGGCCCTCGCCCTCGGCGACCATCAGCTCCAGCGTGCGGCCGACCTGCTTCTTGTTCTCCTCCCAGGAGATCTCCTCCTGGAGGGCGACGAGCCGCTCGTAGCGCTCCTGGACGACCTTCTTGGGGACCTGGCCGTCCATCTCGGCGGCCGGGGTGCCGGGACGCTTGGAGTACTGGAACGTGAAGGCCTGTGCGAAGCGCGCCTCGCGGACCACGTGCAGCGTCTGTTCGAAGTCCTCCTCGGTCTCGCCGGGGAAGCCCACGATGATGTCCGTGCTGATCGCGGCGTGCGGGATGGCGGCGCGGACCTTCTCGATGATGCCGAGGAAGCGCTCCTGGCGGTAGGAGCGGCGCATCGCCTTCAGGACCGGGTCGGAGCCGGACTGGAGCGGCATGTGCAGCTGCGGCATCACGTTCGGCGTCTCGGCCATGGCGGCGATGACGTCGTCGGTGAAGTCCCGCGGGTGCGGGGAGGTGAAGCGGACGCGCTCCAGGCCGTCGATCTTCCCGCATGCGCGCAGCAGCTTGCTGAAGGCCTCGCGGTCGCCGATGTCCGAGCCGTAGGCGTTGACGTTCTGCCCGAGCAGCGTGATCTCGGAGACGCCCTCGGCGACCAGGGCCTCGATCTCGGCGAGGATGTCTCCGGGGCGGCGGTCCTTCTCCTTGCCGCGCAGGGCCGGGACGATGCAGAAGGTGCAGGTGTTGTTGCAGCCGACGGAGATGGAGACCCAGGCCGCGTAGGCGCTCTCGCGGCGGGTGGGCAGCGTCGAGGGGAACGCCTCCAGCGACTCGGCGATCTCGACCTGCGCCTCGTCCTGCACGCGCGCGCGTTCCAGCAGGACGGGCAGCTTGCCGATGTTGTGCGTACCGAAGACGACGTCCACCCAGGGCGCCCGCTTCACGATGGTGTCGCGGTCCTTCTGCGCCAGGCAGCCGCCGACCGCGATCTGCATACCGGGCCGGGCCGCCTTCTTCGGGGCGAGGTGGCCGAGGTTGCCGTACAGCTTGTTGTCGGCGTTCTCCCGCACGGCACAGGTGTTGAAGACGACGACGTCCGCCTCGTCGGCGCCCTGGGGCGCGCGGACGTAGCCCGCGTCCTCCAGCAGTCCGGACAATCGCTCGGAGTCGTGGACGTTCATCTGGCATCCGTAGGTTCGGATTTCATAGGTCTTAGATGATCGAACGTCCACTGCCGGGCTCCGGTCGCTGCTGCTGGTCATGGCTCAAGGGTAGGCGCTTCCCGGACGTCGGCGCCCACGAGGTGCTGTGGCCGTACGGGCTCCCGAGCCGCACGACGGCAGCCGGAGCGCGCGGATGCCCTCAGCGTCGCTGTGCGGCCAGCCGGACGGGGGCGTTGGCGGCGCCGTAGCCCCGGTAGCCGCCGGTGCGCTGGACGATCTCGAAGAAGACCCGGCCCACGGTGGCCGTGTAGCAGTGGTGGAACTCGCCCCCGTGTTCGTCGCGGTCGTACAGGATGCCGAGTTCCCGGTACGCGTCCAGGGTGCCGGGAGCGAACTCGTAGCGGGCGTCGAGGTCGTCGTAGTAGTTGGCGGGGATCTTCAGCAGTTCCGCGCCGGCGGCTCGGACGCGGCGGGCTGCTGCGGTGATGTCGTCGGTGGTGAGGGCGATGTGCTGGGCACGGGTGCGGGTCCCCGGGGCCGGGCCGGGAGCCAGGTTGAGGACCAGGCGCGGGGTGCCGCGGGCGCCGGTCATGGCCCTGCTGCGGAAGAGGCCGTAGGGGTCGGCCAGGTCGACGCTCTCGTGCGGGCGCAGACCCAGCACCGCGCGGTGGAAGAGGACGGCTTCGTCGAAGTGGTGCCAGGGCTGGGTCAGGGCCAGGTGGTCGACGCCGGTGAGGGACCCGGCCGGTGAGGGGTCCCGCCGCTCGTCCGAGGCAGCCGTGAGATCGGCGGCAGCCATGAAATCGGCGGTCCAGTCGGGGTGTCCGGGGCGCCGGGTGGCGCAGAAGAACAGTTCGGTGCCGTCGGGGGCGGCGACCGCGTCCAGCGGGACGTCGTCGCCGCCGCGGCGTCGGGGCAGGACGGGGGCGAGCAGGGACTCGGCACGCCGGGCGGCGGAGTGGGGGTCGGGGGTCTCCAGGCCGATGGCGGTGAGGGACGGGCCGTCGCCGCGGGTGCCGGTGCCGTGATTCACCAGGATGCGGGCGTCGCCCTGTGCCCAGAGGTCCACCGGCTCGCCGGTGTGCCGCCCGGTGCGCCGGAAGCCGAGTGCGGCCAGCAGGGTGGTGACGGGGAGCGGATCGACGGCGGCGATCTCGGCGAAGGCGACACCGGTCGGGGCGGCCGGGGCCGGGAGCGGTGAGATGTCCGCGCTCTCCTCCAGGGCGATCAGCGAGCGCAGCGCGTCGACCGCGGTGCTGCCCGCGTCCGCCTGGCGGAACACGTCGTTGAAGACCTCCAGGGAGAGCGGGCCCCGGTAGCCGGCGTTGACGGCGTGACGGACGAGAGAGGGCACGTCGAGACCGCCCTGGCCGGGGAAGCAACGGTAGTGGCGGCTCCACTGCAGGACGTCCATGGCCATCAACGGGGCGTCGGCGAGCTGCAGGAAGAAGATCTTCTCGCCGGGGATGTCCGCTGTGCCCTTGGGGTCCGAGCCGCGGGAGAGGATGTGGAAGCTGTCCAGGCAGACTCCGAGCGCGGGGTGGGCGGCGCGTTCGACGATGCGCCAGGCGTGGTCGTAGGTGCTGACGTGCCGACCCCAGGCGAGCGCCTCGTAGGCGATCCGCATGCCGGATTCCTGGGCCAGGCCGGCCAGCCGGCTCAGCTGCTCGGCGGCGAGGGCGTCGTCGTCGACGGCGTGCGGGGAGACGTTGGAGCACACCAGGAGCGTGTGGGTGCCGAGCCTGCGCATGACGTCGAACTTGCGCTCCGCCCGGCGCAGACCGCGTACGAACTCCTCCTCCGGCATGGCCTCGACGTCGCGCAGCGGCTGGTAGAGGTCGATGGTCAGCCCGAGGTCGGCGCAGCGGGCGCGGATCTCCTCCGGGGACAGGGGACTGGCGAGGAGGTCGTTCTCGAAGATCTCCACGCCGTCGAAGCCCGCGCGGGCGGCGGCGGTCAGCTTCTCGGTGAGGGAGCCGCTGAGACTCACCGTGGCGATGGACTTACGCATCCCGGTCCCCGATGCCGATCCAGGTCTTTCCCGCACGGTCGGCGGCGCCGGTGAACGCCTGCTGGGCCTCCTCGAGCGGGAAGCGGGCCTCGATGACGGCCGAGGGCCGGGCGCCGGGCAGCTCGGCGATCGCGGTGGCGAAATCGCCCGGGTGGTCGTAGATCATCGACCCGCGGAGCACCAGTTGACGGCGGACCACATCGTCGGTGGTCAGCGGCAGTGAGTGGGGATTGAGGCCGATCAGGACGACGGTGGCGCCGGGGGCGGCGCGGTCCACGGCCGGGCGCAGGGCGGGTGCGTGGCCCGAGGTCTCGAAGACGTACGTGTATCCGATGCCGCCGTCGTCGGGGATCGCGCCCAGCCGTTCGGCGCGGGCGAGCCGCTGGGGGTGCGGTTCGGTGACCACCGGCCGGATGCCGAGGCGGGCCAGGATCAAGCAGACGAGCAGTCCCTGGGCTCCGGCTCCCACGACCAGACAGCGGTCGGCGGGTGTCACTCCGCTGCGCCGGACGGCGGCCCGGGCCACGGCGTACGGTTCGGTGGCCGCGAGGTCGGCGCCGGTCGGGCCGTCCGGGACCGGATGGGCGAAACGCGCGGGCAGGGCGGCGCGTTCGGCGAGGACGCCGGGGGCGTTCAGCCCGACGATGGCACGGTGCGGGCAGGCCGAGGTCAGGCCGCTGAGGCAGTCCGCGCAGGTGAGGCAGGCGTAGTTGGGTTCGATGACGACCCTCTGTCCCACCTGGCGGTCGTGTACGTCGCTGCCGACGGCGGCGATCCGGCCGAAGCCCTCGTGGCCCATGACCCACGGGGTCGTGGGCGGCTGGCGTTTGCCGTGAAAGACGGCGAGGTCGGTACCGCACAACCCCACACCATCCATCTGAACGACGACGTCGTGCGGGCCGCAGGCGGGTTCCGGCCAGCCGTCGACGGTCTCGATCCTGCTCGGCCCTATGAGGACAGCTGCTTTCACCAGAACTCCTAGCAGTCCACTAGACGGATCACTAAATCCACTCTGCGGTCAGAGTAGGGGGCGGGCAGGCCCCCAACAAGACTGAGTGCGCAGTGAATACCGAGACTTGACATGAGTAAGGGCCCCGACGGCAAGGCCGGGGCCCCAGCAGACCCTGATTTCGGTCCAGGACGATCCGTCAGGCGGTCGCGTCCGCCGCCGCAGTCCTCTTCCGTACCTCGTCGGGGGCCCCGGCCGCCGCGTCGTCACCCTTGATGCGCAGCGCGACGAGGAAGGAGATGGCGCACCCGAGGGCGATGTAGGACGCCACCAGCGTCCAGGAGCCGCCCGCCCAGATCACCAGGGAGCTTGCGATGAGCGGGGTGAAGCCGCCGCCGATGGCGCTGGCGAGCTGGTAGCCGACACCGGCGCCGCTGTAGCGGTACTCGGGTCCGAACATGTCGGTGAACAGGGACTGCTGGACGGAGACCGCCATGTCGTGTGCGACGTTCACCAGCAGCACCGCGCAGGCGACGATCAGCACCATGGAGCCGGACTCCATCGCCCAGAAGTACGGCACCGCGCTCACGAGGCCCACCAGCGCGCCCCAGCAGTACAGCCTGCGACGCCCGAAGCGGTCGGCCAGGTAGGCGAACCCGGGGATGGTCAGGACGGCGAGGCCACCGACGGCCAGGTTGACGTCGAGCAGGCTGTCGCGGTTCAGGCCGAGTTCGCCGGCGCCGTAGGCGAGGCCGAAGGTGGTCACGCCGTAGAAGGTGAACAGCTCCACGAAACGCAGGCCGATGATGGCGAAGAAGCCCTTGGGATTGGACTTCACGGCGGCGATCAGCGGCACCTTCGGCCGGGCACCCTCGCTCATCGCGGCGACCTTCTCGGTGAAGACCTCGGACTCCTCGACCTTGGCCCGCACGATCAGGCCGACGATCACGAGGGCGGCGCTGATCAGGAACGGGATGCGCCAACCCCAGGACCGGAAGGCCGCGTCCGAAGTGGCCCCCGACATGATCTTGGTGATGAGAGTGGCGAGCAGCAGACCGACCGAGGCACCGACCTGCACGCCGCTGCTGTAGAGGGAGCGCCACTTGGCAGGGGCGTTCTCCACCGCCATCAGCGCGGCGCCGCCCCACTCACCGCCCACCGCGAAGCCCTGCGCCGCGCGCAGCACCACCAGCAGCACGGGGGCCCAGATCCCGGCCTGGGCGTAGGTCGGCAGGATACCGATCAGCGTGCTGGCCACACCCATGATCAGCATGGTGAGGACGAGCATCCGCTTGCGGCCGAGCCGGTCGCCGAAGTGGCCGAAGACGATGCCGCCGAGCGGGCGGAAGAGGAAGCCGACGCCGAAGGTGGCCCAGGCCGCCAGGGTGCCCACGGCCGGGGAGGCGTCCGGGAAGAACAGATCACCGAAGAGGAGTCCGGCGACGATGCCGTAGAGGAAGAAGTCGTACCAGTCGACGACCGCTCCCATGAAGCCGGCGATCGCCGCCCTCCTCGCGACGCCGGGGGCCCCGGCGCCGCCGGCCGTTGCCGGCTGCTGCGCACTGCTCATCTCACATACTCCCTTGGATGCTGCGACTCCCCGACCCGGCCGTGCCGTGCGCGCGGCGCAGGGCACATCGGGGCAGGGCACGGATGGCTATGGCGAGGACAGATGCCAGGGCGACGGCGGCGCTCGGCGGGTGGGGAGCGGCCGTCACCGGCAGACCGGGCCATCGCCACAGCGTGCGGGCGGCGGCCCTCAGAACAAGGTCCATTGAGCGGACCGATCAAACCAAGTAGCGGAAACATACGGGGCGGAATTTCCGTCATCAAGGGTTGCAGCAAGATTTCTTCGGCTTCATGGCTCCCCTGGTCCGCCTGATGGACTACCGTCGCGTAGTGAGCGCGGTGACGGTCACGGGAGATGCCGCGCGGAGCCGACCACCATGGGGAGCGGATTCGTGGACGACATGCAGGCAGAGGCCGAGGCGGCCCGGGAGCACAACGGGACGACGGGCGTCCGCAGCGTGCGGCGCGCCCTGGACATCCTCGGCCTGCTGAGCGAGGACCGCCCGGTCATCTCACTGCGCGAGATCATCGACGCCACCGGGCTGGCCAAGACCACCGTCCTGCGCTTGGTCCAGACCCTGGAGGAGAGCGGCCTGCTGTGGTCGCACCCGGCCGGCTACACCGCCGGGCCCGGCCTGTGGCGCTGGGCCTACCTGGCCCGCAGCCAGTGGGAGGTGCCGCAGGAGACCCGCAAGGTAATGCGCGACCTCGCCGACCGGCTGGGCGAGACGGTCAACATCTTCGTCGCCCGCGATGTGAGCCGCGTCTGTGTCGCGCACGAGGAGAGCCCGCACCCCCTGCGTCACGTCGTCGACGTCGGCGACGAACAGCCCCTGTGGGCCGGCGCCTCCTCCAAGATCCTGCTGCGCGACGTCTCGGAGACCCTGCTGCGCCGGGTCGCCGCCGCCTCCCCCCACGGCGAGGCGCACGTCGACCGGCTGCGCGCCTGGGTGCAGGAGGCCGCGCAGCGCGGCTACGCGGTCAGCAGCAGCGAGTGGGACGAGGGGCTGACCGCCGTCGCCGTGCCGGTCGCCGGCCGTTCGGGTTCGGTCGTCGCCTCGCTCTCCCTCAGCGGTCCCAGCCACCGCTTCCCCTACGAGGCCGTGGAGCGGTTCGCCAGCGACCTCGCGGAGTCGGCCGCGCTCATCTCGGCCCAGGGATTCAGCCACCCGCTCAGCCAAAGCCGCTGAACTCGTCGGGGCCGCCAGGGCTTCAGCGACCCGCTCGGCCCCAAGCCGCTGGCCTGTCGGCCGCCGTGGGAACCACAGGGGCAGGCGGTCGCCGGGTGGGGCTCTGCGGCCCGGCAGGGCCCCCGCACCGGGCTCAGGGCTCGATGAGCCCGGCCCTGATCGCGTACCGGGTCAGCTCCAGGCGGTCGCGCATGCCGAGCTTCTGCAGGAGGTTGGCGCGGTGGCGTTCCACCGTCTTGGCGCTGATGAAGAGGAGTTCCCCGATCTCCTTCGAGGTGTGACCCTCGGCGACCAGCTTGAGGATCTCCTCCTCGCGTTCGGTGATGGCCCGCTCAGGCAGGCCGTCACCGCGGTGCAGCCGCTCCAGGTAGGAGCGGACAAGGGCGCGTTCGGCACCCGGGTAGATGAACGGCTCGTCGCGCACGGCGGCCCGGCAGGCCTCGACCAGGTCACGGTCGGCGACGGACTTGAGCACATAGCCGCTGGCTCCGGCCCTGAGCGCCTCGAAGAAGTACTCCTCGTTGTCGTACATCGTCAGGATCAGGATGTGCAGGCCGGGCATCCGGCGGGAGAGTTCCCGGGCGGCCTGGAGGCCGGTCGTGCGGGGCATGGCGATGTCCAGGACGGCGAGGTCCACCGGGGTCTCCCGGGCCTTGGCGACGGCCTCGGCGCCGTCCGCGGCCTCGGCCACGACCGTGAGGTCGGGCTCGCCGTCCAGGATGAGGCGCACACCCCGGCGTACGAGGGTGTGGTCGTCGGCGAGCAGGACACGGATCGGTGTGGTCATCAGCGGGGTCCTTCGGTCACGGGTGCGTGCCGTGTCACCGGTACGCGCAGCCGTACCTCGGTGCCCCCGCCCGGCGCCGGCTGCAGGGTCAGGGCGGCACCGATCAGCAGGGCGCGCTCGCGCATGCCCGTGAGGCCGGCGCCCTCGGGGGCGTCACCGACGCCTGTCCCGTTGTCGCGTACGAGGAGTTCGACGCCGTCGGGGACCGGCTGGAGGCGGAGTTCGGCACGGTCGGCGGCGGCGTGCCGGGCGGTGTTGGTCAGGCCCTCCTGGGCGACGCGGTAGACGACGAGTTCCGCCTCCGGTGTCAGGGCGGGGAGCTCACCGGTGATGTGGTGGCGCACGGTCAGTCCGCGGGTCGTGAACTCGCCGGCCAGCGAACGCAGGGCGCTGGCCAGCCCGAGTTCCTCCAGTACGCCTGGGCGCAGGCGGCGGGCGATCCGGCGGATCTCGTCCAGGCCGGCCCGGGTCGCCTCCTGTGCCTGGCCCACCTCCTCGCGCAGGTCCTCGGGTGCCCGGTCGGCGACGCGTTTGAGCTGGAGGAGGACGGCGGTGAGGGTCTGCCCGACCTCGTCGTGGAGCTCCCGGGCGATCCGGTGCCGTTCGCTCTCCTGTGCGGACAGGGCCCGGGCGGCGCCCGCGGCCCGCTCGGCCTCCAGCCGGTCGAGCATCGTGTTGTACGTCGTGATCAGCCCGGCCGTCTCCGCCGGCCCCGCGACCACGGGCCGGGAGCCCGGACGCAGCAGGTCCGCGGTGGCCATGGCCCGGTCGAGACGCTGCAGGGGCACCAGGCCGTACCGGAGCACGAGCGCGTTGCCGGCGAGCAGCACCGCCAGGCCGCCGAGCAGGACGAGGGCCTCGCCGGCGAGGACGGGGGTGGAGACGGTGACCGGACCGAGCAGCAGCGCCGTGGCCACGACCAGGCCGACGGCGTTGAGCGAGAAGATCCGCCAGAACAACGACACGCCTCTGGATCCGCTCCTTCCCGACGCCGCGCAGTGCACCACCCCCTCCACCCTCTCCGGCGACCGGCCGCTGCGTATATCCGTCACGACACCCATGTCGTCACCGTACGGCCGGATGGGAGCATGCGGAGTTGACTCGTCCGATGATCGGCTCCGTTCATCAGGCCGACGAAGTGCGACAACCAAGACGAACAGACGACGAACAAGACGAACAAGGGGAAGCAACGTGTCAGCTCCGCGCCTGAAGGCGACGCCGCTGCCGGGCATCGGGGTCCAGTACGACCTGGAGACCCGGGAACACCGCCATCTGTCGGTGGTGGCGCACCGCGACGGCACGCGCACGGTGAACGTGTACCGGTCCGACGATCCCGACTCGTGCGCGCAGTCGCTGAAGCTGACCAGCTCGGAGGCGGGCTCGCTGATCGACGCGCTGAAGCCGTCCCACCACAGCCCGAGCCTGCTGTACACCACGGACCTCGGACTGGTGGCCGAGCGGATCGAGGTGTCCGCGACCTCGCGCTGGAACGGGCGGGTGCTGGGCGACATGCGGATGCGGACGGAGACGGGCGCGTCGGTGGTGGCCGTGCTGCGCCGGGCCGAGGCCATCCCGTCGCCCGCGCCGGACTTCCGGCTGTCGGGCGGTGACACGCTGATCGTCGTCGGGACCCGCGAGGGCGTCGACGCGGCCGCGACCATACTCGGGCGGGAGTGAACTCTTGCACTCCGCTGTTCTGCTCATCGAGTTCGGTTCCATCATTCTCGGCCTCGGCCTGCTCGGCCGGTTCGCCGCCCGGTTCCAGCTCTCGCCGATCCCCCTGTATCTCCTGGCCGGTCTGGCCTTCGGTGAGGGCGGTCTGCTGCCGCTCGGCGCGAGCGAGGAGTTCATCGCCACGGGCGCGGAGATCGGCGTCATCCTGCTGCTGCTGATGCTGGGCCTGGAGTACACGGCGAGCGATCTGGTCTCCAACCTCAAGACCCACTACCCGTCCGGTCTGGTCGACTGCGCCCTCAACGCGCTGCCCGGGGCGGCCGTGGCGCTGCTGCTCGGCTGGGGCCCGGTGGCCGCGGTCGTGCTGGCCGGTGTCACCTGGATCTCGTCGTCCGGCGTGATCGCGAAGGTGCTGGGCGATCTGGGCCGGGTCGGCAACCGCGAGACGCCGGTGATCCTCAGCGTGCTGGTGCTGGAGGATCTGGCGATGGCGGTGTACCTGCCCATCGTCACGGCGTTGGTGGCGGGCGTCGGCCTGATGGCCGGCAGCGTGACCCTGGCGATCGCGTTGGGCGCGGCCGGACTCGTGCTGTTCCTGGCCGTGCGCTACGGCAGGCTCATCTCACGGTTCGTCTCCAGCGACGACCCGGAGAAGCTGCTGCTGGTCGTGCTGGGCCTGACGATCCTGGTCGCGGGTGTCGCGCAGCAGCTGCAGGTGTCGGCGGCGGTCGGGGCCTTCCTGGTGGGCATCGCGCTGTCGGGGGAGGTCGCGGAGGGCGCCCACACCCTGCTGAGCCCGCTGCGTGACCTGTTCGCCGCGGTCTTCTTCGTCTTCTTCGGGCTGCACACCGACCCGTCGAGCATCCCGCCCGTCCTGCTGCCCGCGCTCGGGCTGGCCGTCGTCACCGCGCTGACGAAGATCGCCACCGGGTACTGGGCTGCCCGGCGGGCCGGGATCTCCGTCAAGGGCCGCTGGCGGGCGGGTGGCGCACTGGTGGCGCGCGGAGAGTTCTCGATCGTCATCGCGGGGCTCGCGGTCGCGGCCGGTATCGAACCGTCCCTCGGCCCCCTGGCCACGGCCTATGTGCTGATCCTGGTCGTCCTCGGCCCGCTCACCGCGCGCTACACCGAGCCGGTGGCGACGTGGTGGTCCCGACGCCGCGAGCCCCACCGCCCGGAGCCCGCGCCCCGGGCGGCCGAGGCGGAGGCACCGGTCGCCGACTGAGGAGGGCGGGCCGAGGCGCCGGGGCGTGACCTCCGGGGCATGCCCCAGGTCAGGCGCCCCCGCCCGGCACCCACCCCTGCCTGCGCAGTACCCCCGGCACGTCCGGCGCCTCGTAGTGCTCGCCCTTGAGGACCTTGCCGTCCTCGCGGCGGGACACCGAGCCGTCGGGGCCGATCTTCGTCATGTTGGAGCGGTGGATCTCGGCGAGCACCGCGTCGAGGTCGATGCCGTGCACGAGGGCGGTGCCGTACGCGACGTAGACGACGTCCGCCAGCTCGTGGGCGAGCCGGTCGAGCGGCCCCCGCACCGACACCTCGGCGACCTCCGCCGCCTCCTCCGCGAGGAGTTCGCCCCGGTGGGCCGCCAGTTCCGGGGAGACCTCCGTCGGCGTACTGCGGGCGTCCAGGCCGAAGGCGCGGTGGAATTCACGGACCAGGTCAGCGGGCGAAGAGCTCATGGGGAACGACTGTAGTGGCGGCCACCGGCACTCCCCCGTCCCCGGCTTGTGACCCCTGCCCTGGTCAGGGGGCCACCCGGCTGGCAGGATCGCCCGCATGTCCAGAACGCTCCCCCGTATCGGCAGGCGTCGGGCCCTGCAGGGCGGCGCCGCCTCCCTCGTGGTCCTCGGCCTGCTGATGTGGTGGCTCCGCCCCTGGGCCGAGGAGCCGCCGAGCGGGACCATCACGTTCAGCACGGGCACGCGCGCGGGCGTCTACCACGAGTACGGCAAGCTCCTGAGCGACGAGATCGACAAGGACATGCCCGACCTGAAGGTGCGGCTGCAGCCCAGTGCCGGTTCGCAGGAGAACGTCGCGGACGTGGCGAGGGGCGACGCGGACTTCGCGATCGCCGCGGCCGACGCGGTCGCCACATACAAGCTGGGCAAGGGCCCGGGCGCCGACCGGCTGCGCGGCGTCGCCCGCCTGTACGACGACTACGTCCAGCTCGTCGTGCCGCCGGACTCGGACATCCGCTCCGTCGCGGACCTGCGGGGCAAGCGCGTGGCCATAGGGCTGCCCGACTCCGGTGTGCGGCTGATAGCGAACGGCGTGCTCAAGGCGGCCGGCATCGACCCGGAGAAGGACATCAAGCCGTCGTCGGACGGCATCGACACCGGACCCAAGCGGCTGGGCCACGGCCTGGACGCGTTCTTCTGGTCGGGCGGCCTGCCCACCGACGGGCTCAGCCGCCCGGCCAAGAAGTCGGCGTCGGCCTTCCGGTTCGTGCCGATCGACGCCACGCTCGTGGCCAGACTGCACGACCAGGGCGGCGCCACGCGCTACTACCGGGCCACGAAGATGCCGGAATCGGCCTACCCCACCATCCAGCGCGGCAAGGCGATACCGACGCTCGCGGTGTCCAACCTGCTGATCACGCGCAGCGACATGGATCCGCGGCTCACCGAGTGGCTGACCCGTACGGTGCTCGACAGCCGGGACCTCATCGGGGAGAAAGTCCACTCCGCCCAGCTGGTCGACGTGCGCACGGCGATCTACACCGACCCGCTGCAACTGCACGCCGGCGCCCAGCGCTACTACCAGTCGGTCAAGCCGTAGCGCCCCGGCAGACCGCGGCGGCGCCGCAGGCGCCGTCCCGTCAGGCCGTGGGCGCCGACCTCGGTACCGCCACCGTCACCTTCAGTCCGTGCGGCTCATGACGGTCGTACGTGATGGAACCGCCGCCCGCCGCGAGCAGCGCCCGCGAGATGGACAGCCCGAGGCCCGAGCCCTTGATGTTCTGGTGGCGGCCGCTGCGCCAGAAGCGGTCACCGACGCGGGCCAGCTCCTCCTCGGTCAGGCCCGGGCCCTGGTCGGTCACGACGACGGTGGAGGTGTCGCCGTTGGAGGCGACGGTGACCTCGACGGTCCGCTCCTCGGGCGTGAACTTCACGGCGTTGTCGATGACCGCGTCCAGCGCGCTGGACAGCGCGACCGGGTCGGCCCACGCGGTCGTCGGCGGGCAGTCCCCCACCAGACGCACGCCCTTGGCCTCGGCGGTCGGAGCCCAGGCCGCGAGGCGTTCGGCGGCGAGCTCGCCGATGTCGGTGATCCTGAGATCCGCCTCGGTGTGCTCGGCCAGCGCCAGGTCGAGCAGGTCGTCCAGGACCTGTGCGAGACGCTTGCCCTCGGCCTGGACCGAGGCGATCTCCTGATTGCCCTCGGGCAGTTCGAACGAGAGCAGCTCGATGCGCAGCAGCAGCGCGGCGAGGGGGTTGCGCAGCTGGTGGGAGGCGTCGGCGACGAAGGCGCGCTGCTGCTCCAGCACGTCCTCGACGTTGTCCGCCATCTCGTTGAACGACCGGGCCAGCCGCTGGAGTTCCGGCGGCCCGCCGGCGGCGGCGACCCGGGACTTGAGCCGGCCGGTGGCGATGTCGTGGGTGGTGGCGTCCAGGACGCGCACGGGCTTGAGCACCCAGCCGGTCAGCCGCAGGGCGGCACCGACGGCCAGCAGCATCGCGGCGAACTCGCCCGCGCCGATGACCAGCCAGCCGTGCAGGGTGCGTGAGCGCAGCTGCCCGGTGGGCGAGTCGGTGACGACGACCGCGACGACGTCGCCGTCCCGGATGACCGGAGAGGCGACCACGAGGTTGCGGCGCTGCCAGGGCCACACCTGCTTCGGGTCGTGGCTGCGGCGGCTGAGCTTCGCCTCGGCGAAGGCGTCCCGCACCTCGCCCTCCTGAGGCAGCGACCACTCGGCGGGGGCGTGGGCCATGGCCCGGCCGGTGCGGTAGAAGACACCGGACCGGATGCCGTACACCTCGTAGTAGCTGCGCAGCTCGCTGCTGAGGGTGGCCAGGCGCTCGTTCTCGAAGGCGCCGGTGGTGCCGTCGGGCGAGTCGGTGACGAACTGGGCGAGGGCGGCGAAGCGCGCCGTGTCGTCGATCCGGTCGACGACGACCTTCTGCTGCTGGGCGCCGGCGAGACTGACGGCGAGCGGGATACCGAGCGCGAGCAGAACGGCCGCCATCAGGACGATGAGCAGCGGGAGCAGACGAGTGCGCACCCGGCCCCGCTACCCGGCAGGCGCGACGAGCCGGTAACCGACTCCGCGGACGGTCTCGATGAGGGCCGGCATCCGGAGCTTGGCGCGCAGGGACGCGACGTGCACCTCCAAGGTGCGCCCGGTGCCCTCCCAACTGGTCTGCCACACCTCGCTGATGATCTGCTCCCGGCGGAAGACCACTCCGGGCCGCTGCGCGAGCAGGGCCAGCAGGTCGAACTCCTTGCGGGTCAGGCTGATCACCGACCCGTCCACACTGACCCGGCGGGTGGGCAGCTCGATGTGTACCGGGCCGAGGCGCAGCTCGGTCTCGATGCCGCTGGAGGTGTCCTCGTGGGAGGTGCGCCGGCTGACCGCGTGGATGCGGGCGAGCAGCTCCCCTGTGTCGTAGGGCTTCACCACGTAGTCGTCGGCGCCGAGGTTGAGGCCGTGGATGCGGGAGCGCACGTCGGAGCGCGCGGTGACCATGATCACCGGGGTGCTGGTGCGCTTGCGGATCTTGCCGCAGACCTCGTATCCGTCCTGGTCGGGCAGGCCGAGGTCGAGGAGGACGACGCCGAAGCAGTCGCCCTCGGGGACGAGTGCCTGAAGGGCCTCCTCACCGCTGCGCGCGTGCGTGACGTCGAACCCGTGCCGCGCCAGAACAGCCGACAGGGCGGCGGCGACGTGGTTGTCGTCCTCGACGAGCAGCAGTCTCATCCGGTCCCCCTTCAGTTCACTGGCCGTACGATCTGTATGTGTACACAACGCGTGCACACGCCCGCGTGCATCTTGTGCAGTCACGCTGATGGATGAGGACGGCGTCAAGAGAGTTCCGGTTGCGGAGCCCTTCCGTTACCCGGCCGATATCAGCGCTGCTCACAAGTGCTACGACACGTGTCCGATTGCTATCGGATCGTGATGCTCAGATTCCCCTCAGATGTAATGACGCAGGTCGTAGAGGGTTACTACTGTCCTCCGAAACCGAGGAGGACGGAGCCTGAGAGCGATGACCGAAGTATCGGTGGCCAAGGAAGATGTGGCCGCGACCGGCGATCTGGTCGTCCTGAAGAGCGTCAACAAGCACTTCGGCGCGTTGCACGTACTCCAGGACATCGACCTGACGATCGCCCGCGGTGAAGTCGTCGTGGTCATCGGACCCTCCGGGTCCGGCAAGTCCACCCTGTGCCGCACCATCAACCGCCTGGAGACGATCGACTCCGGCTCGATCGCGATCGACGGCAAGCCGCTGCCCGCCGAGGGCAGGGAGCTGGCCCGGCTGCGGGCCGACGTCGGGATGGTCTTCCAGTCCTTCAATCTCTTCGCGCACAAGACCGTGCTCGAGAACGTGATGCTCGGCCAGATCAAGGTCCGCAAGAAGGACAAGAAGGCGGCCGAGGAGCGGGCCCGGGCCCTGCTCGACCGGGTCGGCGTGGGCGCGCAGGCCGAGAAGTACCCGGCTCAGCTCTCCGGCGGTCAGCAGCAGCGCGTCGCCATCGCGCGGGCCCTGGCCATGGAGCCGAAGGTGATGCTCTTCGACGAGCCGACCTCCGCGCTCGACCCCGAGATGATCAACGAGGTGCTGGAGGTCATGCAGCAGCTCGCCCGCGACGGCATGACCATGATCGTCGTCACCCATGAGATGGGTTTCGCACGATCGGCCGCAAACCGCGTGGTGTTCATGGCGGACGGCCGGATCGTCGAGGAGGCTGCGCCCGACCAGTTCTTCAGCAACCCGCGCAGCGACCGTGCCAAGGACTTCCTTTCCAAGATCCTGCACCACTGACGGCGCGGGTCGCGTCCGACGCGCACCCCGCGCCGCCCGCCCCTTGAGGGCCCGCATCTCTTCACCAGCCAAAGGATGTTCATCATGAAGCTCCGCAAGGTCACCGCCGCCTCGGCCACCGTCTTCGCCCTCGCCCTCACCGCCACCGCGTGTGGCGGCGACAACAGCACGGGCGGCGACTCCGGCTCCGACGGCGGCGGCAAGACGATCACGGTCGGCATCAAGTTCGACCAGCCCGGCCTCGGCCAGAAGACGCCGCAGGGTTACGCCGGCTTCGACGTCGACGTCGCCACGTACGTCGCGAAGAAGCTCGGCTACGACGCGGACCAGATCGAGTGGAAGGAAGCGAAGAGCGCCGACCGCGAGACCATGCTCCAGCGTGGTGACGTCGACTTCATCGCCGCGACCTACTCGATCACCCCCGAGCGCCAGGAGAAGGTCGACTTCGCCGGGCCTTACCTGCTGGCGCACCAGGATGTTCTGGTTCGTGCGGACGACAACAAGATCAAGTCGCCGAAGGACCTGAACAACGCCAAGCTGTGCTCGGTCACCGGCTCCACCTCGGCGCAGAACGTCAAGGACAAGCTGGCTCCCAAGGCGCAGCTGCAGCCGTACCCGACGTACTCCGCATGCCTTCCCGGCCTGCAGAACGGTGCCGTCGACGCGCTGACCACCGACGACTCGATCCTCGCCGGTTACGCCGCCCAGTCGCAGTTCAAGGGCAAGTTCAAGCTCGGCGGCTTCAAGCTGACGAACGAGAACTACGGCATCGGCGTCAAGAAGGGCAGCGACCTCAAGGACAAGATCAACAAGGCCCTTGAGGACATGGTCGCCGACAAGGCCTGGCAGGAGGCCGTGGACAAGAACCTCGGCCCGGCCAACTACAAGAACGAGCCGGCGCCGAAGATCGGCGAAATCAAGAGCTGAGGCAGCGCCTGACAGGGTGCGCCGCCCACCGGAGGGGGCGGCGCACCGGCGTGGACATCCCTACACGCGGAAGCACGGGAGATCGTGTTCGACTTTCTTGAGGATTACGACCTGCTGGGAGCCTTCTGGACGACAGTGCAGCTCGCTGTGCTCTCCGCCGTCGGCTCCCTGATCTGGGGCACTCTGCTGGCCGCCATGCGCGTCGGGCCGGTGCCGCTGATGCGCGGCTTCGGGACCGCGTACGTGAACATCGTGCGGAACATCCCGTTGACCGTCATCATCCTGTTCACGTCGCTGGGCCTGAACCAGACGTTGGGGGTCTCCCTCGGCGCGAACGATGTCGAGACGATCAACTTCCGGCTCGCCGTACTGGGCCTGATTCTCTACACCTCGTCCTTCGTGTGCGAGGCGCTGCGCTCCGGCATCAACACGGTGCCGGTCGGGCAGGCGGAGGCGGCCCGCGCGATCGGCCTGAACTTCAACCAGGTGCTCGGTCTGGTCGTGCTGCCGCAGGCGTTCCGTTCGTCCGTCGTCCCGCTCGCGAACGTGCTGATCGCCCTCATCAAGAACACCACGGTGGCCGCCGCCATCGGTGTCGCCGAAGCGGCGGTACTGATGAAGGAGATGATCGAGAACGAGGCACAGCTGCTGCTGATCTCGGCGATCATCGCGTTCGGTTTCGTGATCCTGACGCTGCCGACCGGCCTGTTCCTCGGCTGGGTGGGCAAGAAGGTGGCGGTGAAGCGATGAGCTCCGTTCTGTACGACGCGCAGGGGCCTCGCGCCAAGCGTCGCAACGTGGTCCTCACGGTGGTCTTCCTGGTCGCCGTCGCCGCCCTGCTGTGGTGGGTGTTCGGGACCCTCAAGGACAAGGGCCAGCTGGAGTGGGCCCTGTGGGAGCCGTTCGTCCACACTGAGGCCTGGTCCACGTACATCTGGCCGGGTCTGCAGAACACCCTGAAGGCCGCCGCCCTGGCGGTGATCATCGCGATGCCGCTGGGCGCGGTCCTCGGCATCGCCCGCCTGTCGGACCACGTGTGGGTCAGGGTGCCGGCCGCGGTCGTGGTCGAGTTCTTCCGGTCCATCCCCGTGCTGGTCCTGATGATCTTCGGCCTCGCCCTCTTCGCCGAATACACCAACGTCACCTCCGACGACCGTCCGCTCTACGCGGTCGTCACCGGCCTGGTGCTGTACAACGCCTCCGTCCTGGCGGAGATCGTCCGGGCGGGCATCCTGTCCCTGCCCAAGGGGCAGTCCGAAGCGGCGATGGCGATCGGCCTGCGCAAGGGCCAGCTGATGCGCCTGGTCCTGCTGCCGCAGGCTGTCACGGCGATGCTCCCGGCCATCGTCAGCCAGCTCGTCGTCATCGTGAAGGACACCGCGCTCGGCGGCGCCGTCCTCACCTACTCCGAGCTGCTCTCCTCGGCGAACACGATGAGCGGCTACTACGGCGCGAACATCATCGCCAGCTTCACGGTCGTGGCTGTCATCTTCATCGCGCTCAACTTCGCCCTCACCTCGTTCGCCAGCTGGCTGGAGCGCCGACTGCGGCGGGCCAAGAAGTCGACGGGCGCGGTCGTGGGCCCGCACGACGCGGAGATCGCCGGCACGGCGGGGACCGGTGCCGGAGGCACCGTCTGACACCCGGTCACCTCGCGTGACACACTAGGGGCAGTGGCATGATCGCCACTGCCCCTGGTCACTTGACGCAAGCACCGGCAATGGGTTGCATACGTTCTGTGATCGTGCACCCTGCTCCAACTTCCTGTTCACCTACGTCTCTCAGGACACCACCGCGGGCAGGGGGCGCCACGCCGTGGACCCGGTGATCATCGTCGGAGCGGGGCCCGTCGGGCTCACGCTCGCCCTGGCGCTGGCACGTCAGGAGGTGCCCTGCGTCGTCCTCGACGAGGGCCCGGGCAAGGACGAACCCCGCGCGGCGCGCACCGTCGTCCTGCGCGAGGACACCGCCGCTCTGATGGAACGGCTGACCGGCATGCCCCTCGCACGGGCCGGTGCGCACTGGGCCGGATGGCGGTCGATGCGGCGCAAGCAGGTGATGCGCGAGGTGGTTTTCGACGACACCGAGCCCGCCCCCCTGCACATCGCCCAGCACGTGCTGACCGGCGCCCTGCGCGCCGCCCTCGCGGGCGAACGGCTCGTCAAGATCGCGGTGGAGAGCCGTCTCGACGGCCTCGAACAGGAGCCCTCGGGCGTCACAGCCCACACCCGCGGCCCCAAGGGCACTTGGTGGCGCGGCAGTTACCTGGTCGGTTGCGACGGTCCCCGCTCGACCGTGCGCAAGATCCAGGACATCCGCTTCCCCGGCCGTACGGCGGTGGAACGTCACGCCGTCGCCGCGCTCCGTACGGAACTGCCCTGGTACGACGAGGCGTTGCTGCACCGCCTGCCGCCGTGGCGCATGTCCGGGCCCTCGGCCGGCGAGGTCACGGCGCGTCCGCTGCCGGACGGCGTCTGGCGCCTGGACTGGCTCCTGCCGCCCGGCAAGGACCTGGTCACCCCCGAACTGCTGCTCACCCGGATCCGGGAGACCCTGGCCGGCTGGGCGGGCGGCACGACCCCGCCGTACGAGCTGCTGGACACCGGAGTCCACACCGTCCACCACCGGCTGGCCCGCCGCTGGCGCGCCGACCGCGTGTTCCTCGCCGGTGACGCGGCCCACCTGCTCGGCGCGCTGGGCACGCACGGGCTGGACGAGGGACTGCGGGACGCCGACAACCTCGCCTGGAAGCTTGCCCTGGCCTGGCACCACGGGCCGCACGAGTCGCTCCTCGACAGCTACCAGACGGAACGCCGGGCGGTCGTCGCCGCCCGGCTCCGCGCCGCCGACCAGGCACTGCCGTTGCTGCGCGGCGGTGGCGGGTTGCGGGCCGTCGTCCCGGGAGCGTCCCGGGGCCACGACGCCCTGCTGACCGAGGGGCACTTGGGGCACGGCCAGCTCGGCGCGCCGGGGTCGTACGCCGACTCGCCGCTCGCCCCCCGGCACCTCGAAGGGGAGGTCCCCGTCGACACACCGCCCGGAGCACCGGTCACCGACGTACGGGTCACAGCGGAGGACGGCACCTTCGTACGGCTGCGGGACCGGCTCGGCCGCGGTGCGCTGCTCGTGGTGCTGATCGCGCCGGGCACAGGTGTCTGGGAGCGCAAGCACTGGGTCAGCGCGGGCATCATGCCGCAGCTCGCGGCGGCGGTCACGGCACTGCCGCACCCCGCCGAGCTGCTCGTCGCCGAGAGCTATCCCGGTGCGGCCGCGCACACCGTGCTGCTGGTACGTCCCGACGGGCACCTCGTCACCGCGCTGGGCGGAGTGCGCCCGGCCGATCTGTACGCCGCGGCGGAGGCCACGGTGGGCGGACCGGTGAAGGCGGAGGCAGAGGCCGGTGCTTCGGCCGGTTCACGCTGAGGTCGGCCCTGAGGGGCCCGCGCCCCCGAGGGCCGGTCCAGGGGATCGGTCCAGGGGATCGGTCCAGGGGATCGGTCCAGGGGATCGGTCCAGGGGATCGGTCCAGGGGATCGGTCCGGGGGATCGGTCCGGGGGTTCGATCCCCCGGGTTCGGTCCCGGGGGATCGGTCCAGGGGATCGGTCCGGGGGTTCGATCCCCCGGGTTCGGTCCAGGGGATCGGTCCGGGGGTTCGATCCCCCGGGTTCGGTCCAGGGTTCGGTCCAGGGATCGGTCCAGGGTTCGGTCCCGGGGATCGGTCCCGATGTGATGTGCTCACTGTCACAGAGCGTCCGCATGGTGACAGTGAGTTGACCCGCCCGGGCGGCCGTGGTGTACTCCGGTGCGTGACCGACACCTGTGTGCGCCTGTGGCGGAGGGTCCATATGGACCTCCTCCGCTATGCGGGCTGCGTGTGTCGCCCGTCCTGCTGATTTCGCATTCCTCTTCTTCTGTGCGCGCGCCGCGCTCTGTCCGGCTGCCGCGCCTCGCCCGCGAACCCTCATCAGGACCTTCAGGACGGCACCCGTGTCTGTACCCCCTTCTGCAACCCCCTCTGTCTCCACCGGTCCGGCTCCCACCCAGGCCGACCTCTACGACTTCGTCCGGCGCACGGCCGACGACACCGAGCTGATCGACTCCCTGCCGCTCGACCCGGAGGGCCGCACGTGGGTGCGGCTGGACGGGCCCGGCGGCAGCGAAGCATGGCTGATCGGCTGGCCCCCCGGCACGGGCACCGGCTGGCACGACCACGCCGACTCGGTCGGCGCCTTTCTGACCGCCTCGGGCGAACTCAAGGAGAACTCGCTCGCCGCTCGGCTGCCCACCGACGGCTGGAAGACCCTGGAACTCACCGACGACGTGGACCGGGAACGCCGGCTGCGGGCCGGCCAGGGCCGCGCCTTCGGCCGGCACCACGTGCACGAGGTGCTCAACGAGTCCCCCGACCGGCACGCGATCTCCGTCCACGCCTACTACCCGCCTCTGCCGCAGATCCGCCGCTACAGCCGCAGTGGCTCCATCCTGCGGCTCGAGCAGGTCGAGCGACCGGAGGACTGGCAGTGAGCGCCGCACCCGGGCCGACGAGCCGCGACACCCAACCGCCGGTCGGCATCGACGAGTTGCTGGAGCGGGTCCGGGCGGGTTACGAACGGATCGAACCGCGAGCCGCGTACGAGGCTGCCCAGGCCGGTGACGCGCTCCTGGTCGACATCCGCTACGCCGCCCTGCGCGATCGGGACGGCCTCATCCCCGGCGCCCTGGTCGTCGAGCGCAACGAACTGGAATGGCGCCTCGACCCCCAGGGCAGCCACCGCCTCCCCGAGGCCACGAGCCACGCCCTGCGCATCGTCGTGATCTGCAACGAGGGCTACGCGTCCAGCCTGGCGGCCCAGTCCTTGCACCAGCTGGGCCTGCACCGGGCAACGGACCTGGTCGGGGGCTTCCAGGCATGGCGAGGGGCGGGGTTGCCGGTGGAGTGAGAGCGAGGGTTGCTAGGGAATGTAGCGGCGGAAACCCTCTGCCAGAGCTTCAAAACCGCACGCCTTGTAAAAGGTGTGGACGTACTCGTCGTCCGCGGCCAGGAGCTGAACCTTGTAGCAGCCCGCAGCCTCACCCAGCCGAACAGCAGCCTCCATCAGCTGACGGCCGACACCGCTCCGCTGGAAGAAGCCGGCCACCACGACGTTCTCCACGAACAGGATGGCCCGGCCGCCGCGCGTGAAGTTCGGCAAGACGATGCAATCCGCCGTCCCGACCACAGTGCCATCGGCATCAGCCACCAGGATCGTACGGCCCTGCTGACTTGATATGGCCGCCCAGATGGCGTCTGCGGACTCCTGAGGCAACGGCGCATCGTCCGGGTTCAACTCGCTGTACAGAGCAAGCAACGCAGACACGTCCCTCTCGGCTGCTGAGCGCACATCGATCTTCATGCGCTGAGCCTAGGACGCACACAGGCGTTGAGCGGCGGCAGTTGCTCGCCGGGACCATGCAACTGCTCCGGGTCCCAGAGCTCATCCCGTCGGCGTTACCCCCCTCAGAACTCCTCGTCCCCGAGGAACTCCGTGTCCTCCCCCTCTTCCTCCAGCGCCTGCCGGACCACCCGCAGGGCCATGCCCTCGGGGTAGCCCTTGCGGGCGAGCATCCCCGCCAGGCGGCGGAGGCGTTTGTCCCGGTCGAGTCCTCGGGTGGAGCGGAGCTTGCGTGCGACGAGCTCGCGTGCGGTCTCCTCCTCCTGCTCGGAGTCGAGCTGGGAGACCGCCTCGTCGATCAGGGTGGAGTCGACGCCCTTGGTTCGCAGCTCCCGGGCGAGCGCACGCCGGGCGAGCCCTCTGCCGTGGTGGCGGGACTCCACCCAGGCGTCCGCGAAGGCACTGTCGTTGATGAGGCCGACCTCTTCGAACCGTGAGAGCACCTCTTCGGCGGCGTCGTCCGGGATCTGCCGCTTGCGCAGGGCGTCGGCGAGTTGCTTGCGGGTCCGTGGGGTCCCGGTGAGCAGGCGCAGGCAGATCGCCCGAGCCCGCTCGACCGGGTCCCCCGGAGGTGCCTCCTGCTCGGCCCTCGACGAGGAGAGGGCACCTCCGTCCTCGGTTTCGGCCGCCGCCTCACCGAAGCCACGCCGACGACGACCACGCCTGCCGCGCGGCCCGCCGTCACGCGAGCCGCCTCTGGGTGAGCCGCCCCCGTGCGGCCCGGTGTCGTCCCCGTCTCCGTACAGCCGGTCACCCTCGAGTGGGGTGTCCCCGAAGCCGTCCACCTCCTCCACGGCCGAGCCCGTGTCGCCTCCGGTGCCCCTCCCCCGTGAGGCACCGGAGGAGGCGTACTCGTACTCCGCCCAGTCGGTTCGCCGTGTCACAGGTCAGCTCTTGGCTGCGGCGGCCTTGGACTTGGCGGTCTTGGCCGGTGCCGGGGCCGGGACAGCGGGCGCCGCGTCGGCCGGTGCGGAGGCCGCGGCGTCCGTACCCGGCTCGGCGGCCGGCTCCTCGGGGCGCACGCCCACGCCCAGCTTCTCCTTGATCTTCTTCTCGATCTCGTTGGCCAGATCGGGGTTGTCCTTGAGGAAGTTGCGCGCGTTCTCCTTGCCCTGGCCGAGCTGGTCGCCCTCGTACGTGTACCAGGCGCCGGCCTTGCGGACGAAGCCGTGCTCCACGCCCATGTCGATCAGACCGCCCTCACGGCTGATGCCCTGGCCGTAGAGGATGTCGAACTCGGCCTGCTTGAAGGGCGGCGCGACCTTGTTCTTGACGACCTTGCAGCGGGTGCGGTTGCCGACCGCCTCCGTGCCGTCCTTCAGGGTCTCGATGCGGCGGATGTCGATGCGCACCGAAGCGTAGAACTTCAGCGCCCGGCCACCGGTCGTGGTCTCGGGGGAGCCGAACATCACGCCGATCTTCTCGCGGAGCTGGTTGATGAAGATGGCGGTGGTCTTGGACTGGTTGAGCGCGCTGGTGATCTTTCGCAGGGCCTGGCTCATCAGGCGGGCCTGCAGACCGACGTGACTGTCGCCCATCTCGCCCTCGATCTCCGCGCGCGGGACGAGCGCGGCGACGGAGTCGATGACGATGAGGTCGAGGGCACCGGAGCGGACCAGCATGTCCACGATCTCCAGGGCCTGCTCGCCGTTGTCCGGCTGGGAGAGGATGAGGTTGTCGATGTCGACGCCGAGCTTCTTCGCGTACTCGGGGTCGAGTGCGTGCTCCGCGTCGACGAAGGCGACCTGGCCTCCGGCCTTCTGTGCGTTCGCCACCGCGTGCAGGGTCAGGGTGGTCTTACCGGAGGACTCCGGTCCGTAGACCTCGACGACGCGGCCGCGCGGCAGGCCGCCCACGCCGAGGGCCACGTCGAGGGCGGTGGACCCGGTCGGGATGACCTCGATGGGCTCGTTCACCCGGTCACCCATGCGCATGACCGCGCCCTTGCCGAACTGCCGTTCAATCTGTGCGAGCGCGGCATCCAGGGCCTTCTCGCGGTCGGTTCCTGCCATGGGTTCCACCCGATTTGCTTGAGTCGATCGCTTCACGTCAAAGACGCTAACGCCTGCCACTGACAACGCGCCCCGACGCACGTCCGGCCTGTGGATAACTCGGGCATTTCTCTACCCAAAGTACGTCGAAATGCCCTTCGTTGAGCCTCGCCGGTGCCTCCATAAGAACGGATGTTCGATTTTGGTGTCAAGCGCACCACGCGGCACATCCGGAACCGAGCCGGCGCCGTCCGTTCCATGTCCCGGCACGTGCTCTCGGCCTTCCCCCAAGGGCCGCCCCCATGCCTCTGGGCAGGCTGCCGCCCGATCGCCGGCGACCTGGTCAGACCGTCGGCGGCGAGGTCAGATCGTCGGCGGCCGGGTCAGGAGGAGCTCTGTCCGGGCCCCCGGCCCTCCGGCCGCTCCGCCTCGCGGCGCCGTTCCCACAGGCCCTTCGCCCGCGCGAGCAGGCCCGGTCCCTCGCCCCGTCGCCGGTGACCGTGCACCCGGGGGTCGTCCGTGACGTCGTAGCGCTTCACGTACGCCCCGAGGAAGGCCTGGAGCGTGGCGATGGCGGGGATGGCGATCAGCGCGCCGACCGCGCCGAGGAGGGCGGTGCCGGCGATGACCGAACCGAAGGCGACGGCGGGGTGGATGTCGACGGTCTTGGAGGTCAGCTTGGGCTGCAGCACGTAGTTCTCGAACTGCTGGTAGATCACGACGAAGACCAGCACCCACAGCGCGTACCAGGGGTCCACGGTGAACGCGATCAGCATGGGCAGGGCGCCCGCCAGGTAGGTGCCGATGGTGGGGATGAACTGCGACACCAGCCCCACCCACACGGCGAGTACGGGTGCGTAGGGCACGTCCAGGGCTTGGAGCAGGACGAAGTGCGCCACGCCGGAGATCAGCGCCATCAGGCCGCGGGAGTAGATGTAGCCCCCGGTCTTGTTCACGGCGATCTCCCACGCGCGCAGCACCTCCGCCTGGCGGGCGGGCGGCAGGACCGAGCAGATCGCGCGGCGCAGTCGCGGGCCGTCCGCGGCGAAGTAGAACGAGAACAGGGCGATCGTGAGCAGCTGGAAGAGGCCGCCGATGACCTGGGCCGACACGTCCAGGACGCCGGTGGCGCTGTTCTGGACGTAGTTGCGCAGCCAGTCGGAGCGGAGCAGGCCCTCCTGGATGTCGACGCGCCTCAGGTCGGTCTTGAAGTGCGTGTTGATCCAGTGGATGACGGAGTCGAGGTACTCGGGGAAGCCCTCGATCAGCTTGATGATCTGGTCCGCGAGGACGGACCCGAGCAGGGTGACGAACCCTGCCGACACGATCATCACGCCGATGAAGACGATGAACGCGGCGAGCCCTCTGCGCAAGCCGCGCGAGGCCATCCAGCTCACCGCGGGCTCGATGGCGAGCGCCAGGAAGAACGCGATGAGGATGTTGACCAGCAGACCGGTGAGCTGGTGGAAGGCCCAGCTGCCCAACTGGAACACCGCGACGAGGGCGAGCGCCAGCACCATGGCGCGGGGCAGCCAGCGCGGCATACGGCCGTTCGCCCCGGCCCCGCCGGCCGGGGGCCGGACAGGCGGAGTCGTACCGGAAGCTGAGGACTGCTGGGCTGCCTGCCCGGTCTCGTCAGTGGGTGCCACGGTCCAAGTCTCGCCCACGCCACCGACAACCGTCCGCCCGGCTGCGATCTTCGTCACCGGTCAGCGTCGCCCGGGACGGGCCGGCCGGGTCGGCGCGTGCTCCCCTGGACCGGCCGACCGGCCCGGCAGGTGGCCTGTGAGGCCGACCGATCTCGTCGGGCGAGGGTCTCCGGGGTTCACCGGCAACGGTCAGCGCCTCTCCCGGGGCACGTCCATCACCGAGCAGACCACCTGCCAGACCTCCTTGGCGTCCCAGCCGGCCTCCAGCGCCTCATCCACCGTGCGCCCGCCGAGTTCGGACATCACGTGGTCGCGCGCGAAGGTTTCCGCGTAACCAGGACCGAAGTGCTCCGCCATTCGCTGCCAGAAGACCGTCAACCGCATGACTCCAGTATCCCGCCCCTGGGGGTGGGCCTGAGCCGGGACCGCCTGCCGGCGCCGCTTCGCGCCCTACGGTCTGACCCATGGCCGAAACAGGAGCTACCGAACTCCCCCCGACGCCCCCGCCGCACAGCCCCGTCACGCGCGCGGAGCGTTTCGTCTGGCTCACCGCGCGCGTGCTCGAGCAGCGCCGCTTCGCCCACCACTTCCGGGGCGCCGCCGCAGATCCGGTGGAGACCGCCCTGGACGCCTACCGCAACGAGGACGGCGGGTACGGCCACGCGCTGGAGCCCGATCTGCGCGGCCCGGTCAGCCAGCCGCTGCACACCGCGCACGCGCTGCGTGTACTGGACGCGGTGGGGCGTTGCGCCGGTCAGCGGGTGGAACGCATGTGCCGCTACCTGACGTCCGTCTCGACCTCGGACGGCGCCCTCCCGGCGATCCACCCCAGCCAGCGCGGCTACCCCACGGCCCCCTTCGTGCCGGTGGTGGACGACCCGCCCAGCGATCTGCTGGCCACCGGGCCGGTGGTGGGCCTGCTGCACCGCAACGAGGTGTGGCACGCCTGGCTCTTCCGGGCCACGGACTTCTGCTGGCGGGCGGTCGAGTCCCTGGAGACGTCGCACCCGTACGAGATCGAGGCCGCCGTGGTCTTCCTGGACTCCGCCCCCGACCGTCCGCGCGCGCGGGCTGCCGCCGACCGTCTCGGACGCCTGGTCCGCAAGCACCGCCTCGCGGCCCTGGACCCCGACGACCTGGACGCCTACCCGGTCTCTCCCGGCTACGCCCCGGGGGAGCACCACTTCCCCCACGACTACGCGCGGACACCGCGCTCGCTCGCGCGCGCGTGGTTCACGGACGACGAGATGGCCCGGTCCCTCGACCACCTCGCGGCGCAGCAGCAGGAGGACGGCGGCTGGCCCGTCCGGTGGCGCCACTGGGCCCCGGCCCCCGCCCTGGAGGCACGCCCGCTCGTGACGATCGAGGCCCTGCGCGTGCTCAGCGCGTACGGCCGCGTCATCGACTGATCATCCCGCTCCCACGGCCCGCACCCCCGCGGTCACCAGCACGGCCGCGGCGACGACGAGGAGGAACGGGGCGCGCAGCACCAGCGCCACCGCGGCGGCGGCGAGTCCGGCGGCCCTCGCGTCCAGCACCGGCGTCTGCCCGTCGGCGAAGGTCTGCTGGGCGGTGAGGGCCGCCAGCAACGCGACGGGCAGCAGGGCGGCGAGACGCTTCACGAGGGGCCGCTCCAGGGCCCCTGCGGGCACGAGGAGGCCCGCCAGCTTGACGGCGTAGCACCCGAGGGCGGTCGCTCCGATCGCGATCCAGACGTTCACCGCGCTTCCCCCTGCCCCTTGCGCCGGCCGTCCGCCCACAGCACCACCGGGGCCGCCAGCGCTGCCAGCAGCACCGGCACTCCGGCGGGCAGCACCGGCAGCAGTCCGAGCCCCAGCAGCACGGCGAGCCCGGCGACGGCCCGCTCGGTGCCGGTCTTCAGCATCGGCGCGAGCAGCGCCAGGAACACCGCGGGCCCGGCGGCGTCCAGGCCCCACGCGTCGGTGTCGCCGATCGCCTCGGCGCCCAGGGCACCGAGCAGCGTGGTGAGGTTCCACAGGATGTAGAGGCTCAGCCCGGTCACGACGAACCCGAGCCGCGCGGCACGCCGGGTGGGCTGGGCGAGCGTGACGGCGGCCGTCTCGTCGATCACCCACTGGGCGGCGAACGGCCGCACCACGCGCGGGAGGGCCAGCAACTGCGACAGACGCAGGCCGTAGAAGGCGTTCCGCACGCCCAGGAAGAAGGCGCCGGCGGCCGCCGTGAACGGGCTGCCCCCGGCCGCGAGGGCCCCCACGAGGGCGAACTGGGAGGCCCCGGTGAACACCAGGAGACTGAGCGCGCACGTCTGCAGCAGCGTGAGTCCGCTGCCCGCCGATGTCACGCCGAAGGCGAAGCCGGACAGCCCGACGGCCACCCCGACCCCCAGGGCGTCGCGTACGACGGCCCGGTCCGTCTTCCCACCGGTGTCCGCGTCTTCGAGAGCTGTCCGATCTGCCACGCCCCGCACGTTACGGGCAGCGGCTACCCGAGGTCTTGTACGTTCTTGCGCTCCCGCTGGTAGGCCCCGGGAGGCACGCCGACCATGCGGCTGAAGTGCCGGTTGAGATGCGGCTGGTCGGTGAACCCGACGGCCACGGCCGCCTCGGAGGGAGCCGTCCCGGTGTCCAGCAGCCGCCGCGCCCGCCGTACCCGCGCGTCCGTGAGCCACGCGTGGGGCGGCATCCCGTAGGCGTTCCGGAAGGCTCGCAGGAGGGCGAAGGGACTGGTCCCGAGGTCGGCCGCCAGCCGCTCGAGGGTCGGCGGACATGCGATCCGCTCCTCCAGCACATCACGTGCGCGTGCCGCGATCCGGGCTCCCGCCGTCCGCACCTCCTGCCGTGGCATGGGCCCGCCGTTCATGCGCAGCAACCTGGTCACGGCGACCCGCAGCAGGGTGTCCGCGGCCAGCGCGTTGCCCTCGTCGGCGGCCCGCAGCACCTGGTGCACCAGTTTCCCGGCGTAGGGATCGTCCACCACCGGGCTGACGAACCCCGGTGTCCCGCGCAGCCCCGTCGTCTCGGCCGCGATCTCGGCGACCACGTCGGCCGGTGGGTACACGGCCCCGTACCGCCATCCTTCGGGCACCCCGGCCCGTCCGGTGTGCGGCGTGTCGGGATTCACCAGTGCGAGAGCCCCGGCCCCGGCGTACTGGTCGCCCCCGCCGTGGTGGAACACCTCCACGCCGTCGGCGATGGCGGCGATCACGAAGTTCTCGTGCGTGTGCCGCACGAACGTCTTGTGCACGTACCGGGCCCGCAGCAGATCGACTCCGGGCAGCTCGTCGTACCGCCAGTGCCGTGCGCGCTCGTCCATGAGCCCATTGTCCGCGGCCGTGGACGATCCCGGCGCGCCCCCGTCGGCCCGGCGGCGGCCGCGCCGACGGGGAAACGGCAGGCCAGGAGGCGTCGAGGTCCCGTTGTCAGTGCCGAGGTGCACGATGGACGCATGCCCAGCAATGCGCACCGAGCCCTGGACGGCTTCTCCCCCGCGACCCGAGCCTGGTTCACGGGTGCCTTCTCCGCGCCCACCTCGGCCCAGGCCGGTGCGTGGCAGGCCATCCACGAGGGCTCGGACGTGCTGGTCGTCGCCCCCACGGGCTCCGGCAAGACCCTGGCGGCCTTCCTGGCGGCTCTGGACCAGCTGGCCTCGGCGCCTCCCCCCGCCGACCCCAAGAAGCGCTGCCGTGTCCTGTACGTCTCCCCGCTGAAGGCACTGGCGGTGGACGTCGAGCGCAACCTGCGCAGCCCGCTGACGGGCATCCGGCAGGAGTCGGTACGCCTCGGCCTGCCCGAACCCGAGGTCAAGGTGGGCATCCGCTCGGGCGACACCCCCGCCGCCGAGCGCCGCGCCCTGTCCACCCGCCCGCCGGACATCCTGATCACGACCCCGGAATCGCTGTTCCTGATGCTGACGTCCGCCACGCGCGACGCACTGGCGGGTGTGGAGACGGTGATCCTCGACGAGGTGCACGCGGTCGCCGGGACCAAGCGCGGCGCCCACCTCGCGCTCTCCCTGGAGCGGCTGGACGACCTCCTCCCGAAGCCCGCCCGCCGCATCGGCCTCTCCGCGACGGTCCGCCCGGTGGACGAGGTGGCCCGTTTCCTCTCGCCCCGCCGCAAGGTGGAGATCGTCCAGCCGGCGTCCGGCAAGGAGTTCGACCTGTCCGTGGTCGTCCCGGTCGAGGATCTGGGCGAGCTGGGCGGTTCCCCGGTCGCGGACGGCCAGGAAGGCGCCGAGCGCCCGTCCATCTGGCCGCATGTGGAGGAGCGGATCGCGGACCTCGTGCAGGCCCACCGCTCCACGATCGTCTTCGCCAACTCCCGCCGCCTCGCGGAGCGCCTCTGCAACCGGCTGAACGAGATCGCGTACGAGCGGGCCACGGGCGAGCCCCTCGACGAGCACCACTCCCCCGCCGAGCTCATGGGCGGCTCGGGAGCAGCCCAGGGCGCCCCCCAGATCATCGCCCGCGCCCACCACGGCTCGGTGTCCAAGGAGCAGCGCGCCCTGGTCGAGGAGGACCTCAAGGCGGGCCGCCTGCCCGCGGTCGTGGCCACGTCCAGTCTCGAGCTGGGCATCGACATGGGTGCGGTCGACCTGGTCGTGCAGGTGGAGTCGCCGCCCTCCGTCGCCTCCGGGCTGCAGCGCGTCGGCCGGGCGGGGCACCAGGTGGGCGCGGTCTCCACCGGTGTGGTCTTCCCGAAGTACCGGGGCGATCTCGTACAGGCGGCGGTGGTCACCGAGCGCATGCGCACCGGCTCCATCGAGTCCCTCAAGGTCCCGGCCAATCCCCTGGACGTCCTGGCCCAGCAGGTGGTCGCCATGACGGCTCTGGACACCTGGCAGTTCGACGACCTCCTCGCCGCCGTCCGCCGGGCCGCCCCCTTCGCCTCGCTTCCCGAGTCTGCCTTCACGGCGGTCCTCGACATGCTGGCGGGCCGCTACCCGTCCGACGCGTTCGCGGAGCTGCGCCCGCGCGTGGTGTGGGACCGGGTCACCGGCGAGATCACCGGCCGCCCCGGCGCACAGCGCCTCGCCGTCACCTCCGGCGGGACGATCCCCGACCGCGGTCTCTTCGGCGTCTTCCTCGCGGGCGCCGATCCCAAGAAGGGCGGCGGCCGGGTCGGCGAGCTCGACGAGGAGATGGTCTACGAGTCCCGCGTCGGGGACGTCTTCACGCTGGGCACCAGCTCCTGGCGCATCGAGGACATCACCCGCGACCGGGTCCTGGTCTCCCCCGCCCCGGGCGTGCCGGGCAGGCTGCCCTTCTGGAAGGGAGACCAGCTGGGCCGCCCGCTGGAGTTGGGCCGGGCGGTGGGCGCGTTCCTGCGCGAGGTCGGGTCACTGCCCGAGGACGACGCCCGCCTGCGCCTCCTCGCCGCCGGGCTGGACGCGTGGGCGGCGGACAACGTGCTGTCGTACCTGGACGAGCAGCGTGAGGCCTGCGGTCACATCCCGGACGACCGGACGATCGTCGTGGAGCGCTTCCGCGACGAGCTCGGCGACTGGCGCGTGGTCGTGCACTCCCCCTTCGGCGCCCAGGTGCACGCCCCCTGGGCGCTCGCGCTCGGCGCCAAGCTCTCCGAGCGGTACGGCATGGACGCGCAGGTCATGCACGCCGACGACGGCATCGTGCTGCGCCTGCCGGACGCCGACCTGATGGGCCTGGACCTGCTGGACCAGGAGCCGGTCAGGATGGGCCGGGAGTACGACGCCGAGCAGGCCCCCGTGGGCGCCGCGGACGTCGTCTTCGACAAGGGCGAGGTCGACCAGGTCGTCACCGACCAGGTGGGCAGCTCGGCCCTGTTCGCCTCCCGGTTCCGCGAGTGCGCCGCCCGTGCGCTGCTGCTGCCGCGCCGCAACCCGGGCAGGCGCACCCCGCTGTGGCAGCAGCGGCAGCGCGCCTCGCAGCTGCTGCAGGTGGCGAGCGAGTTCGGTTCGTTCCCGATCGTCCTGGAGGCGGTCCGCGAGTGCCTCCAGGACGTCTTCGACGTGCCCGGTCTCGTCGAGCTGATGGGCGACCTGGAGTCCCGCAAGGTGCGCCTGGTCGAGGTCACCACCGCCGAACCGTCCCCTTTCGCGCGCTCGCTCCTCTTCGGCTACGTCGCCCAGTTCCTGTACGAGGGTGACTCCCCGCTGGCCGAGCGGCGCGCCGCCGCCCTGTCGCTGGACTCGCGGCTGCTGGCCGAGCTGCTGGGCCAGGCGGAGCTGCGCGAGCTGCTCGACGCGGAGGTGCTGACCGAGCTGGAGCGGGAGCTGCAGTGGCGCACCGAGGACCGCCGCGTCAAGGACGCCGAGGGCGTCGCGGACCTCCTGCGTCTCCTCGGCCCCCTGACCGACGCGGAGCTCGCCGAGCGGGGAGCCGAGCCGCAGTGGGCGCAGGAACTCGCCGGTGCCCGCCGCGCCATCCGGGTCCGTGTCGCGGGCGCGGGCCACTGGGCGGCGATCGAGGACGCGGGCCGCCTGCGCGACGCGTTGGGCACAGCCCTGCCGGTCGGCGTCCCGGAAGCCTTCACGGAGCCCGTCAAGGATCCGCTCGGCGACCTCCTCGCGCGCTACGCCCGCACCCACGGCCCGTTCACCTCGACCACGGCCGCCGCGCGCTTCGGACTGGGCGTCGCCGTCACCGAGGGCGCCCTCCAGCGGCTAGCCGCGGCGGGCCGGGTCGTCCAGGGCGAGTTCCACCCGGCCGGGATCGGCCAGGAGTGGTGCGACGCGGCCGTGCTGCGCCGGCTGCGCCGCCGCTCCCTGGCGGCCCTGCGGCACGAGCTCGAGCCGGTGCCACCGGCCGCGCTGGCCCAGTTCCTGCCCCAGTGGCAGCACATCGGCAAGGGGCACTCCCTGCGCGGCATCGACGGGCTCGTCCGGGCCATCGAGCAGGTCCAGGGCGCGTCCGTGCCGGCCTCCGCCCTGGAGAAGCTGGTGCTGCCCTCCCGGGTCGTCAACTACACCCCGGCGATGCTGGACGAGCTGACCGCGGCCGGAGAGGTGGTCTGGGCCGGGGCGGGCTCCCTCCCCGGCAAGGACGGCTGGGTCTCCCTCTATCTGGCGGACGCCGCCCCCCTGCTCCTGCCGCCCCCGCACCCCCTGGAGCTGACCGCCCTGCACCAGTCCGTCCTGGACACCCTCTCCGGCGGCTACGGCCTGTTCTTCCGCCAGATCGCCGACCAGGTCCGCGCCACCACCCATCCCGAGGCCGGCGATCCCCAGCTGGCCGACGCCCTCTGGGACCTCGCCTGGTCCGGCCGCCTGACGAACGACACACTCACCCCGATGCGTTCCCTGCTCGGCTCGGGCCGCACCGCCGGCTCCACGGCCCACCGCGCCAAGCGCTCCGTCCCGCGCGGCCGCTACGGCTCCCTGACGGCCGCGGCCCGGGCCTCGTCCCGCTCCGGCCCGCCGACGGTGGCCGGCCGTTGGTCACTGCTCCCGGCCCACGAACCGGACCCCACCGTGCGGGCCCACGCGCTCGCCCGCACCCTCCTCGACCGGCACGGTGTGGTCACCAGGGGCGCGGTGTCGGCGGAGGGCGTCGAGGGCGGCTTCTCGGCGACGTACCGCGTCCTCTCCGTCTTCGAGGAGAGCGGCCAGGCCCGCCGCGGCTATGTGGTGGAGGGCCTCGGCGCCGCACAATTCGCGATGGACGGCGCGGTGGACCGCCTGCGCGCGGTGTCGAACGCCCGCGATCGCGGCGCGGACCTGCCCGGCCCGCCCCCCGGCTTTGAACCCGACCCGTTCTCCGCCCATGACTTCGCCGCCCCGGACGACTCGGCCCCGTCCCACGGCCACACCGACGACCCCGGCCCCGACGGCTTCCCCGACCTAGCCCCCGCGTACGACACCCCGAAGTCCTCCCCGGGCGAGTGGGTCTCGCCACGGGACTACGCCCCGCAGACCGCCCCGCCCTGGCAGAACGGCGGTCGCGCCGGGTACGACCAGGGGTTCCCGGGTCGCCGTACCCGCCCCGACGGCGCTTCCCGGGCCGTCGTTCTCGCCGCCGCCGACCCGGCGAACGCGTACGGCGCCGCCCTGCCCTGGCCCGAACCGCCGAGCGGCGCCGGGCACAAGCCGGGCCGTAAAGCGGGCTCCCTGGTGGTCCTGGTCGACGGTGAGCTGACGCTCTACATGGAACGCGGCGGCAAGACCCTGCTGGCCTGGTCCGCCCACCCGGACGGCGATCCCGCCGACGACCCCCGGCTGCACAGCGCCGCGGAGGCCCTCGCCGCTGCAGCCCGCGCGGGTTCCCTCGGCACGGTCACGGTGGAGCGCGTCAACGGCGCCCAGGCCCTCACCTCACCCATCGGCACCCTCCTCGAAGGAGCAGGTTTCATCGCGACCCCCCGAGGACTGCGCCTGCGTGCATGACGGCCGGCCACCACAGCCGCTCCGGCCGAGCGTGCGGCGTTCGTGTCACCCTTGACCCATGCCCGAAGGTGACACGGTCTGGCAGGCCGCGAGGCGGTTGGACACCGCCCTCGCGGGCAAGGTACTGACCCGCAGCGACCTCAGGGTGCCCCGCTTCGCCACGGCCGATCTCACGGGCCGCGTCGTCCTGGACGTCACCGCGCGCGGCAAACACCTCCTCACCCGGGTCGAGGGCGGCCTCACCCTCCACTCGCACCTGCGGATGGACGGCTCCTGGAAGGTCTACGGGAACGGCCAGCGCTGGAGCGGCGGTCCGGGCCATCAGATCCGCGCGATCCTCGGCAACTCCGACCGCACCGCCGTCGGCTACCGCCTGCCCGTCCTGGAACTCCTGCGCACGGCCGACGAGCATCGCGCGGTCGGCCATCTCGGCCCCGACCTCCTCGGCCCGGACTGGGACCCCGACCAAGCCCTCGCCAACATCCTCCAGGACCCCGCCCGCGAACTGGGCGAGGCCCTGCTCGACCAGCGCAACCTCGCGGGCATCGGCAATGTCTACAAGAGCGAGCTCTGCTTCCTCCTCGGCGTCACCCCCTGGCTCCCGGCCGGTGCCCTGCCCGCCTACCGCGCCGAGAAGCTCCCCGCGCTCGCGAAGAAGCTGCTGGAGGCCAACCGCGACCGCCCGATCCGCAGCACGACGGGCCGCCGCGGCCAGGACCTCTTCGTCTACGGCCGGGCCCCCCGCCCCTGCCTGCGGTGCCGCACCTCGATACGCGTCGCGGACCAGGGCGACGGCTCCCGCGAACGCCCCACCTACTGGTGTCCCACCTGCCAGCCGGGGCCCGCCCCGGCCATCACCCGGCGCCGCCACACTGATTGACGACCCGTCAGAAACGCTCGTACGGTCCCTGTATGCCCGTCACGGCGTACGACCTCACCGGCCGCACCGTCTTCATCACCGGCGCCGCGAGCGGCATCGGCCGCGCCTCGGCCCTCCTGCTCGCCGAGGCGGGGGCGACGGTGCACTGCGCCGACCGTGACGCCGAGGGCCTGCACGAGACGGCGGCCCTGATCGAGGACAGCGGCGGAACCGCCCGCACCCACATCCTCGACGTCACCGACCGGCCCGGGCTGAAGCAGGCCCTCACCTCCTGCGAGCGCCTGGACGCCCTGGCCGCGGTCGCCGGGATCATGCACAGCAGCCCGGTGCTGGAGACCCGGGACGAGGACCTCGACCGCGTGCTCGACGTGAACTTCAAAGGAGTCCTGTACGCCTGCCAGGAGGCGGCCCGCCTGATGATCGCCCACGGCACCCGGGGCAGCATCGTCACCATGGCCTCCGGCGCCGTCGACACCGGCGGCCCCGGGCTGCTCTGCTACGGCGCGGCCAAGGCGGCGGTGGTCCAGCTCACGAAGACCCTCGCGACGGAGCTGGGCCGGCACGGCATCCGTGTGAACGCGGTCGCCCCGGGCTGGATCCGTACGCCGATGACCGACCGCCACGACAGCGCGGCCCAGGCGCAGACCGAGGCCGTCATGGCCCGCATGTCACCCCTGGGCCGTGTGGGCCGGCCCGAGGACATCGCCCACGCGATCCTCCACCTGGCCTCCGACGCCTCGGCCTTCACCACGGGCCAGATCCTCCGCCCGAACGGCGGCGTGACCATGCCGTGGTGACACGCACCCGACGATCAACCCGCCCTACACCTCCCCCGACTTCACCCCCGTCGCCCCCTCACCCCCGGCCCTCCAGATCCCCCGCCACCGCCCCGCACCCACAACCCCCCGCGCCTGCCGCTTGGGCACGCAGTGCACGGGCAGCACGCTCAGCCCCCACCCCCCGGCCGCGACCGCCGCCTCCAGCACCCCCGCCTCGGGCACGGCCACCAGCCGGAGCACGGCCCACCACCACAGCACCCCCAGCCCCAGCGCGGCCCCACGAGCCCCCCAGCACCGGCTCCCCCAGCCTGCTATCCCCGCCACGGCCGCCACCTCCGGCCCGACGCTATGCCGCGGCCCGGACCCGACGGCAGGGCGCACCAGAGGCACACGGGCGCACCGCTCACCCCACTGGGGCAGCACACCCCACTCAGGCCGCGCACGCGAAGACCACTCACCCCGCACAGCCCTTCGAACCGAGCACCGACCCAACTCCCAGCGGCCCCAGGAGGCCCACTGGGCACACCTGACCCACTGGGCATACCTGACCCACCGGTTGCACCTGACCCACCGGGCGCACCCGGCCCACAGGGTTCACTGTGCCCACCGGGTTCACCGGGCCCGTCCGGCCTGTCGCCCGCGCCCGCTTCCGTCACCCGTTCTCGGCCTGGAACATCCAGTGATGCTTCTCCAGGTCCGCCGTGATCCCGATGAAGATGTCCTGGCTCACCGGATCCGGCTCGCCGGTCGTCTCGACCCGCTCCCGCATCCGCGCGATCACCGCTCCGAGCGCCTCGACCAGCGTTCCCACGGCGGTCGTGTCATCGACCCAACCCTCGGGTGTCACCCCGATTCCGCTGCCGACGGCCACCGTCGCGGCACGCCCGTCGGGAGAGATGCCGAGGGCCGCGGCCCGTTCGGCCACGGTGTCGGAGTACTTCCGCGCGGTGTCGACGACCTCGTCGAGCTGGAGGTGCACGGAACGGAAGCGCGGCCCCACCACGTTCCAGTGGATCTGCTTCGCCACGAGGGCGAGATCCACCAGATCGACGAGGGCACCTTGCAGCGCCTCGGACACGGTCTTCAGATTCGCGTCCGTCAACGGACTCTTCACGACGTACATCCGCACCTCCGAGGACTGCCCCCGCCATCCCCTCAACGATGACCGCCGCACGCCGCACCGGCAAACGCACGTAAATCAGACAGATCACCTGCGTGACGGCTCAGCCTGGCCCGCACAAGCGAAAACCCCGGGCGACACCTCTCCGGATCTCCCGGAAAGGCCCGGCCGGGGCCTCACCACTTCTCAGCGCCTGGTCGGCGCCGTTCGCCTCATGCCGCGCAGGCGCGAACCCTCACGCGGCGACGACGTCCACCGCTTCGGCGGGCGCCTTGATGGTCACCCGTTCCGGTGGCACACCGGTCACCGAGACGGAACCCAGCATCGAGCGAACCGGCGTGGGTACAGGCTCGCTGGGGGTGGCCGCAGCAGACTGGGCCAGCTCGGCGAGGGCGAGCTCGTCGCTCACTTCCCGCATGAGCTCGGACATCCGTACGTCCAGCGCGTCGCAGATCGCGGAGAGCAGCTCGGAGGAAGCCTCCTTCTGCCCCCGCTCCACCTCGGAGAGATAGCCGAGTGAGACTCGGGCGGACGAGGAGACTTCGCGCAGAGTACGGCCCTGGCGCTGGCGCTGCCGACGCAGCACGTCACCCAGCAGGCGACGGAGCAGAATCATCGGTGGCTCCCTCCTCGGACCGCGTAGCCGCATCCATTACGCCCCACCGTACCGCCTTGCGCCGCGGCCGTGCGGGGAGCGATGTCGTGTTCACTCAGGGCTGCAAACATCAAAACCCCCCGTTCCGTTCCGTATCCTGTGCCCGCTCATTCCCAGTCTGTTCGCCCGCAAGCCCCTCCAGGAGCAGTGCGAGTACGCTCCGTACACTCTCTTTACGAATTTCCGCGCGGCCGCCGTTCAACCGCAGACCCTCCACTTTTCCGCCGCCGGCAGAACCCGGATCCGCCGCGACGGGTCCGTCCACGGCGACGAACACCGTGCCGACGGGCTGTCCGTCCTGTGGCTCGGGGCCCGCGACGCCGGTGGTCGCGATGCCCCAGTCGGTACCGAGCGCCTTGCGCACGCCGGCCGCCATCTGCGCTGCGACCTGCGGATCCACCGCTCCGTGGGTCGCCAGCAGGGCGGCGTCGACATCGAGCAGGTCGTGCTTCAGCTCGGTGGCGTAAGCGGTCACGGAGCCCCGGAAGACCTTGGACGCTCCGGGGACCGACGTGATCTCCGCCGCAACGAGGCCACCGGTCAGCGACTCCGCGACGGCCAGCGTCTGGCCCTTCACCGTGAGTAGTCGCACCACGTCGGTGGCCGTGGAACTCACGCTTCCTTCTCCTCCAACGCGGCCTTGCGCTCGGCGATTCCCTGCCTGCGCAAGACAATGGCCTGTTTCACATAGTCGAGTCCGGTCACCACGGTCAGCACGACCGCCGCGGCCATCACCCACCACCTCAGGGTCGCCAGCCAACCCGTCAGCGCCAGGACGTACATGCCCACGGCCACGCCTTGGGTGAGGGTCTTCAGCTTGCCTCCGCGGCTGGCGGGAATGACGCCGTACCGGATGACCAGAAAACGAAGCAGGGTGATCCCGAGTTCCCTGCCGAGGATGACGCCGGTCACCCACCACGGCAGGTCACCGAGCGCGGAGAGACAGATCAGCGCCGCACCCATGATCGCCTTGTCGGCGATGGGGTCGGCGATCTTCCCGAAGTCCGTGACCAGGTTGTACGTGCGCGCCAGATGACCGTCGAACAGGTCGGTGATCATGGCGATGGCGAAGGCGGCCCAGGCGAAGGCCCGCCACGCCGGGTCGTAGCCGCCGTCGGCGAGCATCAGCGCGACGAAGGCCGGTACGAGGACCAGCCGGAGCATGGTCAGGAGGTTGGCGATGTTCCAGACGCTCGCCTCGTTGACGGCCGCGGCAGCGATCTTCTTGCCCCGCGGCGTCTTCTCCTCACCCTGGGCGTCGACGTCGGCGTCCTCCCCCAGGACGGCCTCACCGACACGGGGCACCGCGTCGGCGGGCCCACCGTGCCCCGGAGCCCCGCCGGGCCCTGGACCGGCAGCCCCACCGTGCCGCGCGTCGGGCGCCGCAGCATGACCCGCACCGGAGGCGGGACCCTCGGCCGACCGCGCGGTCCCGGCCCCGGGAGCCTTCTCCGAGGCAGGCGAAGTCGTAGCGGCCGCACCGGCCGCGGCCCTCCTCGCGCCGGAGGCGCCTCCCGCCGCGGATGCCGGTACACCGGTCATCTGCCCGCCTCCTCACTCCACGCAGGCGACGTGAGCGAGCCCTGCAGCGGCTCGGCCACCAGGTCGACACCCTCCGTACCGACCACCTTCGCCTCGACCATACGGCCGATACGCAGACCCGCGCCGCTCGTGAGCAGCACCTGGCCGTCCGTCTCGGGTGCCTGGTGCTCGGCACGGCCGTACACGCCGTCCTCGTCGACGGACTCCACGAGGACCCGCACGGTCTGGCCGACCCGGTCCTCGGCCCGCTGCGAGACGAGCTCCTCCGCCAGGCGGGAGATGTGGGCCAGGCGCTCGGCGACGACGTCCTCGTCGAGCTTGTCGTCGTAGGTCGCGGCCTCGGTGCCCTCCTCGTCGGAGTAGCCGAAGACGCCGATGGCGTCCAGTCGCGCGCCGTTCAGGAACCGCTCCAGCTCGGCGAGGTCGGCCTCGCTCTCGCCGGGGAAGCCGACGATGAAGTTCGAGCGGACACCGGCCTCCGGCGCCTTGCTCCGGATGGTGTCGAGGAGCTCCAGGAAACGGTCGGTGTCGCCGAAGCGGCGCATCGCGCGCAGCACGCCGGGCGCGGAGTGCTGGAAGGACAGGTCGAAGTAGGGCGCGATCTTAGGGGTGGAGGTCAGCACGTCGATGAGGCCGGGCCGCATCTCGGCCGGCTGGAGGTAGCTGACGCGGACCCGCTCGATGCCGTCGACCTCGGCGAGCTCGGGCAGCAGCGACTCCAGCAGGCGGATGTCGCCGAGGTCCTTGCCGTAGGAGGTGTTGTTCTCGGAGACCAGCATGATCTCCTTCACGCCCTGCTCGGCCAGCCAGCGCGTCTCGTTGAGCACATCGCTCGGGCGGCGGGAGATGAAGGAGCCGCGGAAGGACGGGATGGCGCAGAAGGAGCAGCGCCGGTCGCAGCCGGAGGCGAGCTTGACGGAGGCGACCGGGGAGCCGTCCAGGCGGCGGCGCAGGGGCGCACGCGGGCCCGAGGCGGGAGCGAGGCCCTCCGGAAGATCGGCCGGCGCCACGGCGGGCTCGGCCGGACCGTGCCCGGGCAGGGCGACCGCGGTGGCCGACTCCTGGCGCTCCGCCGGGCTGATCGGCAGCAGCTTGCGCCGGTCGCGCGGGGTGTGGGAGGCGTGGATGCCGCCGTTGAGGATGGTCTGCAGGCGGTCCGAGATGTCCGAGTAGTCGTCGAAGCCGAGCACACCGTCGGCCTCGGGGAGGGCCTCGGCGAGCTCCTTGCCGTACCGCTCGGCCATGCAGCCCACCGCCACGACGGCCTGGGTTCTGCCGTGCCCCTTGAGGTCGTTGGCTTCGAGGAGGGCGTCGACGGAGTCCTTCTTGGCGGCTTCGACGAAGCCGCAGGTGTTCACGACGGCGACGTCCGCGTGTTCGGCGTCCTCCACGAGCTGCCAGCCGTCCGCCTCCAAACGGCCTGCGAGCTCCTCCGAGTCCACCTCGTTACGGGCGCAGCCAAGGGTGACGAGTGCGACGGTACGGCGTTCAGGCATGGGCTCAAGACTACTTCGTCCCGCTGACACCCCACGTCGACGGGGTTGGCCGTTTCCCGGCCAACCCCGTAACAACCGGACCTTTCGGTCTGATCACCCGGCTTCGGGGTCGCCCTTCGTGTACGTCAGGCGTTCGACGGACCCCGGCTGGAAGTCCTCCTCGATCTTCTTGCCGTTGACGAAGAGGTCGATCGCGCCGGCGTCCCCGAGGACGAGGTGGACCTTGGAGCTGTCCTGGAAGGTCTTGGTGTCGCCCTGCTTGAGGACGCCGTCGAAGATCATCCGGCCGTTGTGGTCCTTGGCGGCGATCCAGCTGCGGCCGTCGGCGGCGGCCACGCGGACGGTCACCTTGTCCTGCGGCGCGGCGGCGATGGCACTGTCCGACGGCTCGGGTTCGGGGTCGGCGGGCTTCTTGGTCTTGGTGGTCGGGGAGGCGGAGTCGCTGGGCGTGGAGCCCTCGGCCACGTTCGCCTCGTTGGCGCTGTCGTCGCCGCCCTGGAACATCGTGAAGCCGACGAAACCGATCACGGCGACGATCGCGGCGACCATGGCGGCGGTCCAGTTGGGGCCCCGCCGCTCCGGACGGATGCGTTCCGCCTCGAAGAGGGGAGCCGCCGGGGTCGGCGCCGGCCGGCCGCCGTGCTCGTCACCGTACTGGGCGAGCAGCGGTTCGGGGTCGAGGTGGACGGCTTTGGCCAGGGTCCTGATGTGCCCACGGGCGTAGACGTCCCCACCACAGGGGGCGAAGTCGTCCGCTTCGATCGCGTGCACGATGTTCATGCGGACCCGGGTGGCGCTACTGACGTCGTCGACGGTCAGCCCGGCAGCGATACGAGCCTGCTGCAGGACATGGCCGATGGAGGGGCGGGCTTCCTCGCGGTCTGCTTCGACGTGCTCGTTTTCGAACGGACGCTCGTCTTCAGGGGAGTTGCCGATGGACACGGGGGCGCCTTTCGAGCGTGTAGCCGCCTGTGCTGGAAGTTCAGTCTAGGGGGGTACCAAAAGGGTGGGGCAACCGGGCGGTGTCACTTTGTACGCCATCGGAATGGCCCGACATTCCGATGGTGGGGTCACTGCTTGTCGCTTCGCTCAACTTGACGTACGCCGAAGGGAAACGGTTGCTCGATGATCCCTTACGGATGAGTCACGATCCGGACCCGATTGCCGTAACGCCCCGTGCGGCGATCACCGTGTCCCGTCTCCCTACCCTTCAGACTCCCCCCGGATCAGGGCGAGCACGCCATCCAGCTCGTCAGGCTTCACAAGAACGTCACGAGCCTTCGAACCCTCGCTCGGTCCGACGATGTTCCGGGACTCCATCAGGTCCATCAGCCGTCCGGCCTTGGCGAAGCCGACGCGCAGCTTGCGCTGGAGCATGGACGTCGACCCGAACTGCGTGGAGACGACCAGTTCGGCCGCCTGGCACAGCAGGTCGAGGTCGTCGCCGATGTCCTCGTCGATCTCCTTCTTCTGCTTGGTGCCCACGACGACGTCGTCCCGGAAGACGGGCGTCATCTGGTCCTTGCAGTGCCGGACAACGCCCGCGATCTCCTCCTCGGTGACGAACGCGCCCTGCATACGGGTGGGCTTGTTGGCCCCCATGGGCAGGAACAGCCCGTCGCCCTTGCCGATGAGCTTCTCGGCGCCCGGCTGGTCGAGGATGACCCGCGAGTCGGCCAGCGAGGAGGTGGCGAACGCCAGCCGCGACGGCACGTTCGCCTTGATCAGGCCGGTGACGACGTCCACCGACGGCCGCTGCGTGGCGAGCACCAGGTGGATGCCGGCCGCGCGCGCGAGCTGCGTGATGCGCACGATCGCGTCCTCGACGTCGCGCGGCGCGACCATCATCAGGTCGGCGAGCTCGTCGACGATGACCAGCAGGTACGGGTACGGCTGGAGCTCGCGCTCGCTGCCCTCGGGCGGCTTGACCTTGCCCTCGCGCACGGCCTTGTTGAAGTCGTCGATGTGCCGGTAGCCATAGGCGGCCAGGTCGTCGTAGCGCAGGTCCATCTCGCGTACGACCCACTGCAGCGCCTCGGCGGCCCGCTTGGGGTTGGTGATGATCGGCGTGATCAGGTGCGGGATGCCCTCGTACGCGGTCAGCTCGACCCGCTTGGGGTCGACCAGGATCATCCGGACGTCCTCGGGGGTCGCCCGCATCATGATCGAGGTGATCAGGCAGTTGATGCAGGACGACTTGCCGGAGCCGGTGGCGCCGGCGACCAGCATGTGCGGCATCTTCGCCAGCGAGTGCATGACGTAGCCGCCCTCGACGTCCTTGCCGAAGGCGACCAGCATCGGGTCGTCGTCCTCGGCGGACTCCGCCAGACGGAGGACGTCCCCGAGGTTGACCATCTCGCGGTCGGTGTTGGGGATCTCGATGCCGACCGCGGACTTGCCGGGGATCGGGCTGATGATCCGCACGTCCGGGCTGGCGACGGCGTAGGCGATGTTCTTCGTCAGCGCGGTGATCCGCTCGACCTTCACGGCGGGGCCGAGCTCGACCTCGTAGCGCGTGACCGTCGGGCCGCGGGTGAAGCCGGTGACGCTCGCGTCCACCTTGAACTCGGTGAAGACCGTCGTCAGGGACTCGACGATGAGGTCGTTGGCGGCGCTGCGCGCCTTGCCCGGGCCGCCGCGCTCCAGCAGGTCCAGCGCCGGCAGGGAGTATGTGATGTCGCCGGAGAGCTGGAGCTGCTCCGCGCGCGGGGGCAGGTCGCGGGGTTCGGAGGGCGGGGCCTTGGTGAGGTCGCGGACGCCCGCCCTGGGCTTCTGCGGGCCGGGATCGTCCTGCTCGGGCGTGCCGGCCTTCTTGAGCTTGTCCTGCTGCGGCCGGGCGGCCGGGACGGGCGTCGGTGTGGTCGCCTCCTGGTCCCCCACCCGTACGCCCTGGGTGAGGTCGGCGACGACCGGCGAGGGCGGCATGCCGTGCAGCACGGCTCCGTCGAGGGCGGCCGCGGCCGCCGCGGCGACGTCCACGGCGTCCCTGGACCGGTCCATGTCGGGCTGCGGTACCGCCGAGCGGCGTGGACGGCCTCGGCGCCGCGTGAGCGCCTCCTGCTCGGCACTGCCGGGGTCGTACGCCTCGGGCGCCGGCGCGCGCCTGCCGCGCGGGCGCGCGGGCAGCGCCTCGCGCCACTGCTCCTCGTAGCGCTCGTCGTCGTCGGCGAAGGCAAACTCGTCCTCGGCCGGGTCGCGGACGATCCCGAGACGCACCCCGAGCAGCCGCAGCCGCTGCGGGATGGCGTTGACCGGGGTGGCCGTGACGACCAGCAGCCCGAAGACCGTCAGCAGCACCAGCAGCGGTACGGCGAGCACGTCACCCATGGCGTACGACAGCGGGGTCGCGACGGCCCAGCCGATGAGGCCGCCGGCATCCCTTATGGCCTGCATGCCGTCCCCGCGCGCGGGTGAGCCGCACGCGACGTGGACCTGGCCGAGCACGCCGATGACGAGCGCGGACAGGCCGATGACGATGCGTCCGTTCGCCTCGGGCTTCTCCGGGTGACGGATGAACCGCACGGCGATGACGGCGAGCAGTATCGGCACGAGCAGGTCGAGGCGGCCGAAGGCGCCGGTCACCAAGATCTCGACGAGGTCGCCCACGGGGCCCTTGAGATCGGCCCAGGTGCCCGCGGCGACGATCAGCGCGATGCCGAGCAGCAGCAGGGCGACACCGTCCTTGCGGTGAGCCGGATCGAGGTTCTTGGCGCCCTGCCCTATGCCCCGGAACACCGCGCCGACGGCGTGCGCCACGCCGAGCCAGACGGCGCGCACGAGCCGGTAGATGCCACCGGTGGGACTGGGGGCCGGTCTGGGCGCGACCTTCTTGGCCGCGGCCTTCCGGGCGGGCGCCTTCTTCGCGGGAGCCTTCTTGGCGGCGGCCTTCTTCGCCGGAGCCTTCGCGGCCGCCTTCTTCGCGGGCGGCGGCTTCTTGGCTGCGGAGGGACGTGAGGCCATGGGTGTGAGGTTACCGGGGGAGACGCCAGGGGACACGCGTGTCCACGGCTTCACCCGTTCGTGTCGCTTCGGGAGAGGCGCGAAACTGACGCGCGGTCACGGGCGGGCAATCCCGCCTGCGCACGCGTCAGTTCTGGGAGGACACCGAGGAGGTGCTCCCGGTGCCCGGCTCGAGCGCGTCCAGCGCCCGCCGCAACCCCGTGAGCTTGCGCTCCAGATGAGCCGCCGTGGCCACCGCGGCGGCGTCCGTCGACTCGTCGTTGAGCTGCTTGGTCAGCGCTTCGGCCTGCTCCTCGACGGCCGCGAGCCGCGCGGAGAGCTCCGCGAGCAGCCCGGCCGACTCCTTGGCCTCGCCGCCCGCGTCCTTGCCGTTGCCCTCCAACTGGAGCCGCAGCAGCGACGCCTGCTCCCGCAGCTGGCAGTTCTTCATGTACAGCTCGACGAAGACGGAGACCTTCGCGCGCAGCACCCACGGGTCGAACGGCTTGGAGATGTAGTCCACCGCGCCCGCCGCGTAGCCCCGGAAGGTGTGGTGCGGGCCGTGGTTGATCGCCGTGAGGAAGATGATCGGGATGTCCCTGGTCCGCTCACGGCGCTTGATGTGCGCGGCCGTCTCGAAGCCGTCCATACCCGGCATCTGGACATCCAGCAGGATGACCGCGAAGTCGTCCGTGAGCAGCGCTTTGAGCGCTTCCTCCCCGGACGATGCCCGCACCAGCGTCTGATCGAGCGCAGAGAGGATCGCCTCCAGCGCCAGCAGATTCTCCGGCCGGTCATCGACCAGGAGGATCTTGGCCTTCTGCACCATGGCCCGCCCTCCTCGCCCCGGCGTGGGGCCTCCCCTGTCCGCAGGACCTGCGGCAGCACCGGTGGGTGCCGCCCCAGGGGACGACTCCCTTGCGCCGCCCGTCCTTGTGCCGGTCATCGTAGCCGCACCCCACCCGTCGCCACACCCTGTCACCGTGATGTCACTGTGCTCGTAGCAGAAACGCAGCAGGAGACCAGAAGGTTCCCCAGATCTTGTACTTCTACACGACTATGCGCACACCGAGTCGGCAACTCCGCGTGAACACCGAACCTTCCCGCGATGGTCGCGCAACTGCCCAACGTTCCCCTCATTCCCCTCGCATCCACTGATCCATCACCGCCAGCAGGTGATCGGGGTCGACCGGCTTCGTCACGTAGTCGGAGGCGCCCGACTCGATCGCCTTCTCCCGGTCGCCCTTCATCGCCTTGGCGGTCAGCGCGATGATCGGCAGACCGGCGAACTGCGGCATCCTGCGGATCGCACTGGTCGTGGCGTACCCGTCCATCTCGGGCATCATGATGTCCATCAGCACGACCGCGACGTCGTCGTGCTGCTCCAGGACCTCGATCCCCTCCCGGCCGTTCTCGGCGTAGAGCACCGACAGGCCGTGCTGCTCCAGGACGCTGGTCAGGGCGAAGACGTTGCGGATGTCGTCGTCGACGATCAGGACCTTCTGACCGCCGAAGCGGATGCCGCGGTTCGGCTTCGGCGCCGGCTCCTGCTCGGCGGGGGCCCACTGCTCCAGCTGCGCGGGGCGCGGCGGCAGCTCGGGCATCCTGCGACGGCGCCGGAACAGGGCGGCCGGCCCGTTCTGCGTCTCGCGGTACGACTTCACCTCGGCCGGCGTCTCGACCTCGACGTCCGACAGCTCCGTCAGGTCGGTCGTCGACGCCACCAGGTCGCCTGCCTCCAGGGCGGGCAGCTGCTGCTGGTAGCCCTGGGGCGGCAGTTCACTGGGGTGCAGCGGCAGATACAACGTGAACGTCGAGCCACGGCCCGTCTCGCTCTGCGCGTAAATCTCACCGCCGAGCAACTGCGCGATCTCCCGCGAGATGGACAGTCCGAGGCCCGTACCGCCGTACTTCCGGCTGGTCGTGCCATCGGCCTGCTTGAACGCCTCGAAGATCACCCGCATCTTGCTGGAGGCGATGCCGATCCCCGTGTCGGTCACGGAGAACGCGATCAGCTCGGCCTCCGGATCGGTCAGCGACCCGGTCTCCAGCAGCTGCTCCCGGATCCGCTGCGGCACGTCGTCCCGCGCCGGCCTGATGACCAGCTCCACCGACCCGGAGTCGGTGAACTTCACCGCGTTCGACAGCAGGTTGCGCAGCACCTGCAGCAACCGCTGCTCGTCGGTGTGCAGCGTCGCGGGCAGCTCCGGCGAGACCCGCACCGACAGGTCCAGGCCCTTCTCCGCGGTCAGCGGCCGGAAGGTGGCCTCCACGTAGTCCACGAGCTGGACGAGCGCGATCCGCGTCGGGGAGACGTCCATCTTGCCCGCCTCGACCTTCGACAGGTCCAGGATGTCGTTGATGAGCTGGAGCAGGTCGGAGCCGGCCCCGTGGATCGTCTCGGCGAACTCGACCTGCTTCGGGGAGAGGTTCCCCTCGGCGTTGTCCGCGAGCAGCTTGGCCAGGATCAGCAGCGAGTTGAGCGGCGTACGCAGCTCGTGCGACATGTTCGCCAGGAACTCGCTCTTGTAGCGCATCGACACCGCGAGCTGCTCGGCGCGCTCCTCCAGGACCTGCCGCGCCTCCTCGATCTCGGTGTTCTTCACCTCGATGTCGCGGTTCTGCTGGGCCAGCAGCTCGGCCTTCTCCTCCAGTTCGGCGTTGGACGCCTGGAGGGCCTTCTGCCGCTGCTCCAACTCCGCGGACCGCTCCCGCAGTTGCTCGGTCAGCTCCTGCGACTGCGCCAGCAGCAGCTCGGTCTTGGTGTTGACGGAGATGGTGTTGACGCTGGTCGCGATCATCTCGGCGATCTGGTTCAGGAAATCCTTCTGGATCTGCGTGAACGGCGTGAAGGACGCCAGCTCGATGACCCCGAGCACGCTGCCCTCGAACAGCACCGGCAGCACGATCACCTGCGCGGGCGGCGCCTCGCCGAGCCCCGAGGAGATCTTCAGATAGCCGCTCGGCGCGTTCTCCACCAGGATCGTGCGCTTCTCCTCGGCAGCCGTCCCGACCAGCGCCTCACCGGGCTGGAACGACGTCGGCATCGAGCCCATCGAGTAGCCGTAACTGCCGAGCATGCGCAGCTCGTACTGGTCCTCGTCCGTGGCGCTCATGTCCTCACCGTCCACGAGCGGCATCGCCACGAAGAACGCCCCGTGCTGCGCGGAGACGACCGGCGTCAGCTCGCTCATGATCAGCGATGCCACGTCCTCCAGGTCACGGCGGCCCTGCATCAGCGCGGAGATCCGGGCCAGGTTGCCCTTCAGCCAGTCCTGCTCCTTGTTGGCGATCGTGGTGTCGCGCAGGTTGGCGATCATCTTGTTGATGTAGTCCTGGAGCTCCTGGATCTCCCCGGACGCGTCCACGTCGATCTTCAGGTTCAGATCACCGCGGGTCACCGCGGTCGCCACGCGCGCGATGGCACGCACCTGCCGGGTCAGGTTCCCGGCCATCTCGTTCACCGACTCGGTCAGGTCCCGCCACGTGCCGTCCACGTCCCGCACGCGCGCCTGGCCGCCCAGCTGCCCTTCCGTGCCCACCTCGCGGGCCACACGCGTGACCTCCTCCGCGAAGGACGACAGCTGGTCGACCATCGTGTTGATGGTCGTCTTCAGCTCCAGGATCTCGCCGCGCGCGTCGATGTCGATCTTCTTCGTCAGGTCACCCTTGGCGATGGCCGTGGTCACCATGGCGATGTTGCGCACCTGACCGGTCAGGTTGGACGCCATCTGGTTCACGGACTCGGTGAGGTCCTTCCACGTACCGGCCACACCCGGCACGTGCGCCTGACCACCGAGGATGCCGTCCGTGCCCACCTCACGGGCCACCTTGGTGACCTGCTCGGCGAACGAACTCAGCGTCTTCACCATCGTGTTGATGGTGTCGGCGAGCTGCGCCACCTCACCGCGCGCCTCGATGGTCACCTGCCGCGTCAGGTCACCGTTGGCGACCGCCGCCGAGACCTGGGAGATGTTCCGCACCTGAGTGGTGAGGTTCTTCGCCATCAGGTTGACGTTGTCGCTCAGGTCCTTCCAGATGCCCGTGACGCCCGGCACGTGCGCCTGGCCGCCCAGGATGCCCTCGGTGCCCACCTCACGGGCCACCCGGGTCACCTGCTCGGCGAAGGACGACAGCTGGTCCACCATCGTGTTGACGGTCGTGACCAGCTCGAGGATCTCGCCCTTGGCGTCGACGGTGATCTTCTTCGACAGATCGCCCCGGGCCACCGCCGTCGTGACCTCGGCGATGTTGCGCACCTGGATGGTCAGGTTGTTCGCCATGCCGTTCACGGACTGGGTGAGGTCCTTCCAGGTGCCGGAGACACCCTGCACCTCCGCCTGGCCGCCCAGGATGCCCTCCGTACCCACCTCACGGGCCACTCGCGTGACCTCCTGGGCGAACGACGACAGCTGATCCACCATCGTGTTCAGGGTGTTCTTGAGCTCCAGGATCTCGCCGCGCGCATCCACGGTGATCTTCTGGGACAGGTCACCCCGGGCCACCGCGGTCGCCACCTGGGCGATGTTCCGCACCTGCGCGGTGAGGTTCCCGGCCATGCCGTTCACGGAATCCGTCAGGTCCCGCCACACACCGGCGACGCCGGGTACCTGCGCCTGACCGCCCAGCTGCCCGGCCGTGCCCACCTCGCGCGCCACCCGGGTCACCTGGTCGGCGAAGGCGGAGAGCTGGTCCACCATCGTGTTGATGGTGTTCTTCAGTTCGAGGATCTCCCCGCGCGCGTCGACGTCGATCTTCTGCGACAGGTCACCGCGGGCGACGGCCGTGGTCACCTGCGCGATGTTGCGCACCTGGGAGGTGAGGTTGCCGGCCATGGAGTTGACGGAGTCGGTGAGCTCCTTCCACGTGCCCGACACGCCGTCCACCTGGGCCTGACCACCCAGACGGCCCTCCGTACCCACGTCCCGGGCCATCCGGGTCACCTGGTCGGCGAACGACGACAGCTGGTCCACCATCGTGTTCACGGTGTTCTTCAGCTTGAGCATCTCGCCGGAGACGTCGACCGTGACCTTCTGCGACAGGTCACCGTTGGCGACCGCCGTCGTCACCTGCGCGATGTTCCGCACCTGTCCGGTGAGGTTCCGGAACGCCGTGTTGACGGAGTCCGTCAGGTCCTTCCACGTGCCGGCCGCGCCCGGCACCTGCGCCTGACCGCCCAGCTCACCCTCGACACCGACCTCCCGGGCCACGCGCGTGACCTCGGCACCGAACGCGGACAGCTGGTCCACCATCCCGTTGACGGTGTTCTTCAGCTCCAGCATCTCGCCGGCCACATCGACGGTGACCTTCTGCGACAGATCACCGTTGGCCACCGCCGTCGTCACGGCGGCGATGTCCCGCACCTGGGTGGTCAGGTTCCGGAAGACGGTGTTGACGGAGTCCGTCAGGTCCTTCCAGGTCCCCGCGGCACCCGGCACGTTCGCCTGTCCGCCGAGCTGCCCCTCGGCCCCGACCTCGTTGGCCACGCGCGTGACCTCGTCGGCGAAGATCCGCAGCGTCTCGGTCATCTGGTTGATCGTGTCGGCGAGCTGCGCGACCTCACCACGCGCCTGCACCGTCACCTTGCGCGACAGGTCACCATTGGCGACCGCCGTCGTCACCTCGGCGATTCCGCGCACCTGAGCCGTGAGGTTCCCGGCCATGGTGTTCACGGAATCCGTGAGTTCCTTCCACACTCCCGCGACCCCGGGCACCTGGGCCTGACCGCCCAGCGCGCCGTCGGTGCCCACCTCACGGGCCACCCGGGTCACCTCGGAGGAGAACGCCGACAGCTGGTCCACCATCGTGTTGACGGTGTTCTTCAGCTCCAGCATCTCGCCGGCGACCTGGACCGTGACCTTCCGGGACAGATCACCCTTGGCGACCGCCGTCGTCACCAGCGCGATGTCCCTCACCTGGGCCGTCAGCCGGTACGCCATCGTGTTGACGGAGTCCGTCAGATCCCGCCACGAACCCGACATGCCCCGCACACGGGCCTGTCCGCCCAGCTTGCCCTCGGTACCCACCTCACTGGCCACACGCGTGACCTCGTCGGTGAACGTCGACAGCTGGTCGACCAGATTGTTGACGGTCCGTCCGACCTTCAGGAACTCGCCCCGCAGGGGCTGACTGTTGCCGTCCGGCACCTGCGTCCGCAGCTCCATCCGCGGCGACAGATCACCCTCCGCCACCGCCGACAGCACCCGGCCGACCTCGGAGACCGGCCGCACCAGGTCGTCCACCAGGGCATTCGAGTTGTCGATCGCCGTCGCCCAGGAGCCCTCACAGGCACCCGTCTCCAGCCGCTCGGTGAGCTTGCCCTCGCGGCCCACCATCCGCCGCACCCGCGACAGCTCACCCGTCAGGTGCAGATTGCGGTCGGCCACTTCGTTGAAGACCGCCGCGATCTCGGCCATCACGCCGTCACCCGACACCGTGAGCCGCTTGCGGAAGTTCCCGTCCCGCATCGACACCAGGGCGGCCATCAGCCGGTTCAGGGCCGCCGTGTCCACCTCGGTCGTGCCGCTACGCGCCTTGCCCTGGTTGATCGGGGACTGTCCGCCTTTCGCGCGCGTCTTCTTGCCACGCGTCGCTGCGCCAGACTCCACTGTGTCCCTCCCGCAGGGGTCGACCGTCACTGCTGTGCTCGGGTACCACGCTCGCCGTACCAGTTACTACTGCGTATTCTCTGCCCTGCATACCAGGCCGTTTCCACGGGGGCTGCTGCCCACGGTCACCATCGGGCACACAGCCTGCCCGGACCTTCACAGGAAGCTTGCCCAGTGTTTCACCCTGGCCGAACCAGGCCATAACAGTTCGGCAGCTTCGCACATCGTCCGCACACCCTCCGGACGGAAACACTGCAGACCGGCATCCGCAGGGACCGCGAAGGTAAGTAACCTTGCATCCGGCTGTCCAGCCGCGCCGGTCCGTCCGGCCTGGGCGGTGGCACGAAGACGAGCGGGCATCGGAGGGGCGGCCGCACACAACATGACCACCGGACTGATCCCCGGGGGACAGCCCCCGGACCCCCGTCCGACGGGCAGCCTGCCGCAGCAGCGGCGCGAGCCGGTCGGACCCGCAGCCCAGCACGTCGAGAACCGGTCGAGGAGTTCTGTGATCACCGCGCGCGCGGCCGCCAGTTTCGAGCCCGTCGGGCGATCGGTCGCGAGCGCCCGCTCCTTCGTCCGCGACACCCTCCAGGGCTGGGGCTTCGCCGACATCGTGGACGACGCCGTCGTTCTCACCAGCGAACTGGTGACCAACGCCGTGGTCCACGCCGGCACCTCCGCCGACGTGCTCTGCCTGCGCAGCGACGACGGCGTCCGCATCGAGGTGGCCGACCGGTACCCCGAACGCGAGATCCCCCTCCAGGCCGCGGCCATCAACATGGGCAGCCCCGACCGCGAAGGCGGCCGCGGCCTCCAGCTGTGCGCGGCCCTCGCCGGCCGCTGGGGCGTCGAGTACATCCCCACCCACAAGACCGTCTGGTTCCAACTGGATCTGCCCGCACGCGCGGTGGGCACCCGCGCGGCCGGCCCCGCCCTCCCTTCCGAGCTCCTCCCCCTCGCCGACGGCCGGGTCCGCGTCGCCGTCATCCAGATCGACCGCACCGGCCACATCACCGCCTGGAACGAGGACGCCGAGGAACTCTTCGGCTACCCGGCCGAGCAGGTCACCGGCAAGCCCCTGACCGACCTCGCCGCCTGGCCCCACACCCCCGGCACCAGCACCGGCATCGCGGAAGCCCTCCGCCTCTCCCGCTGGGAAGGCAGCTACGGCATCCGCGCAGCCACCGGCCGCGTCACCCCCGTCTACGCCTCCCACCTGCGCGTCCGCGACACCGGCGGCGAGCCGTCAACCGTGTGCCTCCTGGTACGGGACCACGAACGGGCAGTTCTGCAGACGCCCCTGCGCGTCCCCGCCTCCGACTCCGCCACCGGCGCCGAGGGCCAGAGCACCGACCCCTTCGAGGTCTTCATCGGCTCCCCCGCCCCGGACGACCTCGACGGGCTCCTCCAGCGCACGGTCGAACGCGCCCGCGACATGCTCGACGGCGACTCGGCGTTCCTCCTGCTGGCCACCGACGACGAGACGGAACTGGAGGTCCGCGCCTCCACCGGCCTGCCCTCCGCCCGCCAGCGCTTCGCCCGCGTCCCCGTCGAAGCCGGCCCCGGCCGCTACGGCTCGGCCCGCATGCCCGCCGTCCACGACGACCTGACCGCCGTCCCCGGCGCGGTACCGCTGCTGAACGGCACGGGCATGCGCTCGGTCGTCACGGTCCCGCTGAAGGTCGAGGGCCGCCTCACCGGCTCCCTCGGCGTCGCCGCCGAAGCCCCCGCCAGATACTCCAACGAGGAGGCGCTGCGCCTCCAGTTCGCCGCCGACCGCATCGCCCTCGCCGTCGAATCGGCCCGCCTGGGCGAACTGGAACGCCTGCGCCGCGGCTCCCTCAGTTTCCTCGTCGAGGCGTCCGACCTGCTGGCCGGCACCCTGGACCGCGACCAGACCCTCGCCCTGATGGCCCAGATGACGGTGCCGACCCTCGCCACTTGGTGCGCCGTCTACACGATCGCCGACCAGGCCTCCGAGCCCTATCTCTCCTACGTCCTGCACGAGGACGAGGAGCTCATCGACGGCATCAAGTCCCTGCTGTCGAAGGTCCCGCCGCCCGACCCGGTCCCCACCCCCGGCGCCCGCGTGTGGACGGCCCCCGGCGAGGTGGCCCACCAGGCGGCCCTGCGCACCTCCATGCGCAGCCTCGGCCTCAGCGGCAGCACCACTCGCCAGGTCACACCCGGCATCGGCCCCACCCTCGCCACCGCCTCCGCAGTCGGCGGCGAGACCGTCGTCCTTCCGCTGGTCGCCCGCAACCGCGTCATCGGCATGCTGACCCTCGGCAAGCCGACCGACGAACACTTCCGCCAGGAGATCCTGGAACTCGCCGAGGACCTCTCGCGGCGAGCCGCCCTGGCCCTGGACAACGCCCGCCTCTACTCGGAGCGCACGGCGATCAGCCAGTCCCTCCAGCGCAGCCTCCTGCCCCCGGAGCTGCCGCTGATCGACGGCGTCGAGGTGGAGGTCATCTACCGCGCCGCCGGCGAGGGCAACGAGGTCGGCGGTGACTTCTACGACGTCTTCCCCATCCGCGACGGCGCCTACGGCTTCGCCATCGGCGACGTCTGCGGCACGGGCCCGAACGCCGCAGCGGTCACGGGCCTGGCCCGCCACGCCCTGCGCCTGCTGGCCCGCGAGGGCCTCAGCGGCCCGACGGTCCTGGAGCGCCTCAACTCCGCGATCCTCGACGAAGGCGCCCGCAGCCGCTTCCTCACCCTCCTCTACGGCGAGATGCGCCCCCAGGAGGACGGCAGCGCGGAACTGAAGGTGGTCTGCGCCGGACACCCGCTGCCGCTGCGTCTGCGCCAGGACGGCTCGGTCGAGCCGGCCGCGGAACCCCAGCCGCTCCTCGGCGTCATCGAGGACCTGGAGCTCTACGAGCAGACCGTCACCCTCGACCCGGGCGATGTCCTCCTGTGCGTCACGGACGGCGTCACGGAACGCCGGGAGGGCCCCCGCATGCTGGGCGACGACGGCCTCGCCGACGTCCTCACGACCTGCACGGGCCTGACGGCGGGCGCGGTCGCGGCGCGCATCATGCGCGCGGTGGAACGCTTCGCGTCGGACGCCCCGTCGGACGACATGGCGATCCTGGCCATGCGCGTCCCGGGCCTTCAGAAGGACTAGGAGAACGCGAAAGGCCCCACCCGTGAGGGTGGGGCCTTTTTGCTCGAGCCCCCAAGCGGAATCGAACCGCTGACCTTCTCCTTACCATGGAGACGCTCTACCGACTGAGCTATAGGGGCCTGTTGCTTGCGAGGTTTCCCCCGCGGCAACGGAATAGATCATACCCCGAACGGAGCCGTGCTCCCAACCATGTCAGAAGGCGGGCTGCAGGAGTCCTCCGAGGGCATTGCAGGCGGACACGATGCGCTGCATGTCGCGCTTGGTCAGCGACGCGTCCACCGGTAGCGCCAGCGTCTCGTCGGAGGCTCGTTCGGTCTCCGGCAGCGAAACACACCGCCGGAATTCGGGCAGCCGGTGCACGGGCGTCTTCACCGGCACGCGGCACTCAACTCCCTTGGCCCGCACGGCCCGCGCGAAGGCATCCCTATCGGGTCGCCCATTGCCGGGAACCCGCACGACGTACTGCTGATAGGTGTGCCCGTCACCGTCCTCGGGCGCCCGGACACCCCTCAACTTGGCGTGCAGATAGGCCGCGCGCTCCCTCCTCTGGGCTATCTCGTCATACGGCGCCTCGGACTCCCCCTGCTCCAGTACGAGCAGTCCGTGCCGCTGTCCGAGCGCATGCAGCCGCGGGATGTCGGCGAGTCGCCCGAAGCGGTGTACGGCGACCACGGCCGCGGTCCGCGGAGTCACCGCCGCTTCCACAGCGGCGACATCGAGGCAGTAGGTGGCGGGGTCTATGTCGGCGAACACCGGAAGAGCCCCGGCCTTGGCCACGGCCTCGGCGACCTCGACGTTACCGAAGGCCGGCACCACGACCTCGTCACCGAGTCCGACACCGGCGGCCCTGAGCATTGCAGCAGTACCCATGCTGTGGATGCTGCTCGCACAACGTGAACTTCAAGTGACGTGCAACAAAAAAGGGTTGGACCCGAAACCGAAGTTCCGGGTCCAACCCTTTCAATGATTGTTCGGCGGCGTCCTACTCTCCCACAGGGTCCCCCCTGCAGTACCATCGGCGCTGTAAGGCTTAGCTTCCGGGTTCGGAATGTAACCGGGCGTTT
>NZ_JBIBAF010000002.1:605378-646395 GCF_042899705.1 Streptomyces sp. NPDC013187 | reverse complement strand
TCGAGCGTGCGGCGGTGGTCGGCCCATCGCCGCCCGCGGACCGGATCGGCCGGCATCAGCGGCTCGATCCGGTCCCACATCGCATCGGTGATCACTAATCGGACGGACATATCCGATCAACTGACCAATCCATCAAAGAGACACGCTCTAGTCATGTCCGGGGGTCTGCGGGTGTCCGGCGCCTTGTCATGGGCGAGGGTCTGCCGGTGTCCGGCGCTTTGTCACGGGCGTCGGCCCGTGCGGCGGTGCCCGACGCTTTGTCATGGGCGGGGGGCCCGCGCGGCGGTGTCCGAGGCGCGGGCGCACCTGCTTCCGGGGCCCCGCGCGGCGGTGTCCGAGGTGCGGGTACCTGCTTCCGGGGCCTCGGCAGGCCTCAGTCGCACTCCGGGCGGGGTGGGCGGGGGCCGCCGAGTTCCACGGCCGTGCAGCGCCAGCGCAGGTCCTGCCCGAGTTCCAGGCGGAACGCCATGGCGCGCAGCCGGTCGCCGGCGCCGATGCGGGCGAAGGCCTCGATGGCGCCCGGCCGGGGTGCGTACCAGCCGATGTCGCGGACGACGGGGCGGGCGCCGCGAGTGCGCAGGGGGCCGCGTTCGGCCAGCCAGGCCAGCTCGTCGTAGGCGCGGCCGCGGGTGTGGCGGAGCATCGAGTGGACGGGGCGGTGGCCGCTCAGGACGGCGACGAGGAGGTCGGCGAAGACGTCGGTGGGCAGGAGCTGGGGAACCGCCGCGGGACGTGAGCCCTGGCCCGGGACCCGTGGGTCGCTTTCGGTGGGGGCAGGGGCAGGGGCGGGGGCGGGGGCGGTGGCGTTGGGGCGGGCCGGGGAGCCGGTTGCTTCCGGGGTCCGGCGCGGGGCTGTGCGCGTTGCTGAGAGGGACGGTGGGCGCGTGTCCGCCGGGCGGCTACGGGAAGCCCTGGCGCGGGCGGAGGCCGGCGGACGACCGCCGGCAGCGGGAGGCCGGGCCCGGCCGCTGCCGGGAGAGCGCGGAGGCGCGGAGCCGCCGGGAAGGGGCGGTGTGGCGGCGGTGCCGACGGGGGTGCGGGGTGTGGCGTACCCGGGTGTGCGGGCCGCAGGGCTCACCTGTGGGCGGGGCGTCGGCGTGGCCGGGCGGTGCTGGGTCCTGGTCATGACCTTGTGCATGGGGGTCCCCGTTTCGTGAACCGGTGGATACCGGGGAGTAACTTCGGCTGGTGATCTTGTACGGGGCGGACCGGGGCCGCGGCAAGGAAGCGCGGTTCGGGTCGCGGGCGCCGAAAAGTTCACCTATCCGGGTGGTGTCGGGGGTAGGGATCCCTTGAAGGCCGGGGAGGTGCCGGGTGAATTCCGGGCCGAGGGTGGACGCCTCCGGCGGCACGGGGCGGGGCTCGAAAGGGGACGCCCCGCACGTATCCTGAAGACCTTCCGGAGCCGTGCCGAGACCTCCGATCACGATCACCACGACCACGAAAGCGGCCAGCCATGCGTGTCTACGTGCCCCTGACCCTCCCCGGCCTCGCCGAGGCGTACAAGACGGGTGAGCTGGGAAGCGGGCCGTTCGTCGCCTATGCCGTGACGCCGGGGCTGCGCGAGTGGTACGTCTCCGACGACATCGAGGAACTGGAGTACGCGGCGCTCGGCCGGGCCGCGCTCGCCTCGCTGCGCCTGCTGGCGGCCGAGCCCGAGGCGCCGAGGCGCCGGGTCGTCATCGCCGTCGACGTCGCCGAGCGGGCCGTGAGCGCGGGCCCCGACCGGGGGCCCGATCCCGCGCCGCTGGGGGAGGTGCGGGTCGCGGGCCCCGTGCCGCTCGGCAAGGCGGCGTCGGTGCACGTCGACGCGACGGACGCGGCGGCCGATGTGACGGCGGCCGCAGAGGCACTGCAGGCGGCGGACGGCGGGGACGACGACGCACAGTTCGTCGTGGACGGGGCGGAGGACCACGAGCTGCTGTGGTTCGCCACCCAGGAGATCGCGAACCTGGTGGGGCGCGGCGACTGAACCCGTCGTCGGGGGTGTCAGGGGGACTGAACCCTTCGTCGGATGTGTTGGAGAAGACTGAACCCCCGTCGAGGGCGTCGGGGGACTGAACCCGTCGCCGGGGGCGCGTTGAGGCGCCGCTCTCTTGATTGTCAGTGGGGGCGGGTACGTTTTCGGGCATGGGGATGAAGACGGGCGCGCACATTGTCTGGGACTGGAACGGGACGCTGTTCCACGACAACGACGCGATCATCGGGGCGACGAACGCGGCCTTCGCCGAGCTGGGCCTGGAGCCGCTGACGCTGGAGAAGTACCGGGAGCTGTACTGCGTGCCGGTGCCGAAGTTCTACGAGCGGCTGATGGGGCGGCTGCCGACCGAGGCCGAGTGGGAGGCCATGGACGACGTCTTCCACCGGTACTACTCCGAGCACCGGGCGGCGTGCGGGCTGACGGTGGGGGCCGTGGAGCTGCTGGCCGGATGGCGCTCGGCGGGCCGCAGCCAGTCGATATTGAGCATGTACGTGCACGAGGAGCTGGTTCCGCTGGTGCGGGGGTTCGGTATCGAGCCGCACTTCATACGGGTGGACGGGCGGACCGGGCCGTCGGGGGGCAGCAAGGCCGAGCACATGGTGCGGCACCTGGCGTCGCTGAGCGGGGTGGCGCCGGAGCGCACCGTGGTGATCGGGGACGCCGCGGACGACGCGGTGGCGGCGCTGCACGTCGGGGCGCGGGCCGTGCTGTACACCGGCGGATCGCACAGCAGAGTGAGCCTGGAAGCCGTCGGCGTTCCTGTCGTGGACACACTGGAGGAGGCGGTCGCGGAGGCGGAGCGGCTAGCGGCGTGACCGGCCGTCCTGACCGGAACCCGTAGCGGCACTGTGCAGAACGTCAAACTTCTACGGCTGGTTTTGTACACATACGGCTCATGACGGAGCCCCTGTAAGGAGCGATAGCCTAGGTGGCGTGATCAGCGCGATAGTTCGCGGGGACGTCGTCGTCCCTGCCCTGCGCCCGGAGAGCACGGACGACATCCGTGACCGGGCGGCAGTCGCTGGTCTTAGCGGGCGGGACGTGCCATCGAGGACTCCCGGGACGCCGAGCACCACCCGTACCCGAGCGTCGCGGAGAGCAGCGTCACACCGGTGGCCCAGCTCAAAAATGGCTCAGACACCCCCGCTCATCTCGCCTTGCGGCATAGCGTCGGAACAGACCGGATACCCCGTGTCACGACGTGAGGCCGTCAGCGCAGAGGCCGTACTTCCTTCTACGTCACGCAACGGCGCGCGACAGGAGCCAGAGGACAATGCAGACCAAGCTGGACGAAGCCAAAGCCGAGTTGCTCGAGAGGGCCGCCCGGGTAGCTGAGAACAGCCCGGTCGGGGGGCACCTACCGACCGGGTCGACGGGCGAGGAGACCCCAGACGCCCAGAAGGCCCCGGACCGCGACACCCTCCACACGTTCCTCCAGCGTTACTACCTGCACACGGCACCGGAGGACCTCACCGACCGCGACCCGGTCGACGTCTTCGGAGCTGCCGTATCGCATTACCGGCTGGCCGAGAACCGCCCCCAGGGCACGGCCAACGTGCGGGTGCACACCCCCACGGTGGAAGAGAACGGGTGGACCTGCAGCCACTCCGTGGTCGAGGTCGTCACCGACGACATGCCCTTCCTCGTCGACTCCGTCACCAATGAGCTGACGCGGCAGGGGCGTGGGATCCACGTCGTCATCCACCCCCAGTTCGTCGTGCGCCGCGATGTCACCGGCAAGCTCATCGAGGTCCTGTCGACCCCGGCGATCGGAGACCTTCCGCACGACGCGCACGTCGAGTCCTGGATCCACGTCGAGATCGACCGTGAGACCGACCGGGCCGATCTGAAGCAGATCACCGCCGACCTGCTGCGCGTGCTGTCCGACGCCCGTGAGGCCGTCGAGGACTGGGGCAAGATGCGGGAGGCGGCGACCCGGCTGGCGGAGGGGCTGCCGGACGAGCCCATCCCCGGCGACCTGCCCGGCCCCCAGGTCGAGGAGGCCCGCGAGCTGCTGCGCTGGCTGTCCGACGACCACTTCACCTTCCTCGGCTACCGCGAGTACCAGCTGCGCGACGACGACTCTCTCGCCGCCGTGCCCGGCACCGGGCTCGGCATACTGCGCGCGGACCCGCACCACGCGGCCGAGGAGAGCCACCCGGTCAGCCCGTCGTTCGAGCGGCTGCCCGCCGACGCCCGGGCCAAGGCGCGCGAGCACAAGCTGCTCGTGCTGACCAAGGCGAACAGCCGGTCGACCGTGCACCGGCCGTCGTACCTGGACTACATCGGCGTCAAGAAGTTCGACGCCGACGGCAACGTCATCGGCGAGCGGCGCTTCCTCGGGCTGTTCTCCTCCGCCGCCTACACCGAGTCCGTGCGCCGGGTGCCGGTCATCCGGCGCAAGGTCGAGGAGGTCCTGAAGCAGGCCGGGTTCTCGCCCAACAGCCACGACGGACGCGACCTGCTGCAGATCCTGGAGACGTACCCGCGCGACGAGCTGTTCCAGACCCCGGTCGACGAGCTGCGGTCGATCGTCACCTCCGTCCTCTACCTCCAGGAGCGCAGGCGCCTCAGGCTCTACCTGCGCCAGGACGAGTACGGGCGCTACTACTCCGCCCTCGTCTACCTCCCGCGCGACCGCTACACCACGGCCGTCCGCCTGCGGATCATCGAGATCCTGAAGGAGGAGCTCGGCGGCATCAGCGTCGACTTCACCGCCTGGAACACCGAGTCGATCCTGTCCCGGCTGCACTTCGTGGTCCGGGTCCCGCAGGGCACCGAGCTGCCGGAGCTGTCCGACTCCGACAAGGAGCGCATCGAGGCCCGGCTGGTGGAGGCCGCCCGCTCCTGGGAGGACGCCTTCGCCGAGGCGCTCAACGCCGAGCTCGGCGAGGAGCACGCGGCCGAGGCGATGCGCCGCTACGCGCACGCCTTCCCCGAGGGCTACAAGGCCGACCACAACCCGCGCGCCGCGGTCGCCGACCTCGTCCACCTCGAGCAGCTGAACGCCGAGGCGGACAAGGACTTCGCGCTCAGCCTGTACGAGCCGGTGGGCGCCGCCCCCGAGGAGCGCCGCTTCAAGATCTACCGCACGGGCGACGCCATCTCCCTGTCCGCCGTCCTCCCGGTCCTCAACCGGCTCGGGGTCGAGGTCGTCGACGAGCGGCCCTACGAGCTGCGCTGCTCGGACCGCAGCGTGGCCTGGATCTACGACTTCGGTCTGCGCATGCCCCGCGCGAACGGCGGCGGGGACTACTTCGGCGACGACGCCCGCGAGCGCTTCCAGGACGCCTTCGCCGCCACCTGGACCGGCAAGGCGGAGAACGACGGCTTCAACGCCCTCGTGCTGAGCGCCGGGCTCACCTGGCGGCAGGCGATGGTGCTGCGGGCGTACGCGAAGTACCTGCGCCAGGCGGCGTCGACGTTCAGCCAGGACTACATGGAGGACACCCTCCGCAACAACGTCCACACCACCCGCCTGCTCGTCTCCCTGTTCGAGGCGCGGATGTCGCCGGACCGGCAGCGCGCCGGGCACGAGATCGTGGACGCGCTGCTGGAAGAGGTCGACGCGGCCCTCGACCAGGTGGCCTCGCTCGACGAGGACCGGATCCTCAGGTCCTTCCTGACCGTCATCAAGGCGACGCTGCGGACCAACTTCTTCCAGGAGGCGGCGGGCGGCAAGTCGCACGACTACGTCTCCATGAAGTTCGACCCGCAGGCCATCCCCGACCTGCCGGCGCCGCGCCCGGCCTTCGAGATCTGGGTGTACTCGCCGCGCGTCGAGGGCGTGCACCTGCGCTTCGGCAAGGTCGCGCGCGGGGGCTTGCGCTGGTCCGACCGGCGTGAGGACTTCCGCACCGAGATCCTCGGCCTGGTCAAGGCGCAGATGGTGAAGAACACCGTCATCGTGCCGGTCGGCGCCAAGGGCGGCTTCGTCGCCAAGCAGCTGCCCGACCCGTCCGTGGACCGGGACGCCTGGATGGCCGAGGGCATCGCCAGCTACAAGACGTTCATCTCGGCGCTGCTCGACATCACCGACAACATGGTCGCGGGCGAGGTCGTGCCCCCGGCCGACGTCGTCCGGCACGACGAGGACGACACCTACCTCGTCGTCGCCGCCGACAAGGGCACCGCCACCTTCTCCGACATCGCCAACGGGGTCGCCGAGCAGTACAACTTCTGGCTCGGTGACGCCTTCGCCTCCGGCGGCTCCGCCGGCTACGACCACAAGGGCATGGGCATCACCGCCCGCGGCGCCTGGGAGTCCGTCAAGCGGCACTTCCGCGACATGGGCGTGGACTGCCAGACCGAGGACTTCACGGTCGTCGGCATCGGCGACATGTCCGGTGACGTGTTCGGCAACGGCATGCTGCTCTCCGAGCACATCCGCCTGGTCGCGGCCTTCGACCACCGGCACATCTTCATCGACCCGAACCCGGACGCCGCCACCTCCTACGCCGAGCGCCGCCGCCTGTTCGAGCTGCCCCGCTCCAGCTGGGAGGACTACGACACGGAGCTCCTGTCGGCCGGCGGCGGCGTCTTCCCGCGCACGGCCAAGGCGATCCCGGTCAACGCGCACATCCGCGAGGCCCTCGGTATCGAGGCCAAGGTCACCAAGCTGACCCCGGCCGACCTGATGAAGGCGATCCTGCACGCGCCGGTGGACCTGCTGTGGAACGGCGGCATCGGCACGTACGTCAAGTCCTCCGCCGAGTCCAACGCGGACGTCGGCGACAAGGCCAACGACGCCATCCGCGTCGACGGCAAGGACCTGCGCGTCAAGGTCGTCGGCGAGGGCGGCAACCTCGGCCTGACCCAGCTCGGCCGGATCGAGTTCGCGCTGCAGGGCGGCCGGATCAACACCGACGCCATCGACAACAGCGCGGGCGTGGACACCTCCGACCACGAGGTGAACATCAAGATCCTGCTCAACGGCCTGGTCCGGGACGGCGACATGACCGTCAAGCAGCGCAACAAGCTGCTCGCCGAGATGACCGACGAGGTCGGCCGCCTGGTGCTGCGCAACAACTACGCGCAGAACACGGCGATCGCCAACGCCCTCGCCCAGTCCAGCGCCATGCTCCACGCCCAGCAGCGCTTCATGAAGCACCTGGTCAGGGAGGGACACCTCGACCGGGCGCTGGAGTTCCTGCCCACCGACCGGCAGATCCGCGAGCGGCTCGCCCAGGGCCAGGGCCTGACCGGCCCGGAGACGGCCGTACTGCTGGCGTACACGAAGATCACGGTCGCCGAGGAGCTGCTGCACACCTCGCTGCCGGACGACCCGTACCTGAGCACCCTGCTGCACGCGTACTTCCCGAAGGAGCTGCGCGAGCAGTACCCCGACCACCTCGTCTGCCACCCGCTGCGCCGTGAGATCACCACGACCGTGCTGGTCAACGACACGGTCAACACGGGCGGTACGACGTACCTGCACCGGCTGCGCGAGGAGACCGGCGCGTCGCTGGAGGAGATCGTGCGGGCGCAGACCGCGGCCCGGGCGATCTTCCGCCAGTCCCCGGTGTGGGACGGGGTGGAGGCGCTCGACAACAAGGTCGATGCCGAGGTCCAGACCCGCATCCGGCTGCACGCGCGCCGCCTGGTGGAGCGCGGCACGCGCTGGCTGCTCAACAACCGGCCGCAGCCGCTGGAGCTCGCGGGGACGGTCGACTTCTTCGCCGACCGGGTCGAACAGGTCTGGGGGCAGCTGCCGAAGCTGCTGCGCGGCGCCGACCTGGAGTGGTACCAGAAGATCCACGACGAGCTGACGGGCGCCGGTGTCCCTGAGGAACTCGCCACCCGGGTGGCGGGCTTCTCCTCGGCCTTCCCGACGCTCGACATCGTCTCGATCGCCGACCGCATGGGCCGGGAGCCGATGGACGTCGCCGAGGTGTACTACGACCTCGCCGACCGGCTGCGCATCACCCAGTTGATGGACCGCATCATCGAGCTGCCCCGCGCCGACCGCTGGCAGTCCATGGCCCGTGCGGCGATCCGCGAGGACCTGTACGCGGCGCACGCGGCGCTGACCGCCGACGTCCTGGCGGTGGGCGACGGCACCTCGACGCCCGAGCAGCGCTACAAGGCCTGGGAGCAGAAGAACGCGGCGATCCTCGGCCGGGCCCGCAGCACCCTGGAGGAGATCCAGAGTTCCGACGCGTTCGACCTCGCCAACCTGTCGGTGGCGATGCGCACGATGAGGACGCTGCTGCGGACACACTCGTAAGGCGTACGGCGTGACGGGCGCCCCGGGCCGGTTTCGGCCCGGGGCGCCTTCTTCTTTGCCTGCCTTAGGGTGATTCGACTGGAGGACTTACCCGATCCGGCTAAGGCTTGGGACGTGACTCTCAATGTCTCCGAGGAGCGCGTGGCCGCCGCCCGCCCGGCCAGGCGCGTCGTCCTCGAAGTGGTGCACTTCGCGCTGGTCGGCGGCAGCGGCGTCGCGGTGAACTTCCTGGTGTTCAACGTGCTCCTGCACGGGCTGCACCTGGCCGCCATGGTGGCGACCGTGCCGGCCAGCCTGATCGCCATGGGCGGCAACTACCTCGGTTTCCGGTACGTCGCCTACCGCGACCGGGCGTCCCGGACCCGGCGTCAGCTCACGCTGTTCTTCGTCCTCAGCACGATCGGCGTCGCCATGGAGAGCGGGCTGTTCTACGTCGGCTACCACGGCCTCGGCCTGGACGGGCCGCTGGAATCCAACGCGGTCAAGGCGCTGTCCATCGTGCTGGCCTCCGCCTTCCGCTTCCTCGTCTACCGGACCTGGGTGTTCCCGCACGATGCGCGCCCCGCCTAGACCCGCCGTCCTCACCGCGTGGCTCGCTGCCTCGGTGGTGGTCCTGCTGCTGCTCCTGGTCGTCGTCCGGCTGCCCTGGGCCGGGGACCTCGGGATGCACGCCGCGACCGTCCAGCGCCTGCGGCACGATCTCGTCGACCCGGGTGATCCGCTGGTCGACGCGGACACGCCGAGCCCGTACTACTCGCCCTGGATGCTGGTCCTCGGGTGTGTGGCGCGGGTGACCGGCCTGTCGGTCTTCGTGGTGCTGCGACTCGGGGCGCTGGCCGGACTCGCGCTGCTGGTGACCGGCGTGTGGCGCTACGTGCGCACCCTGACCGGCCATCACGCCGCGCCCGCGCTGGCCTTGCTGAGCCTGCTGCTGCTGTGGGGGACGGCCGTGTTCAAGTGGAGCGGCTTCTACGGGCTCGACTCGCTGGCGCTGACGGTGCCGTATCCGAGCCTGTTCGCGCTCGGCCTGGCGTTCCACCTTTGGGCGTGGCTGGGGCCGGTGGCGCGGAAGGGCGCCGGGTGGGGGGTGTGGCCAGGGCTCGGGGTGCTGTGGGCGGTGATCCTGCTGTGCCACCAGTTCTCGGGAGTGGTGGCTTCGCTGGGGGCGGCCGCGACGGTGGTCGCCGCCCGGCCGGACCGTGCGGCGTGGCTGCGGCTCGGCAGCGGGCCGGCGGTGGGATTCGGGGTGCTGGCGCTGTGGCCGTACTACGACTTCTTCGCGCTGTTCGGGGAGGGCGGCGGGCTCGAGGCGGTGCACCGGCCGCTGTACGACGATCTGGTCGGGCGGTACTGGCTGGTGCTGCTCGGGGTGGTGGCCCTCGGGGTGCGGTGGTGGCGGGACCGGTGGGATCCGCTGGTGCTGTTCTTCGTGCTGGGGGCCGTGCTGGTGACGGCCGGTGGGGTGAGCGGGCACTGGTCGTGGGGGCGGGCCCTGCCGGCGGTGCTGATCCCGGCGCAGCTCGCGGTCGCCGTGGAGGTGTGCGAGGCCGGGCGGCGGGGGGTGCGGGTGGGCTGGGCGTGCGTGCTGGGCGCTGCGCTGGCTCTGGGGGCGTGGACGCAGGCGGGGGCGGTCGGGTACGTCGTGAAGCGGGGGGATCTTCCGGAGGCTGTCGCGGAGAAGTACCGGCGGCCGTGGACGGGGTACCAGTGGATGACGCCCTGGGTGAAGTACGGGGATGTGGTGATGGCGCGGGAGGGGCGGCCGGCGCGGCAGATCCCGGCGTACGGGGCGTACACGGTGGCGCCCGGGTATCCGGACTTCTTCCTGGCGGATGAAGGGCGTCGGGTGGGGGATGTGCGGCGGTACTTCGCGGAGGGGACGTCGGGGGAGGAGCGGGCGGGGATTCTGCGGGAGTACGGGGTGCGGTGGGTGATGGCCGGGGTCGGGATGCGGGGTGCCGGGTTGCGGGAGGTGGCTCGGGGGCCGGAGGGGCAGGTGCTGTACGCCGTGGTGCGTGAGCAGGTACGCGATCCCCTGCCTGACCGGTGAGCCGGGCGTCCGTGACAGGTGCCTCGGCTAGCCTCACCGCATGCCTCTCACCGTTGATCAATTGGCAGGGTACGTGGATCGGGATCTGGACGCCGACCTGGCGCGGTGGTTCCGCGACGAGCCGCGGGTCGACGTCCCGGCGTCGACCCGCCCGGTCGAACCGTTCCTCGCCAGGCTTCCGCGTGACGCCGCAACCGCGTTGGCCGGCTTCGACCGCAGGGTCCGATCGGGAACCATGCCGGCCGGGTTTCTTGACATATACGACTGGTCGTACGGCTTCGACTTCGCGGCCAACGACTGCCGGATCCTCGACTCCGACTATGAGACGGAACTTTCCGATGACGATGTGTGGTCCCTCGGCGCCGATGGAGGAGGCAACTACTACGTGGTGCTGACCGACGGCCGGGTCGCGGTGTGGTTCCACGAGGAGGAGGTCATAGAGGCCCAGACGCAGTTCGACAACCTCGACGTCTTCCTGTGGTCGGTCATCCGATACCACGCCGTGCGCGCCGGTGCCCTCGACTTGGCAGCGGTCGAGACCGACTTCCGCGCCCTCGGGCAGCCCGGAGTGCTGGCGGGAGGGACCGGGCTCCTCGCCTCACTCTCGTGATGACGGAGCCCCGGCGATCGGCGGTGTCGGTCGGCACCTCGGCCGGAGAACGACACCGTGCCGGGGCGTTACTTCACTGCGCTCGCCACCAGCCGCACCGCCCGCTTGACCCTCGGCCGGGCCAGTTTGCGTACCGTCGGGCGGATCAGGGCCGCCGTCACGCCCACCGGCTCCCAGCGGACCTGGAGGCGGCCTGGGTTGTGCCCCTCCGGTTCCACCGTCAGGTGGTGGGAGGGGATGCGGGTCGTCAGGGCCGGGAAGGTCAGGGGGGCCAGCAGCAGGCCCGTGTGGGACAGGCCCTGGTGCTGGAGGCGGAGCAGCGGGTGGCGGATGCCCGCGAAGCCCTGGAGGGGGAGCGGGGCCGCGGCGAGGTCCAGGTGGGCGTGGCCCTCGAAGAGGCCGGGGCGGACGGGGGAGAGGCGGAAGTGGACCTGGAGGCGGCGGCCGCCCGGGGCGATGACGAGGGTCGCGCGCTGAGGGCCGACGGGGAGACGCAGCGCCGGGTCGTAGGTGCGGATCGTGAGGTCGACGGAAGCGCCCGGGCCGCGGGCGATCTCCTTGATCTCGTGGCGGAACTGGGCGCTCGGGAAGGGCCGGGTCTCCAGCTCCAGGTCGGCGACGCTCAGTTCGCGGCGTGACCACTCCGACTCGGGGACCCGCTCTCCCCAGTAGGTGCGGCCTGCCGCGTCGGCGGTCACGCGCCTCGGGCCCACCGCGTGGCCCAGGCCTCGGGCGGCCAGGCGGGCCTCCGGCAGACGGCGGTCGCGGATCAGCTGGATGACGACGCGTTCGGCGCGCGGGAGGCGTGCGAAGGCGCCCGGCGAGAGGGTGTCGAGGTAGGGCGTGACGATGTCCGCGAAGGACGTCAGCCAGGCGTCGTCCCGGTAGGGCAGGTCACCGGCGTACATGCGCAGGTCGTGCTTGAGGAACTTGTGGTCCTTGTCCTCGCGCAGCGACTCGTGCCCGCTGTCGGCCAGGAACGCGTCGATGAGGTGCTGGACGTGGATCCGGTCCCGGACGTTGGCGAGCTTGTGCCGCTGGTTGGATATCGAGGCCGTCTCGGAGGCCGCGAAGGGCGCCACGTACCAGCGGTAGACCGGCTCCGGGATGATCGTGAAGCTTTCGGCCAGGCAGTACGCCTGCGCCGAGAACAGCTGGTCCTCGTAGTGGATGCCCTCGGGGAAGCGCAGGGCGTGCCGGTCGAGGAAGGCGCGGGCGTACATCTTGCTGGTCGACAGGTGCTCGAAGAACAGGCGCGGGTCGGCTTCGATGCCGTCGAGCGTGCGGCGCTCGGCGACCAGGTGCGGCATCCACGTCGAGCAGCGGCCGTTGTCCACCCGGACCCGCTGCACCGCCCCCATCGCGAAGTCGATCTCACGTTCGCGGTGCGCGGCGAGCAGCAGCTCGACCGCGTCGGCGGGGAGTTCGTCGTCGCTGTCCAGGAACATCAGGAACGGCGCTCGCGCGATCTGCAGGGCGCGGTTGCGCGGGGCGCTGCAGCCGCCGCTGTTGCGTTCCAGACGGAGGTGCCGGACCCGGGGGTCCTGGGCCGCAAGCCGCTGGGCCACCGCCGGGGTCGCGTCCGTGGAGTGGTCGTCGCTGATGATGATCTCGAGGTTGGCGTGGGTCTGGCGCCGGACCGATTCGACCGCGCGGGTGAGCCGTTCGGCGTCGTTGTAGACGATGACCGTCACGGTGACGTCGGGGGTGCTCATGCGGTCGCCTCCTGCGGGTTCGGGGCCGGGGTGCGCTCCTCGATCGGCAGCACGGGAGGCAGGTCCCGCTCGTCCTGTCCGAGGAAGACCCGGCGGACGACGCGTTCGGCGGCGCGGCCGTCGTCGTACTCGCAGAACCGGCGCCGGAACACGGCCCGGCTCTTCGCCGCGCTCTCGTCGCGCCAGGCCTCGGTGGTGAGGATCTCCGTCAGCTCCTGCTGGTTGCGGGCGACGGGGCCCGGGGCCTGGTCCATGAGGTCGAAGTAGACGCCGCGGGTGGTGCGGTACGTCTCCCAGTCGTCGGCGTGGATCACGATCGGCCGGTCGAGGTTGGCGTAGTCGAACATGATCGAGGAGTAGTCCGTGACCAGGACGTCCGCCGCCAGGCACAGCTCCTCGACCGGGTCGTAGGAGGAGACGTCGATGATCCGGCCCGTGCGGCGAAGGTTGGTGAGCGGGGAGGCGGCGCCGCCGTAGAAGTAGTGGCCGCGCACGAGCAGGACCGTGTCCTCGCCCAGGCGGTCGGCGAGGGCGGCGAGGTCCAGGCGCGGGGTCCAGCCGGCCTCGTAGTCGCGGTGGGTGGGCGCGTACAGGACGGCACGGCGCCCCGGGGCGATGCCGAGGCGGTCGCGGACCGCGCGGATGTCGTCGGCGCCGGCGGTGTAGTAGACGTCGTTGCGCGGATAGCCGTGGTCCAGGGAGACGTAGTGCGACGGGTACGCGCGCTCCCACATGCGGGTGGTGTGACTGTTGGCCGAGACGCTGAAGTCCCATCTGTCGATGCGCTCCAGCAGCGCCGGGAAGTCCAGGCCCTGCGCGGCGGCCGGGAACGCCATCTGGTCGAGGCCCATGCGCTTCAGGGGCGTGCCGTGGTGGGTCTGGACGTGGATCGCGTCGGGGCGTTTGACCACCGCGTTGGGGAAGTTGACGTTGTTGACGAGGTACTTGGCGGTCGCCAGCACCTCCCAGTAGCGGCGGCTGCCGGGTACCACGTGGTCGGTGCCGGGCGGCAGGAGGGCCGCGTTCTCCTCGGTGACCACCCACACCGCGTGGATCTGCGGGGCCAGTTCGGCGAGCTTGGCGGCGATCGCGGCGGGGTTGCAGGCGACGCCGCGGTTCCAGTACGCCGCGAACACCGCGAGATGCGGGTTGACGGGACGGCTGAGCGCCCTGCGGTACTGGTGGTCCCGGAGCCTGGCACCGGCCTCGCGTCTGCGGGTCCGCACGACCGCTCTGGCGTTGCGGCGGGCGCGGTTGACGGCCTGGAAGGCCCGGTACTTCGCGTAGGCGCCGTCCTCCAGCAGGGAGCGGCGGACGCCTTCGAGCCCGGCCGGGCGGCGGTAGCCCTCGGGGCGGCGGCGCAGGGCGGCCAGGGACGCCCGGCGGAAGAACTCCCGCGCGACCCCTTCCGGCATGCCGCCGCGCGCGAAGGTGCGCAGGCAGTCGCGGACCATGACGTCGTAGAGCACGGCGTGCGCGGCGCGCCGGTCGCGGGTGAGGTCGAGGAGGGACTCGTAGCGCTCGACGAGGCCGTACCGCTGCTCGGGCGCGACCGGGGGCAGGCTCGCGGGGCGCAGTCTGCGGTCCTCGTAGGCGACGTGCGGCAGGCAGGCGACGCGGTCGGCGAGCAGCAGGGCGGCCAGGGCGGCGTACGGCTCGTCGTCGGTGCCGAACCGCGACTCGTGCGCCCGCCAGAACTCCGCGCGCAGCACGCGGGTGCCGAGCAGTGGGGTGAGCCGCAGCAGGGGCGCGCAGTCGTCGAGGGTGACCTCGGCGCGGCCCGCCCGGGCGAGGAGCGGGCCGTCGGGGGAGGGCATGCCGGAGGTGTGCCAGGTGCTGCGGACGTGGTCGAGCAGGAGGACGTCGACCTCGCCGGGGAGCTCGGCCACCCGCTCCGCGATCGTCCGGGGGGTGCCGGCGGGCAGGCCGTCCTTGGCGTGGACGAAGTGCAGCCAGCGGCCGGCGGCCCGGGACGCGCCCGCCGCCCGGGCCGCCGCGTCACCCGTGCCGTCCGGCAGCGGCACGATCTGGACGTCCGGGGTGTGCCGCTCGGCCGTCTCCCGGGCCCAGTCGCCCACCGCCGCCACGATCACCTCGGCGTCCGGCAGGGGGTGGGCGGCGAGGGAGTCGAGGAGTTCCGTCAGATGGTCCTGAACGTTCGGCCCGTGGACGATCACACTGAGCTCGGCCATCCCGGGCCCCCTCTCACAGCTGCACCGTATGCGGTCATGCTGCCATCAATGAGACAAAAGGGCCGACCGGGTGGGCCTCACGAGGGAACGGCGACCTTCGGCTGGGGCTTCGGCTTCGGCGCCTTGTCTCCGGTGAACGCCTCGTACTCCTTGAGGACGTCCTCCGTCGGCCCGTCCATGCGCAGCTCCCCGCGCTCCAGCCACAGCACCCGGTCGCACGTGTCGCGGATCGACTTGTTGTTGTGGCTGACCAGGAACACCGTGCCCGCGTGCTTGCGCAGCTCGCGGATGCGCTCCTCCGAGCGCTTCTGGAAGGAGCGGTCGCCGGTGGCCAGCGCCTCGTCGATCAGCAGGACGTCATGGTCCTTGGCGGCGGCGATGGAGAACCGCAGCCGTGCGGCCATGCCGGAGGAGTACGTCCGCATCGGCAGCGTGATGAAGTCGCCCTTCTCGTTGATGCCCGAGAAGTCGACGATCTCCTGGTAGCGGTCCCTCACCTGCTCGCGGGACATGCCCATGGCCAGGCCGCCGAGGTGCACGTTGCGCTCGCCGGTGAGGTCGTTCATCAGGGCGGCGTTCACCCCGAGCAGGGAGGGCTGGCCGTCGGTGTAGATGTGGCCGTTCTCCACGGGGAGCAGACCGGCGACGGCCTTCAGCAGGGTCGACTTGCCGGAGCCGTTGGTGCCGATCAGGCCGATCGCCTCGCCCCGGTAGGCGACGAAGGACACGTTCTTCACGGCGTGCACCCGGCGCACACCCGAGGCCTTCTCGGTCTGCTTGCGCCGCACGATGCGGTTGAGGGCGGCGGTCGCGGAGCCACGTCCGGCGCCGGTGCCGTTGACGCGGTAGACGATGTCGACGCCGTCGGCGACGACGGTGGGGATCTTCTCGTTCGGGTGCTCAGCCACGTCCGTACGTCTCCTCGGCCTTCCAGAAGTAGATGAAGCCGCCGACTCCGGCGACCAGTGCCCAGCCGACGGCGAGCGGCCACACGTGGTGCGGCAGCTGCCCCGCGTGGAAGCTGTCGATCAGCGCGAAGCGCATCAGGTCGATGTAGACCGCGGCGGGGTTGGCCTCCAGCGCCACCTTGACGACATGCGGCAGGTGGTCGTTCTTGGCCAGCTTGTCGAGGCTCCACATGACGCCCGAGACGTACATCCAGGTGCGCAGGATGAACGGCATCAGCTGCGCGATGTCCGGGGTCTTGGCGCCCCACCTCGCCATGACCATCGAGACGCCGGCGTTGAAGGTGAACTGCAGCACCAGGGCCGGGAACGCCAGCAGCCAGGAGGCGGACACCGGCACGCCGAAGCAGAGCAGGATGACGACCAGCGCGCCCATCGAGAACAGCAGCTGCTGGAGCTGCTGCAGGCAGAAGGAGATCGGCAGCGCGGCGCGCGGGAAGTGCAGGGCCCGCACCAGGCCGAGGTTGCCGGAGATCGCGCGGGTGCCCGCCATGATCGAGCTCTGCGTGAACGTCCAGATGAACACGCCCGTGACCAGGAACGGGATGTAGTCCGGCACGCCGTGCTTGGTGCCGAGCAGCACACCGAAGATGAAGTAGTAGACCGCCGCGTTCAGCAATGGGGTCATCACCTGCCAGACCTGGCCGAGCTTCGCCTGGCTGTACTGGGCGGTGAGCTTGGCGGTGGCGAACGCGGTGATGAAGTGGCGGCGGGCCCAGAGCTGGCGGACGTACTCGGGCAGGGAGGGCCGCGCGCCGCTGACCGTGAGGCCGTGGCGGGCGGCGAGGGCCGCGAGGTCGTGGTCGGCCGGGGTGGGGGCCGGGGGCTGGGGCGGTGTGTGGAGGACCGTACTCACATCCGCTGCTTTCGCTCGGGGGTTGTGGGACCGGGGGCGCGAAGAGCTGAGGGCGGGTGGTCTTTTACCGGACTCTTCACGAACTCTTACGTCGGGACGGGACCGTATCGTCGTAACGGGAGCGTACGTCGGGTGGACGTCGGAACGCAACCGTTTCGTCGTGACGCCCTATGCTGTCGGCATGACGACGAACCCCGACGAGCCCCAGCAGCCCCCGCGTCGCCGGGCCCCCGCGGGGGCGGCCGTACTGCGGGAGGACGTGACGGAAGCGATCCGCGCGGCCGTCTTCGAGGAGCTCGCGGCCGTCGGCTACGCGCGGATGTCCATCGAGGGGATCGCACGCCGGGCGGGGGTCGGGAAGACGGCGGTGTACCGCCGCTGGCGCTCCAAGCTGCACCTGGTCCTCGACATCGTCTCGGCGCTCGCCGTGCAGGGCCTGCCCGCGCCGGACACCGGCTCCCTGGAGGGCGACCTGCGGCTCCTCTACGAGGTGACGTCCCGCGCCCTGCGCCACCCCGTCGCCTCGCAGGTCATCCCCGACCTCCAGGCGGAGGCGGCCCGCAACCCGGACATCGCCGAGGCACTGCAGAAGGCCCTGCGGGAAGGCCAGGACGGCGTCGCCACCGGCATCGTGACGGCGGCGGAACGCCGCGGCGAGCTGCGCGAGGGCATCGACCACGACCTCGCCCTCGACCTGATCTCCGGCCCCCTCTACTGGCGCTCGGTGGTGATCCGCAGCCCGAAGCTCCCGAAGGGGTACCTGGGCGCCCTGGCCCGGGCCACGTCGGAGGGGCTGAAGGCGTTGTAGTACGGCCCGTGACGGGACCCGTTCGAGTGAACCCGGGCAGGTGCCCCGGGGTCCACTCACGGTCCGGGCGTATCAGACCCGCCGCGCCTCCGGGTGCAGCCGTACCCACCCCTCCCACGCCGACGTGATCATGTCGAGCACGTCCAGCCGGGCCTTCCAGCCCAGCTCCGTGGCCGCGCGGTCGGCGGAGGCGACCACGCGGGCCGGGTCGCCCGGGCGGCGGGGGGCCACGACCGGCGGCCGGTCGTGGCCGGTGACCGCGTTGATGCGGTCGATCATCTCGCGGACCGAGACGCCCTCGCCCCGGCCGATGTTGAGCGTGAGGTCGCGGCCGGGCGAGGAACGCAGCACCCGGGCCGCCGCCACATGGGCCTCGGCCAGGTCGACGACGTGGATGTAGTCGCGTACGCAGGTGCCGTCCGGGGTCGGGTAGTCATCACCGAAGACGCTCGGCGGCGCGCCCTCCGTGAGCTTTTCGAAGACCATCGGCACCAGGTTGTAGACGCCGGTGTCCGCGAGCTCCGGACCCGCCGCGCCCGCCACGTTGAAGTAGCGCAGGGACGCCGTCGCCAGCCCGGTCGCCCGGCCCGTCGCACGGACCAGCCACTCACCGGCCAGCTTGGTCTCGCCGTACGGCGACATGGGCTCGCACGGCGTCTCCTCCGTGACCAGGTCCACGTCCGGCATGCCGTACACCGCCGCCGAGGAGGAGAAGACGAGGGACGGCACGTTCGCCGCCGTCACGGCGTCGAGCAGCACCCGCAGGCCCTCGAGGTTCTCCCGGTAGTAGTGCAGCGGCCGTTCGACGGACTCGCCCACCTGCTTCTTCGCCGCGAGGTGGACGACGCCGGTGACCGAGTGGTCCGCGAGGGTGCGGGCGAGCCGCTCGGCGTCCAGGGTCGAGCCCACCACCAGCGGCACCCCGTCGGGCACGCGCTCGGCGATGCCGGTGGACAGGTCGTCGTACACCACCGCCCGCTCGCCCGCCGCGGTCATCGCCCGTACGACGTGCGCGCCGATGTAGCCGGCGCCGCCGGTGATCAACCAGGTCATGTGCGGCCGTCCCCTCGTCAGTTGGCCCGTGGTGGTGGTGCTGCGCGCTGATCCGTCGCGGTCGTCGCTGTCGTGTCCTCAGTGAAGCAGGCGGCGCAGTCGTGCGCGTACGACCGACAGCACACCGCGTACACCGGGAGCCACCCGCAGCGCCAGCGCACCGGAGTGGGTGGAGTACGGCTGTACGAGTACCACGCCCCGCCGGGCGCTCGGGACGGCGCTGCGGCGCAGCAGACCGGTGCCCCGGAGAGCGTGCGCCGTGACGTTCCGGCTCGCGCCGTCGCGGAAGCGGACGCGAAGGCGCAGGTCCCAGGTGCCCGCGCCGAGCGCGGCCAGTGCGGCGAGGTCGACGGCCGTCTCCGCCGACCAGGAGGCCTCGTGTCCGTCGGGGCCGGCAGATCCCGAAGCCCAGGGATGCGTCCCCGTGCACGGCGCGAGCGCCACGCTCGGGCCCCGGACCACCACGTCACCGTCGTCCCGGTGCCTCCACTCCACCTCCACCGCCTCCGGACCCGCCTGCGCCACCCGCCCGTACAGCTCGTGCAGGCGCAGCCGCAGCCGGGTGCCCCGCGCGCCCGGCCGCAGCTCCCCGTCGACGGCGAGGGGCAGCGCCCGCACCGGCCGGGCCCGCAGGGGCTCCAGGGACACCTGCGGGAGCCCGTGCGACCAGACGGGCGTGCCGTCCGCGGCACGGGCGTACGGCGGGCACAGGCGGGCCGGGCGGGCCGCGAGCTCCCGCAGCCGGAGCAGGTCGCACGGCTCCGGGGAGGCCAGGACGACCTGCCCGGCCAGCCGGCCGGGAGCGGCCGGGTTGCGGGCCCAGTCGTCGGCGTCGTACTCCGCGAGGTGCGCCCGCGTGAGCTCCCACCATGCGCGCCGGTACGCGGCGTCACGCAACACCAGTTCGCGCACGTACATCCGCAGGTCGTGGTCGAGGAACTTGGCGCGCACGGCCCGCGCGAGTTCCTTCTGCCCGGCGCCCAGCAGCACCTCGTACGCCTGCCGGCACGCCTCCGTACGGGCCCTCCAGTTCTCGACGCCGGCCCGGTCCAGGGAGATCGACAGCCGCCCGGCGGACCGGCGCACGTGCCAGACGTAGACGCGGTCCGGGACCAGGGCGATGCGCGGGGCCGCGGCCAGTACGCGCGCGGTGAAGACGACGTCCTCGTACGGGAAGCGGCCCTCGGGGAAGCGGATGCCGTGCGCGCGCAGGAAGCCGGTGCGGTAGAGCTTGTTGACGCAGAGCGTGTCGTGGACCAGGCGCGGTCGCCGCGCGGGGTGCGGCACGACGGCGTGCAGTGCGTAGAGGCGATCCTGCCAGGGGATTTCGCGCCCTGAGGGCAGCTCCCGGCGTACGCACAGGCCGCCCGCGACCTCCGCTTGCGCGCCCTCGGCCGCTCGGAGCAGCGCCTCGACCGCGCCGGGCGGCAGGATGTCGTCGCTGTCCAGGAACATCACGTACGGCGAGGTCACCGCGCCGAGTCCGGTGTTGCGGGGGGTGCCGCAGCCGCCGCTGTTGACCCGGCGGCGGATCACCTTCAGGCGGGGCTCCGAGACGGCGAGCCGTTCCAGCAGGCCGGCGCTGCCGTCCTTGGAGCAGTCGTCGACGGCCACCACCTCGCGCACGGCCGGCCCCTGGGCCAGCGCCGAGCGCACGGCGTCCGTCACATGGGCGGCGTCGTCGAAACCGATCACCACGACGGCGACCTCGGCGAGCGGCTTTCCGGAGTCCGTCCCGGTCGCACTCCGGGTCTCACTCGGGGTCGCACTCCCGGTCTCACTCTCGGCATTCATCACGACGGATCGTAAGCCGGGCGAATGACATGAAAGTGGTAACACACCATCAAACATGCATGAAGCGTCTGATACAGCACAGAATCGGGCCGTGAAGAGCGGACGGTCGACGGGGAGCGGCAGGTTCGCCACGAGGGTGGCGCCCGTGGCGGTTCCCATAGCGGTGATGCTCGCGATCGGGCTGTGGGGACTGGACCGCGGCGGCATGTGGGGAGACGAGAGCGTCACCTTCCAGGTCGCGCAGCGCACGGTTCCGCAGATCTGGCGGCTGCTGCACGACGTGGACGCGGTGCACGGCCTGTACTACCTGTTCATGCACGTCGTCCTCACCGTCCACGCGGACGAGGTCGTGCTGCGCCTGCCGGCGGTGTGCGCGGCGACGGCGACCGCCGGCCTGGTCGCGGCCCTGGGCGTCCGGCTGGCCGGGCCCCGGGCCGGTCTGTGGGCCGGTGTCCTCTACGCGATCACCCCGATGACCGGCCACTACGCCCAGGAGGGACGGTCGTACGCGCTGGTCGCGGGGGGTGTGGCAGGGGCGACGCTGCTGCTCCTGAGGGCCGTGGAGGGGGCGGGGGCCCGGGTGTGGTGGGGGTACGGGACGGTCGTCGCCCTGACCTGTGCGCTGCACGAGCTGGCGGTGCCGGTGCTGGGCGCGCACGCGCTGACGCTGGCGCTGCTGCGGGTGCCGCGGAGGGTGTGGTCCGGCTGGGGGCGCGCGGCGGGGGCGGCGGCACTGCTTCTGCTGCCGCTGGTGTGGGTGTCGCAGGGCCAGGCCGGGCAGGTGGCGTGGCTGGTGCCGCCCGGGTGGGACCGGGTCGAGAGGCTCGCCCGGAACTTCACTCCCGGTCCGGCGGGGCCGGTGTTCTGGGGCGCGCTGCTGCTGATGGCCGTAGGACTCCGGGAGCGTCGCACGGCCGCGGTCGCGGCGCCGCTGCTGCTCGTGCCGCCGGGAATCCTGATGACCGTGTCGCAGGTCCGGCCGCTCTACCACGACCGGTACGTGCTGTATTCGCTGGCGGGCGCGTCCCTGCTGGTCGCGGCGGGGGCCGGGCGAGTGGGCCGGGCGCTGGGGCGGGTGCGGATCGAGGGGTGGCGGGTGCGGTTCGACGGGCGGCGGGTGGTGGACGGCGGTCGGTGGGTGCGGGTTGGCGGGTGGCGGGTGCTGGGCGGTGGTCGGTGGGTGCGGGTTGGCGGTCGGTGGGTGCTGGGCAGCGGTCGGTGGGTGCTGGGCGGCGGGTGGCGGGTGGTGGACGGCGGTCGGTGGGTGCGGGTTGGCGGGAGGCGGGTGCGGTTCGGCGGTCGGTGGGTGCGGTTCGACGGGTGGCGGGTGCGGGGCGGCGGTCGGTGGATGCGGGCCGTCGTGGGCGTCACCGGGGTGTTCGGCGTCCTCGGCGTCGTCGTCCTTACCCTCACCTTCCTGACCCAGCTCCCCGTGTACCGCCAGGACCGGTCCGCCGCCCACCGCCCGGACAACCTCGCCGTGGTCTCCGCGCTCGCCGTCCGCCAGATGCGCCCCGGTGACCCGGTGCTGTTCGTGCCGTCGGTCGGCAGGCTCGCCGCGCTGGCCTACCCGAAGGGGTTCCGTCGGGCGCGGGACATCGCGCTGCGGGAGTCCGCGCCCCGCTCCGGGACGCTGTGGGGCCGGGAGGCGACCCCCGGGGAACTGCGCCGGCGGCTCGCCTCGGTCGACCGCGTCTGGGTCGTCGCCGAGGCGCATGTGCTGAACCCGCGCCGGCCCCCGGCCGATCCGGTCGAGCGGACCAAGCTCGCCCTCCTGAGGGCGGAGTTCACCGTCCGGGAGGAACACACCCAGGACGGCGTCGTCCTCCGCCTCCACGTCCGACGACAGCCGGCCGGCGTCCCGTCCGGTGCGGCTACGACGACCCGGTCGCCGGCGAGCCGCCCTGCGGTTCCGTGAGCGCCGCGGCCGCGTCGAGTGCGGTGGTGAGCTCGTCGAGGCGGGCGCGCAATGCGCGGATCTCCTCGGAGCCGAAGCCGGTCGAGGACGCGATCCGGCGCGGCACCTGAAGCGCCCGCGCGCGCAGCGCGACGCCCTCCTCGGTCAGCCGCACCTCCACCGACCGCTCGTCGCGGGCGCTGCGCTCCCGGCGCACCAGACCGGCCGCCTCCAGCCGCTTGAGCAGCGGCGACAGCGTGCCGGAGTCGAGACGCAGGTGCTCGCCGAGCTTCTTGACGGGCAGCTCGTCGTGCTCCCACAGCACCAGCATCACCAGGTACTGCGGGTAGGTGAGGCCGAGGTCCTTCAGGATCCCGCGGTAGACGCCGTTGAAGGCGCGGGAGGCCGCGTGCAGGGAGAAACAGATCTGCTGGTCCAGGCGGAGCCAGTCGTCGTCCGGCGTGTTCATGCTCCCAGGATAGCTCGTGTCCACCATTCAATTGCGCACAACTGAATTGTGTGCTCTAATTCTGGATGTCGGGCGGCCCGGAAGCGGGCCGCCGAACGTTGACGTGAGAGGGAAGGTTTTCCATGGACGCGCTCTACACCGCTGTCGCCACCGCCACCCACGGCCGCGACGGCCGCGCCGTCAGCTCCGACGGCGTGCTGGACCTCGCCCTGGGCGTGCCCCAGGCGATGGGCGGCAACGGCCAGGGCACCAACCCCGAGCAGCTCTTCGCCGCCGGTTACGCCGCCTGCTTCGGCAGCGCCCTCGGCCTCGTCGGCCGCGCGGCCAAGGTCGACGTCAGCGACGCCGCCGTGACCGCCGAGGTCTCCATAGGCAAGCAGGGCGAGGGCTTCGGCCTCGCCGTCACCCTCCGCGTGGAGCTGCCCGACAGCGTGGACGAGGCGACCGGCCGCAAGCTGGTCGAGCAGGCCCACCAGGTCTGCCCGTACTCCAACGCCACCCGCGGCAACATCGAGGTCGACCTCGTCATCGAGTAGCCCCTGAGGCCACCGGACCTCGCCCCCCGACCCGCGCCAGCACCTCCCCCGTCCGGCTGCTCCACGCCACCACCACGGCCTCCTCGGGCACCGGGTGCCAGCGCGTCAGCAACAGCCAGCGCACGTGATAGCGGCGGACGACGGCGGATCGCTCGGCGCGGGTCGACCCGGGGGCGAGATAGGCGCGGACATCGGCCGCCCGGCGCTTCCGCTCCCGCTCGTCCAGGGCGGGGTCGGGCCAGATGGGCGCGGCGAGGTTCGGCCCGTACCCGGCGATGGCGTGACTGGCCAGATACCCGTCGGTGATCACCACCTCGCCCGGCCCGATGTGCCGGGCCGCCCAGTCGTACGACGGCCAGCGCGTCGGCTGTGCGAACCCCACCGGGTCGACCGAGCGCGGCACCACCGCCCCGGCGTGCACGGTGACGAACCCGGCGCACACCCCGGCCGCCGCCACCCAGCCCAGCACCCGCCGGGCCCGTCGCCAGGGCCGGGGCGCCGCCAGCTCCACGGCCAGAGCGAACTGCAGCGGCACCAGCACGGCCCACAGGGCCCGGGCGTAGGTGTAGTGCCCGCTCGCCCAGCCGTACGCCACCAGCAGGCACTCCAGCAGGAACATCCACACCAGCGGATCACGCGCCGACCTGCGGGCCCGGGCCCACAGCGCGGGCAGGCCGAGCAGCGCGAGCCAGGAATTGCCGAGCATCCTCTCGTACAGCTGCCGGTGCATCGCGTCCATGCCGGTGTCGCTGACCAGCGTCAGTACGTCGTAGTACGGCCACGCCACCGCGACCACCGTGCAGACCGCCCCGGCGAGGGTCCAGCGGGCCACGACCGGGCGGCGCCAGCCGCGCTGCCGGGCCGCCACGATCGCCGCCGCCCCGGTGAGCGCCGACGCCGCCGTGACGGGGTGGGTGAGCAGGATCAGCCCGTACAGGGCGCCGATCCCGGCGTACCCCCACCAGCCGCCGAGGCCGCTCGGACCGACGAACCGCACGGCCGGGGCGTCGTCCCGCGCGCGCGAGCCCGTCAGGGCCCACGCCCAGAACGTCAGCCCGATGGCCATCGTGGACGGGTAGCCCAGGTTCGTCGTCATCGACATCAGCCCGAGGTAGCCGCTCCACAGGATCCGCGTGCTGCCCCACAGCAGCGTCATGAACAGCAGCGCCCACACCGGTGCCCAGGGACGCGGGGTGAGGGTCCTGACGAAGCGGCCGATTCCCGTCAGCAGCACCACCAGGTGCACCGGTCCGGCGAGCTTCACGACCTCCCAGCCGGACAGCCCCGTCAGCCGCGCCAGCACACCCTGGGCGACGGCGTACGGGCCGTAGTACGGGCTGCCCTCACCCGGCAGGTCGGCCATGCTGTGGGCCGGGTGCAGCAGGTCGGCCTTGAGGCGCTCGACGACCGCAGCGTGCTGCCCGGCGTCGCAGCACAGCGGGATCCGCCAGTACGCCAGCGTCATCACCAGCCAGAACAGGGCGCCGTAGAACCGGTACGGGGTGAGCCTGCCGACACGGCCGCCGCGCAGCGCCGTCGCGCCGCGCACGGCCCGCCGGACCAGGACCGGGGCGCTCACCGGAGGGTGAAGGGGGTCTGGGGCATGCGCCGAATGTTCCCGCCCCACGCATGCCCTGACCCCGGATCACTTCATCGGGTGAGGCCGCTGCGCCCACCTGCCGACGGTCCGTCGCACAGCGCCTGCTGCGCCGCCGCCGGCCAGCGCGCGAAGCGGAACCGCGTCCGCTCGACCGCCCCGGTGAGGTTGCGCCAGAACCGCTCGGCGGTGAGCGGTGCGCGCACCGACTCCCGCAGCTCGGCGAGTTCGCCGCAGCCCAGCGCGGCCCGGGCCGCCAGGACCGCCTCCCGTGCGGCCCCGGCCCGCAGCAGGTCGCGTTGCGGCGGGTGCTCGGCCGCCCACTCGGCGAAGATCCAGTGGTTGCGCAGGAACTTCTCGTGCCCCGGCCAGCTCCACCGCTCCAGCGCCAGATGCGCGCCGATCGGACTGGCCAGCCCCCAGGCGTCGTTGACGTAGGCGTCCAGCGGCGCCGCCGCCCCCGTCACTCCGAGGTGACGGCCCACGATCACCACCCGGTACGGGGAGTCCTCGCGCATCGGCGTCGCGTGCAGCCGCCGCCCGGCGTCGAAGTAGAGCAGCGTCGGCACCGGCGCCCGCTCGGCGCGGGCCAGCATGGCGCGCCCCTCGGGCAGGGCGGGCCAGTTGTCCACCCAGGTGGCGGTGCGCACCGGGTTGTGGTCGCCGAGGCCCTGCACGTCGGAACTGCGCACGTTGAACGACCCGGGCGTGCTGCGCACGTCGAACGGCGCCCGCAACGGACTGACCGCCGCGCACAGCCACACCGCCAGCAGCACGCCCGCGGCACCGGTGACCCTGGTCGCGGGCACCACCAGCACCGGCAGGAGCAGCAGCAGAAGCGCGGGGAGGATCATGCGGGCGTGCATGTAGTCGCCGCCGACGCGCACGACGTACCCGGCCAGCAGCAGACCGGCCGCGAGCGGCGCCAGCAGCACCGCGAGCGAGGCCCGGCCCGGGACGCGGTCCCGCTGCTCCCGGCGGGTGCGCCGCACCAGCAGGACGGCCAGCGCCCCGAGCACCGGGACGACCGGCCACAGCCAGTACGGCCCGAGCGTCTCCTGCACGTACCCGGCGCCCCGGCCCCAGTCGCTGGCACTCGCCTCCTTGGCGATGGCGGGCAGCGGCACCAGAATGCCGTAGTACCCGGCCCGGAAGACCTCGTACGCCAGCGGTACCGCTCCCGCCGACGCCAGCATCGCCGCCGTACCCCGCCGGGAGGGGCGCAGCACCCACCACTGGGCGGCCAGGAAGCACGCCGTGACCACCGCGAGATCGGGCCGGACCAGCGGACCCAGCCCGAACACGAAGGCGGCCGTGCACGTCTCACGGGTTCTCGTACCCCGCCGGGTCCGCGTCAGCAGCCACCACGACAGGCCGGTCCAGAAGGCGCCGAGACCGCTCTCCAGACCCGACGTCATGTACGACCAGAACGGCGGCACGGCCAGCAGCACGAACACCCCGGCCGGGAGCAGCAGCCCCGCGCCCCGGTGCAGCCGGCACGTGGCGAGCAGGGCGAACGCGAACCCGGCGGTGCTCAGCAGCAGCCCCAGTCCGACCGCGAGGAACGCCGGGTCCTCGCCGGTGACCCAGGTGGCGAGCGCGAGCAGCCACTGCCAGAGGGTGCCCGTCGAACTCTCCGCCCGCTCCCCGACGTTGAACACCGGCCCGTTGCCCGCCAGGATCTGCCGGACCGGCCGCAGATAGATGAGCCCGTCGTCGCAGATCCAGCGGCGCCGGTAGCCCAGTACGAACAGGGCCGCGGTGGGCACGGCGACCAGGGCGGCATGCCATCCGTGCACCGGCCGCAGCCGCTCTGCGACGGCGGGCGGCCGGGCCGAGGAGGCCCGCCGGCCGGGCAGGGAGGGGACGGCCTCGGGGGTGGCGGGAGTTCTCATCTGTCGATCAGCGCCTCGGGCCGGGTGCGGACCCCCTCGGTCCGGCGGGCGGCGGGCAGCAGCGCCCCGCCCCGCTCGCCCAGCATCAGCAGCCGGACGACCCGCTCGGCGGCCCGCCCGTCCTCGAACTCGCAGTACCGCTCCCGGAAACCGGAGCGCAGCCGCGCCGCCTCCGCGTCCTGCCAGGTTCCGGACGCGAACAGCCAGGCCAGCTCCCGGTACGAGCGCGACACATGGCCCGGCGCGTCGGCCGTGATGTCGAAGTAGGCGCCCCGGCTCGCCGCGAACGCCCCCCAGTCGTCGGCGTGGACGACGATCGGCCGGTCCAGCAGGGCGTAGTCGAACATCAGGGCGGAGTAGTCGGTGACCAGCACGTCGGAGGCGAGCAGCACGTCCTCGACGTGCGGCTCGTCGGTCGCGTCCATCAGCACGCCCCGCCGGTGCAGGTCGGACAGGCCGAGCCCGCGCGCGACGCCCGACGCCAGCGACGGGTGCAGCCGGACGACCAGCGTGTGCCCGGGGCCCAGGTCCTCGGCGAACCGGGCGAGGTCGAACCGGTCGACATGGCCGCCCCGCCGGTAGTCGCGGCGGGTCGGCGCGTACAGCACCACCGTGTGCTCGGCGGGGATGCCGAGCCGCTCGCGCACCGCTCGGCCCCGCCCGGGCCCCGCACCGACCAGCACGTCGTTGCGCGGGCTGCCGGTCCGCAGCGACGTGAAGTGGCACGGGTACGCCCGCTCCCACGTCCGCTCCGCGTGCCGCCCGGCGACCAGGCTGTAGTCCCAGCGGTCCGCCCGGCGCAGCATCTGCGGCACGTCGAAGCCGTGCCGGGCGCCCGGCTTCGTCAGCAGGTCGGCGCCCATGTACTTCAGCGGGGTGCCCTGGTGGGTGTGGATGTGGACGCTCCCGGGCCGCTTGGCCAGGGTGCCGGGCCAGTTGACGTTGTTCACCCAGTACGTGGCCCGCGCCATCACCTCGTGGTAGCGCCGTGAACCCGGCGTCACATGGTCGATGCCGGGCGGCAGCGCGTCCACCGCGTCCTCCCGGACCACCCACACGCCCCGGATGTGCGGGGCGATCTCGCGCGCCTTCTCGTAGATCGCGGCCGGATCACCCGTCACCCCCCGGTGGTGGGTCGCCGAGTAGACGGCGAGGTGCGGATCGAGGGGACGCTTGGACTGGGCCGCGTACCAGCCGCGCAGCGCCGTCTCCGAGGCCCTCGTCGCCACCCGCCGCTGCCCGCCCAGGGCGGCAGCGCGCAGGTCCCGCAGTCCGCGCGCCGCCGCGTAGGACGCGTAGGGCGCCGAGGCGAGCAGCCGCATCTCCACCCCGCGCCAGCCGTCCGGCCGCGGGAAGCCGCCCTCGGGGAGGTGGCGGCGGTGGAAGGAGCGGATCTCGCGGTAGAAGTCGCCCCGGTCCGCGGGCCGCACCCGGTCCTCGCGGGCCAGCACGAACAGCATGTGGTCCAGCGCCCGCTCCAGCAGCAGCGGCCGCGCCCAGTCGAGGTCCGGGCGCTGCTCCAGGAACGCGAACAGCCCCTCGTACTGCGCGAAGATGTCGAAGTGCCGGCGTCCGGGCGTCTTGGTGATCGCGCCCTGCCGGCGCTGCCGGTACTCCACGCCGATCCGGTCCAGGCAGGCGATGCGCTCGGCCAGCACCATCGACCGGTAGGTGACCGGCGCGTCCTCGTACAGCCCCGCCGCGTACCGAAGCCCGTGCTCCTGGAAGAAGGAGCGCCGGTAGGCCTTGTTCCAGGCGACCAGGAAGAGATTCAGATACTGCGGGCTCTCCCGGATGCCGAACGTCTCCAGGCCCGCCGCGGCCAGCAGGTCCGCCGCCTCGCTGCGTCCGCCGCGGCCCCACCAGTGGGTGCGCACATGGTCGAAGACCAGGATGTCCGGGTCGTCGGTCGCCGCCAGCCGGGCGGCGACGGCCGCCAGCAGGCCCGGCGTGTAGTGGTCGTCGCTGTCCAGGAACAGGACGTAGTCGCCGGCCGCCTGCGCCAGGCCGGCGTTGCGGGCCCGGCCGAGGCCCATGTTCTCGGGCAGGTGCAGCACCCGCACCCGGTCGTCGCGGGCGGCGTACTCGTCGAGGATCGCGCCGCTGCCGTCGGGCGAGCGGTCGTCCACGGCGATCACCTCGAAGTCGCCGTAGGACTGGCCGAGCACCGAGTCGAGACACTCGCGCAGGAAGCCCTGCACCTTGTAGACGGGGACGATGATGCTGAAGCGGGGCACTTCTTCGGTCAGCTCCTCACGAGGGTGGCGGCGGGGGCCGGGACGCGCTCCGCGAGCGGGACCACGGGCGGGATCGACTCGGGCGGCTCCCCCAGCAGCACCCGGCGCACCACCCGTTCGGCGGCCCGCCCGTCGTCGAACTGGCAGAAGCGCTCCCGGAAGGCGGCCCGCAGCGACGTGGCGGTCTCGTCCGCCCAGGAGCCGTCGCGGAACACCGCCGCCAGCTCCTCGGGCGTCCGCGCGACCCGGCCGGGCGGGAGCTCCATGAGGTCGAAGTAGACGCCCCGGGTCTCCCGGTAGACGTCCCAGTCGTCGGCGTACACGACGATCGGCCGGTCCAGGTTGGCGTAGTCGAACATGATCGACGAGTAGTCCGTGATCAGCGCGTCCGCGGCCAGGCACACGTCCTCCGACGAGCGGTGCCCGGTGACATCGATGATCCGCCCGCCGCCCCTGCTCGACCCTTGGTCGTAGAAGTAGTGGGCGCGCAGCAGCACCACGTAGTCGTCACCGATCGCCTCGCAGAACTCCGCCAGGTCCAGGCCCGTCTCGAACCCGGTGGCGTAGTCGCGGTGCGTGGGCGCGTACAGCAGGGCCGTCTTGCCGTCGGGGACGCCCAGTTCCTTGCGTACGCGGGCGACGTCCTCGGCGGACGCCGCGCAGTAGACGTCGTTGCGCGGATAGCCGTACTCGAGCGTCTCGTGCGCGCTGGGGAACGCCCGCTCCCACATCTCGGTGGAGTGCCGGTTCGAGGTGAGGTTGTAGTCCCAGCGGTCCACCCGGGCCAGCAGCCGGGCGATGCTGCCGGTCGCCGCGGCCACCACGGGGTATGTCGCCTGGTCGGCGCCCATCGTCTTCAGCGGGGTGCCGTGCTGGGTCTGCAGGTGCACGCTGCCGGGGCGCTTGACCACGGCGTCCGCGAAGTTGGCGTTGTTGACCAGATACTTCGCGCGGGCCAGCACCTGCCAGTACCTCCGGCTGCCGATCACCGCGTACTCGATGCCCGGCGGCACGCTGCCCACCGCGTTCGGCTCCACCAGGAACACCGCGCGCAGGTGCGGGGCGAGTTCGCGGGCCTTGGCGTGGATCGCGGCCGGGTTGCAGGCGTAGCCGCGGCCCCAGTACGCGCAGTACACGACGAGGTTCTTGTCGAGCGGGAGACGCAGGCCCAGTGCGTAGCGCAGCCGGGTGCGCAGCCCACGAGGCCGGGGGAGCAGCGCGGCGGCCCGGGACGCCGTCCGGTTGGCGGCGCGCAGGGAGCGGAACGCCGGGTACGAACCGGAGGCGAGAAGCCGGTGCTGGACGCCGAGGCTGCCGCCGGGCGTCCGGTACCCGGCCGGGCGGTGCCGCCGGTAGAGCGCGCTCGCCCGCCGGAAGAAGGCCCGGCGTCCGGACGTCAGCCGCCGGGGATGGGCGGCCGTCTTCAGTACGGCGGCGAAGAGCTGCTCGAACAACGGCGACAGCCGGTCCGCCGAAAGCCCCTGCTCCACGGCCCGCGTCAGCACCAGCTCGCACTGGTCGAGCAGCTCGGCGTGGTGCACGCCGGGCAGGCCGAGCCGGTTGCCCTGCCGGCGCAGCAGGTGCCGGACGACGACCGTGCGCAGGGCCGCCACCCGCTCCGCCCGCAGGGCGACCAGCCCGCCGAAGCCGATGTCGGTGTAGTGGTCCCCGGGGAAGGTGAGGCCCTGCTCGGTGAGGAAGGCCCTGCGGTACAGCGCGCTCCAGGCCGGGAGCGCCACGCCCGTCAGCCGCGGGGCCCGGCCGGGGGAGAAGGCCCCGTCCGGTGTCCTGGCCAGCAACGGAGCGGCCGGGTTGGTCGGCTCGCCCTCCCACCAGGGGGTGCGCTCGTGCTCGAAATGCAGGACGTCCACGTCGCCGGTCTCGCCCAGCCGGGCGTCCAGCGCCGCCAGCGCCCCCGGGACCAGGACGTCGTCGCCGTCGAGGAACAGCACATGGCCGCCGACGGCCGCCCGCAGCCCGGTGTTGCGCGCCCCGGCCAGTCCGTCCGACGGCGGCGAGTGCACCGGCGTCACCCGGGAGTCCCGCTCGGTGTACCCCGCGACGACGTCCGCCGCCGGTGCGTCGGGCGCGTCGCACACCGGGATCAGCTCGAAGTCGCCGAACGACTGGGCGAGGACGGAGTCCAGCGCCAGGGACAGCCGGCCCGCGACCCCATGGGACGGGACGACGATGCTGAAGCGGGGCATTCTGCTCTTTCTGTCAGGAGGCGGGTCTGTCGGAGTCGGGTCTGTCAGGCGACGGGTCGGTCAAGAGTCGGGTCTGCCGGGGGAGCTGCGTCTGTCGGAGTCGGGATTTCTCAAGCGGTGCGCGGGCGCCCCGGGCGCCCGGACGGGCGCCAGGAGGGCGGCCTGCTGGGCGTCGGCCGCGACGGGCTGGAGGGCATGCGGATTCCCCGGGGTGAGAACCGTGGTCACAGGCTGTCGGTGACGGCGTGGGGACCTGACGCCAACGGCACCGTGGTGAGCGGCGCACGCGTCAGCGAGGCCGCAGCCGAGGGCACCGGGCGGCGCTCGGCGAGCGGCGCGACCGGCGGCAGCTCCGACTCCCCGAGCACGACCCGGCGCACCACCCGCTCGGCGGCCCGCCCGTCGTCGTAGGTGCAGAACCGCTCGCGGAAGGCCGCCCTCAGCTGGGCCGAGCGGGAGCCGCGCCAGTGGCCGGTGGCGAAGATGTCGATCAGCTCGTCCTCGCTGCGGGCGACCGCGCCCGGCGGAAAGTCCCGCAGGTCGAAGTAGGTGCCGCGGGCCGCGTCGTACGCCTCCCAGTCGTCGGCGTGGACCACGATCGGCCGGTCCAGGTTGGCGTAGTCGAACATCAGCGACGAGTAGTCCGTGACCAGGACGTCCGACGCCAGGCAGAGCGACTCGACGCTCGGGTGGCCGGAGACGTCGACGACCCGGCCGCAGGTGCGGCTCAGCGGGGCGTCGTAGGCGTGGTGGGCGCGGGTCAGCACGACGAAACGGGGACCGAGGCGGCGCACGATCCGCTGGAGGTCCAGGGGGCGGAGCTGGGAGCGGCGGTAGTCGCGGTGGGTCGGCGCGTACAGGATCGCCACCGCGCCCCGCGGGATGCCCAGTGAGGCGCGCAGCCGGGCCACGTCCGCCGGGGTCGCCGTCCGGAACACGTCGTTGCGGGGGTAGCCGTACTCCAGCGTGGTGTAGCGGCCGGGGTGGACGCGCTCGTTCGTCAGGGTGGTGTGGCGGTTGGCGGACAGCACGTAGTCCCACCGGTCGACGTCCTTCAGCAGCCGCGCGAAGTCACGGCCGCGGGCCGCCGCGGGGCGCTCCTGGAGGTCGAGGCCGATGTGGCCGAGCGGGGTGCCGTGCCCGGTCTGGATCAGGACCTGGCCCCTGCGCTTGGCCAGCCGGTCGTCGAAGCCGGTGTTGCTGACCAGGTAGCGGGAGCGGGCGAGCGCCGTCCAGTAGGCGGCCGTCCCGGGGACGAGGCGGCGCGGGCCGGGCGGGATCGTGTGGTGGTGCTCGCGGCGGGCGATCCACGCCGTGCGGATGTGCGGCACGAGATCACGGAACGCGGCCTCCAGCGCGCCGGGATTGCAGCCGTGGCCGCGGCCGTCGTAGGCGGCGAAGACGGCGCGGTCGGCGCACAGCGGCAGGCAGCGCTGCACGCGGTAGTGCGTCCTGAGGGCGGCCGACCGCAGGCCCCGCAGCAGCTTCCCGGTGGCCCGGGCGGCGGCGCGGTGCAGGGCCGACGCCAGCTGGAGGGTGCGGTAGGTGCGGTGCAGGCCGAAGCGGATCAGGACGTGGTGGATCCGGCAGCGCAGGGGGACCGGCGCGCCGGGTGTGCGGTAGCGGCGGTAGTGGGCGCGGGCCCGGCGCAGGAAGTCGGCGCGCGAGGCCCGGGGCAGCCGGTCCCGCCGGGAGTACACGATCACCAGATGGTGCACCATGCGGCGGAACAGCACCGGCCGCCACCGGTCCAGTTCGGGGCGCTCGTCGAGATAGGCGAAGACCCGGTCGTACTGCTCGAAGACGTCGAAGTGCCGTTCGCTGGTGGTGCGCAGGATGCTGCCCTGCCGCCGTTGCCGGTAGTGCACGCAGACCCGGTCGAGGGTCGCGATCGACTCGGCGGTCATCAGCACCGGGTACGTCCAGGGCGTGTCCTCGTAGACGCCGGGCGGGAAGACGAAACCCCCCTCCTCGACGAACTCCCGCCGGTAGGCCTTGTTCCAGGCGACCATCAGCAGCCGCAGCAGCCCCGGCCGGTCCTCCAGCCGGAACGGCGCCGGGCCCTGCTCGGTGAGCTGCAGGGCCGCCTGGTTGCGGATCGCCTCCCCCGTCCAGTAGGTGCGCGCGTAGTCGAAGACCAGCACGTCCGGCTCGCCCGTCTCCTTCAGCCGGTCGGCGATCGACCGCAGCGCGTCGGGCGTGAGGGTGTCGTCGCTGTCCAGGAACAGCAGGTAGTCGCCGCTCGCGTGCGCCACACCGGCGTTTCTCGCGCGGCCCAGGCCCACGTTCTCCGGCAGGTGGACGGGGCGTACGCGCGTGTCACGGGCGGCGAACTCGTCGATGATCGCACCGCACGCGTCCGGCGAGCAGTCGTCGACGACGATCAGTTCCAGATCGGGACAGGACTGGGAGAGCACCGATTCCAGGCACTCGTGCAGGTACGCCTGAACCTGGTACGCGGGGACAATGACACTGAACCTGGGCAAGAGGCCATCCATCGGTCGGCGCGGGCGTTCGGCCCGGGAACGGCCGATGGGCCGACTTGGTTACGGTGGCTACGGCATCCGGGGGAACGCGGAAGGGGCGGACCGCCCCCGGCCCACCCCTTCGACTACGTTGTTCTGATCGCTATTTGACCGCGCCGGCCATCACGCCGGACACGAACTGCCGCTGGAACGCGAAGAAGACGGCCAGCGGGACCACCATCGAGATGAACGCGCCGGGTGCCAGCACGTCGATGTTGTTGCCGAACTGCCGTACCTGCGTCTGCAATGCGACCGTGATCGGCTGGCTCCCGGAGTCCGAGAAGATCAGCGCCACCAGCAGGTCGTTCCACACCCACAGGAACTGGAAGATGCCGAGCGCCGCGATCGCCGGGGCGCCGAGCGGCATCACGACACGGAAGAACAGGCGCAGTTCACCCGCCCCGTCCAGGCGAGCCGCCTCCAGCAGCTCTCGCGGGATCTCCGCGAAGAAGTTCCGCAGCAGGAACACCGCGAACGGCAGACCGAAGCCGACGTGGAAGAGCACCACGCCGAGCACCGAGCCGAAGATGCCGATGTTGCCGAAGAGTTCGGCGATCGGGATCAGCGCCACCTGCACGGGCACGACCAGCAGGCCGACCACGCCAAGGAACCACCAGTCCCGGCCGGGGAACTCCATCCACGCGAAGGCGTAGCCCGCGAGCGAGCCGATGATCACGACCAGCAGGGTCGCCGGCACGGTGATCCAGACCGTGTTCAGCAGGGAGCTGGTGATGTCCTCGTTCTCCAGCAGCTTCGCGTAGCTGTCGAAGGTGATCTGCGAGGGCTCGGTGAACACCTTCCACCAGCCGCTCGCCGCGATGTCCTCCGGCGTTCGGAGACTGGACAGCAGCAGCCCGATGGTCGGCACCAGCCAGAACAGTCCGACGACGATGAGGAACACCCGCAGCAGCCCGCCGCTGACCCCCTCGGCGAGCCGCGATCCGAGCGACTGCTTGGCCTTCATCGCCGCACCTCCCGCCTGAGCCTGCGTACGTTACTGTGCCTTCCCGGGGGACAACCCCCGGACCCCAGGCCGGGGTGGGGGCGAGACGCTTTCATCGCCTGACCTCCCGACGCAGTCGACGTACGTTGAACCACATCACCGGGATCACGAGCAGCAGCAGGAACACCGAGATGGCGCTGGCGATGCCCGGCTGGTCCTCGGAGAAGCCCTTGCGGTACAGCTCCAGGGCGAGGACGTTCGCGTCGTCCTGGGAGGAGCCCGGAGCGATGATGAAGACCAGGTCGAAGATCTTCAGCACGTTGATCATCAGGGTGACGGCGACGACCGCGAGGACCGGCGCCAGCAGCGGCACCGTGACGCGTCTGAACACCTGCCACTCGCTCGCGCCGTCGACCCGGGCCGCCTCCAGCAGCTCCCGGGGCACACTCGCGAGCCCGGCCGCGATCAGCACCATCGCGAAGCCCGCCCACATCCAGATGTACGAGCCGATGATGGCCGGGGTGACCAGGGAAGGTCCGAGCCAGTCCAGGCCGTTGTAAGGTTCCTTGAAGTTGCTCGCCGGGAGCCGGAGTTGGGCCCCGTCGGCCGAGGCGGGCAGCGTGAAGGTGCCGTCGCCCGCGGCCGTCGTCGACGCGACGACCTTGCCGTCCTTCACGGCCTCGATCCGCATGCCGGCGTAGCCCAGTTCGGACGGGTCGACACCGTTGAGCTTGCCGACGCCCTTGCCGCGTGTGAAGTCCTGCCAGGTCGTGCCCGTGACCTTGTCCGCTTCTGGCTTCGGCGCCACCGCGGTCTTCGCGCCGTCGGGCATCAGATCGGGCGCCACACCCACCAGGGGCAGCGAGACCGCCTCGCCCGCGCGGACGGGCGACGTGGTGATGAACGCGCCCCCGCCGGCCGGCTTCAGCGGCGAGTCGCGGCCCGGGTGGGCCTTCGGGAACGCCGACGCCTGGGCGAACGTGTCGTGCACGCCCACCCACACCGCGTTCGCGACGCCCTTGTCCGGGTCCTGGTCGTACACCAGGCGGAAGATGATGCCCGCCGCCAGCATCGAGATCGCCATCGGCATGAAGACGACCAGCTTGAACGCCGTGCCCCAGCGCACCCGTTCGGTCAGCACCGCGAAGATCAGGCCGAGCGCGGTCGCGACCGTCGGCGCGAACACCACCCAGATGATGTTGTTCTTCAGCGCGGTGCGGATGCCCTCGTCGGTGAAGAGGGCCTTGTAGTTGTCTATTCCGGCGAAGCCGTCACCGGACTGGTCGTAGAAGCTGCGCACGACCGAGTACCCGATCGGGTACACCACGAGCGCGCCGAGCAGGACGAGCGCGGGCAGCAGGAACAGCGCCGCGACGGTCCTGCGGGTACCGGTCACACTCTTGCGCGACTTGGGAGCGGCAGGGGGCTTGGTGCCCCCTGCCGCCGAAAGCGACGTCATGACGTCAGTTCCCGTACGCCGCGGCTGCTTCGGCCTCCAGCTTCTCCTGCGTACCCGCGATGTCCTTCGGGTTCTTCAGGAAGTCCTGGAGGATCTTCCACTCGCCCTTGCCGGGCGTACCGCCGAAGGCCTGCGGGGCCTGGTCGGACATGTCGAAGCGGAAGTCGTCACCGGCGTCGATGAGCGCCTTGGCGATCTTCTGCTGCACCGCGTTCGGGTACGCGGAGTTCGGCACGTTCTTGTTCGGCGAGAGGTAGCCGCCCAGCTTGGCCTGGATCTGCGCCGCGTCGGGCGAGGCGAGCCAGGTCGCCAGGGCCTGCGAGCCCTTCGAGTCCTCAAGGATCACGGCCGCGTCGCCGCCCGAGACCACCGGGCCCTGGTCACCCACGGCCGGGAACGGGAACACCTTCGCGTCCGTGCCGATCTTCATGCTCGACGGGATGTTGACCTGCGCGAAGTCACCCGCCGCGACCATGGCCGCCTTGGGCTGTTCCCCGCCGGTGAAGACCTGCGTGACGGAGGCCGGGAAGTCGGTCTGCAACGCCCCGTTCGCCCCGCCCGCGATCCAGTCGGGCTTGCCCCAGACCTGCGCGAGGGTGGTCAGGGCGTCCTTCACGGACGGGTCCGTCCACTTGATCTCGTGCTTGGCCAGCTGGTCGTACTTCTCCGGGCCGGCCTGGGAGAGGTAGACGTTCTCGAACCAGTCGGTCAGAGTCCAGCCCTCGGCCCCTCCTACGGAGAACGGGGTGACGCCGGAGTCGGAGACCGTCTGCGCGGTGTTGAGGAGGTCCGGCCAGGTCTCGGGCTCGCTGGCCCCCGCGTTCTCGAAGACCTGGTTGTTGTACCAGATCAGGGACTTGTTGGCGGCCTTGTAGTAGACGCCGTACGGTTTGCCGCCCACCTTGCCGATGTCCTGCCAGCCCTGCGAGTAGTTCTCGCCGAGCTCCTTCACGGCGTCGGAGCCCAGCTGTTTGGCCCAGCCCCTGTCGACGGCCTGCTTGATGGCGCCGGGCTGCGGCAGCATCACGATGTCCGGCGGCTGCCCGCCGGCCACCTTCGAACCGATGAAGTTGATGATGGGGTCCTGTGCGGGCACGAACGTGACCTTGGCGCCCGTGCGCTTCTCGAACTCCTGCAGGACCTTCTTGAAGTTGGCCTGTTCGGTGCCGCTCCACACGGCGGCGACCTCCAGGCTCGTCCCGTCCAGCTTGGGAAGGGTGACGTTGTTCGTGGTTTCCGTGGCCTCGCCCGTGCTTCCACCGCTGTCGTTGTCGCTGCTTCCGCAGGCACTGAGCGAGAGCGCGAGGGCTCCCGCCGCGACGGCGGCCGCAGCCCTGACGGCTCTGCGGCTCTGGGGGGTCGCCGTGTCCCGCTCGGGCGACCAGCGTGTCCGGATGGTGCTGCTCGTCATGCGCATGACTGCCCCGCTTCTTCGTTCCTCGTCGAACGTCGAGCGCGCTCCCGTGCGATCTGGTCTACGCCCGGGTGTGCGGGGGCGGCAAGATGGCGTCGGCTGTCAAGCGGGGGATCGTGACTCCCTCGTGACCAGGGACGCGGCCCCACGACGCGGGCGGGGCCGAAGCCCTTCCGCGCTCACAGGAGCGACGGCACCTTCGCAGCCGCGACCTCCCGTGCCGCCCTTTCCAGCGCGCTGGCCAACAGTGCCAGGTCGGTCGGGCCGTTTCCGAGTTCCCGCACCGGACGCCGGGCCGGAGGGTCACCCATGCGGTGCCATTCCAGGGGTACGACCGTGGGACGCAGCGTCGCCGTGCGCGGGATCCGGCCGGTGACCCGGCCGCCCTGGAACGGGGTGACCCGCCCGTCCGCGCCGGTCAGCCTTCCCCGGCCGGGCGCGGGCTCCTCCGGGCCGGGGGCCGGGGCGTCGAGCGCGACGCGCAGGGTGGCCCGGCGCGCCGGCTCCGTCTCCGCCGTACGGGCACACGGGCCGGTGGCCGCCACCAGATGGACGCCGAGCCGCTCGCCGTCCCGGGCCACCGCCTCCAGCGCGCGCATCACCGACCCGGCCGCGGGCCGCCCGGTCGAGCCGAGCGCCGGGGCGACCAGCGCGTCCAGGTCGTCGACGACCACGACGAGCCGGGGCAGCGGGGGCGCGGCCGCCTCCGTCTGCCGCCGGGCGGCGCCGGGCCGCAGCCGCATGGTGGAACTGGACGGCGAGTCGAGGTCGCCGGCCCCTCCCGCACCGGCCGCGTCGGCCTGGGCACCACCCCGGGCCGTCGCCGTGCGCTGCGCGACCATACGGCCCGACAGCTCGCGGCCGGTGTGCCACTCGGCGAAGTCGGACCGCCCGAGCAGCTCGGCGCGCCGCTTCAGCTCGGCGCTCAGGGACTGCGCGAATTCCCGCATCCGGACCGGGTCGTGCGCCATGAGCAACGTGGTGACATGCGGTACGTCGGTACACACCTGCAGTCCCTCGCCGCTGCCGCCGCCCGCGCCCGGGCCGCCCCGGCCGTCGACCAGGACGATGCCGAGGCGGTCCGGCCGCTCGGCTGCGGCCAGGGACGCCACGATCGACCGCAGCAGCTCCGTACGGCCGCTGCCCGGCGGGCCCTCGATCAGCAGATGCGGCCCCTGCGCGGCGAGGTCCGCGCCGACCGGGCCGCGCGGCCCGGCGCCCAGCACCGCGCGCACGCGTCCGCCCAGCGCCTCGGCGTCGTCGGCCGCGTCCGCCCAGCGGGCCATCAGTGACGCCGGGGTGGCGCGGGCCAGGCCGAGCTCGTCCAGCAGCCGGGCCGCCTGCGGCAGCGGTGCGGAGACCCGCGGCTGGCGCTCGCTCGCCGGGCCGTCCGTCCGCAGCGGCGCCAGCGCCCGCGCGAACCGCTCGGCCCAGGCCGCGGAGACGGCGTCGACGGTGGCGACCGTGCCGTGCCCGACGGGCCCCGCCGACGAGCCGTCGCCGCCGGTGCGGGCCACCCGCATCAGCCGCAGGGCCGTCGCCACGTCCCCGCTGAGCAGCGCGACCGCGCCGCACTGCCGGAAGGTCGGCGCCACCGAACAGGCCGCCTCGTACGTGTCCGTCACCGGCGAGGCCGGGGAGGCGGCGGCCGTCTCGGCCAGGCAGACGACGTGGATCCCGGCCCGGGGGCCCTCCAGCGCCAGCCGGGCGAGGGCTCCGCGCAGGTCGGCACCGCCGGGATCGCCGTCGACGACCACGACGGTGTACGGGCCGGGGAAACCGCCTGCCGTGTCGCCGCCGGCGCTGTCGCCCAGGGCCCAGGAAGGGCGGCGGGGAGCGGGGACGGTGTGATGCGGGGGCAGGCCGCCGGTCGACTGTGAGGCGCCGCTCGCCGACGGATCGCCCACCCCTGCGGGGCTGCCCGCCTGGCCCGCGTCCGCCAGCTGGTCCTCCAGACGGCGGGTCAGCTCGTCGACGCGGGCGGCGGCCTGCTCGCGGTCGTGCGCCAGGAGCAGTCGGCAGTCCTGTCCGTGCCCCGGGCGCACATGCGGCAGCCAGCCCAGCCAGGACCACTCGGCGGTGCGTTCCTCCAAGGGGAGGGAGCGGTCCGCGGCGATGAGGACGATCTCCAGCGTCTCGGGGGAGTGCAGGGCGGTGAGCTGGGCCAGGACGGCACGGGTCAGCCCGGTCAGCCGCGCCCGCGGCCCGGCCAGTCCCAGGGCGCCGACCTCACGCAGACCGGCGGTCACGGGGACGGCGGGCAGCAGACCCGAGCCGTCCGGTGCCGCCCGGTCGGCCGTACCGAGGCGCACGGCGAGCGCCTCCGGGTGGCCCGGGCCGCGCTCCCACAGCCGGGGTCCGGGCCCCAGGGCCGTGAGCAGCAGCGTGGCCGGGTCCGGCCAGGTCTCCGGGGCGGCCGGCGCGACGACCGGGTGGTGCTCCGCGGCCACCACCGCGGCCGGTTCGTCCTCGTACGTCTCGCGGGGTTCCGCCGCCTGCTCGCCGCGCCCTCCGGTCAGCCGCCGGGCCCACGCCCCGAGCCCGCCACGCCTGCGGGTCTGCTGGGGCATGTCGGTGCCGCGCAGGGGAGTGCCCTTGCGCCCACGACCGGCGCGCTGGTCGGCGAGGGCCGGGTCGTCGGTACCGGGGTCCGGGTTCCAGGAGTGGTGACCGCTGCCGTCCGTGGCGCCGACGCCGGCACCGGCGCCGAGGCCCGCGCCGTACGCCGGTCCGGCGCGGTCCGGGACCACGTCACCGAACGTCCCGGCCCCGGAACGACCCGCATGCGTGTCCCCGGCGCCGCTCGTCGGCCGGCCCGCGTCGCGCCGGCCCCCGGGGCCGGGCGGAGCCAGGGGCGTCGAACCCTGAGCGGCGTCGCGCTGCCGGGTGGCCCGGGGCGTGTCTTCCGGAGGACCGGGGCGCTGTCCGTGAGCCTCCGGGAACGTCTGCCCGGACCCGGCGGACCCCGACCGTGCCCCACCACCGGCCGTCTGCCGCCGCGCCTCGCCCCCGGTGCTCCCGGGCGGCACTTCACTCCAACCGTCCCCGGCGTGCGCAGCGCCCGTGGCACTGGGGGGCGGCATCTCGTTCCGGTGTCCTCCGGAACGGGCTTCATTGCCGGTGCCCGGGGGCGGGACCTCGTCGCGGCGTATCGGCCGGGCTTCGCCGCGGGCACCCGGGGGTGGGACCTCATGGCGGTGGCCCTCGGCGCGGGTGGTGCCTGCGGCGCTGGAGGGCGTCACGTCACTCCGGCGTCCCGGTCGGGCTTCGCCGTCGGCACCCCGGGGCGGCACCTCGCTCCGGAGGCCTCCCGAGCGGGCTTCGCCCCCGCTGTCCGCGGTCCGGGCCCCGCGGCCGCGCCCCCGGTCCTGCGGCGCTTCCGGCCGGGCGCCGCCTTCGACCCGCGGCGCTTCCGGCCTCGCGCCCCCGACCTCGCTCCGCGGCGCTGCCACCCCCGAGCCCGCTCCGGCGCCCTGGATCCGTGGTCTTTCCGACCCGGACGACCCGGAGCCCGTGCCACCGTTCCCGATCCGCGCTGCTTCCGGCCCGGAGCCCGTGCCCCCGTTCCCGATCCGCACTGCTTCCGGC
>NZ_JBIBAF010000002.1:571631-605281 GCF_042899705.1 Streptomyces sp. NPDC013187 | reverse complement strand
GGCCCGGAGCCCGTGCCCCCGTTCCCGATCCGCGCTGCTTCCGGCCCGGAGCCCGTGCCCCCGTTCCCGATCCGCGCTGCTTCCGGCCCGGAGCCCGTGCCCCCGTTCCCGATCCGCGCTGCTTCCGGCCCGGAGCCCGCACCCCGGCCCTCGATCCGCGGCGCCCCGCCCTGCCCCGGCACCACTGCCGGATCAGCGGAGCCGCGCCCGGAAGCGGCCGGCGTGCCCCAGGGCGCCGAGCCGTGGGCGTGGTGCGTGGAGCCCGTGGGCCCGGCCGTTCCCGGAGTCGCCTCGCCGGGGGCGGATGCCTCCGCTGGCCCGGCCACGCGCACGTGCCCCTCCCCGTCCGGAGTCGTCTCCACCCGGGCCCCCGGCCCCCCGGCGGGAGCCAGTCGCAGGGCCGACTCGCCGATCCGCAGCAGCGCACCCGGCACGAGGGGGACCGCCCGGCCGCCCACCCGCGCGCCGCTCACCGTCGTGCCGTTCGTGGAGTCGAGGTCGGCGACCGCGACGCGGCCGTCCGCGCTCACGGTCACGACGCAGTGCAGCCGGGAGACGTCCGGGTCGTCGAGCGGTACGTCGGCGTCCGCGGAGCGGCCGATGCGGATCTCGCCGCCGTGCAGGAGATGGACACCGCCGGCGTCGGGCCCGGCGACCACCTGCAGCTGGGCCGGGGCGCCCTCCAGCTCCGGATGCGGCTCCGGCTCGCCCGGCGCGCCGACGGACAGCACGGCACCGTCGGTCAGCGGCGGCTCGCCGAGCGTGCAACGCTGGGCGTCCAGCCGCTGCTCCCCGGCGTACAGCACGGGCGTGCCCGAGCCGTCACCGCCCAAGACCGCCTGGGCGAGCGCCGACGCCACCGCGGCGAGCGCCGTACCGGCGGGTGCCGTGACCAGCACGTCGCTGCGCGGGGCGCGATCCCGCGCCGGCGCCGACGGGCCCAGCGGATCTACGACGGTCAGCCGGATCTGCATCGCCGTCAGCGGTCCCTTCTGCCCGGGCGCGGAGTCCCCCACCCCGCCCCAGCACGTCGGCCAGTACTGGCAGCATCCTCGCACCTGCCACTGACAGTGCGCCCCTCGCTCCGGAAAAGGTGATCTTGAATGGTCGGCTCTGCCCGCAAAAGTGCCTGAGAGATGACCCACAGCCGACCGCTTGAGATCACTCACGTTCCTTGCCGGCAACCACGAGACCGAGGTGAGCGTCTTTCCTTCGAACGAGTGTGAGGGCCGCTACGTAAGACCCACAGAAAGACGACACTCCGGTCCCCGGCCCCCCGGCACTACAGTGGGTCGGACAGGCCAGCAGGCAAGGCAAGCACCAGGGAGCGCATGACGTGCGGCCGGTAGGCAGCAAGTACCTGCTCGAGGAGCCGCTCGGACGCGGCGCCACGGGCACCGTCTGGCGAGCCCGCCAGCGCGAGACCGCGGGCGCCGAGGCGGCCGTGCCGGGGCAGCCCGGCGAGACCGTCGCGATCAAGGTCCTCAAGGAGGAGCTGGCCGGCGACCCGGACATCGTCATGCGGTTCCTGCGCGAGCGGTCCGTCCTGCTCCGGCTGACCCACCCGAACATCGTCCGGGTCCGCGACCTGGTCGTCGAGGGCGAGCTGCTGGCGCTGGTCATGGACCTCGTCGAGGGCCCCGACCTGCACCGCTACCTCCGCGAGAACGGGCCGTTCACCCCGGTCGGCGCGGCCCTGCTGACCGCCCAGATCGCCGACGCGCTCGCCGCCAGCCACGCCGACGGCGTCGTGCACCGCGACCTCAAGCCGGCCAACGTCCTGCTCCAGCAGTACGACGGGCGGATGCACCCGCTGCTGACCGACTTCGGCATCGCCCGCCTCGCCGACTCCCCGGGGCTGACCCGCACCCAGGAGTTCGTCGGTACGCCCGCCTACGTCGCCCCCGAGTCCGCCGAGGGCCGTCCGCAGACCTCCGCCGTCGACATCTACGGCGCCGGCATCCTGCTGTACGAGCTGGTCACCGGCCGTCCGCCGTTCTCCGGCGGCTCCGCCCTGGAAGTGCTGCACCAGCACCTGAGCGCCGAGCCGCGCCGCCCCTCCACCGTCCCCGACCCGCTGTGGACGGTCATCGAGCGCTGCCTGCGCAAGAACCCCGACGAGCGGCCCAGCGCCGTGAACCTCGCCCGCGGCCTGCGCGTCGTCGCCGAGGGCATCGGGGTGCACGCGAACTCCGCGCAGATCGCCGCCGCCGAGGGCGTCGGCATGCTCCTCGTGCCCGACCCGGCCCCCGCGCCGGTGCCGGACACGCCCGGATCGGCCGACCCGACGCAGGTCCTCCCGCAGGGCGCCGGCTCGTACGACCCGAACGCCGCGACCAGCGTCATGCCGCACACCGGCGGCCCGGCCGGCGCCGCCGACCCCACCGCCGTCATGAACCACCGGGGCGCTGCCGACCCGACCGCCGTCATGCCGCCGGTCCCGCCGGGCTCGCCCGGCCACCCCGGTCAGCAGGGCGGGCAGGGCGGCCCCGAGGACCCGCACCCCTGGCAGAACCAGCTGCGCGCGGCCCGCGACCGCAACGAGCAGACGCAGGTCCAGTACCTCGACCCGAACGAGGACCCGCTGCGCCGCCGCCCCCAGCGCCAGGTGGCCCGGCCCCAGCAGCAGCCCCCGCGCCGCCAGGCACCCCCGCCCGGGCCCGGCTACGGCCACCCGCAACAGCAGCAGCCCCAGCAGTACGCCCCGCAGCCGCAGCGGCCCCAGCCGCCGCAGCGCTACGCCCCGCCCGCGCCCCCGGCCCAGCCCCAGCAGCCACAGCGGCCCCAGCGTGAGCCCCGGCAGCCGCGGCAGCGCAGCGCCAACCCGATGCGGATCCCCGGGCTCGGCTGCCTGAAGGGCTGCCTCTTCACGATCGTCATCCTGTTCGTCGCGGGCTGGCTGATCTGGGAACTGAGCCCGCTCCAGGGGTGGATCGGCACCACCAAGGGCTACTGGGCCCAGCTCACCGACTGGTTCTCCACCGTGACCGGCTGGTTCGAGAAGCTCGGCGGGAGCGGTTCCGGCACGAACTGACCGGAACCGCCCTGCGGGGTTGGTGATTTGTCGACACCCGGCGGGTGATTTCCACCTCCCCGGTGAAGGTTGGCCTCCCGTACGCGTAGTTTTAGCGACAACACGCGTCGGTAGGAGCAGTCTTGGCACGGAAGATCGGCAGCCGGTACACCGCCCACCAGATCCTCGGGCGGGGCAGCGCCGGCACGGTGTGGCTGGGCGAGGGCCCCGAAGGACCCGTCGCCATCAAGCTGCTGCGCGAGGACCTCGCGTCCGACCAGGAACTCGTCGGACGCTTCGTCCAGGAGCGCACGGCCCTGCTCGGCCTGGACCACCCGCACGTGGTGTCGGTGCGGGACCTGGTCGTCGACGGCAACGACCTGGCGCTCGTCATGGACCTCGTCCGCGGCACGGACCTGCGCACCCGCCTGGACCGGGACCGGCGCATGGCCCCCGAGGCGGCCGTCGCCATCGCGGCCGACATCGCCGACGGACTGGCGGCCGCGCACGCCGCGGGAGTCGTGCACCGGGACGTCAAACCGGAGAACGTCCTCCTGGACATGCAGGGCCCGCTGGGCCCCGGCGGCTCCCACCGCGCGCTGCTGACCGACTTCGGCGTGGCCAAGCTCATCGACACGCCGCGCCGCACCAAGGCCACGAAGATCATCGGCACCCCGGACTACCTCGCCCCGGAGATCGTCGAGGGCCTGCCCCCACGCGCGTCCGTCGACATCTACGCGCTCGCCACGGTCCTCTACGAACTGCTGGCGGGCTTCACCCCCTTCGGCGGCGGACACCCGGGCGCGGTCCTGCGCCGGCACGTCACGGAGACGGTCGTCCCGCTGCCCGGCATCCCGGACGAGCTGTGGCAGCTGCTGGTGCAGTGCCTGGCCAAGGCCCCGGCCTCGCGGCTGCGGGCCTCGGAGCTCGGGGTCCGGCTGCGCGAGCTGCTGCCGATGCTGGCGGGCATGCCCCCGCTGGAGGTCGACGAGCCGGACACCGAGTCCGGGGAGGAGTCCGACCGCGAGGAGCAGCCCGCCGGACCGGTGCCGGCCGGGGAGCGGGTCAGGAGGCGGGGGGCGGTCCCCCTGGTGCCGGGCGCGAAGCCCACCGACTCCAACCGGGACACCCACACCTCGATGCGCGTCCCGGCCCCCGACGAGCTGGCCGGCGGGGCCCACGGCACGGCCCGGGCCCCGCGCACCGCGGGCGCCCCCCGCCCCGGCTCGGCCCGCAACCGCGCCGCCACCCGGCGCCGCCGGGTGGCCCTGGGAGCGGGCGCGGTCGCCCTCGCGGCGGCGATCGGTGTCGGAGCCTGGCTGACCACGTCGGACGACGACGGGAGCGCACCTCCCCAGGACACCCAGAACTCGGCCCCGCAGACCCCCTGAGCCGCCTGCTCAGGCCGCCCGGCGATGGCCGCCGGGCGGAGCCGTTACGCTGGAGGGCGTGGCAGTCGTCGACGTATCCGAAGAGCTCAAGTCCCTCTCCTCGACCATGGAGTCGATCGAGGCCGTTCTGGACCTCGACAAGATGAGGGCAGACATCGCCGTGCTCGAGGAGCAGGCGGCCGCGCCGTCCCTCTGGGACAACCCCGATGAGGCGCAGAAGATCACCAGCAAGCTGTCCCACCTCCAGGCCGAGGTGCGCAAGGCCGAGGCCCTGCGCGGTCGCATCGACGACCTGGGCGTCCTCTTCGAGATGGCCGAGGAGGAGGACGACCCGGACACCCGTGCCGAGGCCGAGTCCGAGCTCACCGCCGTGAAGAAGGCGCTGGACGAGATGGAGGTCCGCACCCTCCTCTCCGGCGAGTACGACTCCCGTGAGGCCCTGGTGAACATCCGCGCCGAGGCCGGTGGCGTCGACGCCGCCGACTTCGCCGAGAAGCTCCAGCGCATGTATCTGCGCTGGGCGGAGCAGCGCGGCTACAAGACCGAGATCTACGAGACGTCCTACGCGGAAGAGGCCGGCATCAAGTCGACCACCTTCGCCGTCCAGGCGCCCTACGCCTACGGCACGCTCTCCGTCGAGCAGGGCACGCACCGCCTCGTGCGCATCTCGCCCTTCGACAACCAGGGCCGGCGGCAGACCTCCTTCGCGGGCGTCGAGATCCTGCCCGTGGTCGAGCAGACCGACCACATCGAGATCGACGAGTCCGAACTGCGGGTGGACGTGTACCGCTCGTCCGGCCCCGGCGGCCAGGGCGTCAACACCACCGACTCCGCGGTGCGCCTCACCCACCTCCCCACCGGCATCGTCGTCTCCTGTCAGAACGAGCGGTCGCAGATCCAGAACAAGGCGACCGCCATGAACGTTCTCCAGGCGAAGCTGCTGGAGCGGCAGCGCCAGGAGGAGCGGGCCAAGATGGACGCCCTCAAGGACGGCGGCAGTTCCTGGGGCAACCAGATGCGTTCTTACGTCCTGCACCCGTACCAGATGGTCAAGGACCTGCGCACCGAGTTCGAGGTCGGCAACCCCGAGGCTGTGTTCAACGGCGAGATCGACGGCTTCATCGAGGCCGGAATTCGCTGGCGCAAGCAGCAGGAGAAGTAAGTTTGTCGACAAGGCAACTGCCGCCATCAGGGCGGCAGTTGCCTTTTCCGTACCCCATGTCCGGGTTTTACATCACACTCACGCCCTCAGACTCCCGGCATAGCCCCCGTAGTTGGACATGGCGGCGGTAAACGGCCTTGACGTGTTCTTGAAAAATGGGAAGGGTAAAGCGCGGCATGCGTGTCTCTGGGGCGCATGTGAACCGGGGCGCCTTCCACCGCAGTTGTCCCCGTCGAGCACAGCCCCGAGCGCTGCCTAATGACGATGAGCTACTGGGGGTAGCAACCACATGACGAAGAAGACGCGGATTCGTGTCGCGCGGATAGCCGCCGGTGCCGTGATCGCCGCCGGTGCCTCGCTGACCGCCGCCGGCGCGGCATCCGCTCTCGACCTGGGCGTGAGTGTCGGCCTCGGTGACACCAGTGTCGGTGTCGGCGTGAGCACGGGCGACGCCCCGACCGACCCGACCCCGACCGACCCCGGCATCCCCACGGACCCGAACCCGACGGACCCGGGCACGCCCACGGACCCGGGCACGCCCACGGACCCGGGTACGCCGACGGACCCCGAGCCGACGGTGGACCCCGAGCCCACCGACGAGCCGACGGAGCCGACCGAGGACCCGACGGACGCCCCGACCGACCCGGGCAACGGGAACGGCAACGGGAACGGGAACGGTAACGGGAACGGCACCGGCGGCGGCAACGGCAACGGTGGCGGCAATGGCGGCGGCAACAACGCCGACCCCGACGGCGGCACCTCGACGCAGGAGGAGGGCTCCTCCTCCCTCACCGAGATCGGCTCGGACTCCACCCCGGCCCCGCAGGCCCAGGCCCAGGGCAACGGCCAGGAGCTCGCCGAGACGGGTGCCGCGCAGACCACCTTCCTGGTGATCGGCGCCGCCACGATGATCGCCGGCGGTGTCGGCTTCCGTCTGCTGCCCCGCCTCGTGAGCGGCCGCGGCGGCGCTGCCGCCTGACGGTAGCCGCGTCCGTACGGACCGTGCGCCCAGCGCAACACCGAGGGCCCGGAGCGAACGCTCCGGGCCCTCGGCCGTGTCCTGGGGGCTTACGCCGTCACGCGGTCTGGTGTGCCAGCAGGGCCAGCGCGGCGATCAGCACCGTCAGCAGTGCGATCAGAGCCATCGGGTTCATGCCCGCGAGGAAGTTCTCCTGCTGCATCCGCTCACGGTTCGCGCGGCACACGGGGCAGCGGCCCTCGTTCACGGGGGACGCGCAGTTCGCGCACACCAGCCGGTCGTACGTCATGCGCTTGCCCTCCTTGCGCCGGTTCCACGTGTTCAACGTCCGTGGGGGCGGGAATGTTCCCCCTCCACTTTGCCAGGTTCCGTCGGCCGTCGCGCGGCTGAGCGTTTTCTGTGGTGGTACGCACAATCCGCCCGCGCCCCTCGACGCTCGGAACAAAACGGCACATCCATGGCGCAACCACGGTCGGTGACTGCGGTGCCCCACCCGGTTCGCGTATGGTCACGCTCATCTACCCCCGGCGACCCGTGGTGCATCCGTGATCCGATTCGACAACGTCTCCAAGGTCTACCCCAAGCAGACCCGCCCCGCCCTCAGGGATGTGTCCCTGGAGGTCGAGAAAGGCGAGTTCGTCTTTCTCGTGGGGTCCTCCGGCTCCGGAAAGTCCACCTTCCTGCGGCTGATCCTCCGCGAGGAGCGGTGCAGTCACGGTCAGGTGCACGTTCTGGGCAAGGACCTCGCCCGCCTCTCCAACTGGAAGGTCCCGCAGATGCGGCGCCAGCTGGGGACGGTGTTCCAGGACTTCCGCCTGCTGCCGAACAAGACGGTCGGCGAGAACGTCGCCTTCGCGCAGGAGGTCATCGGCAAGTCGCGCGGCGAGATCCGCAAGTCCGTGCCGCAGGTGCTCGACCTCGTCGGGCTCGGCGGCAAGGAGGACCGGATGCCCGGCGAGCTGTCCGGTGGTGAGCAGCAGCGCGTCGCCATCGCGCGGGCCTTCGTCAACCGCCCCAAGCTGCTCATCGCCGACGAGCCCACAGGCAACCTCGACCCGCAGACGTCCGTCGGCATCATGAAGCTGCTCGACCGCATCAACCGGACGGGCACGACCGTGGTGATGGCCACGCACGACCAGAACATCGTGGACCAGATGCGCAAGCGCGTCATCGAACTGGAGAAGGGCCGCCTCGTCCGCGACCAGGCCCGCGGTGTCTACGGCTACCAGCACTGATACCGCACCCGAGATCCACGGAAAGGCATAACCAGTCGCCATGCGCGCCCAGTTCGTCCTGTCGGAGATCGGTGTCGGTCTCCGCCGCAACCTGACGATGACCTTCGCGGTCGTCGTCTCCGTCGCCCTGTCGCTCGCCCTGTTCGGCGGGTCGCTCCTGATGAGCGACCAGGTCAACACCATGAAGGGCTACTGGTACGACAAGGTCAACGTCTCGATCTTCCTCTGCAACAAGAGCGATGCCGAGTCGGACCCGAACTGCGCCAAGGGCGCGGTGACCGACGACCAGAAGAAGCAGATCAAGGCCGACCTCGACAAGATGGACGTCGTCCAGGCGGTCACGTACGAGTCGCAGGACCAGGCGTACAAGCACTACAAGGAGCAGTTCGGCGACTCCCCGCTCGCCAGCTCCCTCACGCCGGACCAGATGCAGGAGTCGTACCGCATCAAGCTGAAGGACCCGGAGAAGTACCAGGTCATCGCCACCGCCTTCAACGGCCGGGACGGCGTGCAGTCCGTACAGGACCAAAAGGGCATTCTGGACAATCTGTTCAAGCTGCTGAACGGCATGAACTGGGCCGCCCGCGCGGTGATGGCGCTGATGCTGGTCGTCGCGCTGATGCTGATCGTCAACACCGTGCGCGTCTCGGCGTTCAGCCGCCGACGTGAGACCGGCATCATGCGGCTGGTCGGCGCCTCCGGCTTCTACATCCAGGCGCCGTTCATCATGGAGGCCGCGGTCGCCGGACTCATCGGCGGCACCCTCGCGTGCGGATTCCTGCTGCTCGCCCGGTACTTCCTCATCGACCACGGACTCGCCCTGGCCGACCAGCTGACACTGATCAACTTCATCGGCTGGGACGCCGTCCTCACCAAGCTGCCGCTCATCCTCGCGACGAGCCTCCTGATGCCCGCGTTGGCCGCGTTCTTCGCGCTGCGCAAGTACTTGAAGGTGTGACGCATGCCAAGAGGGGCCGTACGGTCAACCGACCGTGCGGCCCTTCCGCTTGTCCTAGACTCACCGGCATGTCAGGTCGTGACCCGTTCTGTCAGCCCCGTCACATCCGTCGCGGGGCCGCCCTGACGTTGGTGTTCACGAGCGTGCTCGTCGCCGGTGCGGCCACCGGGGCGCTGCCCCAGGGTCAGGGGAAGTCCGCGCCGCAGGAGGTCCGTTCGGCGGGTTCGGCCGCACACCACGCGGATGTCGCCCGGGCCGCCGAGGAGGCCATGGCCGACGGCACGTCCCCGATCCAGGCCGCGAAGCGCGCGGTCAGCCGCAGCGGGGACCGCTGGGGCGCCGTCTACTCCCCGGGCGAGTACGAGGAGTTCGAGGAGTCCCTGGACGGCCAGTACACCGGCGTCGGCCTGTGGGCCCGCAGCGAGCGGGACGGCCGTATCGAGGTGACGAGGGTGCGCGCCGGGTCGCCCGCCGCCACCGCAGGGATCCGTCCTGGAGACCTGCTGCGCACCGTCGACGGACAGAAGACCGACGGCCGGCCCGTCACCGAGGTCGTCTCCTTACTGCGCGGCGACGCCACCGACGCCCCCGCTGGCACCACCGTCCGTCTCGGTCTGGAGCGCGACGGTCGCGCGTGGACCGAAACCGTGCGCCGGGCCCAGCTGTCCACGGACTCGGTCACCGTCCGGGAACTCGCGGGCCGCGTCACCGTCATCAAGGTCGACACCTTCACCAAGGGCTCCGGCCGCCAGGTCCGCGAAGCCGTCCGCCGGACCCCGCCCCGCGCCGGGATCGTCCTCGACCTGCGCGGCAACTCCGGAGGCCTGGTCACCGAGGCCGTGACCGCCGCATCCGCCTTCCTCGACGGCGGCCTGGTCGCCACCTACGACGTCGACGGCGAGCAGCGCGCCCTGCACGCCGAGTCCGGCGGGGACACCACGAGACCGCTGGTCGCGCTCGTGGACGGCGGGACGATGAGCGCGGCCGAGCTGCTCACCGGTGCGGTGCAGGACCGCGGACGGGCGCTCGTCGTGGGCTCCCGCACCTTCGGCAAGGGCTCGGTCCAGATGCCCAGCCGGCTGCCCGACGGCTCCGTCGCGGAGCTGACCGTCGGGCACTACCGCACCCCCTCCGGCCGCGGGGTCGACGGCCGGGGCATCACGCCCGACCTGGAGACCGGCGAGGACGCCCTCCAGCGGGCCGGCACCGTACTGCGCGGCCTCGAGAGCTCCTCGTAATCGACTTTCCGCAGGGCCCCTCCGTAGTGCGAAAATGGTCGGCACTATGGCTAAGGAAAAAGGGCGCAAGCTGATCGCGCAGAACAAGAAGGCGCGGCACGACTACCTCATCATCGACACCTACGAGGCCGGCCTGGTCCTCACCGGGACCGAGGTGAAGTCCCTGCGCCAGGGACGGGCGTCGCTGGTCGACGGCTTCGTGCAGCTGGACCAGCACGAGGCGTGGCTGTACAACGTGCACGTGCCGGAGTACAGCCAGGGCACGTGGACCAACCACAGCGCCCGGCGCAAGCGGAAGCTGCTGCTGCACCGCGCGGAGATCGACAAGCTGGCGTCGAAGACGAGCGAGACGGGCCACACCATCGTGCCCCTGGCGCTGTACTTCAAGGACGGCCGGGCCAAGGTCGAGATCGCGCTGGCGAAGGGCAAGAAGGAGTACGACAAGCGTCAGGCGCTGCGGGAGAAGCAGGACCGCCGGGAGACCGACCGTGCGATCGCGGCCGTGAAGCGGAGGCAGCGCGGGGCGTAGGGAATACGCTGGCACCGACCTGCGTTGGTCACGTACGATGGTGCCTGCACCCCACAGCGGGTGCGCGCCCCTCCCCGGAGGGGATTGTCAACACAACATGGGGATGATCGGTTTCGACAGCGGCTGTCGAAGCAGGGGAAGCGTGTCGAGGAAGCGGCAATGATCTCGTAAACCATATGTCGCAAAAAATAATCGCCAATACCAAGCGCGATTCCCAGTCCTTCGCCCTCGCTGCCTAATAAGCAGTGACTGAAGGACCCTAATGGGTGTCAGCCCGGGAGTGTTCCCGACCCGGATCCTGGCATAAGCTAGGGAACTAAACCATCGAGCCCGGTCACGGGGTTCGATGGGAAATCAAACAGTGACTGGGCCCGTCGGCGACTTGTTCGCGTGATCGCCGGGGCCGAGAAAATCGCAGCGGACTGCACACGGAGAAGCCCTGATTCTGCACCGTTGGACGCGGGTTCGATTCCCGCCATCTCCACTCATCCCATGTGGGCAAAGGCCCCGCCGCTTCCAAGCGGCGGGGCCTTTGTCATGGGGTCGTCCAGTTCGTGATCACCGGTCGAGTTCCAGGGTCAGGGAGCCCGTGCCGGGCGGGGCCTGGACCTCGCGGTCGCCTGCGGCCAGGCTCCAGGCGGCTGCCGGGGTGGCGCACGTCGCCCGCAGGGTGTTCCCCTCACGGGTGACCGTGAAGATCACGTCCCCGACCGGCACCGTCACCTCGTCGCCGGGCCGTAGACCGTACGCCCGCAGGGTCACCCCGTCGGCGTGGTCGTAGTCCGGGCGGTCGTCCCGCGCCCCGACCGGGATCACCGCGCCGGGCCGGACCAGCAGCGGCGCGCTCAGGAAGCCGTGCCGCTCGCGCACCCAGCGCGGGCCCGTCACCGTCTCGCCGGTCAGGAAGTGGGTCCAGGTGCCCTCCGGGACGTAGTACGTGACCTCGCCCTCGTCGCTGAACACCGGGGCGACCAGCAGATCGGGGCCGAGCATGTACTGCCGTTCCAGATGGGTGCACCCCGGGTCGTCCGGGAACTCCAGCACCATGGCCCGCATCACGGGCAGGCCCTCGGTGTGGGCCGTGCGGGCCGTCTCGTACAGGTAGGGCATGAGGCGGAGTTTCAGCCGGGTGAAGTGGCGGGCCACGTCGACCGACTCCTCGTCGAACTGCCAGGGGACCCGGTACGACCGGCTGCCGTGCAGTCGGCTGTGCGAGGAGAGCAGACCGAAGGCCAGCCAGCGCTTGAACAGCGCGGGTGTGGGGGTGCCCTCGAAGCCGCCGATGTCATGGCTCCAGAAGCCGAAGCCCGACAGGCCGAGGGACAGCCCGCCGCGCAGCGACTCCGCCATCGACTCGTACGTCGCCTCGCAGTCGCCGCCCCAGTGCACGGGGAACTGCTGGCTCCCCGCCGTCGCCGAACGGGCGAAGACAACGGCCTCCTGCTCACCGCGGTGCTTGCGCAGCACCTCGAAGACCGTGCGGTTGTACAGGTACGTGTAGTAGTTGTGCATCCGCTCCGGGTCCGAGCCGTCGGACCAGACCACGTCGAGGGGCACCCGCTCGCCGAAGTCGGTCTTGAAGCAGTCGACGCCCTGCGCGAGCAGCGCCTCCAGCTTGGCGGCGTACCAGTCGCGGGCGGCCGGTGACGTGAAGTCGACCAGGGCCATGCCGGGCTGCCACATGTCCCACTGCCAGACGCCGCCGTCCGGTCGCCTCAGCAGGTGCCCGAGCGCCCTGCCCTCGTCGAACAGCGGGGAGCGCTGGGCGATGTACGGGTTGATCCAGACGGAGACACGCAGGTCACGGGCTTTCAGCCGGGCCAGCATGCCCTCCGGGTCGGGGAAGACCCGCGGGTCCCACCTAAAGTCGCACCAGTGGTACTCCCGCATCCAGAAGCAGTCGAAGTGGAAGACGGACAGCGGCAGTTCGCGCTCCCGCATGCCCTCGATGAAGGACGTCACCGTCTCCTCGTCGTACGAGGTGGTGAACGACGTCGACAGCCACAGGCCGAACGACCAGGCGGGCGGCAGGGCCGGGCGGCCGGTCAGGGCCGTGTACCTGCGCAGGATGTCCTTCGGGGTGGGGCCGTGGATGACGTAGTACGTCAGCTCCTGGGTCTCCGCGCTGAACTGCACCCGGGAGACCACCTCCGAGGCGACCTCGAAGGACACCCGGCCCGGGTGGTCGACGAAGACGCCGTAGCCGGCGTCCGTGAGGTAGAACGGCACGTTCTTGTAGGCCTGTTCGCTGCACGTGCCGCCGTCGGCCTGCCAGATGTCGACGACCTGCCCGTTCTTCACCAGCGGGCCGAAGCGCTCCCCGAGGCCGTAGACGGACGTGCCGACCGTCAGGACCAGTTGTTCGCGCAGGTGGTGCGCGCCGGAGGCGTCCCGCATGAGGCCCGCGTTCTTGTGGCCGCTGCGGGTGAGGGTACGGCCGCGCGCGAGGAATTCGACCTGCCACGGACCGCCCCGGGCAACCCGGACCGACAGGTCGCCGGAGGTCAGCGTCGCGTGCTCGTCGCCGTACGAGATCTCCGCGGTGGTGTCCGACGTCGTGAGCTCGAACTCGGGGTCCGGGGGCGGCCCGCCGGTGAAGTGCGTCAGGGTCACGCCGATGACGTCCGGCATGGGGGAGTGCGCCCTGACGGTGAACACCGGGCCGGTCATCAGGTCGCCGCGGGAGCGGATGGGCCGGGTCGGCGCGTGGATCTCCAGGGCGCCGTCCGCCTCGGTGACGTCGAGGGCCTCGGCCGGGTGGGCCGCGGTGACGCCCTCGCGCAGGAGCCAGTAGCCGTCGGTGAACTTCATGTGAGCGTCCCTACTCTCCCGGCACCCGTTGTCGAAGCGCTTCGACGATCGAACGTAAGCGGGAGGCGTGAGGGCGTCAATGGGGCGTGAGGATCTTGGTGAAGCGATTCGAAGCAGTGGGCAGCGACAAGACCAGGGTCATGGCCGCCGCCGTCACCGGGATCGCGTAACCCGCCGTCGGGGAGAGGTGCTCCACCATCCAGCCGCCGAGCGCGCTGCCCCAGGCGATGCCGCCGAGCAGGCCGGTCACCGCGAGGCTCATGCCCTCGTTCAGGCGGCCCTCGGGAGTGCGCTCCTGGACCAGCGACATGGTCGTGACCATCGTCGGGGCCGTCGCCATCCCGGCGACCAGCAGCGCGGCCGCCAGCAGGAGGAGCGAACCGGTGAGGGCCGCGGCCAGCAGGGGCAGGGTCAGCAGTGCGGCCATCGCGGCCACGCACCGGGGCAACCGGGCCGCGGCCGGGCCGGTGGGCTTCACGGCGCCGTACAGCAGGCCCGCCGCACAGGAGCCCGCGGCCTGGAGCGCGAGCACGGCACCGGCCACCGACTGCCGCCCCTGCGCGTCGGCGAAGGCCAGGGTGACGACCTCCGTCGCGCCGAAGACGCCACCCATCGCCAGGCAGACCGCGAGCAGCGGAGGGATCCCGGGGGCGCGCAGGGGCGCCTTGCCGGGTATGTGCGCGCGGACCGGGGGCTCCGTCGCGCGCCGGGTCGTGAACAGGACCATGCCGGTCAGCAGCAGCACCGCGCCGGCCAACGTGCCGGCCTCGGGGAAGAACGTCCCGCACAGGAAGGCCGCGAGCACCGGCCCCAGCATGAAGCACAGCTCGTCCGCCGCCTGCTCGAAGGAGTTGGCGGTGTGCAGCGCCTTCGGGTCACCGGCCAGCAGATGCGCCCAGCGGGCCCGGGACATGCCGCCGGTGTTGGGGGTCGTGGCGGTGGCGGCGTAGGAGGCGAACAGGGTCCAGTCGGGGGCGTCGTGGCGCACGCACAGCAGCAGGGAGAGCGAGCCCAGGACGGCGATCACCGTGGCGGGCAGGGCCACCCTGGCCTGGCCGTGCCGGTCGACGAGCCGCGCGACCCACGGCGCGACCAGTGCGGTCGCCGCGAGTCCCGCCGCGGTGACGGCACCGGCGAGGGCGTACGAGCCCCGGGTTCCGGCGATCATCACGACCGCGCTGACACTGAACATGCCCATCGGCAGGCGGGCGATGAGGTTCCCGGCGGTGAACGCGCGGGCGCCCGGCAGGCGGAACAGGCGGCGGTACGGGGAGAGTCGGGGCATGCGTCCACCGTCGCCCGGGGACGATCAAGAGGTCCAACACCTGTTCGGCGCACACTCACGCACCTGGGTTGTGAATCACCGGTGCGAGGCCGAAAGATCATGGCGAGGAACGTTCGCTCCCTGTTCTTCATACAGAGATATGGAGATTACTGATGCTCCTCATAGCGCATGGAAAAGATGCTCATTCGGGAAATTCCTTCACTCGTTTGCCGCGCATCCGCGGAAGTAGGCCGACGGTTAGTCGAGACATGACCGAGGCGACCAGGAAAGACGGCTGGGCGGTAACGCTCGGCCCGTACACCTACATTCCCGCTCCAGCGCACTCGTCGGCGACAGTCAACGGGACGCTCACCAAAGGCGGTTGCCCGGTCACGCTGCAGGTGACCGAGGCGGTGCTGCGCGACTTCATCGACGCCATGAGCACGCTGGAGAAGGATCTTGCCCGGCGGTGGATCAGTGCGACGGATTGGCCTGCTTTCGCGCTCGCGGAATAAGCGGGGCGCGCCGTGCACGACAAAGTTGAGGGCACCGGCCGGCACCGGGCTCCGGCCCGCGATTTCATCACACCCCTGACACCCCCGGACCCGACCTGGGACCCCGCTGAGGAACTCGCGTTCATCCTCGAGGAAGCACTCGGTGAGCAGGCGAGGGTCCCCGCCCCCCGTGACGAGGACCTGCCCCCCGCCGCGGCCCCGGCCCCGGCCCCCGCGCCCGTGACCCACATGCGGCGCCTCCAGGACATCACCGAGGAACTGCCGCCCGTGCGGGAGGTTCCGAGACGGCACCGCAAGGTCCGGGCCCGCAAGGCCGCGGGCGTGCTCCGCACCACGAGCCTCCTCGTCGCGGCGCTGGCCGCCGTCATCGCTTCCGCGGTGAGCCTCCTGAGCGGCGTCGTCGCCTACGACCCGCTGCGTCTGGTCGCCGTGTCCCCGGCGGCGCGGGGGCTGCGCACCTGGTGGCCCCTGCTGGTGTACGGGCCGTGGCTGGTGGGCTCCCTGTCCGTCCTGAGGGCCGCGCTGCACCAGCGCCGTGCCGTGCACTCCTGGTGCGTGGTCCTGGTCTTCTCGTCCATCGCCGTGCTGCTGTGCGTCGTCCAGGCGCCCCGGACGATCCTCGGCATCGCGGCGGCGGCCCTGCCCGGCCTCGCGGCCCTGGCGTGCTTCCAGCAGGTCGTCCGCCAGATCACCCTGACCAGGCCGCCGATGCGGTCGGTGCCGCGTCACAGGGTGGGCCAGGCTCCGCCCGCGGCGGGCGCGGAAGGGCGGACGGGGCCGGAAGCCCCAGGGGCAGCGGACCCCGGGAGGGGGCAGGGCGGCACCCCCCAAGGGAACATCGGCACCTGAGCGGGCCGGTGGCCCGGGCACCGCTGCGTGTGGCGGGTGTCCTGCGGCCCGGGCACCGCTGCGTGTGGCGGGTGTCCCGCGGCCCGGGCACCGCTGCGTGCGGCGGGTGTCCTGGGGCCCCGGCACACCCGCGTGTCGCCGGTGCCGCCTGTGCCCCCACCCCCTGCCACCCCCGCCTGCCACCGGTCCCCCCCCGCAACCCCGGTGCCCCGGCGACCCGGCACCCCCGCCTGCCCGGCCCGTGGGGCGCTGTAGGTTCACCGCATGTCCGCCCACCTCGACCCTCGCCTGCTGCGTGGCTTCGTCACCGTTGCCGAGGAGTTGCACTTCACGCGTGCCGCGGTGCGGTTGCACGTGGCTCAGCAGGCGCTCAGCCGGGACGTGCGGCGGCTGGAGCGGGAGTTGGGTGCCGAGTTGTTCGTGCGGACCACCCGGCAGGTGACGCTCACCCCCGAAGGGGAGCGGCTGTTGCCGTACGCCCGCCGGGTGCTCCGGGCCCAGGACGAGCTGCTCGCCGCATTCGGCCAGGCCCGGCCGCTGCTGGTCGACCTCAATTCCCCCGGCCTGGTCACACCGCGCCGCGTCCTGCACGAGGCGCGTGAACTCGCCCGCCGGCACGAGCTGATGGCCCGTTACGAGAGCGGCCTGACCGGAGCCGCCAATGAACTGCTCGCGGGCCGGCTGGACGCGTCGTTCGGACGGTTCGCCGGACTGGCCCCGGCGCTGCGGGCCGGACTCGACCACCAGCCCGTGCGCTTCGAGCCGATGGCGGTCGTACTGCCCGAGGACCACCGGCTCGCCGCCCGGGAGTCCGTGCCGCTGGCCGAGCTGGCCGGTGAGAGCGTCTACGCGGGCGCCGGCAATCCGCGCACGCCCGAGTGGACCGGCCTCGCGCGCCTGCTGTTCGAGGGCCGGAACATCGAGATCGCGCCACCCGCGCCGCTGGCCGTCGGAGACGAGGAGTTCCAGCGGATCATGGCCAGAACACGCAACCCGATCCTGGCCGTGGTGGACTTCCCCGCCCTGCCGTCGACGGTGGTGCGGCCCCTGGTCGACCCGGTCCCGCTGTCCCCCGTCTCCCTGGTGTGGCGCAAGGGCCTGACCCACCCCGCGTTCGACGCGCTGCGGCGGGCGGCGGCCCGGCTCGCCGCCGAGGAGGGGTGGCTGCGGCGGCCCACCGGAGGGTGGATTCCGGCCGGTGACGATGTCCTCATGACGTCTCACGACTGACACGATTCGACACCCGCGCTCACACACAACCTCCCCGTGCGCTACATTCAACGCCTGAGCACGGTGTGGTAATAGGGGTGCGTTCGGACGGGTGGGGGCCCGGTCCGACGGCGGGTGCTCAGGTCGTCAAGCGCACCTGAACCATCCCGTGGGGGGAAGTGCGTGCGCGTGAAAGAGTGGCGAGAAGACGCCCAACCCGAGTGGCCCGAGGCCGCTACAACTACCGGGGAACTCCCGTCGGACGGAAGAGTCCGGAACCGGAGAGCCACGCAGGTCCTCCCCGGTCATGACGTCCGGACGACCGGCCACCGGCTGCCCGCCGGGACGGAGGTACTGGCCGGCATTCCCCGCCAGAGCGACGGTGAGGACGCTTCGTTCGCCACGGTGAGCCGGACCTCGGTCCGCGACCCCTGGCAGGAGCAGGAGGAAGCCGGCCCGTCGGAGCACGCCGGCGACACGGACGGGCAGACCCACGATCCGCACGAGGTCACCGTCCAGCTCGACGCCGTGCAGCTCGGGGACGGCTTCCTGCGCCGGGCCGAGGAAGGCACGGGCGCCGAGGCGCCCGCGGACCGGCCCGTCTTCGTCGACGAGTCCGGCCGCCGCAGCCGCCGCTACCGCCGGATCGGCATGGCCGTCGCCGTGGCCTGCGGGGTCTACGCCATCGTCATCGTCGCCACGCTGATGTCGGGCAACTCCAACGCCCCCTGGCTGCCCGTACCGACCAGGGAGGACAACCCGCCGGCCGGGCAGGAGGTCGACAGCCCGCCGCTGACCGCCGAGTCGGCACCGCCCGGAGACACCGCGGAGACCGGCGTCACCGCGCCCGAGAGCACCCCGGCGACCGGCGACGCCACCGCGCCCGCGCCCGGCCCCAGCGCCGCCGCGCCCGACACCGGCGTCGACCCCGGCACGCGCCCCGGCGCCTCCGCCGAGCCCTCGCCGGCCGCGACCCGGACCACCCCGAAACCGGGCACCAAGGCCACCGACCCCGCCCCGACCGAACCGGCGGACCCGCCGACCACACCGGTCACCGACCCGACACCCACGGGCGAGGCCACACCGCAGCCCACCGAGACGACGGGCACCGGTGGCGACGGCGGCACCGTCGCAGAAGGGCCGGCCGAGCCGCAGCCCGTCGCGGAGGCCCCGGCCGAACCGCAGCCGGCCGAGACACCCGCCGCCTAGACCGCGTCGCCGTCCGGGTCGCGTCGTCGCCTGAACCGCGTCGCCGTCCGGGTCGCGTCGCACGTGCGGCGCCCGCCGCTCCGGGCGCCGCACCACCGCTTCCGGCCGGGCGCACCTCTCCCACCGGATCCCGCCGGCCCGGAGGACCCGAGTCCTCCGAGCCGGGACCACCTCGCGATCAGCCGCTCCGTCTTGTCCCGCCCCGCTCACGCGGCGAGACCCCCGAGGCCGTCGCGGACACCGCGCGCAGCCGCGACGGCCCCGCCCGGCCGGACCTGCCCGCCACACCGTCCGCCCGCCCCGTCCCCGTGCCATCCCATCCCGCACCACCCGGAGTACCACCACCCATGGCATCCCGTACTCGCCGTTCCGGGCCCGCGTCCCGAGCCCCTGGCGGCTCCAGGCGCCGGCGCCTGCCCATGCGTCTGTTGCTGCCCCTGCTCGTGCTCGTCGCGCTGGGGGCGATGCTCATGCTGCGCGGATACGTGCACAGCGAGGTCCTCGCCGACCACCGGGTCAGGCCGCCCGCCGCCACCGACCGGGTGCCGGAGAAGATCATGAACGGCGGGCCCGTCATCGATGCCCGCAGCGGCCGCACCGAGAGCCTGACCGTGCCCGACCACCACCTGGTGCTCACCTTCGACGACGGCCCCGACCCGATCTGGACGCCGAAAGTCCTGGACGTTCTGAAGAAGCACGACGCACACGCGGTCTTCTTCGTCACCGGCACCATGGCCTCGCGCTACCCCGACCTGGTCCGGCGTATGGTCGAGGAAGGCCACGAGGTCGGTCTGCACACCTTCAACCACCCCGACCTGTCCTACCAGTCCAAGAAGCGCATCGACTGGGAACTGTCCCAGAACCAGCTCGCGCTCTCGGGCGCGGCGGGCATCCGTACCTCCCTCTTCCGGCCGCCGTACTCCTCCTTCGCCGACGCCATGGACAACAGGTCCTGGCCGGTGACCGAGTACATCGGCGACCGCGGCTACATCACCGTCGTCAACAACACCGACAGCGAGGACTGGCGCAAGCCCGGCGTCGCCGAGATCGTCCGACGTGCCACGCCCAAGGGCGGCAAGGGCGCGATCGTCCTGATGCACGACTCCGGCGGTGACCGCCACCAGACCGTCGAGGCACTGGACCGCATGCTGCCCGACCTGCACGAGCAGGGCTACGAGTTCAGCAACCTCACCGAGGCCCTCGACGCCCCGAGCGCGCACTCCCGGGTCACCGGCCTCGACCGGTGGAAGGGCGCGGCGTGGATCTTCCTGGTCCAGGCCTCGGAGCACCTCACCGACGGGCTGGTCGTCGGACTCTCGATCGTCGGCACCCTGGTCATCGGCCGTTTCGTGCTGATGCTGCTGCTCTCCGGGGTGCACGCACGCCGGGTGCGCCGCCGCGGCTTCCGCTGGGGAGCGCCGATCACCGAACCGGTGTCGGTTCTCGTCCCGGCGTACAACGAGGCCAAGTGCATCGAGAACACGGTCCGTTCCCTCGCCGAGAGTGATCACCCCATCGAGGTCCTCGTCATCGACGACGGCTCCTCCGACGGCACGTCACGGATCGTAGAGGCCATGGGACTGCCGAACGTCCGGGTCGTCCGCCAGCTCAACGCGGGCAAACCGGCCGCGCTCAACCGCGGTGTGGCCAACGCCCGGTACGACCTGATCGTGATGATGGACGGTGACACGGTCTTCGAACCGTCCACCGTGCGCGAACTGGTGCAGCCCTTCGGCGACCCGCGCGTGGGCGCGGTGGCGGGCAACGCCAAGGTCGGGAACAAGGACACCCTCATCGGCGCCTGGCAGCACATCGAATACGTGATGGGCTTCAACCTCGACCGCCGGATGTACGACGTACTGCGCTGCATGCCGACGATCCCCGGCGCGGTCGGAGCCTTCCGCCGCAGCGCGCTGGAACGGGTCGGCGGCATGAGTGACGACACGCTCGCAGAAGACACCGACATCACCATGGCCCTGCACCGCGACGGCTGGCGCGTGGTCTACGCGGAGAACGCCCGTGCCTGGACCGAGGCGCCGGAGACGGTCCAGCAGCTGTGGTCCCAGCGCTACCGCTGGTCGTACGGCACCATGCAGGCCATCTGGAAGCACCGCCGGGCCCTGGTGGACAAGGGCCCCTCGGGCCGCTTCGGCCGCGTCGGCCTGCCGCTGGTGTCCCTCTTCATGGTCCTGGCGCCCCTGCTGGCCCCGCTGATCGACGTGTTCCTCATCTACGGCCTCGTGTTCGGCCCCACCCAGAAGACGATCCTGGCGTGGCTCGGCGTTCTGGCGATCCAGGCGGTCTGCGCGGCCTACGCCTTCCGACTCGATCGTGAGCGCATGACCCACCTCGTCTCGCTGCCTCTGCAGCAGATCCTGTACCGCCAGCTGATGTACGTCGTCCTGCTCCAGTCCTGGATCACCGCCCTCACCGGTGGCCGGCTGCGCTGGCAGAAGCTGCGGCGCACCGGTGTGGTCGACGCGCCCGGCGGCGGCCCCGTGCCGCGCCAACGTTCCCAGAGCAGTGACGAGCGGAGGCCGGTGGCATGACCCACGGAAACCCGATCCCCACGTCATCGGCGGCCCCCGGCATGCCACAGCAGCGCACGACCGACCCCGCACCGGCGGGCGGAACGGCCACCGCGACCGCCCCCGCCGCGCCGGCGCGCCAGGGCGGCGGCCGTGACCGCTACCTCGACCTGCTGCGTTCGATCGCCCTGGTCCGTGTCGTCGTCTACCACCTGTTCGGCTGGGCGTGGCTGACGGTGCTGTTCCCGTCGATGGGTGTGATGTTCGCGCTGGCGGGCTCCCTGATGGCGCGCTCGTTGGACCGCCCGGCCCTCGGTGTGATCCGGGGCCGGATCCGCCGGCTCCTGCCCCCGCTCTGGGTGTTCGGCGCGGTGGTGCTGGCGATGATGTTCGCGGCCGGCTGGAATCCGCTGAAGGACCCGGACCACGGCGGTGCCTGGGGCCTCGTCGATCTGGCCAACTACTTCTTCCCCGTCGGCGCACCGCCCTTCCCCTGGCACCTCGGAGCCAAGTCCGGCCTGCTGGAGGAGACCTGGGCGGTGCAGGCGGCCGGTCCGCTGTGGTACCTGCGGGCCTACCTCTGGTTCGTCATCGCCTCTCCGCTGCTGCTGTGGGCGTTCCGCCGGGCCCCCTGGCCGACGCTGCTGGCACCACTGGGCCTCACGGCGGTCGTCGGCACGGGCCTGGTGAAGATCCCCGGCGAGACGGGCAACGCGGTGACCGACTTCGCGGTCTACGGCGGCTGCTGGGTCCTGGGCTTCGCCCACCACGAGGGCCTGCTCAAGCGGATCCCCCGCTACCTGTCGATCTCCTGCGCGGCCCTGCTCATGGCCTTCGGCCTGTGGTGGGCCTCGGGCCACCTGGGCCCCGACGGCTGGGACCTCAACGACATCCCCCTGGCCCAGGCGGCCTGGTCCTTCGGATTCGTGGTGATCCTCCTCCAGTACTCCCCGTCCTGGCGCGAACTCCCCGGCCGCCTGGCCAGGTGGGACAAGCTCGTGACCCTCTCCAACAACCGCGCCGTCACGATCTACCTCTGGCACAACCTCCTCATCATGGCCACGGTCCCGATCCTCGACCTGTTGTACGAGCTGCCGTTCCTCCAGAGCGACAGCGCGGTGTCCGCCCTGGACACCACGTACACCCTCTGGATGTTCGCCCTGGTCTGGCCGCTGATCGGCGCGGCGATCCTCACGTTCGGCTGGGTCGAGGACATCGCGGCGAAGCGATCGCCACGGTGGTGGCCGAACGGGCGCGGCGGCAAGAGCAGGAGGCGCCGGCGGTAGGGGGTGGGCCGGCGCGGGGAGGCCCGTTCCCCGGGGCTTTGCCCGTGTGCAAAACTGCCCGAGTTGCGTCTGTGAACGGGTGGCCCGGGGGAGCGGTGGAATGAGCAAGCGGCAGACACAGAAGATGCTGCGGCTGATGGCGAGCGGGGAACCGGTCGAGCTGACCAGCCCGATGGCGTCCGTGAAGAAGCTCGCCCGGCTGGCCTTCGTGGCCCAGCAGTTCGGCTACGAGTACGCCGACGTCCGCCAGAGCAGCGGCCGCAACGGCGCGCTCATCATGCTGCTCGTGCCCGATCCGAGCCCGCAGGCCCGGGCCCGGGCCGGGCAGAACTGGGCGCAGTACCCCCATGCGGCGGACGGCGTCTCCCTGCCGCCCCTCGTGCCGGACGCGTTCGAACTCCTCAAGGCCCGTATCAACTTCGACCTCACCGGCAAGAGCGCCGAGAAGCGCATGGGGTACGGGGCCCTGGGCGTCACCGTCGGCTGTGTGATCCTCGCCTTCCGTTCCGGGGGCGAGTCCTCCGACTTCGTCGCGGCCGGTGTGGTGTGGCTGCTGCTCATGGCGGTCTTCGGCATCGGTTTCCTGGTGACGCGCAAGCGCAACGCCAAGTTCGCGGCCCGGCTGCGGACGGCGGGCTTCATGCCGGTGCACGACGAGAACGGGCGGCTGCGGTATCTGCCGCCCGGGGCGCAGCAGCCCGGGCAGGGCAACCCGTTCGCGGGCGGGCCGTACGGGGCCGTGCCGGGTCCGGCGATGGGGGCGCCGGCGGCCTACGGGCAGCAGACGCCCGGGCCGTACGCCCAGCCGGCACCCGGACCGTACGCCCAGCCGGCACCCGGACCGTACCCCGGCGGGCCCGGGCAGGCCCCTTACCCGGGTCAGCCCGCGCAGGCTCCTTACGGTGGTCAGCCCGCGCAAGCCCCCTACCCCGGCCGGCCCGCGCAGGCTCCCTACTCCGGTCAGCCCGCGCAGGCCCCTTACCCGGGTCAGCCCGCGCCCGGCCCCTACGGTGCGCAGCCCCCGGGCCCGTATGCCCAGCCGTACCAGCAGCCCCACCCCCAGCAGAACCCCCATGGGCAGCCTCCGCAGCACTGAGCGGAAACCTCCCGGAACCTCTCATCCCGCCCGAGCCCGGGGTGAGAGCAAAGTTCCCTCGCGGTCACTCGGTGCCACACGACAGGAAACGCGCCCTCCCTACCTTCGGGACCAGTCAGTCGAAGTACGACCGAGCCCGGAGCACAGTGGAGGCGTCATGACAGGTCCTGGCACAGCACCCGCACCCCCGAGCAAGGGCGGACGCTGGATCCGGCACTGGGACCCGGAGAACGAGACGTTCTGGAAGGAGACCGGGGAGAAGGTCGCCCGCCGGAACCTCTTCTTCTCCGTGCTGTCCGAGCACATCGGCTTCTCGATCTGGACCCTGTGGTCCGTGCTGGTGCTGTTCATGGGTCCGGAGTACGGACTGACCCCCGCCGACAAGTTCATGCTGACCTCGATGGTCACGCTGGTCGGCGCAGTCGTCCGCGTCCCCTACACCTTCGCCGTGGCGATCTTCGGCGGACGGAACTGGACGATCATCTCCGCCGGCCTCCTCCTCGTCCCGACCGTCGCCGCGTTCACCGTGATGGAACCGGGCACCTCCTTCTCCACCTTCCTCCTCGTCGGCCTCCTCGCCGGCATCGGCGGCGGCAACTTCGCCTCCTCCATGACCAACATCAACGCCTTCTTCCCGCTGCGGAAGAAGGGCTGGGCCCTCGGCTTGAACGCGGGCGGCGGCAACATCGGCGTACCGGTGATCCAGCTGGCCGCGCTCGGGATCATCGGCGCCGGCGGCGGGCCGCGCGTGCTGCTCGGGATCTACATCCCGCTGATCGTCGTAGCCGCCGTCATGGCCGCGCTGTTCATGGACAACCTGGAGAACGTCAAGAACGACACCGGTGCCGCCAAGGACGCCGCGCGGGACGGCCACACGTGGATCATGTCCTTCCTCTACATCGGCACGTTCGGGTCGTTCATCGGCTACAGCTTCGCCTTCGGTCAGGTCCTCCAGAACCAGTTCGGACGCACCCCGCTGGAGGCGGCGTACGTCACCTTCATCGGTCCGCTCCTCGGCTCGCTGATCCGGCCCCTGGGCGGCTGGATGGCCGACAAGTACGGCGGGGCGAAGATCAGCCTGTGGAACTACGTCGCCATGGGCGTCGCCACGGCGGTCCTGATCGGTGCCTCCATGGAGAAGTCGCTGGCACTGTTCACCGGGGCGTTCGTGGTGCTGTTCGTGCTCAGCGGGCTCGGCAACGGCTCGACGTTCAAGATGATCCCGGGCATCTTCCAGAACAAGGCCTTGGCCAAGGGGCTGCAGGGTGAGGCGGCGGCGGCGTACGGGCGGCGGCTGTCCGGGGCCTCCATGGGCCTGATCGGCGCGGTGGGCGCGCTCGGCGGTGTCGGCATCAACCTCGCCTTCCGCCAGTCCTTCCTCTCCTACGGTTCGGGCACCGGGGCGTTCGTCGCCTTCCTCGCCTTCTACGCGGTCTGCTTCGCGGTCACCTGGTCCGTATACCTTCGCCGTACGACCCCCCGGGTACCCGCCGTCACGGCGACCTCGGACGCGGAGCCGCAGCTCAGCTACGCCAAGGTCTGACGTAACACCAGCGACATCCCGCCGATCCGAGCCTGTCACGAGCCGTTGACAGGCTCGATCGGCATGTAGGTACGCCGTACCCACGAAGTACGACGACTCGAGTGCGGGACGAGAGCCATGTACGAAGAACAGCGACCGGACCACGGGCCCCTGGCGGGTTTCACCGTAGGTGTGACGGCCGCGCGCCGGGCCGACGAGCTCGGGGTGCTGCTGCAGCGACGCGGTGCCGCCGTCCTGCACGCCCCTGCCCTGCGGATCGTGCCCCTCGCCGACGACAGCGAGCTGCTGGCCGCGACGAAGGACATCATCGAGCAGGTGCCGGACATCGTCGTGGCCACGACCGCGATCGGCTTCCGCGGCTGGGTCGAGGCCGCCGACGGCTGGGGGCTGGGGGAGGAGTTGCTGTCGCGGCTGGGCGGCGTACGGATCATGGCGCGCGGGCCCAAGGTCAAGGGCGCGGTCAGGGCCGCCGGGCTGACCGAGGAGTGGTCGCCGTCGTCGGAGTCCATGGCGGAGGTGCTGGACCGGCTCCTGGAGGAGGGGGTCGAGGGTCTGCGGATCGCCATCCAGCTGCACGGTGAGCCGCTGCCCGGCTTCGTGGAGGCGCTGCGGGAGGGCGGGGCCGAGGTGGTCGGGGTGCCCGTCTACCGCTGGATGCCGCCGGAGGACATCACCCCGGTCGACCGTCTGCTGGACGCGACCGTCGCCCGGGCCCTGGACGCGGTCACCTTCACCAGTGCCCCGGCCGCGGCCTCCCTCCTCTCCCGTGCGAAGGACCGCGGACTGCTCGACGAGGTGCTGGCGGCCCTGAGCCACGACGTCCTGCCGGCCTGCGTGGGCCCGGTCACCGCCCTGCCCCTGCAGTCCCGCGGCATCGACACGATCCAGCCCGAACGCTTCCGGCTCGGCCCTCTGGTCCAGATCCTCTGCCAGGAACTGCCCGCGCGGGCCCGCTCGTTGCCCGTCGCCGGGCACCGTGTGGAGATCCGCGGCCACGCCGTCGTGGTGGACGGTGCCCTCAAACCCGTCCCGCCCGCCGGCATGGCCCTTCTGCGCGCCCTCTCCCGCCGCCCCGGCTGGGTCGTCGCCCGCGCGGACCTCCTGCGGGCCCTTCCCGGCTCCGGCCGCGACGAACACGCGGTGGAGACCGCCATGGCCCGCCTGCGCACGGCTCTCGGCACCCCCAAGCTGATCCAGACGGTGGTCAAGCGGGGCTACCGCCTGGCCCTGGACCCGAGCGCGGAGACGAAGTACGCGGACGCGTGAGCCCGTCCGGGGGTTGAGCCGGAATCCGCCTCTGTCGGCCGATCCCGAGCGGGACGCCGCGCAGTGGCCCGGCCCGGGGGTGTGTCCGCGCGGTGGCGGCCGGTCGGGGCACCCGTCGCGTCGGCGTGTGCGCGGGGGGTTTCCGGAGTCGTGGCGGGCAGGCACTGTAAGAGGGAGCGGTCCACCGGCCCTCTCACCGGCGTCTCACCGAAGCCCTCGCGACCGGGGTGAACCCCTAGGCGGTGACAGGCACATGGCACTGAGCACGGCCACGGCCTCCAACGAGCTGCGCTTCGACACCGGGCGGATCTGCCTGGACCTGCTGACCACCACGCACCCCGAGGAACGGCTCGACTCCGTGGACGTGCTGCGCGCCTGGATCACCGGCTCCGGGCTCGTCCCGGCGGACACCGACCTGGCCCACGCCGACACCGGCTGGCTGCTCGCCTTCCGTGAACTGCGCGCCCAGGTCGACCGGTTGGTGCGCTGCAGGCCGAGACCCGGAGTGGCGACGTACGACCTGGCCCTCGCCCGCGTGAACGACCTGGCCCGCACCGCGCCCCCGGCACCCCGCGCGGTCCGCGGCGAAGACGGCCGGCTGCTGCGAAGGCTGGACGGCCCGCCCGGCTGTGCCGCCCTGCTCGCGGCCGTCGCCCGGGACGCCGTGGACCTGCTCACCGACCCCGTCGCCCGCGCGGCCCTGCGCCAGTGCGAAGGGGACAACTGCCCCATCGTGTACCTCGACACCTCCCGCGGACGCAGGAGGCGCTGGTGCTCCAGTGAGGTCTGCGGGAACCGCGAACGCGTCGCCCGGCATCGCCGCCGCGCGGCACTCGCCCGCGCGTGAAACGGAATTGAGTGGTCCGTGCACTCAATTCCCTTGTCCTAAATGCTACTTCTGCGACCGCGGTGGTGAAGTGATTTCGATTACATGCCGTTTACCTACGCCACCGTAGGGAAGGCCTGGCTTGATCTTGCCGATGTGGCGGAAATGTAAAGAACGCGGGGTGGGAATGTGACCCCATGTCCCGCTCGTCACGTCATCTTGAAGAAAACTGTCGGGTCTCTTTGAACGCCCAACCGCTCGTTTCCGTACGGCATGTGGAGCGACCGACTGGGGGAACCCCCGGACACCGGAGGTGGGCGTGCGCAAAGATTCCGTCGTGGCCAATGAACGTGCACCGAGGGCCCGACATCGCATGTCCCAGCCCTCGGAACCCGATGAGGAGCTGATGCGTGCGCTCTATCGCGAACACGCCGGACCCCTGCTGGCATACGTCCTGCGCCTGGTCGCCGGAGACCGGCAGCGCGCCGAGGACGTCGTGCAGGAGACGCTCATCCGTGCCTGGAAGAACGCCGGTCAGCTCAACAGAGCGACCGGATCGGTACGCCCCTGGCTGGTGACGGTCGCCCGGCGCATCGTCATCGACGGCCACCGCAGCCGGCAGGCCCGGCCGCAGGAGGTCGACCCGTCGCCGCTGGAGGTCATCCCCGCGGAGGACGAGATCGACAAGGCGCTGTGGCTGATGACTCTCTCGGACGCACTCGACGACCTGACCCCCGCCCACCGGGAGGTGCTCGTCGAGACGTACTTCAAGGGGCGTACCGTCAATGAGGCGGCCGAGACCCTGGGCATACCCAGCGGCACCGTCCGCTCCAGGGTCTTCTACGCCCTGCGTTCGATGAAGCTCGCACTGGAGGAGCGGGGGGTGACGGCGTGATGAGTGTTTACGGGGGTAACCAAGGGTTCGGTACGGGAGGCATGGGTATGTCTGGCCCCATGCAGGAATCTCCGGTGCCGAACGAGCACGAGACCGTCGGCGCCTACGCCCTCGGCATCCTCGACGACGCCGAAGCAACCGCATTCGAAGCCCACCTCGCCACCTGTGAATGGTGCGCCCAGCAGCTCGACGAACTGGCCGGCATGGAGCCGATGCTCGCCGCCCTCGCCGATCTGCCCGGCTCCGGCAGCACACCCGCGATCGGCGATTCCCTGTCCGCGAAGCCCCGGCCGCGCCTGGTGGAGAAGCTGGTCGACGAGGTCGCCGACCGCCGCGCCCAGAAGCGCCGCCGCAGCTTCTACATGGTGGCCGCGGCCGGCGCGCTGATCATCGGCGGCCCCTTCGTCGCGGTCGCGACGAACGGCGGCGACGGCAGCGGCGGAGCCGAGAACCGCCCGCTCGCGGCGAGCCCCGCGAAGGCCGCCTTCGAGGGCATCTCCGACAAGATCACCGCCACCGACCCGAACACCAAGGTCTCCGCCACCGTCGCCCTCCAGAAGAAGGACTGGGGCACGGGCATGGTCCTGGAGCTGAAGAACGTCAAGGGCCCGCTCAAGTGCGCCCTCGTCGCGGTGGGCAAGAACGGCGAGCGCGAGACCCTGTCCTCCTGGTCCGTCCCGGAGTGGGGCTACGGCCTCCCGGACGCCAAGTCCGACAAGGCCAAGGAGCCCCTGTACGTCCAGGGCGGCGCCGCCTTCGAGCCGAACGAGATCGACCACTTCGAGGTCGTCACCTTCGACGGCAAGCGGCTGGTCGAGGTCGACGCGTAGGGCCGTTCGGCGGCCCGGCGGGCGCCATTGGGGCAACAGGTCCCGCGTCTGCCAGCCGGCCCGTAGCTTCCAGGGGTCCCCTTCGCGTACGGTTGACGGCTGCCCAGCACGTCAGAAGGGGGCCCGGTGGCCGCTCAGGCTCACAGACAAGGCGCGGTCGGTTCGGTGCACGATTCGGTTCGTGACCGGGAGATCCACGTCGAACAGGAACACCTGGACCGGGTGTACCGGCGCCTCGAGGAGAAGATCCACGAGGCGGAGTTCCTGATGCAGGACGCGGCCCGGCGCGGGCAGGTCGGCACCCCCGGCGCACTCGCCGAGCGGGACGCCCAGGTCTTCCGCGCGGGCATCCACCTCAGCCGGCTCAACAACGAGTTCGAGGACTTCCTCTTCGGCCGGATCGACCTCCTGACCGGCAAGGACGGCAAGAAGGGCCCCGACGGGGCGTACACCGCCATCGAGCCGGCGGAGGGCGCCGTGCGCCCCGACAACACCGCCGACATCGCCGAGACCCTGCACATCGGCCGCATCGGCGTCCTCGACCGGGACTACGCGCCGCTGGTCATCGACTGGCGGGCCCCGGCCGCCGCACCCTTCTACCGCTCCACCCCGGTCGACCCCGGCCGCGTCGTCCGGCGCCGTGTCATCCGCTCCAAGGGCCGCCGGGTCCTGGGCGTCGAGGACGACCTGATGCGCCCCGAGCTGACGGCGTACCTCGACGGCGACGAACTGCCCGTCATCGGCGACGGCGCCCTGATGGCCGCGCTCGGCCAGGCCCGCAGCCACACCATGCGCGACATCGTCGCCTCCATCCAGGCCGAGCAGGACCTGGTCATCCGCGCCCCCGCCGCCTCCGTGACGTACGTCGAGGGCGGCCCGGGCACCGGCAAGACCGCCGTCGCCCTGCACCGCGCCGCCTACCTCCTCTACCAGGACCGGCGCCGCTACGCGGGCGGCATCCTGATCGTCTCGCCCACCCCGCTGCTCGTCGCCTACACCGAGGGCGTGCTGCCCTCCCTCGGCGAAGAGGGCCAGGTCGCCATCCGCGCCATCGGCTCCCTGGTCGAGGGCAGCGAGGCCACGGTCTACGACTCACCGTCCGTGGCCCGCGCCAAGGGCTCCTCCCGCATGCTCAAGGTGCTGCGGAAGGCCGCGCGCGGCGCCCTGGAGCTGAACGATCCGCCGGAGCGGCTGCGCGTGGTCGCCTTCGGCCGCCGCCTGGAGCTGGAAGCCGGGGAACTGGACGGCATCCGCCGCTCCGCCCTCGGCGGCACCGCTCCCGTGAACCTGCTGCGCCCGCGCGCCCGCAAGCTCCTCCTGGACGCCCTGTGGGAGCGGTCCGGCGCGGCCGGCCGGCACAGCGACCCCGAACTCGCGGCCGAGCTGCGCTCCTCCTTCGACGAGGACATCACCTCCGAGGACGCCTTCATCGCCTTCCTCGACGCCTGGTGGCCGGAGCTGACCCCGGCGGCCGTCCTGGACGCCATGGCCGACGAACGCCGCCTCGGCCGCTGGGCCCGGCGCATCCTCAACCCCGGCGAGGTCCGCAAGGTGGCCCGGTCCCTCAAGCGCGAGGGCCGCTCGGTGCACGACATCGCCCTGCTCGACGAGCTCCAGGCCGTCCTCGGCGCCCCGGCCCGCCCCCGCCGGAAGCGCGAACTCGACCCGCTCGACCAGCTCACCGGCCTGGAGGAGCTGATGCCGGTGCGCGAGGAGTCGCAGCGCGAGCGCGCCGAACGCCTCGCGCAGGAACGCGTCGAGTACGCCCACGTCATCGTCGACGAGGCGCAGGACCTCACCCCGATGCAGTGGCGCATGGTCGGCCGCCGCGGCCGGCACGCCACCTGGACGGTCGTCGGCGACCCGGCCCAGTCCTCCTGGTCCGACCCGGACGAGGCCGCCGAGGCTCGCGACGAGGCCCTCGGCACCCGCCCCCGCCGCCGCTTCGAACTCACGGTGAACTACCGCAACCCGGCCGAGATCGCCGACCTGGCCTCGAAGGTCCTCGCCCTCGCCATGCCCGGCTCGGTGTCACCGAAGGCGGTCCGCTCCACCGGCGTCGAACCCCGCTTCACCGTTGTGGAGGACACGCTGGGCGCCACCGTCCGCGACGAGGCGGCCCGGCTGCTGGAACGCGTCGACGGCACGGTCGGCGTGGTCGTCGCCATGCAGCGCCGCGAGGAGGCCCGCCGCTGGCTCGCCGGCCTCGGCGACCGGGTCGTGGCCCTCGGCAGCCTGGAGGCCAAGGGCCTGGAGTACGACGCGACGGTCGTGGTCTCCCCGGCGGAGATCGCCGACGAGTCCCCGGCCGGACTGCGCGTCCTCTATGTCGCGCTGACCCGGGCCACCCAGCAGCTCACGGTCGTCTCGGCCGACCGGGACGAGCCCGACGCGGCGGGAGTTGCGGACCTGCTCAGGGACTGAGGCCCGATACCCACTTGCCGGCGAAATGAACTACCGATACGGGAATGGCCTTACGGGATCTGTTTGTTAGCCTGGATGTGGCACCGGCTCGATCCAAGCCCCCGGGCCCAACCTTCGTCGCTACGAGCGACCACTTGCCGCGAGGCGAGCATGGCGGGTCGGTGCCACTTACTTATGAAGAGACCCACGTCCACGTGACGTGGGTCTCTTTTTGCTGCCCCATTCCGCGAACAAAACGTTCGCAATCGAGGGCGGCTACCTGCTACTCAGCGGTAGGTGCGACGATCGGACGGCACAACTCAGCGTCAGGTGAAAGCAGAGGAAGTCGGCCATGGCAACGGCGCCCAGCGTCTCCTACTCGATGACGGTCCGGCTGGAGGTGCCCGCGAGCGGAACCGCCGTCTCGCAGCTCACCACCGCCGTGGAGTCCTCCGGAGGCTCGGTGACCGGCCTCGACGTCACCGCGTCCGGTCACGAGAAGCTCCGCATCGACGTCACCATCGCGGCGACGTCGACCGCGCACGCGGACGAGATCGTCGAGGAACTCCGCGGCATCGAGGGCGTCACCCTGGGCAAGGTCTCGGACCGGACCTTCCTCATGCACCTCGGCGGCAAGATCGAGATGGCGTCCAAGCACCCCATCCGCAACCGTGACGACCTGTCCATGGTCTACACCCCGGGCGTGGCCCGCGTCTGCATGGCGATCGCCGAGAACCCCGAGGACGCCCGCCGCCTCACCATCAAGCGCAACTCCGTTGCGGTCGTGACGGACGGCTCCGCCGTGCTGGGCCTGGGCAACATCGGCCCCAAGGCCGCCCTGCCCGTCATGGAGGGCAAGGCCGCCCTGTTCAAGCGGTTCGCCGGCATCGACGCCTGGCCGATCTGCCTCGACACCCAGGACACCGACGCGATCGTCGAGATCGTCAAGGCGATCGCCCCGGGCTTCGCGGGCATCAACCTCGAGGACATCTCCGCCCCGCGCTGCTTCGAGATCGAGGCCCGGCTGCGCGAGGCCCTCGACATCCCCGTCTTCCACGACGACCAGCACGGCACCGCGATCGTCGTCCTCGCCGCCCTGACCAACGCGCTGCGCGTCGCCGGCAAGGCGATGGAGAACATCCGCGTCGTCATGTCCGGCGCCGGCGCGGCCGGTACGGCCATCCTGAAGCTGCTGCTCGCCGCGGGCGTCAAGAACGCCGTCGTCGCCGACATCCACGGCGTCGTCCACGCGGGCCGCGAGGACCTCGTGGACGCCGCCCCGGACTCGGCGCTGCGCTGGATCGCCGACAACACCAACCCCGAGGGCCTCACGGGCACGCTCAAGGAGGCCGTGCGCGGCGCCGACGTCTTCATCGGCGTCTCCGCCCCGAACGTCCTCGACGGCGACGACGTGGCCGCCATGGCCGAGGACGCCATCGTGTTCGCGCTTGCGAACCCGGACCCCGAGGTCGACCCGGCAATCGCCCGCCAGACCGCGGCCGTTGTCGCCACCGGCCGCTCGGACTTCCCGAACCAGATCAACAACGTGCTGGTCTTCCCGGGTGTCTTCCGCGGTCTGCTCGACGCGCAGTCCCGCACCGTCAACACCGAGATGATGCTGGCCGCCGCGACGGCCCTCGCGGACGTGGTGACCGAGGACGAGCTGAACCCGAACTACATCATTCCGAGCGTCTTCAACGACAAGGTCGCGGGCGCGGTCGCCGGCGCCGTGCGGGAGGCCGCCAAGGCGGCCGGCGCGACGGCGGGCAGCACGGCCGGCGTCTGAGGCCCGGACCGCCCGGGCCCCTGCGGGAGCCCGGGGGCGTCGGCTCCCCGGACTGTGAGTAACCCCACGGCCGCCGGGAACCCGGCGCGTCGCAAGACCCCTGTCAGCAGCGCAGCTATCGTGGCGCAAGGCTCAGGCCCTCTTTTCGTGTGACTCCCCAAGGGTGTTCTCACGACTCCTGCGGGTGCCGGATTGGCTTTCCCGCCGCAGGTAGGGGCAGGATGCGTCCCTGGGCGCGAGGGTCTGACGACGGACCCGGGTCCGGGGACTCATCGAGGACCCTGGCAGCATCGGCTTCGATCTGACGCCTCAACGGCAAGATGAACACGGGAGTAAGAACATGAACCGCAGTGAGCTGGTGGCCGCGCTGGCCGACCGCGCCGAGGTGACTCGCAAGGACGCCGACGCCGTGCTGGCCGCGTTCGCCGACGTCGTCGGCGACATCGTCTCCAAGGGCGACGAGAAGGTCACGATCCCCGGCTTCCTGACCTTCGAGCGCACCCACCGTGCCGCTCGCACCGCCCGCAACCCGCAGACCGGCGAGCCCATCCAGATCCCCGCCGGTTACAGCGTGAAGGTCTCCGCGGGCTCGAAGCTCAAGGAAGCGGCCAAGGGTAAGTAAGCGGCCCGTTGCGTGCGCCGTGGGCAACTGCGGGCCGCCTGTGGCCGGTCGCGCAGTTCCCCGCGCCCCTTCGGGGCGCGCCAAGCAGAGCCGCATGAAACGCCGAGGGGCGGCCACCTGGATCCAGGTGGCCGCCCCTCGGCGTGTGCGATGCGGAACTACCCGAGCGCCTTGCCGGGCAGCTCGACCTTCGCGCCGAGCTCCACG